>NZ_BNDT01000001.1 GCF_014905395.1 Lactococcus taiwanensis
GATATTAGCGATCCAGCCCATCGATCCCCCTTTATTTGTGATTGCCCCTGCAATCAAACCAATAATAGCTCCTACTATTAACGACCAAATCATAAAATACCTCTTTCTAGTATGCACTGTCTTTTTAGGTAATTTATTGCATACATCTATGGTTATACTCTACCATAACGAGAATGGAGACTCAAAAAAATTGTTTTGTTTTTAAGAACAATTTTATTTTAGTAGCGTTTTCTCTAATTTACGTTTAATGTATATGACAGTTTTCTTTTAGATACTAAGATCATTTAGCTTTTTAAATAGCATAGTATTAAAACTAGGGTTTAGTAGTTTTTTTATGCTTATTTAGTTATATCTAATTATTTGAATCAAAATATAAGCCGTTCTCTTCTAGTCTTTCTTCACAGAAAAAACGCTGAAGCCATGACTGAGGCTCGAAAAATCGAATCATATCAGCGTTGAGCTGTTTATGTGGCTTACTCATGAATGCTGGCAAATCTTCTAAAGAATCATGTCCTAAAATAAAAATATTATCTGGATGATAAAAATAGTAACGTTTAATTTCCAGATTTGTAGTGACGAGCTTTTTTTGGAAAAATAATGACTCCATCGTACGAAGTGTTAGTCCATGTTGCTCTTCTTGCATTATTTCTAATATTCCATTGGAGGGGGATAGAAATTCTAAAAACTGCTGATAAGGGAGGTATCCTCTATTTTTATGTCCCTCATTGCCTTCAATGATGAAAAGATTCAAAGAAATTCCCAAATTTCCAAATTTGCTTTCTAGAACATGGGCCATATTCCGTCTTCCTTTGTTATTGCCTCCGAAAAACAAATCGTATTGAGGTGCTTGTTTTGAGAGCTCTACACATGATTTATAGAAGGTGGAGTTATGATAGAGGCCGAATTTTTTTGCTTCAATGGGATCGAAACTATAGTAATCATCGATGCTACCATCTTTTTTCGTATCCAATAATAACTCAAGTCTCTTGTCCGCTATCTTATTCCAAAAAAAGAGGACTAAACGTGCGGAAGTATATTTTTTTACTTGCTTTGCATACTCAGGATGGAAGCCACTATCCATAAAAATAATAAGTTGGTAACGAGCTAACTTTTCTGCTTCTTTAGAATTAAACTTTGTTAGTTCTTTTAATTCATTCCCCGACATTACGTCTATTTCTGTTAGAGCATCAAAGAAATAAAGGTGACTATCTTTTGCAACGAGCAACACTTCCACAGTATCTGTCATATATCTTCCTCCATATCTTGTATTACTGTAATCATATAATAAAAAAATTAAGTAATCAAAAGAATAGGTTCGAAAATTTTAAATTATTTATACAATACATGAAATGAATAAGCTATTTTCTTGTGAGAAAGGAAATAATTTCTTTGAGTTTTTCATTCAAAGTAGTTGCATTGTGGATAAAAGGTAAAGTAGGATTCTTGTAACATAGACGATTTAGTAATATTATTTACATCTGATTTATTTTATGGATCGATTTATTGCTCACTTAGCACTTTTCCTAAGCCACAAAAGTCACTCCTTGAGCATATTGGTATATACTTTTTTGTATTCTATGATATACTTTTATAAACAAATTTGAGAGGAAGATGAACGTGATAAGAGTTAACAAAAGTTGGTATTACACAGCGATTTTAGGAATATTTCTAAGCGTTGGAAGCATTTATGTTTTCCATGGCGTTGTAGCAGAAGTATTAAGATTTCTGGGATTAGCTTTAGTCATTGGAGCAGTAACTTGTGCAAATTTGGGTCTTCTGATTAGACATTTAAGAAAAAGAAGAGGGCTTTTTTACTAACTTTATGCCAATAAAAAACAAGAGATGGGACAGCTTATCTCTTTGAGGCATTAGTAGATTTGACAAGGGTAGGGATTAGTGTTATACTTGCGAAGCGGGATGGAGCAGCTCGGTAGCTCGTCGGGCTCATAACCCGAAGGTCATAGGTTCAAATCCTATTCCCGCAATACATAGGATGAGTGAGTAAGGACGATAGGTCCTTATTTTTCATATAAAACTGTGCGGAGAATGAAACTTTAAAGAAGATTTAGAGAGGTTGGAAATTAAATGGAAACTGGCGACTGTATTACATTGGCAAATGGTGAGAAGGCACGAATAATCTCTGGGGATGTTACGATTTATAAAAATGCCTTGGTAGTAGAACTTGAAAATAAAGATGTTAGAGTTGTTGATAGAGAAACCTTAAATCTTGCTAAAGCAAATCCTCATGACAATCTAGGCAATCATAAAAGAATACGCGAACTCTGATTTGGAAACATTGACTTTCGGACCTATAGATGATACTATGAGGGTGTAGGTTTTGTCTCGAGTTTAAATGTTTTAGGAATGCACTTTTTCGCAAAATAGGATTTACAATTTAGCGAAAGGAGTTTCTAATGATAAGAGGAACAATAAACTGGTTTAATATTGATAAAGGTTATGGATTTATCTTGACTGAAGATAGTCAAGATGTATTTGCCTATCTTTCAGATATCCAAGGGAGTGGTTTTAAGAAGTACATTGACGGACAAAAAGTTACATTTGAGGTTGCAATGACATCACGAGGACGTTTTGCTTCGAATGTGCATAAAATTTGAATCTAAATGAAATAAAAGCAAGGCGTTGACCTTGCTTTTTTTATTTGATATAACTTTAGAAAGACTAATATAAATAGCTATTGCTAACGTTAAATTGTTTGACTTTAATGTGTTGCTTTTGATGAAATAAAATGAGAAATGTATGATATTTTGGTACTGCAATGGGAAATTTTAGTTCTCATAATCAGTCAATTTTACGCATATATAAAATGGGATAATTGTTTCCTTGTTCATCGAATTCGCTTCGTTTATAGGTTTGAAAGCCCATATGTTCATAAAATCCTCTAGCCAGTGGATTTTGTTCATTGACAGTCAATTTTTGCACAGCGTAATGCTCAATGCCATAGGATAAAAGCTGTTTTCCTAATCCCTTGCCTCGATTTTTGTCTGCTATAAAGAGCATCTCGAGTGTTTGATTGCTAATTCCCATAAATCCTAGAGGCTGTTTAGAGGTGTCTTCTAGGATAATCAAATGTTCGATGTTTTTCAGGGCATCTGGGACACATTTTTTGATGTTATTGATTTCTTCATCTGATAAGAAGTCATGTGTTGCTCTGACAGAACTTTCCCAAATAATCAATAAGCGTTCAATTAAATCTGTTGTTAGTGTCTTAATTTCTATCATTTTCATCTTTATCTCCTTGTTATTTTCATTATTCTATCATAGTATACTGCATAAATTAAAGTTTCAAGTTGATTAGTGACTCTTGTTATAGAGCCTGATTCCATTATTTTTGCTATAATAAACAGTGTAAAAAGCAAGGCTTTCTTATTATAGAGAAGATGTCTTAAGGCGAGAAGATGGCGGGTTATGTTTGTTCTCTCAGTTAGTCTTGTAGGTTCTTTATGAAGAGTAAAAAAGGTGAAAATTTGAATAATAGTACTCGTAAAAGCAGACTAAGAGGATAAGAAAGGTGAGAAAACATAATTTTTCAATAAGACTTAAAGCACAAAAGAGGCATTAGGAATGATGAGGAATTATGATGAATAACATGATAGAAATTTTTGATACACATACACATCTCAATACTAGTGAATTTGAAGGTCGGATCCAAGAAGAGCTGCTTAAGGCGCAAGATTTTGGCGTAACAAGAATTAATAATGTGGGAAGCAACTATGAATTAAATGATGCAGCACTTTTGTTGGCTGAGAAATTTGAAGAATGCTACGCAACAATTGGCTGGCATCCTGATGATGCTGCTGAATTTGATGACCAAGCTGAAAATTATTTACTGACCAAGCTGTCAGCAAAAAAAGTTGTTGCTCTTGGAGAAATTGGTTTGGATTATCACTGGATGGTCCGTCCGAAAGAAGAACAAGAACGAGTTTTTAGAAGACAAATCCAAATTTCTAAGGAAATCGGTCTGCCTTTTCAAGTTCATACACGTGATGCGCTTGATGATACTTATGAAATTATTAAATCAGAAGGTGTTGGTCCTGCTGGTGCGATTATGCATTCGTTTTCTGGGACAGCCGATGAGGCACTCAAATTTGTAGAGCTTGGAATGATGATTTCTTTTTCAGGTGTAGTCACTTTTAAGAAGGCTCTTGATGTTCAGGAGGCTGCGGCTACAGTTCCCTTGGACAAAATTTTAGTGGAAACTGATGCGCCTTATTTAACACCAATGCCATATCGTGGAAAAGAAAATAGACCAGCTTACACAAAATATATTATTGAGAAAATTGCTGAATTACGTGAAATTTCTGCTGATGAAGTGGCTAAAGCGACAACAGAAAATGCCTTGAGGATTTTTGGCTTGAAAAAATAAATTCGTATTTATTTTGATTTGGATAGGAGCTATTTTTATGAAAATTATGATTATTGGTAGTTCAGGAAGTGGTAAATCAACTTTTGCAAGAGAATTAGGAAAAATTACAAGTTATCCTATTTTGCATTTAGATAAGGTTTTTCATAAATATCCAAGTGAAATTGCCAGAGAAAAGTTACGTGAGGCGACAAGAATTTTTATTTTTCAAAATGAGAATGTGATTATTGATGGAAATTACGGTTCAACTTTAGATGAGCGATTACCTTTTGCTGATGAAGTAATCTGGTTGAAGACACCCCGTTTAAAAACAACGTTTCGGGTGATTAAGCGCTCGATTAAGAGTCGTGTTTTTGGTAAAAATCGTCCAGATATTGCTGAAGAGTTCAAAGAAAAATGGGACAAGGAATATTTAGAATTTTTAAAATTTGTTTGGACCTTTCCTGAAAAAGAGTTTCCACAGATTGAGCAAAAAATAAAAAAATTTAATGTTGAAAATAAAGTGATTATCCTTAAAAATCGAAGAGATAAAGAGAAATATTTAGCAAATTATGGTAGAAAAGCAAAAAATTAATGAAGTAATTGTGGTAGAGGGACGAGATGACACAGCGAATCTTAAGCGTTATTTTGACTGTGAGACCTATGAAACAGGAGGTTCATCTATTGATGACAGAGATTTAGAACGACTAAAGAGGTTAGAAGATAAGCGAGGAATTATTGTTTTTACTGATCCAGATTTCCAAGGAGAAAGAATTCGTAAAATCATAATGAAAGCCGTTCCAAATGCTAAACATGCTTTTTTAAATCGCGATGAGGCAAGACCTAAAGGTAAGGGCTCACTGGGTGTAGAACATGCGAAGTATGAAGACCTAAAGCGTGCCCTTAATTCTGTTTTGGGCGGAGATGCGGTACTGACAGAGCAGTCAGTAAAGTTGGAGCAAGCGGATTTGATGGCTCTTGGCTTAATTATGAGAGCAGATAGTCGAAAACGACGTGAATATGTATGTGAGCAGCTCCGAATTGGTTATGCGAACGGAAAACAAATTGAAAAAAGGCTCAATATGTTTGGCATTTCCAAGTCACAGTTGGAAACAATCATGGCGTCTTATAGAGGAGTTTGAAAATTTGGGTGAGCACTCAGAAGGTTATCGAGTCGAAGTAGAGTAGCTTTTAGTTCAAATTTCCGTTATAATAACACTATGACAAAAACAGATATTGATCGGATTTCAAATATCATTCGGACTCAGGACATCTTGCGTCGACATGATTTTAACTTCAAGAAAAAATTTGGCCAGAATTTTTTAACTGACCATAATATTTTAACTAAAATAACACAAACAGCGGGGCTATCTAAACAGGTAAATGTTATAGAAATTGGTCCAGGGATTGGATCGCTGACTCAGTATCTCTTAGAAGAAGCTGCTGAAGTGATGGCTTTTGAAATTGATAAAACATTAATCCCAATCTTAGATGAAACTTTGGAAAACTATGATAATTTTACTTTGGTTAATGCGGATATCTTGAAAGTGGACTTAGCGACTCAAATTCAGCAATTTAAAGATCCAAGTTTACCAATTAAGGTCGTTGCAAATCTGCCTTACTATATCACCACTCCGATTTTGATGCATCTGATTGAAAGTAAGATTCCTTTTGCGGAGTTTGTAGTGATGATGCAAAAAGAGGTAGCGGATCGAATCGCTGCAAAGCCAAATAGTAAAGCATATGGCTCGTTATCCATTGCGGTGCAATATTATATGGAAGCGAGTGTTGCTTTTGTTGTGCCTCGAACGGTCTTTATTCCCGCACCAAATGTGGACTCAGCCATTTTAAAAATGGTGCGACGTGAACAGCCATTGGTTGAGGTGCAAGATGAAGCATGGTTCTTTAAAACAATGCACAGTGCTTTTGTCCATCGCCGTAAAACACTGATGAATAATATGCAGGCTGCTTTTGGTAAGGAAAACAAACCTGAAATTGAAAGACTACTTGCCCAAGCTGAAATAGCACCGACGATACGAGCTGAAGCTTTATCTATCGCAGAGTTTGGCAAGTTGGCTGATGCCCTTTTACCCTTGAAAAAATAAATTTGGAAAAACGTTAGGAGGACCTAGCGTTTTTGTGTTATGATGGAGAAAAAGGTTCGTGGTCTAACGTAAAAGGTCACTAGAGTTGTGAGGAAATGATGAGACTGGAAAAATTAAGAGCAAAGCTGACGGCGGAACAGATAGATAGTTTCTTGGTTACGGATAAGCAAAATATTTATTATCTAACTGGATTTTCAGGGACAGCAGCAACCGTACTTTTGACCAAAACGCGGAATATTTTTATGACTGATAGTCGTTATACAGAAATGGCGCGCAGTCTCATCAAGGACTTTGAAATTATTGAAACGCGGGATCCTATAAGTCTACTGACAGAGCTGTCAGTAAGTGAACAATTTAAAAATATGGCATTTGAAGAGACTGTAGATTATGCCTTTTTCAAAAGATTATCAAGAAGTATGACGAAAATTGACCTTTTTTCAACCAGCAATTTTTTATTGGAATTACGTCAGGTTAAAGATTCAGATGAAATCCAAAAGATTCGTCAGGCTTGTGCGATTGCTGATCAGGCTTTTCGAGAAGTCCTCAAGTTCATTGAGCCAGGTCGTAGCGAAATTGATGTGGCTAATTTTCTAGATTTCAAAATGAGAGCATTGGGTGCGAGCGGGATTTCTTTTGAAACGGTTGTGGCAAGTGGCAAACGTAGTGCCCTGCCACATGGCGTCGCTACTCACAAGTTGATTGAGTTTGGGGATCCCGTTACGATTGATTTTGGCTGTTATTATCATCATTATGCCAGTGATATGACCCGAACAATTTTTGTTGGTGAAGTGAGTGATCCTTTAGCTGAAATTTATAACATTGTGCATCAAGCAAATACGACGCTGATCGAGCAAGCAAAAGCAGGCATGACTTATGCCACTTTCGATGAGTTACCTCGAGCGGTGATTCGTGAAGCGGGTTATGCAGCACAGTTTACACATGGAATTGGGCATGGCTTGGGGCTCGAGGTGCATGAAATCCCTTATTTTAGTGCTGCCATGACCCAACCTCTCTTAAAGGCAGGAATGGTTGTGACCGATGAGCCAGGGATTTATTTACCCAATCAAGGAGGGGTGAGGATTGAAGATGACCTTTTGATTACTGAAAAGGGATGTGAAGTCCTGACAAATGCCCCAAAAGAGCTTATCGTTATTTGAAAAAGCCTCAAGATTATGATAAAATAAGTTGTTAAATCCTGTCATTTCACATTTTTCGTGCACAAAAAATGCTGACCAAGCGGTCAGTAAGCTGATAAGCTGTTTTACAGACAGCAACCGAACTTGTACTGAAAGAAACTTACTGACAGAGCTGTCAGTAGCCACGAAAGTGACAGAATATCTAAATTTATACATACTAGGAGAAACATAAACAATGGTTTTAGCAAAAGATCTTAAATCAGGCATGACATTTTTGAACGGAGACAAACTCCTGCGCGTGATGGAAGCAAGCCACCACAAACCAGGTAAAGGGAATACCATCATGCGTATGAAACTTAAAGACGTGCGCTCTGGATCAACTTTCGACGATACATACCGTCCTGAAGATAAATTTGAACAAGCTGTTATCGAAACAGTAACTGCTCAATACCTTTACTCAATGGATGATACAGCTAACTTCATGAATAATGAAACGTATGAACAATACGAAATTCCAGTGGAACAAGTCAAAGACGAACTCCTTTATGTCCTTGAAAATACTGACGTAAAAATCCAATTTTACGGTACAGAAGTGATTGGGATCCAATTGCCAACAACAGTTGTGCTTGAAGTAACTGAAACACAACCTTCAATCAAAGGGGCTACTGTAACTGGTTCAGGTAAACCAGCAACTATGGAAACTGGTTTGGTAGTTAACGTCCCTGACTTTGTTGAAGTTGGGACAAAACTTGAAATCAATACCCAAACAGGTGAATACTTGAAACGTGCTTAAGTCGTAAGTACTTTGACAGATTTACTGACGGCTCTGTCAGTAAATCTGTCGTCTTTGAACGTTGGATTCTTTACCTTTTTTAAGAAGGAAGAATTTAAAACAGTAAAAAAATGTGGGCATAAAAGAAGACTTTTTCTGATTTTACCCACATTTATCGCTTAAAGAGGAAATCAATATGGCAGAAAAAACTGTACATTCTGAAGAACTTGGTGATATTGTTATCGCACCAGAAGTTCTAGAAGTCATTATCGGCATTACAACCGCCAAAATCGATGGCGTTTATGCACTGCGCAACAAACGTTTTTCTGATCGCCTTGGAAAACAAAATGAAGGACGCGGTGTTTACATTGAATCAACAGATGATAAAGTCGCTGTAGATATCTATGTTTACCTGACTTATGGCGTAAGCGTTCCGGCAGTTGCCGCTAAAATCCAAAAAGAAGTGAAAGAAGCAGTTGCTCAAGCTACTGAGATTGTAATTGATGAAGTCAATATCCATATCGTGGGTGTCATGACTGAAAAACAAACCAAACCAGCACTTGAAGATTTGTTTGACGAGGGGTTCTTTGATGCCTAGAACGCTCACACAACACCAAATTCGCCAACGTGCTGTTCAAACGCTTTTTAGCTATACTGTTCAAAATGAAATGGCAACAACTGTTGTCAAAGCTTTCCGAGAAAATGTTGAAAAACTTGAAGCAGTGCTTGCCCAAACCATCCGCTTTGACGTTGATTTTCGTGATGAGCGAATCACGGTCCGTAAATTTCCCAAATCCCTCTCAGAACCACTTGAGAAGATTTACGAAATCTATGAGATTCTCGGTGTGGAAAATATCGAAAAAACAACGGTAGCTAAAGCGCTTGCTTTTATGCGCGACTTTGGTGGTTACGCTAAAAAAATGAATGAATACGAAGCCACTAACTTGTTTAGTGGCATTATGGCCAATCTTAATCTGATTCGTCTTTTTCAGATTGAACTCGATGAAGAGCCAGTCGCTCCAAAAGTACTGGAGTTTTTGAAAAATTTGCCTGAAAAGGCTACAAGCGATGAAGCTTATGCCACTTTCAAAAAAACCTTTGCTTTTCTTCATGAAAATATTCTTGAGCGCTATTCAGAGGAACTTTTTGTACCAGCCAAATTAGCAACAGAGCTTGACGAAAAACTAGCGCAAGCAGAACAAGAAGCCCATGCTCAGACTCAGGCTTTGCTCGGACGTACTAAAACTTTCGTGCTCAATTATGATAATGAACAAGCTGGAAATTTGGACGAACCAAGCTATTTCACTACACTAGTAGATGGGGTTCTTCAGCAAAAAGAAACCCTCGATGAAAAGCTTTCTGCTTATCTCGCTAAAAATTGGAGTTTTGCTCGACTTACGTTGATTGAACAAGTTATCTTAGAAGTATCAGCTTACGAAATTTTATTTACAGATACCCCAGATGTCGTAGCGGTAAATGAAGCCGTAGAGCTTTCTAAAGACTTTAGTGACGACAAATCCAGCCGCTTTATTAACGGAGTCTTGACTAATTTTATTAAAAAAGATTAATAACTCGAACCTTATTAGTTCTACTAATGAGGTTTTTTTATTCTCTAAAATATGTTTTGTAATCCAATCATAATGTTTGGGTTTTACTGTAAAAAAATTTATTTTTTCTGAAAAGTCGCAATTGATAGTGGTATATCAATGAGAAATAGGTTATAATGAGAAAAGAAATACTAGAAACCGTTTTCTTGTAGTAAAAATAATAATTGGAGGTATAAAATGTCAGCTGATTTTACTCTAACCGGAGGTGAACACAATGCCTTTCATACGGGATTAGCCATACCCGTTTTTTCGCTAAGAACAGAGCAATCTAGCGGAGTCGGACAGTTCTCAGATTTAAAAAAATTAGCCGATTTTGCTAAAAAGACCCAAATGGATGTCATCCAGTTGTTACCTATCAACGACACGACGACCTTTATGGATTGGCGAGATTCTTATCCTTATCGCGCCATCTCTGTTTTTGCTCTTCATCCTATTTATCTTGATATCCATAACTTCCAACCTTACTATACAAAATTACAAAAACAAAGATTGGCAGAAGCGGAAGCAGAATTAAACGAGCTGGAGCAACTTGACTACGAGCGAGTCTTGGCACTAAAATGGCAATATGCAAAGTTCATTTATCGCAAATGTGCTGTAAAAGTGAAAGATACAGCCGCCTATTTAGAATTTTATGAAAAAAATAAAAATTGGTTAGAACCCTATGCGGTCTTTTCTTATCTGCGCGATAAATATAAAACGGCTGATTTTACTAAATGGAAAACTTATGCTAGCTATTCAAGTGACTACTATAAGCAGTTACAAGAAAATAAAGATGCAGCCAAAAAATTAGATCTTCTTATTTTTGTACAATACTTACTTCATCAACAGTTAACAGATGCGGTGTACTATTGTCACAGCTTAGGGATTGCTCTGAAGGGGGACATTGCGATTGGCATTGCTCATGATTCCGTTGATGCTTGGACGAATCCTAACCTCTTTCATCTTGAAATGCAAACCGGAGCACCACCTGATGCCTTTTCAATGACGGGTCAAAATTGGGGTTTTCCAACCTACAATTGGGCGGAAATGGCAAAAGAAAATTATGACTGGTGGAAAAAGCGGTTATTAGCCATGGCTGAATATTTTGATGCTTACCGTCTAGACCATATTCTTGGTTTTTTTCGGATTTGGGAGATTCCAGCGGAGGCCATACGCGGACTTTTGGGGCAATTTTCTCCTGCTCTTGCTCTGAGCCCTGAAGAAATTGAGCAAAATTATGGAATTCCGTTCAGAGAATGGGGAATAGAACGTTTCACAGAGCCATTTATAAAAGATTGGGTCATTGACGAAATCTTCGGTAGAGATAACCGTGACACGGTCATACAAAACTTTTTAAACTACAAAGGGCATGGTAATTATGAGTTTAACACCTCCTATAATTCTCAGAAAAAAATTGAGCGTGCTCCCCTCGCTGATTGGTTGAAAGAAGGACTTTATATTCTTCATGAGAATGTTATTTTCTTAAAGGATCATACCAACGATCACCTCTATCATCCTCGAATTACGTTTACCTCAACAATTAGTTTTCGAGAATTTGGTGAAGATTATAAAAAACGGTTAGAAAAACTTTATAATGATTATTTCTATGGAAGAAATGATTTAATTTGGCAAGAAGAAGCCTACAAAAAATTACCAATTCTAAAAGAAGCTACGGCTATGGTAGCTTGTGGTGAAGATCTTGGCATGGTCCCAGAAAATGTTCCGGATGTGATGTATCGGCTAGGTATACTACGATTAATTATCGAACGCATGCCATCAGATAATAGTTTCGTCAATCCTCTACAGTATGCCCCCTACCTGTCAGTTGTTACGACTTCAAGTCATGATACAAGCCCTTTAAGGGCCTGGTGGGAAGAAGATTATTTTCGGACGCAACGTTATTATAATGAGATTATGGGTTGGCAGGGAGCCGCACCAAAACAGGCGACCGTAGAAATTGTTAAAGAAATTATTGGCCGACATTTAAGCTCTAATGCAATGATGGTGATCTTGCCGCTTCAGGATTGGTTAGCGCTGGATGAACAGCTCCGAAAAGAAAATCCACAGAGTGAACAAATTAATATTCCTTCTGAACCCTTTCATTATTGGCGCTATCGTCTTCACTGCACCATTGAGTCACTCCTTGAAAATGAGGAGTGGACAGATTTCTTAGCTCGATTTGTTTCAGCACATCGAAAATAAAGGATAAGCGTATTATTTTGTTTTATAAGAAAAAAATTATAAAATATTAAGAAATATGATAAAGTTTATAAAAATGGAGGTTTAATTCATATGGCAACAGAAATGCTCGGACTTATCCTTGCTGGCGGGCAAGGAACACGCCTTGGGAAGCTTACAAAAGATGTAGCTAAACCAGCTGTACCTTTCGGCGGACGTTACCGCATCATAGATTTTGCGCTTTCTAACTGTGCAAATTCTAATGTGAAAAATGTGGGGGTTATCACTCAATATCAGCCGCTCACATTAAATGCCCATATTGGAAATGGCTCACCTTGGGGATTAAATGGAATTAATAGTGGTGTGACCATCCTTCAACCTTATTCATCTCAAGAAGGTTCAAAGTGGTTCGAGGGGACTTCACATGCAGTTTATCAGAACATTGCTTATATTGACCAACAAAATCCAGAATATGTCTTGATTTTATCTGGAGACCATATCTATAAAATGGATTACGAGGCCATGCTCGAAAGTCATAAAGAACGTGGCGCAAGTCTTACTGTATCCGTCATGGAAGTACCGCTTGAAGAAGCAAGCCGTTTTGGGATTATGAATACTGATGATAATGATCGGATTATTGAATTTGAAGAAAAACCTAAAAATCCAAAATCGAACCTTGCCTCAATGGGAATTTACATTTTTAACTGGAAGAGGCTGCGTGAAGTCTTAGTAAATGGTTATTCTAAAGGAAATCCAATGGAGGATTTCGGAGGAGATGTAATTCCTGCTTATATTGAAGCGGGTGAAAATGTCTTTGCCTACCGTTTTAAAGGCTATTGGAAAGATGTCGGAACAATTGATTCGCTACACCAATCCAGCATGGAATTTTTAAGTTTGGACAATGAATTAAACATTACGGATAAATCCTGGCGAATTTATTCACGCAATGATATTTCCGCTCCACAATTTATTACAGAAAAGGCCGAAATCCAAGATGCTTTAATCGGGGATGGTTGCTATATTGATGGCTCAGTTAAACATTCTATCTTGTCACAAAATGTTCATGTTCAAGAGGGGACATTAATTGAAAATAGCTTTATCATGTCGGGTACTTTTATTGGGTCCAATGTGGTCATAAAGAATGCTATCGTGGGAGAAAACGCGAAAATTGGGGATAACGTGCAAGTGATTGGTGAGGGAGAAATCGCCGTCATCGGACACGGAGAAATAAAGGGGGAAGATAAAAATGAACAATAGTAACAAAATGGCAGCCATTTTATCCAATGTTTCATCAAGTAATGCACTTTATCCACTGACGAGTGAACGACCAATTGCGACGCTTCCCTTTGATTGTAAGTATCGCATGATTGATTTTCCACTGTCTTCACTTTCGAATGCGCATGTGGATAATATTTTAATGACTTTTAATCAAGGCGAGACACAATCCGTTTTTGATCACCTTGGCTCTGGTGGTGAGTGGGGCTTAGATGGGTTTAAAAGCCGTTATTTTGTCTACCTCCAAGAAGACTTCCAGCGTTTGAAAGATCAAGGCAAAGAGTATTTTGCTCAACAATTGAGCTTTTTGAAAAAATCAAAAGCCCCTTATACAGTGCTCTTGGGAAGCAAATTCATTTGCAATGTTGATTTGAATGCGGTCTTGAAGATTCATAAGTTGGCTGGAAAAGAAATTACCGCCGTTTATAAAAAAGTCAGCCCTGATTTAGCAGGAGCTTATGATACGATTCTTCGCTTTGATGAGTCGGGTAAAATGACCAACTGTTATAAAAATCAACTGGAAGACCCTCAAGAAAAAGAAGCATTATGTCTTAATATTTTTATCGTGAATACTGCTTGTCTGATTGATTTCTTGGAAAAAATGCAGAAAGCCGGAGAACTCGCTTCAGTTTCCCACCTTTTGAGAGTACACATGAAAGAGTACGATGTGAATACGTATGAGTATACAGGCTATATGAGCAATATTACGGATATCAAATCTTATTATGATGCAAATATGGTGATGTTAGATTCGGCTAATTTTACTTCCCTTTTGTATGGCAGTCAGCCAATTTATACTAAAATAAAAAACGAAGTCCCCACTTACTTTTCTAAAGAAAGCAAGGTTGTGAAAAGTCAGCTCGGCTCAGGAGGAATTATTGAGGGAGAAATCAGAAGCTCGCTTATCTCACGCGGGGCAAAAGTACAAAAGGATGCCTTGATTGAGCACACCTTAATTTTTACTAACAGTCTTGTAAAATCTGGAGCTAAAATTCAGTATGCGATTATTGATAAAAATGTTGTCGTAGAAAATAATGTAAAAATTATTGGAACACCAGATAAGCCAGTAGTAATCCCTAAAGGAACAGTTGTTGCAGAAGATGTTCTTGAATAAATAAAAAGGGTGGAACTGCCTACTTTTCTACTTCATAAAGAAGGAGAACGAAAACAAAGAGAATGGAAAACGAAATGAAAATTTTATTTGCTTCTAGTGAGTGCGCACCCTTCTTTAAAACCGGGGGATTAGGGGATGTAACAGGAGCACTGCCAAAAGAATTGGCAAAGAAAAAAGAAATCTCAGAGGTCGCAGTCATCCTGCCTTATTTTAAAAGTGAAATGAAGAGCGAATATATCGAACTTTTACAGGATGAATTTTACGATTTTGTAGACGTTGGATGGCGTCGTGAATACGTAGGAGTAAAGAGCCTAGGAAAAGATGGAGTAAAATATTACTTTTTAGATAATGAACACTACTTTGGACGAGGGCAGCTTTATGGCTACTATGATGACGGAGAGCGTTTTGCTTTCTTTGATCTTGCTGTCTGTACACTTTTAGAGCGTTTGGATTTTATTCCTGATATTTTACACGTTAACGATTGGCAAACTGCTATGATTCCCTTCTTGTTGAAAGAGAAATTTTCTTGGATCAAAGCTTATCATAAAATCAAGTCCATCCTAACAATCCATAATATTGAGTTTCAAGGAATTATGCAAGGTACCGCATTAACTGAGCTTTTTGGTATGGGAATGGAGCGTTATTTTGAAGGAGTGGTCCGCCATAATGGCATGTTGAATATGCTGAAGACGGGTATTTTATACGCTGACCGAGTAAATACGGTATCTCCTAGTTATGCAAAAGAAATCCAAACCTCTGCTTTTGGCTGTGGCTTAGATCCTATTCTCCAATATGTTAAAGGAAAGGTATCTGGCATTCTCAATGGGATTGATTATGAAATCTACAATCCTGAAACAGATATCCACCTTGCTCATCATTTTACAGTGGATGACCGCATTGGAAAAGCTAAAATGAAAGAAAGTTTGCAAAAGCGGGTAGGGCTTCCCGTCAAAGCAGAAACACCGCTTTTAGGAATAGTGTCACGCCTTACGAATCAGAAAGGTTTTGATCTTGTCTTAACCCAACTTGAGACATTATTACAGGAAGACCTTCAAATTGTCTTATTGGGGACGGGTTTTCCAGAAATCGAAACGGCTTTTAAGCACTTTGCTCAACAATATCCTGATAAAATTTCAGCCAATATTGCATTTGATCTTCAGTTTGCACAGGAAATATATGCTGGTTCAGACTTCTTCTTAATGCCTTCAGCTTTCGAACCTTGTGGTCTTTCACAAATGATTGCAATGCGATATGGGACTTTGCCGATTGTTCATGAAATTGGAGGACTGAAAGATACTGTTGTACCATTTAATCCCAATACTAAAAAGGGGACGGGCTTTGGCTTTGTTAATTTTGATGGGTATGTGTTAAAGGACACCATTATGAGGGCGCTTCTTCTTTATAGGAACTCACCTCAGGTGATGAATCAACTGATAAAGGCAGCTATGCTGGAAGATTTTTCTTGGGAAAATAAATCGCAACGTTATGTTGAGCTTTATCAATCCGTGGAAAATGAGAGATAAGTTCAATTCAATCAAGAGCTTGTAAAAAGGAGGGGTGCATGAAGCTTTCTACAGAACAATTTAAACATGATTTTGAAGAACGTTTAACTTCAAAATTTGCAATCGAGCTCGCTAAGGCTGGTGCACAAGAAAAGTACGGCGCCTTATCTTCGGTGGTAAAGAATTATTACTCAAGTATCTGGGCAGCTGACAACCACTATAAAGATGAGAGTAATAAAAAGCAAGCTTATTATTTCTCTATTGAGTTTTTGCCCGGAAAAATGCTTAAGTCTAATCTCCTAAACCTAGGAATTTTAGATACTGTACGAGAAGGACTGAGTGATTTAGGGATAGATCTTGATGAGATTGCCCTTGAAGAACCTGACATGGCAATTGGGAATGGCGGTTTAGGACGATTAGCCAGCTGTTTTATGGATTCTGCAGCTTCAACGGGTCTACCACTTAATGGAAATGGAATCCGTTATCGCTATGGACTGTTTAAGCAAAAAATCGTTGATGGTTTTCAGGTCGAGTTGCCTGATTCATGGTTAGACAATGGGAATCCATGGGAGGTTAGGCGTTATGATAAAGCAGTAGAAGTTTGCTTTGGAGGAGAAGTCTGGCTTGAGGATGATGGCGAAGGGCATTTTATTCCCCATTATCAAAACCAAGAGCGGGTGCTTGCGGTTCCTTATGATACTCCAATGGTGGGTTTTGAAAATACCACGGTCAATAATATGTGTCTTTGGCGTTCTGAAGTTCCCAAAGATTTAGACCTCCGGTTCCAAAATCTCGAGTACATGAATCAAACTGCAATGCTTTCCTCTGAGTTGTATCCTAATGATTCAGATTATAATGGTCAACTCCTTCGCTTAAAACAAGAATATTTCTTTGTTTCAGCAGGTCTTCAACGAATTTTGCATCACTATAAAGCTACAAAGCAAGCGCCAATCACGCATATCAGCGATTTTATTTCAGTCCATATTAATGATACACATCCCGCTTTATGTGTGGCTGAGTTTATGCGTCTTCTTATTGATGAGTATCGGATAACGTGGGAAAGGGCTTGGAATATTACGGTTAAAGTAATGTCTTACACTAACCATACGATCTTGTCAGAAGCTTTGGAAAAATGGCCTGAAGAAATGGTGAAGTCACTCTTACCTCGGCTGTATCAAATTATCATCGAAATCGATCGGCGACGGACGGCGGAGCTTTTACCAAAAGTTGGTGCTAAATTGGTTCATAGCACTAGGATTGTAAAAGATGGACAAATCCATATGGCCCATCTTGCAATAATTGGTTCGCACTCGACAAATGGTGTGGCAAAATTACATTCTGATTTGTTGAAAGATGTTGAATTGCATGATTTTTATCTGATTTATCCAGAGCGCTTTAATAATAAAACGAACGGAATCGCTGACCGGCGTTGGAGTCAAATTGCAAACGAGCCACTCTCAAAGGTGCTCGATGAAACAATTGGGAAGAAGTGGCGATCTGATTTAAAAGAGCTCAAACTTTTAGAATCTTATAAAGAAGATGATGCCACATTGCAACGTCTACAAGAAGCGAAGTATGAGGACAAGGTAAAGCTTGCGAAATTAATTGAGGAACGCAATGGGATAGTGGTCAATCCAACTGCACTTTTTGACGTACAGGTCAAAAGGCTTCATGCTTATAAAAGACAACTTTTGAATGTTTTTCATATCATGAAGTTGTATTTTGAAATTAAAGAGAATCCAACAGCTGACCGTACAGCGCGGGTGCATATTTTTGGGGCTAAAGCAGCTCCAGGATATCATTATGCGAAGGCCATTATTAAATGTATCAATGAAATTGCTCGTTTAATAAATAACGATCCTGATATTGGTGACCAACTTAAAGTCGTGTTCTTAGAAAATTATAATGTCTCCTTAGCTGAAGTTATCATTCCTGCGGCTAATGTAGGCGAACAAATTTCTCTGGCTTCAAAGGAAGCATCTGGAACATCAAACATGAAATTTATGTTGAATGGTGCTCTAACTATTGGAACGTTGGATGGGGCGAACATTGAAATTTTTGAAGCAGCGGGTTATGAGAATGGTTTTGTTTTTGGTTTAACTAAAGATGAGGTTTATGATTATTATAAAAATGGTAATTACAATTCTCGTGATATCTATGAACAAAATCCACTGGTTCATCGGATTTTAGATACCTTTGTAGATGGAACAATTCCAAATATTTCAGCTGAAGGACAACAGATCTTCGATTCTTTGACAACTTATAATGATGAGTATTTTGTTTTGCGAGATTTTAATGATTATGTACGGGCACAAGAAGCACTTGAAAAATGCTATCAGGATCAAAAAGCATGGACTCAAGCTGCTTTAATGAACATTGCTAATGCCGGTCATTTTAGCTCTGATCGGACCATTCGAGAATATGCAGATGATATCTGGCACATTAAAGCTAAAAAATAATTACTGACAGGCTGGTCAGTAAAAAAAGCTCCTGTCAGTCAGTACAGGAGCTTTTAGATATTAAAAAATAGTTTTGATACTGTTCTAACATTGGATAAGTTTATGATAGAATGAAAGAAGTAGCATCATAAAGTAAGAAATTAATGAGAAATGAAATGAGAGAAGATGTATTATTACAATTCTTGGAGCACAGCGCATAAAAAACCTTTTGGCGCTATCAGGGTTGGCCAAATGATGGAAGTACTTTTTGATAGCGATAAGCCTCATGTAGAAGTTAAATTCATTATTCGGCGTGATTTTGGTAAACGCTATGAGTTTAGTATGGAAAGAACGGCAATAGGTAAATTTCGCGTCTTAGTACCATTTGATGTGGGAAGAGGACTTTACTTTTATTATTTCGAGATTTCTGAGCCGTCAGATTGGGGAAAGATTCGTCATTATTATGGCAGTACGGGAATCGGAGGTGAGGGCATCTTATATGGCAATGAACATGATGTGAAGCCCTATCAGTTGACAGTTTATGATGGAGAGGATGTAAGTCCCAAGTGGTATCGTGAAGCTATCTTTTATCAAATTTTTCCTGATCGTTTTCACAATGGAAACGAAGATGGGCATATTAATCATCCAAAGCCTAATTCTTTTATCTATGGAACGAAGGCAGATACACCCTTTTATGTCAAAGAAGAAAATGGGGATTTGGCACGGTGGGATTTTTTTGGGGGCAATCTCCAAGGGATTATCAAAAAAATACCCTATCTTAAAGAACTTGGTGTGACTGCGCTTTATCTCAATCCAATCTTTTCAGCGATAAGTAATCATCGTTACGATACTAGTGATTATTTAGAGATTGACTCAATGCTCGGAACGCTAGACGATTTTAAAGAGTTGCTCAAGAAAGCCCATGAGTCAGATATGCATGTAATATTGGATGGTGTTTTTTCACATGTGGGCAAAAACTCACGCTATTTTAATATCAACGGCGATTATGGTGATAGGGAAGGAGCAGCCAAAAATCCTGATTCTCCTTATTTCCAGTGGTTTAAATTTGAAAATTATCCCTTAGAGTATAAATCGTGGTGGGGCATAAAAGATTTGCCTGAGATTGACAAGGAAAATACTTCCTTCCAAAACTTTATCTATGGGCAGGAGGATTCTGTGCTAGCAAAGTGGAATAAGCTTGGCATAGACGGCTGGCGGCTGGATGTTGCTGATGAGCTTCCAGACCACTTTATTCGTGGGATTCGAGAGAATTTAGCACATTACCCTGAAAAAGTTTTGATTGGTGAGATTTGGGAAGATGCTTCCAACAAGATTTCGTATGGGGCGCGTCGCAACTATATTCTTGGTGAAGGCCTTCAGGGCTGTATGAATTATCCTTTTCGAGATTTGATTATCAACTTTTTGATAGGAAAGCGCTCAAGTCAAGAGACTGCTCAACGCTTTATGAGTTTATATGAAAATTACCCGCACAGCATCTTTTATGGAAATTTAAATAATCTGGGGACGCATGATACTGAGCGTATCTTAACAATGGTTGGATCACGCAATAATCTACTCGCTATTGCGATGTTGTTTAGCTTACCTGGCGTACCTTGTATTTACTATGGAGATGAGGTTGCACTTACAGGTGGTAAAGACCCTGATAATCGCAAATATTTTCCATGGGAAAAACCTAGAGATGAAGTTTTTCAAACTTATCAAGTTTGGTCGAAAAAACGAGTGAAAGAACAAGTACTGATTCAGGGGGACTTTTCGATGTTTTTCACTCCCACTTTATTGGGGATTCTGCGCTACACAGAGCAAGATGTATATGTTCAATTGATTAATTCGAATGAAGAAAATTTCACACTCAATTTTAAAGAAATTACCTTTTTACAGCCGCTCGACTTTCTTTCATTATTGGAACAATCTTTAAAGGATATTGAAATCCCAGGTAAGTCCCAAATCAATTTGATTCTATCACGCTAAAAAATTACTGACAGCCTGGTCAGTAATTTTTTTATGAGAAAAGTTATTTTGATAAATAACCTTCAAAAAATAGAAGAAACTTAGAAAGTTTCTTATTGTATCTGTTTGTCCCGCGTTTTCAAAGAAATCTGTATAGATAAAATTGTTTGACAACTTGACAAGTTGTATAGAAAACTTTATAATATATTTTATGGAAAATTTAAATAAAAAAGAAAAAACATTCTTCGGGCAACCGCGTGGGTTGCTGACGCTTTTCCAAACAGAGTTTTGGGAGCGATTTTCTTACTATGGGATGCGCGCCATCCTGGTTTACTACTTGTATGCTTTAACGACAGCTGATAATGCTGGTTTGGGACTTCCTAAAACGCAAGCGATGGCTATCGTAAGTATCTATGGTGCGTTAGTTTATTTATCAACAATTGTTGGTGGATGGATTGCAGACCGCTTGCTCGGGGCTTCGCAAACGATTCTTGTCGGAGGGATTCTCATCACCTTAGGACACGTTGCGTTAGCTACTCCATTTGGTTTAACTTCATTGTTCGTGGCATTATTCTTAATTATTTTGGGAACAGGGATGCTTAAACCAAATATCTCAAACATGGTGGGGCATTTGTATTCTAAAGAAGACCCTCGCCGTGATACAGGATTTAACATCTTCGTTGTCGGTATCAACATGGGATCATTGATTGCTCCTCTGATTGTAGGGACAGTTGGTCAAGGAATAAATTATCACCTTGGTTTCTCGCTGGCTGCTATCGGGATGATTGTAGCACTCTTTGTATATTGGTACGGCCGCATTCGTCATTTCCCAGAAATTGGACGTAAGCCTTCTAATCCTATGGATGCGAAAGCAAAACGTAATTTCTTGATTAGCTTAGTCGTTGTGATTATCGTTGCCTTTGCGGCTTTCTTTGCGCTTTATAAAGCGAGCCCTGAGCATTTTATTGATAACTTTATCAATGTTTTGTCAATCGTTGGGATTGTGGTACCCATCATCTATTTTGTAATGATGTTTACGTCTAAAAAAGTAGAGACTGATGAACGTCGTAAGTTAACAGCTTATATCCCCCTCTTTTTATCTGCTATTGTTTTTTGGGCTATTGAAGAACAAAGCTCAACAATCATTGCAGTATGGGGTGAATCTCGTTCTAATTTAAATCCAACTTGGTTTGGTATCACTTTCCACATTGACCCCTCATGGTATCAATTGCTTAATCCCCTCTTTATCGTTGTGCTCTCTCCTCTCTTTGTTCGTCTTTGGAACAAATTAGGTGATCGCCAACCTTCAACCATCGTGAAATTTGGTTTTGGTTTGTTGTTAACAGGGGCTTCTTACCTCATCATGACATTGCCAGGTTTACTTAACGGGACAGCTGGTCGTGCGAGTGCTTTGTGGCTTGTACTTATGTTTGCGGTTCAAATGGCTGGTGAACTTCTCGTTTCGCCGGTTGGGCTTTCTGTATCAACAAAACTGGCACCTGTCGCCTTCCAATCTCAAATGATGGCTATGTGGTTCTTGGCTGACTCAACATCACAAGCAATTAATGCACAGATTGCACCTTTCTTTAATGCTTCCACAGAAGTTCACTTCTTTGGTATTGTTGGGATTATCGGTATCGCTGTCGGCATCATCTTGTTGTTAGTCAAACGCCCAATTCTAAAATTAATGGGCGACGTACGTTAATGAAATAAAAGGGAGAATAAAGATCTATCAGAAGTGGTAGGTCTTTTTTAGTTGTACATAACAGTGTGTTGATTATGTTAAAAGAAATTGACAGTTAAATAATTTTTATCTCCGCTTACATCATGTTAAAATAAAGTGTAAAGAAATTTAAATAATAGGCAAATGGTGCCCAATTACTAGAAATTAGGGTGAAAAAAGAAAAATCAAGGAATTTATTTATCTCATCGACATTATTATTTTTCTTTGAGAAAAAATTTCTTTTTTTGTTCTGTCTTGGGGTATCTTTGTGGAAAAAAATTGGAGGTTGGTTAAATGTTAACCATTGAAAATCTCGCGCGCTTTCAGTTCGCGATGACAACAATTTTCCACTTTTTCTTCGTTCCACTTTCTGTAGGTACAGTCTTTATGACTGTTCTTATGGAAACAATTTATGTTAAAACGGGCGATGAAAAGTGGAAAAAACGCACAAAGTTCTTTGGCTCAATAATGCTTTTGTCCTTTGCAGTTGGTGTGGTAACAGGAATTATTCAAGAATTCCAGTTTGGTATGAACTGGTCAGATTATTCCCGTTATGTCGGAGATATTTTTGGGGCCCCCCTTGCTGTTGAAGCGCTCCTTGCGTTCTTTTTAGAATCAACCTTCCTGGGAGTTTGGATGTTTGGTTGGGATAAACTGGGTAAGAAACTTCACTGTGCGACATTATGGATTGTATTTATAGGAACTTTTCTTTCCTCACTCTGGATTTTAGCAGCCAACTCTTGGATGCAAAATCCTGTTGGTTACGAAGTGAAAGACGGTCGTGCAACTTTAACAAGCTTTTCGGCCTTACTTACAAATCCCCAAACCATTTTAGAGTTTAGTCACGTAGCGACAGGGTTTTTAGTTACTGGGGGCTTTGTTATTGCAGGAGTTTCTGCATACCAGATCCTTAAAAAGCGTGAAATTGACATGTTCAAACCAGTTTTACGCCTGGGACTTCTAGTTGCTCTTATTGGAGCGCTAGGAAACTTTGTAGCTGGTGACCAACAAATGCTCGAAGTTCAACGTACACAGCCTATGAAATTTGCTGCTACCGAAGGGGTTTATGAAACAACACCTGACCCAGCAGCATGGGATATGGTTGCCTTCTTTAACGAGGCAGAACACCGAGAAGTCTTTGGTATTCAAATCCCTTATATGCTCTCTATTCTGACCTACCACCGTCCTAGCGGTTCGGTCGAAGGAATGAACGAGATTAATGCCAAACTTCAAAAACAATTCCCTGAGGTGGCTAAGGAAATCGGTGGAAATTTCTTCCCACCTGTTACAGCACTTTTCTGGACATTCCGGGTTATGGCAGGGTTGTCGATGGCAATGATTTTACTCTCAGCTGTCGGTCTGTTTTTAACACGTAAGAAAAAACCAAGCTTATATGAAAATAATTTTGGCTTGCAAGTTTATCGGTGGTTCTTATTTGCTCCATTTTTGGCCATCACATCAGGATGGTTAGTGACAGAACTCGGACGGTATCCATGGACTGTCTATGGCCTGTTTACAATCCGGGATTCTGTTTCTCCTAATGTTTCCGTTGGTTCTTTGATTTTCTCCAATGTAGTTTATTTCCTTTTGTTCTGTTTCCTTGGAGGAGTAATGATTTATTTCACTATTCAACATATGAAAAAAGGAGTGGAAGGTGCCGAAACAGCCTATGTTTCACTCGATGCCTTTACGCAAGATGCCTTTAGTGGCCTTTCGGAAGAGGAACAACAAGAACAGACATCAGATAAAAATGAAGAAGAGGGGACTGATAAATAATGACAGGTTTACAACTTTTTTGGTTCATCATTGTTGGTGTGCTATTTAGTGGCTTTTTCTTCCTTGAAGGATTTGACTATGGGGTGGGAATGAGTACAATTACCATAGCCAAAGATAAGCGAGAAATCGAACAAACGATTGGCTCTATCGGGCCCGTTTGGGATTTAAATGAAGTTTGGCTTTTAACAGCTGGTGGTGCAATGTTTGCCTCTTTCCCTTATTGGTATGCTTCTTTATTTTCTGGCTTCTATCTGGTTTTGTTTTTGATTTTGGTCGGTTTAATTTTCCGAGGAGTAACGTTTGAGTTTCGTCATCATTCTCATACAGAGAAGGGCAAAATGATTTGGACACGTATCTTAGGTGTTGCAAGTTTTGCTATTCCTTTCCTTTTTGGTCTCATGTTTACGGCGATGATTCAAGGGGTACCGATGGATGAAAAAGGAAATGTTATGGCTACCTTTACCACTTATGTGAATTTCCTTTCAGTCGTAGGAGGAGTAGCAGTGATGCTTCTTTCATGGCTGCATGGTCTGAATTACTTGGCCCTTAAAACGGAAGGCGATTTACGAGAACGCGCGGCACGTGTAGCAAATAAATTATACTTCGTGCTTTATGCAGGAGAAGTCGTTTTCGCTATTTTAGTGGCGCTTTATACAGATTTCTTTGATAAACATTTCCTAGGAACGCTCATATTGCTTGCTGTTATCGTGGTATTAACACTTATCGCTCATTTGTCAGTACGTGCTAAAAAAGAAATGACTGCTTTTCTGGCTTCTGGATTGACTTTCATCGCCTTGGTCGCTTTAATTTTCCAAGGCATGTTCCCACGTGTAATGATCGCGACTAATGCAGCGCACAGCATCTTGATTAAAAATGCGAGCTCCACAGCCTATACTTTGAAGACGATGACCCTTATCACTTTGGTGATTTTACCCTTTGTCTTGATTTATATGGGTTGGACTTACTTCATTTTTAGAAAACGTATAGAAAAATAAACTTAAAGAAAATAACTGGTTAGGCCAGTTATTTTCAGATTGTACAAAAAATTGTTATAATGAGTGGATAAAGACTCACCACTACTAAGATCAGTATGATTTTTACTGATCAATTTTTTAAGAAGGAGACTGATGCCCTATTAAAATTTACTGACAGCGTGGTCAGTAAATTTTAATGTGTGTTGAACTTAATTATGATCGATAAATCTCTTTTTGAGCTGCCAGGAGTACGGAAAATGTTTCCTTTACTAGGAATATTAGCTGTATTTCAAGCAGCAGTGATTGCTTGCCAAGCTTTATTCATGGCAACGGCAATCACAAAATTCTGGAAAGGGGAATCCTTTTCAGGTGCTCTACCTTGGGTATTAGGCTTTGCCGTCTGTTTTATGGGACGTGAAGTGATTAATTTCTTCCGTTCTAAAAGTTTAGATAAGTTGGCTTATCGTTTGGCCTCCAAACTACGTGGGGATATGTTGGATAAATTTTTCCGGTTGGGACCTTCGAGTGTCGCTGAACTGGGTTCGGGGTCGGCAGCAACTACTGTGATTACGGGGATAGATCAAGTTGAGGATTATATCAAGCTTGTTTTATCAAAAGTACTTAACATGATGATTGTCCCCCTACTTATTTTGGTTCCGGTCTATCTTTTAGATTGGCAAAGTGGAATCGTTTTGACTTTAACTTTTCCTTTTGCAATCATCTTCATGATCTTATTGGGTTATGCAGCACAAGGAAGAGCAGAACGTCAATATAAAACTTTTCAATATTTATCTAATCACTTTTTGGATTCATTACGCGGTATTGCCACCTTACGTTATTTTGGTCTGTCAAAAGATTATGCTAACTCTATTTACCGAACGTCAGAAGATTTTCGTAAGGAAACCATGGGTGCTTTGCGGATTGCCATGCTTTCTACCTTTGCACTAGACTTTTTTGCTAGCTTATCTGTAGCGATTGTTGCTCTATTTTTAGGTTTACGCCTGATGAATGGAGAAATTTTACTTTTTCCTGCTTTAGCAGCTTTGATTATGGCTCCAGAATATTTCCTTCCGCTGCGTGACTTTGCGAGTGATTATCATGCAACACTAAATGGTAAGAACGCCTTAGCGGCTGTTAACGAAGTTTTAGCCCAGCCTGAAGTAACACAACAAGTCTTGGATGAACCCTTACGTTGGGATGAAAAGGCACAGCTACAGCTGACAAATCTGTCAAAAATTTACGAGACAGGACGGGGAATTTCAGAGGTCAATTTGGAGCTGCAAGGTTTTCAAAAAGTTGCCTTGGTAGGGAGCTCAGGATCCGGAAAATCGACGTTACTTTCTATGCTCGCTGGTTTTATGGTGCCCTCTTCTGGCGAAATTAAGATCAATCAGCAAAAATTAGAAACCTTAACGGATGAAAAATACCGGCAGTCTGTCCAATTTATTCCGCAAAAAACATATATTTTCTCAGGAACTTTCCGTGAAAATTTAGCCTTTTATGAGCCAACAGCTACTGATGAAGCAATTATTCAAGCTGTTGAACTTGCAGGTTTAACCTCATTGTTAGAAGAAATAGGATTGGATGGCCAGATTGGGGCGAGTGGTCGGACCATTTCAGGGGGGCAAGCTCAACGTGTCGCATTAGCTCGTGCTTTTCTGAGTCGTTCGAGAAATATTTTATTATTGGATGAACCGACGGCTCATCTCGATATCGAAACAGAACTTGAAATCAAAGCCAACATCTTGCCTTTATTAGAAAATAAATTGGTTTTTATTGCTACGCACCGTCTGCACTGGCTGTCTAGCATGGATAAGGTCATCGTTTTAAATGAAGGCAAAGTTGAAGGAGTTGGCTCGCATGAGGAACTTCTTCAAACAAATGTCTATTATCAAACCTTATTAACCCAAATGCGTGGTGTTGACGACGAAAAAAAACAGCTGACAGAGCTGTCAGTGACTGACCAGCCCGTATCAGAAGCAAAAGGAGGGCAGGATAAATGAAATTAAAAACGATTTTATTTGGAAATGACTGGATTACACCATTTTTGAAGAAATATCGTAAAGGATTTGTCTTAGCTATTTTTCTTGGAACAATTACGATGGCCATGGCTGGTCTTTTGATGTTTAGTTCAGGTTATGTGATTTCAAAATCAGCAACTAAACCAGAAAATATTTTGATGATTTATGTTCCTGTCTTGTTTGTGCGGATTTTCGGGATTGGTCGTCCTGTGATGCGCTATGTTGAGCGGCTCACGTCTCATAACTGGATTTTGCGGATTACCAGCCTTTTACGAAAAAAGCTTTATTTGCGCTTAGAAAAATCTGCAGTTAACTTATCTGAACGCTACAAATTGGGTGAGTTATTAGGCGTGCTTAACGAAGATATTGGAAATTTGCAAGACTTATTTTTACGGACACTCTTCCCAGTACTTATTGCAGGAACCTTAGCTATTGCTTTAGTCATTGCTAGTGGATTTTTCTCTCTATGGTTAGCATTAGGTGTGGCTCTGTTTTTAGGATTCTTAATTGTTGTCTTACCATTGATTTCCTTGAAATTTACGGTGAAGCTTGATGAAGAATTAAAAGCTTACCGTAACGACCTATTTTCACATTTGACTGACGATATTTTAGGACTACAAGACTGGGTACTTTCTGGCCGTAAGGAAGATTTCCTCACAGCTTATCGAGGAGCAGAAGTTTCCGCTAGAAAACGTCAGGCTAAACTGCTATCCTTTGGCAGAAAGAGAAATCTCTTTTTACAAGTTGTTTATACTTTACTAGTAATTTACTTGATGGCTTGGTCATCAGGTGCCTTGAATACAGGTGATGCTCCCAACTATATCGCAGCTGTTAGTTTAATGGCTTTCCCACTCTTTGACGCTTTTTCACCTTTGTCTGATGCGGTTGTTGAAACCAACCGCTATGGAGATTCCGTGCGAAGATTAAATGATCTGCCCGATCCTAATGAAACCCTTCGTGATCAAGTTATTACTGACGTGGACTTGAGGATTGAGCATCTTGACTTTGCGTTTGAAGAGGAGAAAAAACTTTTCCATGACTTCAGTTTGCAAGTAAAAAGAGGCGAACATCTTGCCATCCTTGGCCGTTCAGGTGTTGGTAAATCCACACTTGCAGGCCTTATTCGAGGGGATTTAATTCCTCAAAAAGGTAATATCTCCTTTGGTGATATAGCACCTTACAAAGCTAAAAATGTTGAAGACAAGATTGGAGTTATTAATCAATCCCCCTATCTTTTTGCAGCAAGTTTGCGTTCTAATCTCACACTTGCAAATTTACATGCTACAGATGAAGAAATTTGGGAGGCTTTAGAACTAGTCGGCTTGCGAGAAATGGTAGAAAAATTGCCTAAAGGTCTTTCTGAAGAAGTCGATGAAGCTGGAGAACGCTTTTCTGGTGGTGAACGTCAGCGATTGGCTTTAGCAAGAATTTTACTTTCGGATGTAGAAGTAGTAATTTTAGATGAACCTACGGTATCACTTGATCCTATCACTGAAAACCAACTTCTTCGTCTATTTTTTGAACGTTTACGACACAAAACTATTATTTTTATTACCCATCATCTTTTAGGGGTTCATCAAATGGACCGTGTTCTTTTTCTCGAAGAGGGCAGGATAAAGTTTGATGGCTCCCCCGCCAATCTTATGGCTTCAAACGCTACGTTCCAACAGCTCTATAAGCTGGATCTAGGAGAAGAAAAGACAGATTGAAGTCATCTAAAAACAGTCTTATGACTGTTTTTTTCTTTTTTATTTAGTTTATTGTTGACAAAACTAAATAAAAGTTCTATAATTTTTTTAGTTAGTTAATTAGAAAGTAAACTAACTAAAATCAAAGGAAAGAGGAAACAAGTTGGTAAAAGTTTTATATAGCTTACTTAAACAGCTGATTCAACATTATAACCGCTCGGTAGATTGTCTAGCCTATGTATACGATGATGAACTGGATACAATTTCCTCACGAACGATGACTCAAAAAAGAACTTAAGGAGGACAGCACTATGTCTGAACAAACTAATCACCTTTTACACCTTTTCTCAAAATTACTTCGCAATCCTAGTGTTTTATTTGCCTTGCGTACAGATAAATTCTCTAGTCAAATGAGAAATAGAGGGAATCGTACCGGGGCCCAAGGCTTATTAGTAGAGCTTTGGAAAAAAGATGGTTTAACCAATGCAGAAATTGCAGAACTACTTGATATTAAGCCTTCCAGTGTAACGGCTCAAGTGAAACAATTAGAAGAAGCACAAATGGTTATACGAAAACAAGATGAAAAAGATAAACGTGTAAATCGTGTTTTCTTAACAGAAAAAGGACGAGCAGCGCAAGAAACTCGTGATACGTTCCAAAATGATGTTTCTGAAAATATTTTTGGTGCACTTAATGAAGAAGAACAGGAACAACTGCTTCGTTTAATGGAAAAACTTGTAGCTGAGAATGATCCTCATGATGAAAAAGAATTTCAAAGAATGGCTCAATTTTTTGGAGGGCCAATGATGGAAAATATGATGAATGCTCATGATCGGCATGCTTTTGGAAATCATATGCGTCGTGAAATGCAAAATTGGCAACGAGAAATGCGTCGCTCTGCTCAAGAAATGAAAAAATCTCAAAATCATATGCGTAAACAAGCAAGAGATAATGCACCTTTTGGAGAAGATTGGAAAATTTTTGGTCAACAAATGAAAGAAAATTTTCAGCAACATTTTGATCCGCGCAATCAAACGGGTTTCAACGCTCCCTGGGAAAATTTTGATAATGAAATGGATGAACGCTTCAAAAATTTCTCAGATACAACAACCAAAGAAAAGAAGAATAAAGATTCCGTTCAAGATCCAAAAGAACCTGATAATTGGGACGACTTTTAAATGATATAGTGTTTGGACCCAAAGATGAAGATGAAAGAAAGTTATTAAAAACGCGATCTAAGGATGCCTTTCAACCTGCCAGCAATAAAATAGCTTTGCTCGCCAAACGCCAAAGTGTAAATTTTTATTGATGCCAATAAAGGGTTAGCAGATGAACAAGGCAATCTAAAAAAAGAAATTACGTTTGATGGTTTGCATATGCTGCCAAAAGGATATGAGATTGTTTTAAAAAAACTGATGACTTATCTAGAAAATGAATAAAGGAAGTAAAAAAATGGAAAGAGGTTCACAACCTTATCAACACATTGAAAAAAAAGCTGTCGATAAAACATCTATGAAACATTTTATCGCGTTAATCCGTGCGGCTAAACCACGCTATCTATTTTTTGCGATAGGAATCCTTGCTGGGATTATTGGAACATTTATTCAGTTACAAGTCCCCAAGATGGTTCAACCACTTGTGAATAGTTTTTCACAAGGTGTAGATGGAAGTAAAGTAGCAGTAGTTATAGCACTTTATATTATCTCTGCACTGGTTTCTGCAGGAGCTGCTATCGTATTAGGATTTTTTGGAGAGTCCGTCGTTAAAAATCTCCGCACACGTGTCTGGGATAAAATGATTCATCTCCCTGTTAAATATTTTGATGAAGTCAAAACCGGAGAGATGTCTTCACGTTTAGCTAATGATACAACGCAGGTAAAAAATTTAATTGCTAATGCCATTCCACAAGCCTTTACTTCTATCTTGCTTTTGATTGGTTCAGTAATCTTTATGATTCAAATGCAGTGGCGCTTAACCCTAGCGATGATTATTGCGGTACCTGTCGTGATGCTGATCATGTTTCCCATCATGACTTTTGGTCAAAAAATTGGTCGTACGCGTCAAGATTCACTCGCAAATTTCCAGGGGATTGCTAATGAATCCCTTTCAGAAATTCGCTTGGTTAAGGCTTCAAATGCAGAGAAAGAAGCATCAAATAAAGCAGAATCTGATGTTAACGCCTTATATAAAATTGGGATACGTGAAGCCGTATTTGATGGTCTAATGTCTCCTATTATGATGCTTTCCATGATGCTTATGATCTTTGGGTTACTTGCCTATGGGATTTATCTCATTTCAACGGGTGTAATGAGTCTGGGGACGCTACTTGGGATGATGATGTATTTGATGAACTTGATTGGTGCAGTTCCTACTGTGGCCACGTTCTTTACAGAATTAGCCAAAGCTTCGGGTTCAACTGCACGCCTGACGGAATTATTAGAAGAAGACCAAGAAGTGCTTCATCAAGGCGTGACTGTTGATTTAGAAGGAAAAGTTTTAGCAGCTCATGCGGTTGATTTCGCCTATGATGAATCTGAAAAGATCCTTCAAGGAATTAGCTTTGAAGCTAAACCCAATTCCATTATTGCCTTTGCAGGTCCTTCGGGTGGTGGTAAATCAACTATATTCTCTCTTTTGGAACGTTTTTATCAACCAACAGCTGGAGAGATTACGATAGGGGAACAACCTATTGAGGAACTTTCTCTAGAAAGTTGGCGGAGCCAAATTGGTTTTGTCTCACAAGATTCGGCGATTATGGCAGGGACGATTCGAGAAAATTTGACTTATGGGTTAACTGGACATTATAGTGATGAACAACTTTGGCAAGTACTAGATTTAGCTTATGCGCGGGCTTTTGTGGAAAATATGCCTGAACAGCTTGATACTCAAGTGGGAGAAAGAGGTGTTAAGATATCAGGCGGACAACGGCAACGTTTAGCCATTGCGCGAGCTTTCTTACGCGACCCTAAAATATTAATGCTCGATGAAGCGACAGCAAGTCTAGACAGTGAATCAGAAGCAATGGTACAACGTGCTTTGGATAGTCTAATGAAAGGACGGACAACGTTGGTAATAGCTCACCGGCTTTCTACAATTGTAGATGCAGATTGTATTTACTTCATTGAAAAAGGAAAAGTAACCGGTTCAGGAAAGCATCAAGAACTCGTGAAAGACCATCCACTCTATGCATCCTATGTTGCTGAGCAGTTGACAACTGCATAATAAAAGATAAGAACCGCGTCTCGTAACCTGATGTTATTAGACCGGTTTTTTATAAGCTTTACGCTATAAAAAAAGAGGTAAAATAAAAAACGCTACTTAGCGTTTTTTTACTTTGGTTGCTGGGGAAGGATAAAAGCGTTTTTTGATAAAAATTAGAAGCCCTGCAAGGAAAACTACACCCAGGATAACCACAGTTACTGTAGAGTAGGTATCAATTATGGTTGCTAAATTCTCCCAATTATCTCCTAAAACAGCTCCAAGTGAGACTAAAACGATATTCCAAATCAATGTTCCCAAAGTAGTTAAAAAGAGGAAAATAGGGAGTTTCATTTTAGCACTACCAGCGGGAACTGAGATTAAACTGCGAATTAAGGGAATGAAGCGGCAAAAGAAGATAGTGGCATTCCCTCTTTTCAGAAACCATTGCTCAGCCTTTTGGATATCCCCTGCTTTTAAGCGAAGGATTCTTCCTAACTTACCTGAAACAAGTGTCTCTAAGCGTTCAACACTCAAGAGGCGGCCAACAAAGTAGAGAATTAAAGCTCCGAGTACTGAGCCAATGGTTGCAGCGATGATCATTCCGATGATCCCAAGTTCACTATAAGTCGTCATGAAGCCACCAAAAGTCAAAATTACTTCTGAGGGAATTGGTGGAAAGATATTTTCAACCATGATGAGAAAAGCGACACCGAAGTAGCCAAATTGGTTCATGACTTGGATAATTATTTCTTGCATTCTTGCTCCTTTTTGATCGTCTGTTATTTTTATTGTAACATAAGCTGAAAGAGGGACAAAGTAATATAAAAAATAGGCTTTGTCAGCGGGCAAGGTCTATTTTTTACTGATGAGTAAACTCATCGGGTGTTAAATTGAACTGACCAAATGATCAGTAGTTGAATTGGATTTACTCAGCAGAGAGTGCTTCAATAGTATTTAAGCGAGCAGCACGTCCACTAGGAGCAAGGCTTGCAAGTAACGCAATCAAGATGGCAACAATGATGGCAAAAATTACATTTCCTGTCGAGATTTGGACAATATTAGCACCATCAAGGAAACTTTCAAGGGCTTTATTGATGAGCGCTTGGCCTGCATAAGCGAGGACAATGGCAATTGCTGCTGAGGATACGCCAAGAATCAGGCTCTCAGAAGTAAAAAGACGAGAAATATCTTTCTTACGACCACCAAGTGCACGGATAACCCCGATTTCTTTGGTACGTTCAGCAACGCTCATGTAAGTTGTGACAACAATCATGAAAATAGAGACGATTAAGCTAATCCCTGCGATAGCAGCAAGAACATAGCTGACGATGTTAGTAATATTGGTTACCAAATCGAGAATTGAAGTTGTACTAAAAGTGACAAATGCTTTGTTTCCATCCACTTTAAGCGCTTGGATATCAGAGATAACGCCTTTAACATTGTCAACTTTATCTGCTGTAACAACGGCATAAGTAGCATTTGTGTCAGCATCTACGGCAGACAAGGAAGCTTTAATCGTATTGTAAGTTGCAATTACACTGCTAGAAGAACTTGAGCCAGCAGCATTTTCAGGGTCTTTTAGAATACCAGAAATTTTAAAGTCTTTGCTGACTTGAACTGCTGTACCATTACTTGTTTTAGCTTGGAATGTGAAATTAACTGTTTTCCCAACCAGGGATTTATAATCCGCATTGAGGGCTTTTGCATCGGCAGTATGGAGAGCAATTTCACCATCTTTAGGCTTAGCCCCAGCGGCATATTCGTCGTTGATATTCGACTCAGTCCAAGTATCAAGTGTGAATAAACCAGCTTTTGTTTTATCATTGTATTTGAGACTACTCATTCCTGAAAGTGAATAAGTAGGTTCTACCTTTTTGACATGATCAATGTTCTTGAGTTTATTGAGGTGATCATTATCAAGGTTTCCAGTAGAAGTTCCAAGTTCTTGTTGACTTTGCTGGAGCGCCTGTTCGTTACTGAGTTTATTATCCGTAGTGGTACGCTTGAATACGGTCACGACATTAGGGTTAACATTTGAACTGATCGTGTCATTCATATATTTGGTCGCACCATTGCCTAAACCTAAGAAGAAAATGACGGAGAAGAGTCCAATCGCTGTACCTAGTGCAATTAACAAGTTAATTTTCCAAGAGTGCGTAAAGTGTTTGAAGGCGGTGCGGAAAGTATCACGATAAGTCAATGCTTTAGATTGGACACGTTCGTGACTTTCGACTGGATAAGCTGGTTTTAGCCGCTCATCCCCTGTAATTTGTCCATCTGCTAAGCGAATGATACGTGTCCCATAGTCAGCAACTTCTTGAGAGTGAGTGACAACGATTACCGTTTTACCCGATTGAGCAATTTCACGGAGTAAAGCGAGGACTTCTTTAGTATTCTGTGAATCTAAGGCACCTGTAGGTTCGTCGGCTAAAATAATCTCAGGGTCAGAGGCTAAAGCTCGCGCGATAGCGACCCGTTGTTTTTGCCCACCAGAGAGTTGCGAAGGATTTTTCTTACGATGCTCATAAAGCCCAACTTGTTTGGTCAACTCAATAGCGCGTGCATGACGTTCTTTATCTGAAAGATTCGTCATTTTCAGGCTGATTAAGATGTTATCTAAAACGCTCAAATAACTCACTAAGTTAAACGATTGGAAGATGAAACCAATCGTATCACGCCGATAGGCATCCATATCTTTTTCTTTTTTTGTTTTTTGAGCAATGCCATCAACGATAACATCCCCTTCGTATTTACGATCCAGACCACCGATGATGTTCATGAGAGTTGATTTCCCGCCCCCGGATTCTCCAAGAAGGCTAACGAAATCTCCCCGCTCAAACTCGAGGTCAATTCCTTTTAAGACGGGAAACTCTTCTTTTCCGAGGAAATAAGATTTTCGGATATTTTTTAGCTCCAAAACTGCCATAAATAATTCTCTTTTCTAAAATGTGTGTATTTTAATTATACCTTAAATTCCTTAAATAAAAATAAGACCAAGGTCTTATTTTTTTGAAATCAGCCATTTAATAGAAAATCTAGAATATTCATTCCTGTGCTTGTTTGGGCTTTATAAAGCTCCGTATAACCACACTGGGCACAAGAAATAGTAATGTATTTCTTATTTTGAACATTAAAAAACTTAGAAAAGTCCCCACCTGTAGCTTGAAATTGGTCCTGTTCAAAAGTGTGGTTAGCACACTTTAAACAAGTATATTGCTGTTTATAACCATTCATTGAAAAATCCTCCGTCTCCTCTAGTTGCTCCACTTTTCTCTCTTTTATTATAGCGTAAAAGCTTTGGATTATTTAATGATTTGAGAAAGCTCGAGAACTGAACATGTACGCGTTTACTTAACATTATTATAAACTATGGCCACTATATTGCAAAGAAAATGGCTTAGCTAGGCTTTAGATGGAATAAAAGACTAAAAAATAAGCGCTGACAGCCTGTGTAAGAACCCTCTTCATGGAAAAGTAGCGTTAAATTTACTGACAGCTCTGTCAGTAAATGGTCTGTCAAAAAGTGATGAAAACGGATAAAATTCGTCAGACGGCGTTTTTTTGTTATAATTTTAGCTATGGATAAACAAGTTAAGGAAAAAATGCGCATCGCATTGCTCTTTGCATTAAATGCAGGTTTTATGGATGGTTTCTCATTTTTCCATTTTGATGATCGTTTTATAGGTGCGCAGTCAGGAAATTTAATACAAGCGGGAATTAACATTGCTCAAGGAAATTTTCCTCGTTTTTGGAATTTTGTAATTCCAATGATTTTCTTTGTTTTAGGGGTTATGACTCGAGGCTTTTACTCCCATTATTTGATGAAACGTCACCGTTTTGATGCCACCTATCTCTTACTCATTCAATGGTTAGGAGTGACTACTTTTGCTATTGCTTATGGCTTAGGATTGCAACTTCCTGTGTCCGTCTATGTAGGACTTTTTAGTTTCTTTATGGCAATTCAATATGATGCCTTTACAAAAGTACATGGTCGCGCCTACGGGAGTATCTTCATGACGGGGAATATGAAATCAATGTCGGCTAATCTTGCTCAGTATTTTTTAACCAAGGATCAAGAAAAACTACGCTCTGCAGGAATTTATGTGTTGTTGATTGGAATTTTCTTTTTGGGGGCCATTATCGCCACCTTAGCGGGAAATTGGTTTGGCAGCTGGACAATGCTTGGCTCGACCATCTTGATTGGTGCGGCTTATCTGATTATGCGATTTGAAGTATGATAATTTAAAAACTTGATAATCCTCAAGTTTTTAAACCAATAAATGATTTATAATAAGGTAAAAGTTACTGACCAGCCTGTCAGTAATGACAAAAAGGATGGGAGATGAATAAAAAGTGCAAGAACATCATTGTATCACACAGGTTCCCCTTTTCAGTCAACTCGCACCAGAGGAACTTGCGAAAGTAGAGCAAGTGGTTCAGCACCAGAGCTTTCAGAAGGGAGAGCTTGTCTTATCGCCAGTCCAAGCACCCCGTTTGGTCATTGTAGCAAAAGGTGCCTTAAAAATCTATCGGCTTTCCGCAAGCGGTAAAGAGCAACTTCTGCGAGTGATAGAGCCTGGCGGTTACGAAGGAGAAGCTGCGCTTTTTGGTGTTGTCAATGAAAATATGTTTGGTGAGGTGATAAAAGATAGCGTGGTTTGTTTTGTAAAAAGCGAAGCTTTTAAAGAATTGCTTATGAATAACCCTGCACTGAGCTTAAAACTTTTAGAAATCAATGCTCAAAAAGCTGAACAAACAGAGCAACAAGCTGCTTATTTGGTCATGGAAAGTATCGAAAACCGCCTTGCTCACTACCTTTTACAACTTGCAAAAGCTACTGAAAGTTTAAATTTTGTTCTCCCGATGAAGATGAAGGACTTAGCTAATTTCCTTGGGACTACACCAGAAACTCTTTCACGCAAATTCAAAGGGTTTGAGATGGCCCAGTGTATTGAACGGCAGGGGAAAAAAATCCACCTCCTTGATCCAATGGCTTTAGAAGCGCACTATACTTAGTTAAAAAAGTCCATAAGCTGGACTTTTTTGCATAAAATATTTGCATTGCATCATTAAAAAATATGAAGACCAACCTTGAGGAGAGTTTGATAGAATAATAAGAAAGAAATAATATAGAATCTAGGTAGAGTTTATGACAAAAAATCGTTCACATTTTGATCACGTGGGAAGCTTTCTTCGTCCTCAAGAACTTAAGACTGCGCGTAATCAATACGAAGCGAATCAACTTTCACTTGCTGACTACAAGACGGTACAACATGAAGCCATTGAAAAACTTGTAAAAAAAGAAGTGGCAGTTGGACTAACTTCAGTAACAGATGGTGAATTTAACCGCTCATGGTGGCATTTAGACTTTCTCTGGGGGCTTAACGGAGTGGGTAAATATGAGCAAACTGATTCTTACAAGTTTCACGGGGCAAAAACCCGCACTACAAATATTGAATTGACTTCAAAAGTTGCTTATAATCCGAACCATCCCTTTTTTGAGGATTTTGAATTTCTTAAATCTATCCTCCCACCAGGTGTTGAACCTAAAGTAACTATCCCTTCCCCTTCGTTAATTCCAAATCGTGATGGTCGTTCAGACCGTTGGCCAGAATTTTATGGAAGTTGGGAAGAATTCTTAGATGATTTGGCTCAAGCTTATCATGAAACTTTGCTCCATTTTTATGAATTGGGTGCGCGTTATATTCAACTGGACGATACGACTTGGGCTTATCTTATTGCCAGATTACTAGATGATCCAGAAAATCATGAAAAGTATGTTAAGATGTGTGAAGACATTGTCTATCTTGTTAATCAACTCTTGAAGGATTTACCTGAGGACTTGAGAGTTTCAACTCATATTTGTCGAGGGAATTTCAAATCAACTTATTTATTTGAGGGTTCTTATGAGCCTGTGGCAAAATACTTAGGTCAGCTTAATTATGATACTTTCTTTTTAGAATACGATGATGCTCGCTCAGGTTCTTTTGCTCCTTTAGCAGAAATCTGGAATCAACGAAAAGATGTCTTGCTTGTGCTAGGACTTTTCACTTCTAAACATCCAGAACTTGAAAAGTATGAAGACATTAAAGCTCGCTTAGACGAGGCGCTTGAATCGATTCCACTTGAAAATTTAGCACTTTCAACACAATGTGGATTTGCTTCTACAGAAGAAGGAAACGATTTGACTGAAGAAGAAGAATGGTCTAAATTAGCACATATTAAAAAGTTTGTGGATGAAATTTGGAAATAAGAGAAAAGTGGTAGAGGCTACCACTTTTTTTGTTTGTCAGTAAAGATTAAATGGCGCATAAGCGAAATGAGCTTTGCTTTGTTATAATAGACTTAAGCAAAAATAAAGAAAGCGAGAAAAAATATGAAATTAACAGCACTAGGTGTTTGGGGCGGATATCCTACGCGCGATGCCGGAACAACCTCTTATCTTTTACAATCAGAATCAGGTTTTAACCTGCTTTTAGATTGTGGTTCACGCGCGGTGACAGAACTTGAACATGAATTGCAACCAACTCAACTTGATGGAGTTATTTTGAGTCATTATCATGAAGACCATATTGCAGATTTGGGGGCTCTGCGCCAATATCGTCAGCTTTATCCATTGGGTCAAGATGGTTGGGATGGCATGATGTTGCCTATTTATGGCCATGGGGAAAATGAATATGAATTTTCTAAACTAACTTTGGATAAGGTTTCTGAAGGTCATCTTTATGATGTCGAAAATGGAACAAAAGTTGGTCCTTTTGATATTACTTTTCTAAAAACAGTTCATCCTGTGGTGAATTATGCCATGCGCATTGTTGAACGCAGAACGGGACAAGTTTTGATTTATACTGGAGATACTGGCTATTTTGATGAATTGACTGACTTTGCCAAAGCGGCTGACCTTCTTCTTGCTGATGTTTATTTCTTTAAGGACAAAGCAAAAATGCCTAATCACTTATCATCCATTGAAGCCGGTCAAATTGCTAAGGAGGCAAAGGTTAAAAAATTAATTTTGACGCATCTGCCACAATTTGGTGATTTGGATATTTTACTGACGGAAGCAAAAGAAGCAGCGGGAGATACTGTCATTACTGATTTAGCAGTTCCGCATAAAAAATGGCAGCTCTAATGATGCAAGTTTTTACAGAAGAAGAAAAAGAATTTTTTATGGAAGAAGCACTCAAAGAAGCGCAGAAAGCAGCTGAAAATGAGGAGGTTCCTATTGGAGTTGTCATTGTTAAAGACGGCGAAATTATTGCGCGTGATTTCAATAGGCGAGAGCTTGATGGTCGGGCGACCCATCACGCTGAAGTTTGTGCGATTGAAGCAGCAAATCAGGCAGTGGGAAATTGGCGACTCCTTGATTGCGCCCTCTTTGTCACCATTGAACCTTGTGTCATGTGTGTCGGAGCAATTGGGTTGGCGCGGATTCCACAAGTCTACTTCGGGGCGACAAATCCTAAATTTGGAGGAACAGTCAGTCTCTATCAGATTTTAGAAGACAAGCGACTGAACCATCGCGTCCAAGTAGAATCGGGGATTTTAGAAGACGAGTGTGCAAAAATCATGCAAGATTTCTTTAAAAATAGACGAAAAAAATAAATTGTGTTATAATAGTTTTCGGAGCAATAAGTTTCTTACGAAGCGTGTCAGGACCTGACGGTAGCAGCACTAAGTATGGGGCTTATGTGCTCTTTTTTTTGTTTCTAAATAAAACAAATCTATTATAATCTCGCTTGAAACTCCTCAGGTGGAAGATCATTTAGTTATAAAATGAAGGCTATTTTGAAAGGGAGCCTTTTTTATTTAAGAGGATAGAGAATATGTACGCAAATAAGATGGTTAATCTTAAAATACTGAGAGCTGCATCTCCTTTCGATTGCCTCTTTGACGACTTTTTTAGGAGATGGCGTATCGAGCGTCCGATATAACGGAACAACGGACAAAAATCTTTTCCCTTGTTAAACAATGTATTATAATGAATATAACATTAATTCTCTATCCTTTTAGAATGAGGCACTTAAAATGGTTTATAAAAAGTATGGTGAAGTATTCAAAAGAATTCGCAAGCAACAGGGCTTTGCTATTTCTGATTTTACCTCAATTGGTATTCCCAAATCCACACTGTCAGATTTCGAGTGTGGGAAAACGATGATGAGTTTGGAAAAAGTGGACTCAGCACTGCAAAGAATGGGAAGTGGTTTAGCACAGTTTGATAATTATCTGAACAACTATATAACGGCAGATACTGTTTTATTATTAGAAGAAGCTGAGGAAGCGTATTTCAAAGATGATAGGAAAAAGTTGGAAGAACTTCTAACTATTAGTGAGCAACAACAATATAGGGTTGTTTATTCAGCAATAAAGATTATATTAGGTAGGCAAGAAGTTCAAGATATAAGCCGAACGACTACTTTTTTATTCGATGCACAGACTTGGGGCCATGCCGAACTGTACATTTATTATATTATCATGGACTTTTTGGATAATAATGAAATTTTAAAGATCTATGATAATTTCAAGAAAAATAGTAATGGAATTTGTGAATCTAGGATATTTAATAGAGAGATTGTTTTAGCTTTGTGCAGAGCTTCGAATGTATTAGCTTATCGTGGTTATAAAAGCGATTCACTAAAAATAATAAAATATATGGAAAAGCAAAAGCTGACAGAAGACAGAATGTTCTTGAGAATGTTACTTTATGGTACAAAAGGAGTTTGGATTTATCATTTTTTGAATAAAGATGAAGGGAGGGAAAAAATAAAATTCTTTCTTGATATTCAAAAAAAACTAAGTCCCTCAGAAATTTATATGTATTTTAATAAGCGATACCAAAAATATATAAATATTATATAGCCTGAGTAATAATAACCCAAACATTATCAGTAAAAGAGGCGGTATAAAAAAATTAAAGCAATCAGAATAACACATAATGTTAAAGGAGATAGAAATGAAAACAGAGCAAAAACTAAATATTTTTAAAGATATTGTAGCTATAGATACACAAGATAAAGACGAAAAAAAGGTTGCTGATTACCTTGCCCAATTATTTAAGAAGTATGGTATTGATGCTCGTAATATAGAAGTTAGTCCAGGGAGGGATAATCTTATTGCTTCCTTTGGAGAAGGTGAAAAAGTACTAGGGCTCACGGGACACATGGACGTGGTAAGTATAGGTGAAAAAAATAGCTGGACACATGATCCATTTGATTTGTATGAAAAAAATGGAAATCTTTTTGGACGTGGGACGTCTGATATGAAGAGTGGGCTTGCTGCGCTTGCTATAGCGATGATTGAACTGAAAGAGTCGGGTGAAAAATTTAATGGACAAATCAAGTTCTTAGCAACAGTAGATGAAGAAAAAAATGAATCGGGAGCAGAAAAATTTGTCGAATTAGGAGAAGTTGAAGATTTAGATGCTCTTATCGTTGCGGAGCCCTCTGGTGTTAATAAAAAAGAGATAGAAAATAATATTGGAAGTCTTCCTCTTCCAGATGAAAAAATACAAAAATTATTGAATGATAATAAAACTCAAGAACAACATTTTTTGATTTATGCGCATAATGGCTCTTACGATTACAAAGTTACTTCAACTGGCAAGACAGCCCATAGTTCAATGCCTCACTTGGGCATTAATGCAATAAATAATTTGATTATGTTTTATAATAAGCAAGAAGAATATTTTCAAAACACTAAATTAGTGGATGATACTTTAGGTAAGATTATTCCCGTAACGACATTGATAGATGGTGGGGATCAAATAAACTCCGTACCTGCGACAGCAAGTTTAACAGGGCGCATAAGGACTACACCAACGCATAATGCTGATATAATAACTCGTGACTTAGAAGCTATTATTGAAGAATTAAATAAAAAGCATGGGACCCGTTTGGAGCTAGAGGTAATAAATAATAAGCTTCCTGTTAAAAGTGATCCCAACTCCTCCTTTATAAAACTTGTAAAAGAATTAGGAGAAAAATATTTGATGCAAGATTACCCCCTTAGAGCTGTGGCAGGTGGTACAGATGCAGCTACATTCTTAAAAGGAAATCCTAACCTGCAAGTAGCTGTTGTAGGTCCGGGTAACAATACAAGCCACATGGTAGATGAGTACGTTAATAAAGAGATTTATCTAAAATGTATTGAGTTTTATAAAGAAGTAATCAAAGAATTCTTAAAATAAGATGAATAAATAATTTAAGATGAATAAATAATTATGGTTAAAAAAGCTCTGACAGATCTGTCAGAGTTTTTTTATAGGCACAAGGGCATTGACCACCGTGATTTGAGAGATGAGCTTTTCATTTTCATCAGTGATTTTGATTTCCCAAACGTGGTTACGTTTGCCATTTTTGAGCAGAAGACCGCGGGCATTTACGAAACCTTCGCATTTTTTGGGGTTGAGATGATTGGCATTTACGCTTTGACCAAGGGCAAAATATTGACCAGAGCCGATGGTATTACTGGCCATACCAGCTGTGATTTCAGCGAGGGCAAGACTTGCAACTCCATTTAAAAAGCCGTGCGGTTGAGCATGAAAAGCACTGAGGATCATTTTACTTGAGAACTTATAGCTGTTACTGACAGAACTGTCAGCATTCTCGTCAGTAAAAAGCTGAAAATCTGTGATATTGAGTTGGTCAATCATGTTCATTGGAAAATCTCCTTAATAAGATGTGAGACCGACTGTCATGAAATGATGAAAAAATAGGAAAAATGTGGTTCTGCACTTGTGCAGGTTCCAGTTTTTTCTTTTTTTCGTTCATTTCAAGGAGGTCAAGCTCAATTTATTTACAGTGTAGCGATCTAGCGCGACTTCATTAACGGACAGACCGATGCCAGCGCCAGTCGGGACGGTCATCCAACCGTTTGGAAAGGCAATTTCTGGTTGAATGAGGTCTTGGTCAAAATAATGCTTAGAATCGGATAAATCACCGGCCATCGCATTTCCAGAAAGCGCGGCGAGTTGGACATGGAGTATTTTTGAGATGCCAGACTCAACCATACTGCCAATCCAAAAGCCAATCTGATGCTGTCTGCAAAATTCGATGGCTTTTTGCGTTTGATAAAGTCCACCTAAACGACCTATTTTTACATTGAGCATCGTTTGAAAAGGAAGTTCTGTCAGTATTTTTAGACTTTCTAAATCTTGAACGGATTCGTCAAAGCAAAGGGGCGTTGAAAAGTTCACTGACAGCTCTGTCAGTAATTTTAATTCGGATAAATCTTTGATAGCAAAAGGTTCTTCGATACAAGCCAGACCAAGTTCGTCTAGCGCTTTGATGACTGGCCAGTCTGTCAGTTGAAAACTTCGATTGGCATCAAGAGCAAATGTAATTTGTGGATATCTTTTTACCAGCTTTTTAATCAAGTCAGTCCCAATTTGTGGACTAATTTTTAATTTAATTCTTTTGACGCCACTGTTAATAAGTTGGTCAATTTCCTTAATGGTTTGCGCATCAGACATTTGTCCAAGCACCGCACCACGTGGGATTTTATCAGCTAATTTTTCTTGGAAAAGTCCAGTAATCAAATTTTCATTTTTTTCTTTAAAATATAAATCTAGAAGGGCATTTTCTAGTCCAGCCAGTGCCATCGGTAAGGGCTTTCTAAAAAATTTATGGATCTCAAAAGGGTGTGAGAAGTCTTTTTGCAAAATTTCTGGCAGGTAAGTTTCTTCCAAAATTTTCCAAGCATCAGCAAAAGTTTCTGAAGTATAAAAAGGAGTCGTGAAAGCAACAACTTCACCAAATCCCGAAAGTCCGTTAGGACTTTCAACTTTTATAATAATTGTATCGCGGAGATTTAAGGAACCTTTGGCGGTCTTAAAATTAAATTTCATAGGGAGTTGAACATGAAACATTGTAATTTTTTCAATTCTCATCCTTTAAGCTCTTTTCTCAAGATTTTTCCAGACGCATTTTTGGGCAATTTATTCATGAAAGTGATGGATTGGGGTCGTTTGTATTTTGCCAGTTTTTCAGTGAGAAAGTTTTCTAATTTTTCTTGGGAAATATTGCCTGAAACGAAGAGAATTGGCACTTGTCCCCACTTGGCATCTGGCTTAGCAACAAGGGCACATTCCTTGATTTCAGGAAGAGAATAAACTAAATCTTCGATTTCTTTGGGGTAAATATTTTCACCGCCAGAAATAATGATATCTTTTCTGCGATTGAGCAGATAGAGAAAACCGTCCGCATCAAGGTAACCGATATCGCCAGTTTCAAAAGCAGTGCCGTAAGGCTTTTGGCCGAGGTAAGCTTTCATCAACATCGGAGATTTTAACCAAATTTCACCAACGCCAGCAAGGTCAGCTTGACGAATCTCAATTTCAACACCTGGTAAAGGTCGCCCGACAGAGCTTATTTTATCAGGGAAATCTAAAATATTAAAAGTGACAGATTGTGAAAAACTTTCAGTCATGCCATAAGTTTTGTAAATAGGAAGCCCTAATTCTTGGCATTTTTTGATTAAAGGTTGGGGAATAAATTCACCACCAAGTAGAATTAAACGTAAGTTATTGGCAGATAATTTGTCAGCAATTCTTGTAAGGAGGGTGGGAACGAGTGAAATCATGTTGATTTTCCCAGAATTGATCATTTCAAGAAGTTGGTTTTCATCAAATTTATCAACAATGGTCGCTGATGTTGCATTATATAAAGTACGCATGATAATGGAAAGTCCGGAGACGTGAAACATGGGTAAGATGACCAGCCAATTATCATTGTCATAAGCACCAAGCGTTTCCTTTGAGGCTTTGACGTGATTTGAAATCATGCCCCAAGTAATAGGGACAGATTTAAATTTTCCGGTAGTGGCGGAAGTGTTCATGATGACGGCAATTTTTTCATCAGGAAAATCTGCTGACAGACTTACAGGGGAAGGGTTACTAGTCCAAATTTCCGAAAAAGAAATGCTGTCAGCAATTTTTTCTGTCAGTGAATCCGATGTGAAGACTGTCTCAATCTCGAGTTCATTGACTTGCTCAGCCAGTTCGTATGTGGTTAGATGTGTATTCAAAAGAAGAACTTCTTTTGACAAACCGAGCAAGGCAAACAAAACGACGGCCATTTCAACAGAGTTTTCTGAAAGGAGGGCAACCCGTGATTGATTGTCAATAAGAGGAGCCAAATGTTCAGCCATCTTATTGACTTCCTGATTGATTTGGGCAAAAGTAGAGTCATTTAAAAAGTGTTTTTGGGGATAAAGTTCCGCCTGTTTTTTTAACCATTTCATTATTTAAGCTGTGAGCGAACTCAATTTTCTCCTTTCTGTGTATTTTTTACTGACGGAAATCCTGTCAGTAACTTTTAAATCACAAAAAGCGTCAAAAAGACGCTTTGTCAGCAATTTGGGAAATTTTTATGGGAATTTTGGAAATTGGTCAAAATCAGGTTTGCGTTTTTCCTTGAAAGCATCGCGTCCTTCTTTGGCTTCATCCGTGGTATAGAACATAAGTGTTGCATCTCCTGCAAATTGTTGCAGTCCAGCAAGTCCGTCAGTTGCAGCATTCATTGAACCTTTGAGCATACGAAGCGCCATTGGTGAGAGGGCAAGCATTTCTTGGGCCCATTGAACGGTTTCTTCTTCAAGACGGTCAAATGGAACAACAGTATTAACCATTCCCATGTCCATTGCTTCTTGGGCAGTATATTGACGGCAGAGGAACCAGATTTCACGGGCTTTCTTTTGCCCAACCATAGCAGCAAGTAAACCAGCACCATAACCCGCATCAAAAGAACCAACACGCGGACCAGTTTGACCAAATTTTGCGTTTTCAGAAGCAATTGTCAAATCACAAACGATATGTAAAACGTGACCTCCACCAATGGCAAAACCATTTACCATAGCAATGACAGGTTTTGGTGTAATCCGAATCAAATGTTGCAAATCTAAAACGTTCAAACGAGGAATTTGGTCTTCACCAACATAGCCACCATTTCCACGTACTTTTTGGTCACCACCAGAACAAAAGGCTTCTTTATCTTCACCTTTTCCATGATTGGCACCAGTCAAAATAATCACGCCGACATTGGTATCATCACGAGCGACACTAAAAGCATCAATCATTTCAACGACGGTTTTAGGGCGGAAAGCATTGCGAACTTCAGGACGATTGATGGTAATTTTAGCAATGCCATCATAAGTTTCATAAATAATATCTTCGTAGTTACGGTTGAGAGCAACCCAGTTAAATTTTGACATGATTCTCCTTTAAACAGAGCTTGAAATAAAACAGGCTCATCAATAGTTAATTAGTGAAACAAGACAGAAAGAAAGGCTTGTTTCAAAGTAGAACTGACCGAGCTGTCAGTGCTAAAGAGGGCTTATTGGCGGGATAAATTAATTATTGGCACCACTAAGATTTTGTCCTCAATAGGTCACACCCCTCAATCAATCGTATTTTTTCATTATATCATAAAGGCTCAGTGGCCCGTTAAAAATTCCCTTACAATGTGGTTATAAAGAGCAATGTTTTCTAAATGGATGTTATGACCACAATCCGGTACCGTGATGACTTGAACATTTTGACAAGGGGCGAAAACTTCTGCACCTAATTGTGTATATTTTTTATCCAAATCACCTGAGAGATAGAGAAGCTTGTACGGGAGGATATCGATTTGGTCGGCCACTGAAGTGAGTTCACCTTGCCCTGTACCGGCTAAGGTATTTGCTAAAGCGTGAGGTGAGTTCGACGCACGTCGTTGCCATATTTGAGCTTGGAGGGACTCAGAAAGGTGCTTCTGTGAGCTGAAAAGTCCAAGATTTCCCCAAAAATCAGCGAACCAGATTGGCCCTTTTTTCATGATGTTTTCAGCTAATTTTTCATCAGCTTTGCGACGATCGTCACGTTCTTTGGCACTATTTAGGCCAGGACCTGTCGATTCCAAGATTAAACTGCTTACCGAAGCTTGTGGATAAGTAAGACAATAGCGTAAGGCGAGCCTTCCTCCCATCGAATAACCGAGTAAAACAAAGGATTGATCACCAATAAGTGCTTTAATCAGCAAATCGAGCGCGTGAAGGAGGGGGGAAATCCGATAGGGCTCTCGTGCTCTGGGCTTATCTGTTTGACCATGCCCCAAAAGATCGATTGCGAATATCTGATAGCCCGGTAAGTCCAATAAATCCCAAGTTTCTGCGGATTCGGAGAAACCATGCAACGCGATAAGAGGCTTGCCTTTTCCGTGAATACGCACAGCATAGTTGATCCCTTCTATACTAAGGGTACGTCTTTCAAATTTCATATTCAGTATATTTTTGATGAAGCGCAAGGCTTAACGATTTATTAGTCTTGATCTCAAGGACGTGCATACCTGGTGTATTCACTGATTGAATCAAACATTTCTCAAAGTCTAAATCACCTTTAATTTCGTGGTAATCAAGACCAGTTAAAGGGGCTAAACCAGCAAAGTCAAGTCCATGAGGAGTAGAGAAGAGATAGTCAAAATGAGGAACACCTTTTTGGGCCAAATGATGAAAAATTCCTCCTCCATCATTGTTAAATAAAACAATGGTTAGATTGAGCTTATGGGTTTTCCCAATAATCAGACCATTCAGGTCATGGAGCATGGATAAATCTCCTGTAAGAAGAACGGTAGGACGCCCAGTAGTTGATAAACCAAGTGCTGTTGATTCGGTCCCATCAATCCCATTTACCCCACGATTGCCATAAAGGGTTACCTCAGAATCCTCTTTTTTCCACCAATAATCCACATCACGAATTTCCATACTATTAGAAACGAGCAACTGAGCGTTTTCAGGCATTAAGGCTTGCAACTTCTGCACAAAATGTCCTTCAAATGGTTGGTTTTCTGCTGCCACCAAATCAAGTTGTTGTCGCATCTTATGTTGGACGGCTTGCCATCTGCCTAGGTAATCAGTCTGAGCATTTGTAAGAGTTAAAGAGGTTACAAAATTTTTAATGTCACTTTGAACCATATAAGAAGTGGTCTGCGAAGGGTTACGATAATCAAGTGCAGGATCTACTTGGATAAAAGGAACATCTTCATGAAGGGCAATGAACTGTTGGAGCCGCTTTGAAACATTCATCTGACCAAATAAAAAGATAAGATCAGGTTTCAATTCTTTTTTCAGTTGAACATTACTCAAAAAAGCATCATAGCTATCCATAATATGGGGGTGGTCGTAATTTCTCATGTTGGATAGTGGATCCGCCAATAAAGGAGCGTTAAGCTTTTCAGAAAGCTGGAGCAGTGCTTCATGAGCAGAGGTCTCAATATTTGGACCAGCCAAAATAAGTGTGCGCTCCCCGATAAGCGTAGGATTAATGCTAGCACTCATCCTTCCTCGAGCTATCTGAAAAGGATGGCTACTACGTCCATAAGTATAATTTTCAGGAAGTAAGGCAGGAACTAAAGGATCCCGTAAGGGGATATTGATCTGGACAGGCCCTGCAAGATGGTCAATCGCTGCTAGTACTGCCCGTTGTGCAACTTTTCGTGGATAGGTCCAGTAGTGGGTTTCTTGGGGAGCCTCCAACGTCTCGAAATGGTTGACGAAGGTACCAAAAAAACGCGTTTGATCAACGGTCTGTGGCGCTCCCACGAATTGTAATTCGCTAGGACGATCAGCGGTTAAAATAATCAGGGGGATCCGACTCATTTTTGCTTCAGTCACAGCTGGGAAATGGTGTGCTGCGGCAGAACCCGAGGTACAAACGAGTACGACAGGGCGTTGTTGAGCTTTAGCAATACCTAGAGCAAAAAACGCGGCGGATCGCTCGTCAATATTGACATAGGTGTCGTATTTTTTGTACTCTTCAAAAAGCATAGCTAAAGCTGTAGAGCGTGAACCAGGACTAAACACTGCTTCTCGGACCCCTAGTCTGAACAACTCATCAACAAAAGGGGCTAAATATTCATTGGTCATGAAGGACATCCTTTTCTAATCTATTATAAAGCTTCTAAAATTGTTTTTAACTTGACTTTGGTTTCATTAAACTCGTCACGAACATCAGAGTAAGGAACAATTCCACATCCAACATACGCACGTAAAGTTTTTCCCTCAATCAACGCTGAACGGATCCCCACTACGAGGGTTCCGTTGCCCTGGCCGTCAATAATCCCTAACGGGGCGGCATACAGTCCACGTTCGTGATGCTCATGGTGGCGTAAGAAATTGAGCGCATAGTCACTTGGCTCTCCGCCCAATGCTGGCGTAGGATGAAGGTGCACTCCCCATTCAGTAAGTGAGGTGCTATGATCCTTAGCATGCAGGAGGGTTCTCAGGTGATAAACATTTTTTAGTTCCATGAGTCCTGTCTCCTCAACTGTTACTTGTGATGTCTTTTTGAGAAGTTGAGCTTTTATTTTATCAATCACAATATGATGTTCAAATTGGTTTTTCGGGTCATTAAGTAAACGCTCAGCGGCATTGATTTCCGTTTTGGAGATGGTGCCAGCTAAGGCATAGCTTAAAATCTCATCATCGGCTTTTTGGACTAAGACCTCTGGTGAGGCACCTAGAAAGGTCTTTTCTCCTTTTTGGTAGGCAAAAATAAAGCAATTTGGATTATTCTTACTAAGTTTGTGAAGAATGCTTTCTATGCAAAAATCTTGTGAAGAAGTGAAGTCAATTTCCCGTGAAGCTACGATTTTTTGACTTTCTCCCGCTTTAAAACTTTCTTGAATCTGATTAAAGAGTCTGGCCCACTCTTCAAAATCATCTTCCTTTTGTGTGAGGGAATGAGTCACTTCTAATACTTTTTTAGGTTCAATAGTGACCGGCTCAGTACAGGTGAGATAAAGGGATTCATGATTTGTTTTAACGTAATAGTGCTTGAAAGCAAGAGTTTCGCCTCCCATGTTTTGCCAAGGTGCTCTCATTTCTCCTTCAAAAAAGGACTGTGTGTGAAAGAGATAGGGATATTCGTTGGTTTGATTTTTAACGGCGCATAAGCGTTCTGCACCAATAATGAGTTGTTCTTTCTGACGATCATACCAATAGAAACGCTCATCACCTGAGAAGTGAGACCAAAAAGACAACGGATTTTCTAAGTTTAATTTTATTTTCTTATAGTTCATTTTTATAATACCACTAAGAATTATAACACAGGCAAGAGCTTGTCAGATAAAAGAGACTCTTTTCTTTTAACTTGTGGTAGTGGTTTTAGGCAAGAATTTGGTATAATGAGACACAGATGAGTAGAAAGATAGATTCGATGAATATTATTGTCAAACTTGCAGCTTTTACAGAACTCGAGACGTCAAGGCTTCTTTTACGTCCTTTCAGGTTTGAGGATGCAAAAGCAATGTATGAGTATACGAGTCAACCAGAAAATCTCCAATACGTCTTTGCTCCCCATTTTTCTTTAGAAGAGACGCAGTATATCCTTGCAACTGAACTTATGAAGGCCCCATTAGGAAAATGGGCAATTCAGTTGAAAAAAGAAAATAAACTAATAGGAGACATTCACTTTGTCTCCCTTTCTGAGAAAAAACAATGTGCAGAGATAGGTTATGTTCTTAATCAAGCTTACTGGAATCAAGGTTATTTAACGGAAGCTTTAGCCACGCTCACAGCATTTAGTTTAGAAGAATTTGGTTTAAAAAACGTGACACTGAAAATTGATCAAACCAACGCTCCCTCTAAAAGAGTGGCGCAAAAAGTTGGTTACCAGTTGATGGGGAATTTTAAAGCAGCAAGCCCTTATACAGGGAAGATTCGGGACTTTGAAAAATATGAAGCCTCATCTGCGAACTGGTCTCAAGAAAAGTTAGTGAAAAGAGCGCATTAGAACGATGTCAAAACATGAGGAAATATTAAATTATATTGAAGGATTGGAAATCGGACGGCAGGTCAGTGTCCGTGGAATCGCCAATCGCATGAAAGTAGCTGATGGTACCGCTTATCGAGCGATAAAAGAAGCAGAAAATCAAGGTTTAGTTGCCGTAAATGATCGTTCTGGAACTGTTCGTGTTGCAGCTAAAGGGCAAAAAATCGCCCATCGGCTGACCTTTGGCAAGATTACCGAGGTGGCGAACGCGGAGGTGTTAGGAGGGTTAGAAGGATTAGAGGTTGAGTTTAGTCGTTTTATCATTAGTGCCATGGAACGTGCTTCTTTCAAACGTTATCTCTCTCCCAATGGTTTAGTTATCGTCGGTGATCGAAAAGAAATCCAAAGCTTGGCTTTGCGAGAACGGAATGCTGTCCTGGTCACTGGTGGTTTTGAGGTCAATCAGGAGGTGATTGACTATGCGAATGAGTTGGGCATACCACTCATGCGCACAAGTTACGACACCTTTACAGTCGCCAACCGGATTAGTCACGCCCTTTCAAATGAGCTCATCAAAAAAGATGTGATTACAGTGGGCGATGTGTTCCATCAAAAACGAGCAACGTTACGTGAGGAAAATACGGTTAAAGATTTCTTAGATCTTGTGAAAAAAACAAATGATAGCCGTTTTGCGGTCGTTAATCGTTACAATGTCGTAGTCGGTGTGGTTGCGATGCGTGATGTGACAAATAGAAAAAATGATACCTTGTTAAATAAGGTGATGACGCGAGCAAATGTCGCTAAAGCAAATATGACTGTGGCAAGCGTTTCTCAAAAGATGATTTATGAAGGGTATGATATGATGCCCGTGGTCTATGAAAATCATACTTATGCTGGGATTATTACCAAGTCAGATGTCTTACAAAGTCTTCAAAAAGCTCAAGAAGAGAGTCAAGTGGCGCACACGTTCAGTGACAATATCGCAGATGGATTGGCAGAAAAGGGAACGGCTTATACAATAACTATCGAACCCTTTATGATTAATAGTGTGGGGACTGTGGCTACTGGCGTTTTTTCTGAGTTGATTAGCCATGTGGTCCATCGCGTCTTTAGTAAGCGACGCAAACGAAATATTATTATTGAATCAATTGATATGCATATGCTGGGGGCAGCTGGTATTGATAATGTACTTGAAATTTATCCAAAAGTAATCGGGGAGACCCGTATTGGTGCGATGATAGACTGTGAGATTTATCATGTTAACCATATTATCGCTAAAGTTTTAGTAAATGTTCAGCTGACGTGAGCAAAATTGATGTGCAAGTTACTGACAGGCGCATCAGTAACAATAAATATGAAAAGTGAAAGTGAAAAATGAACGAAATTTTAAAAAAAATTGAAGCTTATGATTTAATCCTTATCCATCGTCATAAAAATCCGGATCCCGATGCTTTAGGTTCGCAAGCCGGTCTACGGGCTATTCTCCGGGAAAATTTCCCGAACAAGCGAATTTATGCAGTAGGCTATGATGAACCAACTTTGACTTACTTGACAGAAATGGATCAAGTAGAACTTGAAAAAAATGAAAAATACCTCAGTATTGTTTGCGATACGGCAAATACTCCACGAATTGACGACGAGCGTTACCAACAAGCTGATTTCGTCATTAAAATTGATCATCACCCTAATGATGATGCTTATGGGGACTTACTGTTGGTAGAGCCTGACAGAAGTTCAGCTTCCGAAATCATTGCTGAATTTGCATTCAGTACGGGGCTTTTGCTTAACGCTGAAGCGGCACGCCTACTTTATGCGGGAATCATTGGAGACACGGGCCGCTTTCTTTATCCAGCAACCTCACCTAACACATTGAAGATAGCAGCCCAATTGGCCACTTATGACTTTGATCGGTCGGCTTTGGGACGGGAAATGTCATCTTTTGACATGAAGGTGGCCCGTTTACAAGGTTATGTTTATGAACAGATGGAAGTTTCTCCCACAGGTGCTGCGCGTGTCCTTTTGACTCAAGAAATCTTAAGAAAATTTGACTTACGTGATGCAGAAACATCAAGTATCGTTGGAGTTCCAGGAAATATTCGTGGCATTGAATCTTGGGCAATTTTTGTTGAACAAGCAGATGGGCATTTCCGAGTACGGATGCGCTCAAAAGTTGTTCCAATCAATGAAATTGCGAAGCGACATGATGGCGGAGGACATGCCCTTGCCTCAGGGGCTAACTCCTACTCCCTTGAAGAAAATGAGCAAATCTGGCAGGAGCTGCAACAAAATCTAGGTGCTCAGAATTAAACCGCATAATAGCGCACAATAAACAAAAATTTACTGACCGCTTGGTCAGTAAATTTTTTAGTTTTCCATGAAACTACGTAATTGTGAAGGGGTCTCTAACCCTGCGTTCAAGCCAATAATCAATTTCAAACGGGCTTTTTGAGAATTTACTTCATCAGCAAACATTACGCCAGCATCATAGAGTTGAGAACCCCCGCCTTGATAAGCGTAGACAGGCTCAGCAATTCCATTAAAGCAACGGGAAACGAGGACGACAGGAACACCCGCATCTAAGAGGCGTTGTAAGGATTGACTGGCGATAGGAGGTAAATTGCCTGCGCCAAGCGCCTCAATGACGATACCATCCAATTTATCTAAATCGAGTAAATCTAAAATTTGCCCGGACATGCCTGCAAAGGCCTTGACAATAGGGACATTGCCATGTACAGAGTGAACATCGAGATGTTGATTTTCACTGTCATTATGAAAGTAGATGATTTTATTTTTCGTAAGTAGGCCAAGTGGTCCGTGGGTAGGTGTTTGGAAGGTTGACACATTTGTTGTATGGGTCTTTGTGACATACCGTGCTGAGTGAATCTCATCATTCATTACAACAAGGACTCCTCGGTCATGGGAGTGCTCATCAGCTGCGACACGGATTGCTGACAAAAAATTATAAATACCATCAGTACCTAATTCATTGCTTGAGCGCATCGCACCAGTCATCACGATGGGTTTCCCCCGTTCAAGGGTGGTGTCAAGAAAGAAAGCAGTTTCTTCAAGAGTGTCTGTACCATGCGTGATAACGGCACCGTCAAAGCTCTCTGTGAGAAAAGCTTTTTTGAGTCGATTTTTTAGAACTAACATATCACTTAAAGTAATATGTGGACTTGGGAGATTAAAGATATCTTCTGTAACCAATTCGACTTCATCAAGCTGCATATTTACAGCACTCATTGGATTGCTCTCATTTGGGGAAACATGACCTTGTGCATCTTCGGCCATAGAAATTGTACCACCGGTGTGGAGAATTAATATTTTTTTCATTTCTCCCTCCTTTTTATAATAATTTTACATAGAATATTGATTCTGTGTGGGTAAAACGTGCATAAAAATTATAACAAAAATTTGTCCAGAAAAGAACTCGTGAACCATGAAATAGACGGAAAATTAGGGTATAATTTAACTAAACTAAGAAAAAAACTTCACAAAGAATTAAGAAAAGATGGATTATGGATATTAAAGCAGTATTTTTTGATTTAGATGGCACTTTATTTACCTCGACACGCGGAGTAGCTAGCAGTACAAGAAAGGCAATCCAAGAACTCCGCAAAAAAGGGATTTTTATTGGAATTGCAACTGGACGTGGTCCAGCCTTTGCAATGCCGTTATTAGAAGATTTAGACCTTGATTTTGCGGTAACGTATAATGGTCAGTATATTTTTACACCCAAGGAGGTCATTTTTGATAATCCGCTTGAGCGCAAAACATTAAAAAAATTAATGACTTATGCAACACAGAACCATTCGGATATTTCGCTTGGAACAGCGCATGGCGTTAATGGTTCGGGACTGTTGAAATTTGGAGAAACGCGTATAGCAGGCTTTCTATCAGGGCTTTTACCTTCGAGCACTTCTGGTGTAGCTCGTAATAGTTTTAAGCACATCGTCCGTCGTGTGCTCCCTCAAAATGAAGATTTGGCTGATGATGAAGAAGAAGCAGTTTATCAAGCCATGATGGTTGCCACCAAAGATGAAACTTCTCGGATTCAAAAAGCTTTTCCTGAACTTTTAGTGACCCGTAGCAATCCCTACTCAGTCGACTTAATCCCCCAAGGGATCGGAAAATTACCAGGCATCCGTCGTTTAGGTGAAAAATTTAATTTTGAGCTGAATCAGGTCATGTGTTTTGGTGATTCAGAAAACGATGTGAGTATGCTCACTGGTGTAGGATATGGGATTGCCATGGGAAATGCTGATTCTGAAATCCAAAAAATCGCCACCTATGTCACAGATACTAACAATCAGGACGGAATAGCTAAAGCATTGGCCTATTACGGTTTGATCAGCTACTCTGCAGAGAAAGATTTTACCTCTAAAGATCCAAACTTTAATAAAGTTAAAGAATTCCATCGCTTGATGGATGGAAAAACGCAAGAAATACCTCGTGCCTTTCCTCCTTTGGAAGCCAGTTTCCGTGCAGGTTTCAAAGTAGAAGAGATTGTCGAGTTTCTCTATGCTAGCGCGCAAGGTGACAAAGAAAGATTTTCTAAACAAGTGGAAAGCTTGCATTTGGATATAGAAAAAGCAGTAAAAAAAGTAGAGCGCAAAGCACATAAAGAAGACATGTTAACGGGAGAAGTAGACGCTATGGTCGACTTGCTTTATTTCACTTATGGTTCGCTGGTGCTCGCGGGGGTAGACCCCTATGAAATCTTTAATACTGTACATCGAGCAAACATGGGGAAAATATTCCCTGATGGACGCCCCCATTTTGACCCCGTGACGCATAAAGTCCTCAAACCTGATGATTGGGAAGAAAAATATGCACCAGAGGAACGAATTAAAAAAGAACTCGAACGTCAACAACGTGTTGCATTGAAAAAACAAACGAAATAAAAGAAATCTCCAAAAAATAGTCGTAAACATATTTACATTTTAAGGCGAAAGTGCTATATTAATAAAAAAGCATGAAAGCGCTTTTTGAGATTGGAGTGAAAATGATTTTTATTGTTATCATGCTGGTATTTATCTTTTTATTTATCCTACTGACCATCCTATCATTACCGGGAATGGCACTTTTCAATAAGTTCTCAGATCAGCGTTATCAAGCTGATGAAAAAGAGTTGCTAACAGGGATACTTACGACAGCGATCCTCTCAACAGAGGCGACAGGTGAGGTAGTAACCAATTTTGTCAATGAATCTAGAAAAACAATGCCAGCCAAGATTTTTCATTCCTCTCAAGGAAGTGTTCATTCTATAGCAAAAGGAACGGAGGTACTTATTATTGAAACTAAATTAGGAATTGCCTATGTGATTCCTTATCAACAGACGCTCATTTCATAGCTATCTCATTAAGGGAAAGCAAAATCGGTCAAAAAGGAGTCACGATGCCCATACTCTATATACTTATTATTGCAATAATAGTTGTTATTGTTTTGCTGTTAGGAATTATAGCGGCAAATTATAAAAAATCAGGACCACAAGATGCATTAATCGTTTACGGCTCAGGTTTAGGGAAAAAAGGAGTCAATAAAGATTCGCAAGGGAATAAATTAAAAGTGGTACGGGGTTCTGGAACGTTTGTTTTACCTATTTTTCAAAATGCCCGTTACCTGAGTCTGCAGTCTGCTGCGATTGATATCAAAACTGAAAAAGTGCTCTCTAAAGATAAGATTCCAGTTACAGTCGAAGCTACTGCGATGATAAAAGTAGGTTCAACGCTTCAAGATATTGCGACAGCTGCAGAACAATTTCTGGGTAAAAAAGATGAACAACGTGATGGTATGGCCGATCAAGTTTTACGAGGTCATCTTCGAGCAATCGTCGGGACAATGACGGTCTCGGAATTGATTGAAGACCGTAACAAATTCTCGTCAGAGGTCCAAGACCAAGCGGGAACAGATTTGTCAAAAATGGGCTTATCAATTGTTTCTTTTGTAATTAATGATATACGTGATGATCAAAATTATATCAAGGCCCTCGGAGCAAAAGAAGTAGCACGAGTGCAACAAGAAGCAGCTATAGCAGTAGCGAATGCGGATAAAGAAACACGTATTCAAAAAGCTGCAGCTGATCAAGATGCCCAAAAAGCAGAAGCTCTAGCAGCAACCCAAGTGGCAAATGCTCAAAAAGAAAAAGCAATTAATCTGGCGCAATATGAACAAGAACAAGCCATTGCGACAGCCGAATCTAAAGCGAAGGCTGATCAGGCTCAAGCCTCTGCTGACCAAGCTTATGCGATTCAAGAAGCAATTTCTAAAAAAGAAACCACTGAAGCAGAGATGCAAGTTGAGTTAATTAAGAAACAACGGGAAACAGATCTTGAAACCCAAGAAGTTTTACGCCAAGCGCAAGAAAATGAAGCTAATATTGTAAAAGCCGCAGAAGCCGCAAAAGCCGCCCAAATCGCTAAAGCAGAAGCGGACGCACGTGAACGTGAAGTCAAAGCACAAGCCGAGGCCTCAGCTATTGAAGCAACTGGTAAGGCTGAAGCAGAAGCAATCCGGCTAAAAGGATTAGCCGAGGCCGAAGCAATTGAGAAGAAAGCAGAAGCCATGCAAAAAATGAATGACGCAGCAAAATTAAACATGGCACTCGAAGTATTGCCTCAAGTTGTTGCCAGTGTGTCTAGCAATCTTCAAGCTGTTGATTCCATTAACATCTATGGTGGAGAGGGTTCCTCTAAAATTCTTGGCATGTCACAAGAAAGTCTCAAACAAGGACTTGATGTGCTAGGTACAATGGGGATTGATGTTCCAGACCTGCTAAATAATTTTGCGGGTCAAAAAGTGCAAGCTCAGTCTGAACAACACGTTTAGTTGGAGTTTAGGTGCAAATAAAAAAGCCCTTAAGGGCTTTTTTTATTCTAGTCAAAGAAAGCAGAATAAATAGCACGTAAAGCTTCTCTTTCATCTTTTTCTTTAACAATAAACATAACTGAAACTTCGCTAGAACCTTGGGATAACATGGCAATATTGATGCCTTTTTTTGAAAGCGCAGCTGTGGCTTTGGCGGTCACCCCAATGTGTTCTTTCATGTCTTCTCCTACAAGTGTGATAATAGAAAAATCACGATTTATATAAGCTTCATCAGGGTGGAGTGACTCTGTCAAGTTAGCGATTAAGGCTTTAGAAACAGGTGGGGTGAGATAACGGCTTCGTATGATAATAGACATATCATCAATTCCCGTTGGCATATGTTCAAACCGAATAGCCAGTTTTTCCAACACCGAGAGGACTTTGCGACCAAAACCTATCTCACGGTTCATCAAATATTTGCTAATGTATAGCGATGAAAAGCCACTTGAAGAAGCAATTCCAACGACCGGGGCACCTTTGGTTTCTCTTGAAATAACGATCTTTGTACCAGGGTGTGTCGGATTATTAGTATTCTTTATTACCAGTGGGACATGTGCACGGAAAACAGGGAGTAAGGCTTCATCGTGTAAAACTGAAAAACCAGAATAGGCAAGTTCACGCATTTCGCGATAAGTTAATTCTTTGACATGAACGGGAGCTTTGACTATGCCAGGGTGAGCAGCAAATATACCATCTACATCTGTAAAATTTTCATAAAGTTCGGCTTTAACTCCAGCGGCAATGATGGAACCAGTAATATCAGAGCCTCCACGCGAGAAAGTGCAGACTTCGTTTTCGTTTGTGACGCCAAAGAAACCCGGAATGATTAAGACCTCATCAAGCTCATTAAGATATTTAATATGTTCGTTGGCTTCAGGTAAGAGGCGAGCATTTCCCGGATCAGAAGAGACAAAAATCCCAGCATCAGAAGGATGGATATAACGACTGTGAATCCCTTCAGAAGAGAAATAATCAGCGATGAGAAGAGCGTTATTATTTTCACCAGCGGCAAGAAAAGTATCATAAGTGAAAGGATTAGATTGTGAAAGCGTGGCAAGCCCGATGATATTTTGGGTAATGGTTGACAGAATGTCGCTGGTAAGCCCAAGCTCGTCGTAAATTGTCTTAAAGCGTTGGATAATCCATTGTTGAGAGCTTTCAATACTCTGTTCATCATGAGCTTTACAAGATTTATAGTAAGCAATAAGGGCATCAGTAACTTTGGTGTCCGCACTTGTACGTTTTCCAGGAGCAGAAACAATGATAAATTTTCGGCGCTTGTCAGCGCGTACGATTTCTAAAACACGACGAATTTGAGCAGCGGAGGCGAGTGAAGAACCCCCAAATTTAGCAACTTTCACTTTAATTACCTTCCTTCATGAGAGTCTATAATTTGACTTATTATAGCTAATTTTCAGATAATTTTCAATAATAAACCCATTATGACTAATTATGGAAAGCACTAGAAATGTAGTCCCTTACAAATAAATTAAACCTTAGAACTCGCATTATGTTATAATGGTTCTATGAAATTTAAAGCAGTAATATTTGATATGGATGGTGTTTTAGTTGATACTGAACGCTACTATTTACAACGTCGAGAAGAATTCTTTGGGAGCCACGATATTTCCATTGCCCATTTGACTCCAAGTGATTTTATTGGCGGAAATATGCGTGAGATATGGCCGAGAATTTTAGGAGAAAAATTTAATCCTCGTGAGGCGGTACAACTTCAAAAAGAGTATGAATATTATAAAGCGACACATCCGATGCCTTATGCTGATTTACTTTATCCAGATGTGACAGAAATATTGGACTACTTAAAAGAACAACAGACTAAGATTGCTTTGGCCTCTAGTTCGTCCATGAATGATATCCAACAAGTCTTAAGTATTCATCGCCTGCAACCCTACTTTGAAGTTGTTTTATCAGGCAATGATTTAAAGGAAACGAAGCCTAATCCTGAAATTTACCTGTCTGCAATGCAAAAATTACAAGTAAAGGCAACTGACAGTCTCGTCATTGAAGATTCAGAAAAAGGAATAAGTGCAGGTAAGGCAGCAGGGGCTACAGTGTGGGCAATCAAAGATTACCGTTTCGGTATGAATCAAGAAAAAGCTGACCAATTTGTGGACTCACTGACCAGTGCTAAAAACTTATTGACAACTTATTGACCACAGATGGGAAAATAACTAAGCCTTTGAACTAGAATTAGGAAAATCAGCGATCCTTTAAGTTTTTGCTGCCCTATGATAAAATAGAAGGCGTATAGGAGTGATATTTATGAATTTTGTCCGACGGTTTTCACCGCTTGTTATTATTATCATCATGATTATCGTACAAGTTATTGAAGGGGTAGTCGTTATATGTTCGGCGACACGCTGGTCCATCTTGATTTATCTCTTTATCTTGAATGTGGCGATAACACTTATTTTGTTGTCACAAACTCGTAATTATCAATTGCGCCGTCAAGATTTTATAAGAAAAATTAACGATGAGGCCGAGAATTCACTCAATGCTACTTTGGATAACATGCCCATTGGGGTGATAAGATTTAACAATCAAACGCTTGAGCCTGAATGGTTTAACCCCTTTGTTGATATGATATTTAAGGGAAATGATCAAGTACTCGATCGTGAAGATATCAAAAGAATTTTAAAAAATGCAAGTGAAGATCAATATATTGAAATTGGCAAACAAAAATATGTTGCAGAATTAGATGTAGATAAAAATCTTATCTATCTCATTGATGCGACAAAAGAAGTAGCTTTCAAATCTGAATTTAATGACAGCCGTGCCGTCATTGGTGCGATTTCTGTTGATAATTATGATGATGCAACCGATTTGATTACTGACAGTGGGCGTACAGCTATTAACAGTTTCATTTCATCTTTTCTTGAAGAATTTGCGGATAAGTATGGCGTTTATTTACGTCGAATTAACAGTAGTCGCCATTATTTTTTCTGTGACTATCGTATCTTAGAAAAAATGATTAACGATAAGTTTGAAGTGCTTAAACAATTCCGTGAAAATTCAGCTCAAAAAGATATTCCGTTAACCCTGTCTGTAGGTGTAGCTTATGGCTGGAATGATTTTCCGACTATTGGTCAAGTGGCATTAAATAACTTAGAGTTGGCTCAGGTAAGAGGCGGGGACCAAGTAGTACTCCGTGAGAACACTCCTCAAGCCCGTCCGACTTACTTTGGCGGAAATTCGGAAAGTCGTACTCAAAAAAGTAGGACGCGTGCGCGAGCAATTTCCACCGCCCTGCGGACCATCATTGCTGAAGCAGAAGACGTTTTTATTGTTGGTCACCGCTTTACGGATATGGATGCTTTAGGAGCTGCAGTAGCTATGAAGGCTTTTGCAAACATGTCTGGAAAAGAAGCTTTTGTCGTTTATGATCCAGAGCAACTTTTACCAGATGTTCAGCGTGCGATTGAAAAAATGAATGAGTCGTCAGATGGATTTACTCATATTGTTCGACTAGAAACTGCTCAGAAATTGAAGAAAAAAGATTCATTACTTATTATGGTTGACCATTCCAAAACGAGTCAAACCTTGAATCTTGATTTTTATAAATCCTTTGAAAAATTAGTGGTCATTGACCACCACAGAAGAGATGACGATTTCCCAGAGCACGCATTACTGTCATATATTGAGTCTTCGGCAAGCTCAGCAAGTGAGTTAACCATTGAGCTCTTGCAGTTTCATGATAATAATCAACGGAAAATGTCAACGATTGAAGCGAGTATTGTACTTGCCGGAATTGAGATGGATACCAAAAACTTCACGAAAGCAACAACGGCAAGGACTTTTGAGGCGGCAGCTTATTTACGTTCTCGAGGAGCAGATAATGATTTGATTAAGATGATCATGGCTACCGATTTTGAGAAATATAAAAAAGCTAATGAAATTGTATTAAATTCGAAATTGATAATGCCAGGCATTGCTGTAGGGCTTGGCCTAAGCGAACATAAGTATGATAATATCGCAACTGCTAAAGCAGCAGATACTCTGCTTGACATGGCGGGGATTTCTGCGTCATTTGCTATCACACAGCATAATAATGGTTACATCGCCATCTCAGCACGTTCTCGAAATGGGTTTAATGTGCAATCCATTATGGAACAGATGGGTGGTGGCGGACATTTTAACAATGCCGCAACCCAAATTTATGAAAAAAATATGAATGAAGTTGAAGCTGATTTGATTCAACTGCTTGAAGAAAGAGAGAATGAAAAATGAAAGTTGTATTTTTAGAAGATGTTAAAGGGCGTGGAAAAAAGGGAGAAGTAAAAGAGGTTCCGACTGGTTTTGCTAATTTCTTGATTAAACAAAAACAAGCCAAAGCTGCGACAAGTGCGTCTCTAGCAGCCGTAGAAGCACAAAAGAAAGCGCAAAAGCGTCAAGCAGAAGAAGATTTAGCAGAAGCTAAAATGCTTAAGAATGCTTTAGAAAAAGAAGATGTTGTTGTTGAAATTAAGATGAAAACGGGAGAAACAGGACGTACTTTTGGCGCTGTGGATAAATCAGATATCGCAAAAGCTCTCAAAGCTCAATACAATGTTCCTGTGGATAAACGTAAAATTCAATTGATCAATAAAATCCAAGCTTTGGGGACAAAAGAAGTACCTGTTAAACTGCACCATGACGTGACAGCAGTTATCAAAGTGAAAATAAGCGAGGCCTAAAATGCCCGAAATTGATCTAATAAAAGCGCCGCCTCAAGACTTAGCAGCTGAACAGGCTGTTCTTGGGGCTGTTTTTTTGGATAGCGATAGACTTGTTGAAATCAAGGAATTTATTACGCCTGATGATTTTTATAAGAATGCCCATAAGATAATTTTTCGTGCAATGGAAAAATTATCGGATGCACGTGAAGCGATTGATGTCTTAACCATCCGCTCCCAATTGGAAAATCAGGGTGATTTAGAAGCAATTGGTGGAATTGCCTATATTGCTGAATTAGCAACAGCTACACCAACCGCTGCTAACGCTGCTTATTATGCAAAAATTGTTGCAGAAAAATCATTACTTCGTCAGTTGATTCATCGCTTGACTGAATCTGTTGAAAAAGCTTATGAACAGGATTCGCCAGCTGATGATATTCTCGCACAAGCAGAAAAAAGTTTAATTGATGTTCAACAAGGCCGTAATACCAATGGCTTTAAAAAAATATCCGAAGTCCTAGCGGTTCATATGGATGATTTAGAGCAAAGAGCTCAACAAAAATCAAACATTACTGGAGTGGCGACAGGCTACCCTGCCTTAGATAATATGACTACAGGATTACATGAAGAAGAATTGATTATTCTTGCAGCTCGTCCTGCCGTCGGTAAAACCGCTTTTGCTCTAAATATTGCACAAAATATTGGGACAAAACAAGATAAAACAGTGGCTATTTTTTCTTTAGAGATGGGGGCTGAAAGTTTAGTAAGTCGGATGATTGCTGCAGAGGGATCCATTGATTCTCATAGCTTACGTACTGGTCAGCTGAACGATCAAGAGTGGAATGATTATTTCATGGCGACAGGTACTTTGTCGCGCGCTAGCATTTATATTGATGATACACCTGGTATTAAAATCTCAGAAATCCGAGCCCGTTCTAGAAAATTAGCACAGGAAACTCAAAATCTGGGACTGATTGTGATTGATTATTTGCAGTTGATCTCAGGTACTGGACGTGAAAATCGTCAACAAGAAGTCTCCGAAATTTCAAGACAGCTAAAGATTTTAGCTAAAGAATTAAAAGTTCCAGTTATTGCGCTTTCTCAGCTCTCGCGGGGGGTTGAGCAACGGCAAGATAAACGTCCAGTCCTCTCCGATATTCGGGAGTCAGGCTCGATTGAACAAGATGCGGATATTGTAGCCTTTTTATACCGAGATGATTATTACGATCGTGGAACCGGGGATGAAGAGGATGATGAAGAAATTTTACAAGATAATAAAGTGGAAGTCATCATTGAAAAAAACCGTTCGGGTAGCCGAGGAACAGTAGAATTGCTCTTTATCAAAGAGCATAATAAATTTGCAAGCATTGACAGTCGATATGGTGAGTAGATTTTTTCTAGTCATTCGTGGTATAATACAAGTAATTGTCTAATTCTGTCCTTGGTTAAGCTAAAGTTTGACTGAATGGAGCGCTACCCGAGGGGTAGCTCATCCTCAAACTGAACGTGAACAAGGATAAGCTCGAAGATAAAAATCAATGTTATAATGTAATTGTTCGGAGAAATCCGACTTTTACGTCTTATTTGGAGGAAAAAATGGATAACCAAAGTCAAGAAGTTGGGAAAATCGTTGATATTCGTGACAAAGTAAAAGCACACTTGGGAGAAACAATCGAAATTACTTCCCAATTTGGTCGTAAACGTGAGAACCGTCATAAAGTAAATTTGATTGAAGCTTATGCGACTCATTTTGTAATTGAAAACATTCCTGCACGTGGTCCAAAAACAACAGAATCATATCAATATGCAGATATTTTGACACAAACGATTTTAATACACTATCCAAACGCATAAACTTAAAGCAGATTAATGATTCACAATAAAGGAAGGAGGAGACAAGGTTGATGACGGCAAACTGGGATATGACCCCTGTTAAGGGTGGTTCAGGGAATGCTTTTTCAGGAAAGAGCGATCAAGAACGCGTTTTTATTAAAAAAAACGGCAGTCCTTTTTTGCCGAGCATTTATCTGGAAGGAATTACGCCAAAAGTTCTATGGACTAAGCGTACTGCTGAAGGAGATACCTTGTCTGCCCAACCTTGGATTGATGGGCATACCCTTAATCCAGAAGATATGGATGATCGGCAGATTAATCACATCTTGGCCCATCTTCATGATTCAAAAAAATTAGTGGAGTCCTATAAAAAATTAGGAAGCCAAGTTATTTTTCCAAAACAACTTTTGGAAGAGTGCGTAAAAAGTACGGAAGCTTTGCAGACCAATCACTTTTTGACGCAAATCATCGAAGAAATGAGGGGCGAAATCCCTGAATTACATGAGGATGAAGTTGTTGTGGTTCACGGAGACGTCAATCATAAAAACTGGTTAGTCGATGATACTTCAGGTAAAATCTACCTGGTAGACTGGGACACCGTCTTTTTATCAGATTCCATGGTGGATATGGCTCATGTCCTTTCACACTATATCAAACCTACGAACTGGAGTTTGTGGTTAATGACATCAGGTGTACGTCCTCGTTCAGATATTATGGACAAAGTAGCTTGGTATGGGAAATTATCTTTTCTGCGCCAAATCTCTGAATACCTCTCGCGAGGAAAGATGAAAGAGGTCAATCAGGAAATTTTAGGGCTCCGGAATTTTTGTGAATTATTTTAGAAAAATAGGCTAGGGAGTGGACCTTCCTATTTTTTGGCTTATAGAAGAAACTTAAAAATGATAAAATTTTTCTAAAAGCCATTCCCATAAGTTTGCAGAATGAACTGACTGATTGGTCAGCCAACTCGAAGTGCAATAAGCTACTGACAGCTTCGTCAGTAAAAATAAATTAAATAGAGGTAAAAATGCGCGTCAGAAATCGAAAAGGGGCAGGCGAAATGCTTGCCGAAAACGCACATATTGTTGTTGAGAATCCAGCCGACTTTAAAGGACGTTGGTCTGAACGTTTTGGAAATCATCACCCGATTCATATTGAGGTGGGATGTGGCAAAGGAGCCTTCATCACAGGAATGGCAGCTTTGCATCCAGAGATTAACTACATAGCAATAGACATGCAGTTGTCTGTTTTATCCTATGCACTGGATAAAGCGATTGAAGCTGGTTTACCAAATGTTCAGATGATGTTAGTCGATGGTGCCGCTTTAAGTGAGTATTTTGAAGAAGGAGAGATTGATCAAGTCTACTTGAACTTTTCTGATCCTTGGCCTAAAGCGCGACATGAAAAACGTCGTTTGACTTACAAGTCTTTCTTAGAAACTTATGAAAAGATTTTACGTTCTGAAGGGGAGATTCATTTTAAAACAGATAACCGAGGACTCTTTGAATATTCTCTAGTTTCTCTCGCAAACTATGGCATGGAACTCAAAAAAGTCTGGTTAGATTTGCATCAAGATGAAGAATTTGCTCCGCTGAATGTAATGACTGAATATGAAAAGAAATTTTCACAAAAAGGACAAGTAATTTATCGTCTAGAAGCAAAATTTAAAAAGAAAAATGATTAAATGACAGCTTGATCAGTAAAATATGGTTAGTTTAAAACTCATAGTTGAGTTAAAGAGATTAAAGGAGAATAGATATGAGATGTCCGAAGTGTTCTTCTGAGGATTCAAAAGTAGTGGATTCTAGACAGGCTGAAGAAGCAATCCGTCGTCGCCGGGTCTGTGAATCTTGCGGTTTTCGCTTTACGACTTTTGAGCGAATTGAAGAAATGCCCCTTTTAGTCATTAAAAAAGATGATAAGCGTGAACCTTTTAACCGTGATAAAATCGTGCGTGGCTTGGTTCGTTCAGCTTATAAGCGTCCTGTTTCGAGTGAAGATATTGAACAGGTCGTCGCTAATGTAGAACGCAAAATCCGCCAACTTGACAGTAATGAAGTTCAATCTGACACCATTGGTGAATTTGTAATGGAGGAATTAGCAAAACTTGATGACATCACCTATATCCGTTTTGCAAGTGTTTACCGTTCTTTCAAAGACGTCAGTGAATTAGAAGAACTTTTAAAAAATATTACCAACAAATAAGTTACTGACCAGGCTATAAGTAGCCTAAAATTTTAAAAAATGAAAAAATGAGGTAGAAATGAGAGCAGGAGATTCATTTACGATGGTCAATCGTGGCAAGACAAGCTTTGATGCGGAGACTTTTCGACTGCTCTATTTACCCATTATTGGTACTGATGCCTTTGCCCTTTATCAATTGATGTTGAGTTTCTCCACAGGACGTATTTCGCATTTTCTAGAATATCTTAATATTGGTTTGAACCCTTTTGTTGAGGCCTTAAATAAATTAACGGGACTTAGCTTGGTTCATGTCTACGATGACCACACGCGGCTTTACTTTAAGGTAGAAAGCCCTCTTAATTTTGAAGAGTTTTTAGCCGATGAGTTTTATCGTCAACTTTTGATTTCTAAAATTGGTGAAAATCGCGTTTCTGGCCTTTCCAAAACAATGGAGCCCAAAGGGAAAGAGGTTTCTAAGAAATTTCATGAAATCTACAAAGTTTCATTCAACCAACCTGATGAACCTCAAGGACAAGGTGCTCATGCCAATAATAACTTTGATATGGGTGCTTTTCAGAGTTTAATGACGCGCCAAGGTTTGCATTTTAATGATGAAAATAAAGAAGTGCTAGCCCTTTATGCTCTCGCCGAAAAATTTGAACTCAATTGGTATGAGTTGTTCAAATTAGCAGAGCAGACCGCCAATGCTGATAAGTCTTTAAATGTTAGTCAGCTAACACATCGCCTCTCGGCAGCACATGAGCCTCAACGTCCCCTTTCAGAATTTCCAAAAGCTTTTGCTGACTTGATTGTGACCAGTAAAGCTCATGAGCCAGAAGCTTTCCTTAAACAAATTAAAGCTCAGGCTGGTGGATTTGTAAGTAATGATGAACGGAAGATTCTTGCTCATCTTTCACGGCAAAATCTTGTGCCTGAGGTGCAAAATATCCTGATTCATTATGTATTGGTGCAACAAAAAAATGCCACCTTATCGTCAAGTTTTGTGAATACATTAGCTAATGACTGGATGCGCCACAAAGTCTTTACTGCAGAAAAAGCGGTGGAGCGTATTATGGAACGCAATGAAGGGGCAAAAGCAAAAGCTGCGCAAGCAGCAGCAGCTCAGGCGGCCAAACGCCCAGCAAAACTTAAAAAAGAAGCTCCCAAATGGTCTAATCCCAACTATGAAAACAAAACAAGCCAAGAACAATTGGCAAAACTTGAAAAAATCCGACTAGAATCACTCAAAAAATTAAAAGGTGAGACAGAGTAAGTCAGCAAAACAGCTGAAGGGTAAGGATTTTCTCAGGCTATGATGCCTGATCACTCGGAGCAATAAACAGTAAAAAAAGGAGCACATGACGATGGAATCTATCGGTGATATTTTGGGTAAGCGCCACGATATTCGTGAAAACTTTGAAAAATTAGTAGCAGAAGTCCTGAAGAATTCTGATGTGCAAGCCTTCATTGCTGAGCACCACATGAGTTCAGATGAGATCCAACGCTCTTATTCAAAATTTTATGAGTACGTTCGGGAAAAAGAAAAGTTTGAGTTGGGAGAAAAACGAGCTGCAGATGGCTACGAGCCTGTGCTTATCATGAATCACGGCTATGCCGATGTTTCTTATCAAACCACAGCTGAGCTTGCTCAACAACAAGCGGCTCAAAATTTGTTGCGACGTGTAAATGTAATTGGCCTTCCAAAAGAACTTAAACAAGTGACCTTAGCTGATATCGCCTTGGACGATGTTCAACGCATTGAGCCTTATCAGACTTTGGTGGATTTTATTACCAACTATCCTGAACGAAAAGGTCTTTACCTCTACGGTGATTTTGGTGTAGGTAAATCCTTTATGTTAGCGGCGATGGCCAACGAACTTGCAAAAAAAGGTATTTCGACTACTTTACTTCATTATCCAACGTTCATCTCAGACCTAGATTTTGACAATGCGAAGGTTTGGGTTAATGAAATTAAAGTCAGTCCTGTCTTGGTTTTGGATGATATTGGGGCAGAGCAAAATAATGCCTGGGTTCGGGATAGTATACTACAAGTCATCTTACAACATCGGATGCAAGAAAATCTTCCTACCTTTTTCACCTCCAATTTGAAAATGGATGAACTGGAGCAGCACTTGGCCGAAACAAGAAAGGCTGAAGAGGTTTGGCCTGCCAAGCGAGTTATGGAACGGATAAAATATTTAGCTCAAGAAATGCGACTAGAAGGAGAAAATAGACGCCATGACTGAAATAAATGAAACCATTGATTTAATGATGAACCATACATCAGTCAGAAACTTTACTGACGAAGCCATCAGTAAAGAAGAGTTACAAACCATCCTAAAAGCTGGTCAAATGGCCTCCACTTGGAAAAATTTTCAATCGTATTCGATTATAGTGGTGCAGTCCCAAGCACAAAAAGACGCGATTTATCAGTACCAGCCCCAAAAAGCAATTAAAAATTGTGCAGCCTATCTGGTTTTTGTTGGCGACCTCAATCGCGCAGAAAAAGCAGTGCAACTCCACGGAGCAACCTTTCAACCCGCAGGGATCGAAAGTTTGCTCATCTCTTCTGTTGACGCAGCAACTGCGGGGCAAAATGTTCTTTTGGCAGCGGAATCTCTGGGCTATAATGGGGTGATGGTTGGCTTGATTCGTGACCAATCGGCACAAATTTCAGAAGTACTTGACTTACCTGACTACACTTATCCAATTTTTGGAATTGCGATAGGCAAGGCTGCACGGTTAAATAAAGTGAAACCACGTTTTCCATTAGAAAGCATCGCTTTTCCTGAGCGGTACATAGAGCAGGATGATCAAACGATAAAACAATTTGACCAAGTACAAGAAGAATACGCGGGTACGCGTCGGCTTAACAAATGGTCAGAACGTGTAGTGGAACAGTGGGGCAAACCCGAAATTCCTTCATCTACTGAAAATCTAAAGGCAAAAAAATTATTGTGAAACCCATGAAAATCAACGCGCCCAAACTTCCCCTCACTTATCAACCCGTCAGTCCGCAAGACTTTGCGGATGGTGAGATTTATCAAGCTCAATTTAGCGGGGAAAATTTAAAGCTATCGACACGGACTCTCTTCTCAGCTTGTTATTTCAAAAATACAACCTTTGAATTTACTGACGGAGCGGTCAGTGAGTTTACAGATTGCCTTTTTGAAAAATGTGACCTGTCCAATCTTTCTCTGGCAAAAGTCGGCTTCTACCGCTGTCATTTTCAGTCCTCCAAATTGTTGGGTACAGACTTTACAGGGGCGCATTTTCAAGAGGTTCAGTTTACTGAGAATCTGTTGCGTTATGCTAATTTTTCAGGAAGTACTTTAAAAAATGTACGTTTTCTAGAGAACGAAGCCACCGAAACCTTCTTCACTGCCTGTACGTTCAAAAGAGTCGACATGCTGCATAATCAACTAAATGCAGCTAATTTTTGGGAAACCGACTTGTCGGGAATAGATTTTTCATCCAATCACTTTGAAACCTTAGAACTTACGCCACACTTAGCTAAAAATATCAAAATTAATCTGAGCCAAGCTCCCTTTTTTACCAGTTTGTTTGGCATCGAGATTGTTTAAATGATCCTAAAAAGAAGCCCGTAATCAAGCGAGGACTTCCATTTCCCTTCTGTCTTTGCTACTGAAGGGAGCATTGAAAGAGAGAAATAAAAAATGAGTTTACCAACTGTAGCCATCGTTGGCCGTCCAAATGTCGGCAAATCAACGATTTTCAACCGTATCGCCGGAGAGCGTATCTCAATTGTTGAAGATATTCCCGGAGTAACCCGTGACCGGATCTATGCCACTGGTGAATGGTTAACCCGTAAATTTAACATCATTGACACAGGAGGGATTGAACTCTCTGATGAACCCTTCATGACTGAAATCAGAGCTCAAGCTGAAATCGCTATGAACGAAGCCGATGTCATCATCGCTGTTGTTGATGGCGAAACAGGTATTACAGATGCGGATGAAGCCGTAGCAAACATTCTTTACCGGACAGATAAACCCGTCATCCTTGTTGTCAATAAGGTGGATAATCCTGAGCGTCGCATGGAAATTTTCGAATTTTATTCGTTAGGTTTGGGCGATCCTTACCCCGTTTCCGCAGTTCACGGGATTGGGACAGGGGATGTATTGGATGCTATTGTCCAAAGCCTGCCACAAGAAGTGGAAGAAGAAAATGAAGATGTCATCAAATTCAGTCTGATTGGTCGACCAAATGTCGGAAAATCCTCCCTTATCAATGCTATTCTTGGTGAAGATCGTGTTATTGCCAGTCCTATAGCTGGAACAACCCGTGATGCGATTGATACGCACTTTACCGACAGTGAAGGACAAGAATTTGTCATGATTGACACAGCAGGAATGCGTAAATCAGGGAAGATTTACGAGAATACTGAAAAGTACTCAGTCATGCGTGCCATGCGTGCGATTGACCGCTCTGATATTGTCTTAATGGTCATTAATGCTGAAGAAGGTATCCGTGAATATGATATGCGGATTGCTGGATTTGCCCATGAAGCCGGTAAAGGGATTCTTATTGTTGTCAACAAATGGGATACTTTAGAGAAAGATAACGATACCATGAAAAACTTTGAGCTTGAAATTCGTACCAAGTTCAAATTCTTAGATTATGCACCGATCGTCTACGTCTCAGCAAAAACTGGTCAACGACTTAACAAATTACCAGATATGATTAAAGAAATCCATCATGCTCAAAACCTGCGCATTTCAAGTTCTGTTTTGAATGACGTCATTATGGATGCCGTAGCGATCAACCCTACACCGACTGATAAAGGAAAACGATTGAAGATTTTCTATGCGACTCAAGTAGCGATTAAACCGCCAACTTTTGTTGTCTTCGTTAACGAAGAAGAGCTGATGCACTTCTCTTACCTTCGATTTTTGGAAAATCAAATTCGTAAGGCCTTCGTCTTTGAAGGGACACCAATTCATTTAATCGCACGTAAGCGTAAATAAGAAAGCACCTTCGGGTGTCTTTTTTTATACAAAAGGATATCATGAGAGTTGCAATTCATTACGAACTGAAATATAATAGGACTAAATTCAAATGATAGAAAGTGTGATGTTATGGTTTACGCTAGATATGGAAAAACCTTTCATAATCTCCGCATTCAACATGCCCTCTCCCTCTCAGATTTTAAAGACTTAGGCATTTCTAAAGCTGCTCTCTCCAACTTTGAAAATGGTAAAAGCATGATTGGCTTTGACCGCTTAGATTTTGCGCTGCAAAAAATGAACACTTCCTTATACGATTATAGTCTTATTATTAATGACGGGCAGCAAGATGATTATATCAGCCTTTTTACTGATATTGAGCATGCTTATTATGCCAATAATACAAAAGTATTGCAAAACATCTATGAGAACTATGTCTCACAAGAAGAAGAGTACCAACTCATCGCCTACGCAGCAAAAGGACTCTACGCTCAACTGTGCAAAGAAGAAATATCACATTTGGAACGTTACCTCAAAGGCATTCAGTACTGGGGACTCTATGAACTTTCTTTACTAGCCAACATTGGTCATCGGCTCAGTCCAGAATTCATTGAGTATCTGATTACGACGCTCTTCTCAAATCCTACAGCTTATGCCAAAACACTATACTACCGAGTCTTACTCCAACGCTTTCTCTACAAAATGGTTCTCGCTTATTGCGACCGAGGTCAATCTTTAACAGCACAAATGCTCCTTGAAAAGTCTGAACAACTTTTCATGCCAGGTGACATCTTAGATCGAGTCAAACGGAGTTTCGCAAAATCCTATTATACCCACACCTTTGTTGATCCCCAAAAAGGAAAAAAAGAAATGCTTGAACTCTTGCGTTGCCTTTTAAAGATTGGGGCGACTGAAGTTCATGCCACCCTAAAGCGTGAATACACAAGAAAAATGGCTCAAAAAAATCGTTCAGAAAAATGAACGATTTTTTTTTTTTTTTTTGAATTCTAAATATTACGATAAAAAAGAAAGCGCATAAGAGAGCACCTCTAAAAAAGACTCAACTTTTAAGGCAAACTTTACCATGTTACAAAATGAGAAAAATTTCTTCTTTGACATAAAACACATTTTTAAAACACTAGCGAAACATAATTGTAACTGATATAATAAAAGTACAAAAAAGAGAGGAAGAAGGAGGACATTTTGAAGACGAAAAAAATAATCATCACAAGTTTGTCTGTCATTTCTTTTCTGCTCCCCATAACAAAGGTTGCACATGCTGACAGCGCAAACTTTTCAGTCACCCCAACCATTGGACAAAACCAAATAGGAACTAATGTCGGTTATTTTAACCTTCTTTTAAAGCCCAACCAGACCCAAAAACTGGACTTCACGCTATATAACAACGCCAGCCAAACCATTAAAATCAAGACCACCTTTGGGACAGCTTTTACCAGCCAGTCAGGCTCCGTCGGTTACACGCCAGATTTGGTCAAACCTGACCCCTCGCTAAAGCTTAACCTTAAAGATTATGTCAAGCTCCCAAAGACTGTGACCATCCCCGCCAAAAGTACTGCAAAAGTGACGGCAACAGTCACCAGTCCAGCTACCTCCTTTCAAGGAGTGATTGCCGGAGGCTTCAACTTTGAAGACGTCAACGATACGACCAATGCCAGTCAAAAAAGCGGCATCTCTATTACCAACAGATACCGTTATGTCATTGGTCTCGTTCTCCAAAACAGTGAAAAAAAGATTGCACCGACCCTTTCCTTAGTAAAAGTTGCACCAGATCAAGTCAATGGACGAAATGTCATTGCCGCAAAACTCACTAACGCAGCGCCTGCTTACCTCATGCAAATGAACATCAGTGCTGTCGTGACGAAATCTGATGATGCATCAATCAAATATACTTATAACAATGCCGCGATGGAGATGGCACCCAACTCTAACTTTAGTCTTGCCATCCCCGTTTCACTTCAAGGTGTCTTGAACGGACAAAGCTCTCAACCGCTCAAACCTGGAAAATACCACTTGAAAATGACCGTCTATGGCGCTAAGGATGCTAAGGGTCAGTATGAGACCATGGTCAATGATCAAGTCACGAAATACGATTACAGATGGATTTTTGATAAAGACTTTACGATTACGCAAGCAAAAGCAAATACTTTAAATGCCAAGGATGCGACCGTAACGCAAAAGTCAAAAGTCGACTGGTTACTCATCGTCGGCTTCATAATCATCATTCTTCTGCTGTTGATTATTATCTTTCTTCTCTTCAAGCGTCGTAAAAAAGACGACGTCCCTCAAGAAAAAGAATAGAGCAAGCAGGGAAAGGCAAAAGAAGATTTAGGGAACAAGGAGAGTCGCTTGCTATGCTTCGGGATGAAGATTAGACTTGGTTTAATCTTTATCCCGAAGCGTAGCAATGCGGCTTCAAAGAAAGGAGAAGCATGAGTGAAAAAAATCATTGTTGTGGTCTTGCTCTTATTTGTAGTAGGACATCCGCCACGAGCAGATGCCAATACAACAGATAAGGTGATGACTAAAGCAACGGTGACGTTTATCGCGAACCCTAATTTGCCTAAACCTCCCGCTCCAGGACTTCCACCAGGGAATTCTCCCTATGAAGTCATCACCCCCACAGGGATGCTCCCCAAAACTGGAGCAACGCAAAACAACACCATCCCTGCTGGAACAGCTCTAATTCTATTAGCGACACTGCTCTACCTCATCAAAAAAAGAGCAAGCTAAATATTTTCTTAAAAAAAGGAAGGAAGATCAATGAAAAAAGGATTTACATACTCCGCTGCAGCTTTGACTGCTTTGACACTTGTTGCTACTGCCGCTCCAGCATTTGCTGACACTGCAACAGGTGCAGTAACCACACCCGGTGCCACATCCAGCACAACACAATGGACTTCAAACACTGGGGTAACCTTTACCGCACCAACTCCAACAACACCGCTCCCACCAATCACCATCCCTACTGAACCACCAACAACCATCACGCCTCAACCCGGTGCTTTGGCACTTGATTATGCGAGTGATTTGGACTTTGGAGTTCACCAAGTAGATGGGAGCACAACGGATTTCACTGCAGGTACAGCAACAGATGGTTCGAGTAACTCACAAGCTTCTCCACTGGTGACTTGGCATGACTTAGATGGGACACAAACCAACTATACCATCTCTGCTCAAGCATCAGGACTTTCTGGTTTGAACAGCTCAACGATCACTTTGGGTTCAGCTTCGTTCTCAAACATCAGTGGTAACGGTGCAACCGATACAAGCTCATTGGGCGATGTAGCAAGCAGCCACACGCTCACGACTCAACCACAAACCCTTGTATCCTCTACCGGTGCAGTCTCTGGTTACTATGCAGATAAGTTTTCAAAAGCAACCTTGTCTGTACCTGTTTCCGACCAAGCAGCGGGCAACCATAAAGGAACCATCACTTGGAACTTAACAGTAGCTCCTTAAAAAACAGCAGAAAAGAATGAGTTAGGGGGTTCTTCTATTTAAGAAGGCCCCTAACTTTTAGAGAGGAAGCAAGATGGCAAATGTAAAACACTTACTTAAAAAGTCCCTAACAATAGGCAGCAGCGCCTTACTTTTAGTAAGTACCTTGTTGCCAACTCTAGGAATATTCCCTGCACAAAATGTAAAAGCTGCGACATTAGGGGGACAAGCCCTGACTTCTGGAGGTTCTTTTGATACCGGGGCTCATAACTGGTCGGATACGACTTTATCCGCCGCCATAAATAACACGGCGAGTTGGAATAGTTTAGGGACAACACAAGTTGCTGGTAACTGGTTTAACTTAACTCAAAACGCTAAAAACCAAGCAGGCTATGCGATTTTTAAAGCAGCGATGGATATGTCGAATACGACATCAATCTCTGGTGTCTTTCGGACTCAAATCATTAATCCTATCGTGGGTCAGGACTATACTATGGCTGGCGATGCAGTTGGTTTTCTCTTAACCCCAGCAAATACAGCACAGGTTAATACCAACTCAAGCACCCCTTCAAAAAATACGCGACCTGTGAATTTTCCAACAGGTGCTGGTCTTGGGATTGGGGGACTTCAAGGCTCAGTCTTTGCAGGACGGGATTTGTATTACAACGCCTCATCTGGTTTGTTAGATGATGCAACGCAAGATATTGATGGGATAGACCAATGGTTTGGTCAATCTCCCGGCCCTATCTATGCCTCTGTCATACGGACAACTTATGACTACGCTAGCAAATCAATCGTAACCAATGATAGTCGGACACTGCTTGACCAAGCGGCTGGAAACCTTATTCCCGATGCGACTGGAACTTATAATAATGGTTCTACCTATCCTATCAGTAAGTGGCAAGGGAGCTCCTATCTCGGTGCTGGCTTGAATGGGATTGTTCCTTACACCAAACAAACAGAAGATGAACAAGTCACGATGACGTGGACGCCCGATAGTCCAGGCACAACAGCTGCTAAAATCTCAGGAACACTGACCTACTATGCACAAGCATTGAACTCTGACGGCTCTGTCAATACAGGTGCGGGCTCTGCAACAGTGACCCAAAAATTGACTCTACCACGCTCCATGTCTATCGGAGCTTTCGGTGGGACAGGAAATAACTACGGAAATATCTCTTTCTCAAACAATACAAGTAAAATCACAGGAAACCGTGGGACAGCTCCTGTCCAAGTCAACTACATTAACTCTGTCACGAAACAAAAAGTAGCCAGCTATACCAGCTCATCTATCACAGCCAATGTCGGAGACCATATCCAAGTCACTCAACCTGGCGGAGCAACAGCCTCCCAAGGTGGTGTACCTGGGCTCTATACTTTCTCTGCCCCAACCATCCCAGCAGGATTTAATCAAACGTGGAGTGCAGCCAATGGTAATAAAGTGACCTATGGCGGAACATTCAACAGCAGTGGTGTCCTGACAGGAGACAGCAGCAGTGACCCAAATAACGACACTTCGGGGACAGCTTCAACGCAGTACCTCACCGTGACCAACTATGACACATCAAACGGAGCAAATAATCCTAACCAAATAAACGTGTACTACGTGCCAACGGCACAGTCGGCTTGGTTTACTTACGGACATGCATTTAATACCCAAAGTACCGCAGTAAATCCGACAACTTATCCAGCAACGCCAGCACCTCAAACTGGGGTAACAGGCACCGCCATCACTTCGCCAACCTCGATTCCAGTGATGACAGCAGGCTATCACTATGCCGGGGTCAAGTATTATGACTCAAAAGCGGCACAAAATCGTGTTTTCTGGACAAATAGCGCTCTAGGTTGGACAAGTCCAACAGCCAACATTGCCCCAAGCACAAGTACTGCAGGCTATTACACGGGTTACTCCGATATCTCTGCCGCAATGGCAGCAGCCATCAAAGACGCCAATGCTGAAAATGGGGGCATGATTCCCGTCTCATTGACCAATCAGCCCGCTAATGAACTGGCAGGATTTGGCTCAGGAACTCCAAACGTGTTCTTGATGTATTATGAAGCGGATAAAATCACCGCTAACTTTACTTTTGCTTGGTCTGGCGGTACAGCTCCAGCAAATGCCCCAACTTTGCCAAGTAACAGCTCAGTGTCAGGGGCATATACCACAACCATCACTGGCGCACCGACTTACACTGCACCGACCGGTTATACCACCAGCGTTGTTGTGTCCGCAAACGGTGCAACTGTAGGGACATACAGTACACTTGCGACTGCTTTAGCGGCCAATTCAAAATATGTCGGAACCACAGCTAAGCCAATGACCTTTGCGGTCACAGTATCCGCCAATCAAAATCAAGTCAACTTTAATTACAGTTGGGCTAAAGGAACACCGGGGGCGACAGATGCAGGTGCAACGACGGCAAACCCTGGAAAGCTCCAAGGAAGTCTTCCTGCAAATAGCACCGTGACAGCGGGGACAGGAGCAGCTTTGACGACGCTGGCAGCCAACTGGCTACCCGCAGGTTATGGCGTCCAATCCGTAGCAACACCTGATGGCAATACCTATACTAGCTTTAGCTATTCTGGCACCACCCTTACTTTGACAGGGAAAGATACCTCAGGTAATGCCGTGACCAAGACCGCTACTGTATCAAGCGCACCAAATGATTTGTATCTGGCAGCGCGTGCTGTTTACCCAACGGTTTCAAGTGCAGCAGTGCAAAACTGGTCGATTGTCTTAAATGCCTTGACTCAAAGTCCAACTTTGCAAGTCAACTTTACGTCAGCAGGTTCTGGCGTGACTGTACCAGCTGGCTTTACCCTGCCCTTCCAAGATGCCTCAGGGAATACCTACACAGGAATGACAGGGGCTCCGATCCCAAGTAGTGTGGTGACAGCGACCGAAAATGCCTTAAAAGCCAAAGTCTCTGGAAGTGCTTATAATAACTGGTATCTTGCACACTATACTGATCCAAATGGAAACTATGATCAAAATGCAACGACTACTGCACTTGCTAATGTCGTAGCCCTTGCTGGTGGGAATCTCCTGGGTACTTCAAACAAGTACACTGCACAGTACGATTACCAAGGCGTGGTTTCCTTCTCTTGTCCAAGCTTGATTGATTTTGGAAGCCATCTCATCAGTGGGACCACCCAAAATCTGACAGGCAGCATGAAGGATAGCAACAATAACCCTCAAGGGGTTGTAGTCAACGATGCGCGTGCGATTCCGACCAATGGAAGTCTTTCATGGACGATGAGTGTTGCACAGACAAAAGACATCACAAGCACCAGTGTCTTAGGTCTCAGCTTTTCTGATAGCTTGTTAACGTTCAATGGAACGCCAATGACGCTTAATAATCCAGTTACCGTAGGTTCTGACAATGCGTCAACAACAGGTAAGATCACAACCGTTCTACCAGCAAACAGCACCGCCTTCAAACTGAGCGCACCAACAGCACTCCAAGTGCCGGGCGCCAAATATCAAGGTGAAGTCACTTGGATTTTACAGAGTGCTCCCTAGGGGAAGCTGAAAGCTTTTAAAGTCAGATGGTTTTCCATCTGACTTTTTTTGAATAGAGTATTTAGACAGATTCCTTATTTTGTCCAAATAAAAAGTAAAATATCTGGTATAAAACCTAAGAAACATTTATAATAATAACGTAATAATAAAGAAGAAATGTAAATATAGTTTAAAGAATACATGTGTAAGTAATCTGATTTTAATCTGTATTTAGTAAAAGAGGACTCCAATGACCCATTCCAATCTATCACTTTCCTTCAAGACGCTCTCCTTACTGACAGTCGCAGTATTTGGTACAAGTCTTGCAACAGGGATAACAGGCCATGCTGCCACTACTTTACCAGATAGCTCGATACCTCGAGCTGTGACAATCCATGCCTTACAAGGCAATCCTAGCACTAACCAGACAGGTACGGTCAACGATGGTACTGAGCAGACAGTGACAGGTACGCCCTTACAAAATGTGACTTATACTGCAACCCTAATCACCCCAACAGGTTCAGCAGCTGATATGGCTGTCAGTGATTCTTCAACCTATACTGTAGGAAGTACTGTGGTCACAGGGAAAACAGGGAGCGATGGGACAGTTGAGTTACCTATCACCACAGATGGCTATTACCTTCTTCATCAGGTTTCAACGGTCAATGGCGTAGCTTCTATGCAAGATGCTATTGTTCAGGTGCCTCTCAATTCTACTGCAACTCAAGCAGTAGATGGTTGGCTATATGATATCAATGTTTATCCTAAAACAGACCTCTCGCAAGACAATGCGGTCAATAAAACGGTTGAAGTTGGCGATAATGTTTTAGATGACCAGACAGGGACAGCTAAACAAGCGACTGTTTTTGCAGGGAGCGATGTTACCTGGAACTTAAGCTCAGCTTTTTCTGACTCCCTCGTGACAGATGATGGAGTTGTCGGTTCCTTTGAAGTGTCTGATACACTCAATAGTAACTTGATCTATAAAGCCATTCATTTCATGGTAGGTAACGCCCCAATCAATCTGTCTGAAGGAGCGGACTATAGTTTGTCTACTACTGATGGAAAAATTGATTTACAACTCACAAAAACAGGAATCCAAAAAGTTAAGGCTGCAAAGACGAGTGCCTCAGATCCTTTCGTTATCAATCTCACGACGAGTGTAGCCAATGATTATAAATATGGGCAAATCGGGAATAGTTATTCCACAAGTATCAAAAATGCTTATGGCGTGGATTTAAGTAACAAAACTGTAGCTGATGCACCTAGTCAACTCCCTGGTGATTCTAATAAAACTACCGATGTACCAGAAGTCTATCTAGGGGCATTGAAAATTAAAAAGATTGACTCTGTTTCTAAAACGCCTCTTGCTGGTGCTACTTTCAAGTTGATCAAGGCAGAATCAGCTTCTGTTGCACAAGCGCTGGCTGATTCTGGTGAGGTTACAGCAACTTCAACTGCAAGTTACGTACAGAATCCCACTACTGGTAGTGATTATAGTCTGACAACGGGAGCTGATGGGGAGATTGAGTTCGATGGTCTGGCCTTGACTGATAGCAACAGTGTATCTGGGGCAACTTCGAGTGCTAATACGCATTATTATGCGATTGAAACACAGGCTCCAAAAGGCTACAATCGACCAACCGCAGTGGTTGACGTGACGGCTTCAATTGATCCCACTACTACAAAGGTTGAGGTATCTAACAACTTGGATGGTTCGAATATAAAATTACCATTTACGGGTGGGCAAGGTCTGGTAGGCATCTTGGTGATTGCTGCAGTAGCTGGTACTTCCTCTATCGTGATTCGTCGGCGCAAAGGTTCAAAAAAAGCTTAAAAATGTATCAAATGAGAGATAAAAAGGAACGAGGGACTGGACTTTGAAGATGAAAAAGGAGTCGTCGACAAAGAAAGGAAAGCGTTCCTTTCGTGATGTTTTGAGCTTATTTTTTGCCTTGGTTGCAATTGGTGCTCTTTTTTATCCTCTCCTTGCAAACACACTCGTTGCACATAAGACTACAGCGATTATCACTAAATATCATCAAGTAGCCGCAAAATTAGATAGAGAAAAGATGAATGAAATGCTCACGAATGCTCGAGCTTATAACGAATATATTTATGATATGAGTCAGCATCTGCCCTATCGGGGCATTAAGTTGTCTTATGAGACGTTATTAAAGCTTGATCAATCCGGATTAATGGGAGATATTTCTATCCCACAGATCAAGGTGAGCAACGTTCCAATCTACCACGGGGACGCCGAAAGCACATTAGCTCTTGGGGTGGGGCATCTTGAAAATACCAGCCTTCCGATTGGTGGTGTCAATACCCATACGGTACTGACTGCCCACTCTGGTCGTGTAAATAACACACTGTTTACCAATTTGGATAAGTTAAAACTTGGCGATGTTTTTTACATTGATTGTCTCAACCTAAAGTTGAAATATAAAATTAAAACAATCAAGATTGTGGAACCTAATGATGTCTCCACACTAAGCGTTCAAAAGGGGAAAGATTTAGCCACCTTGGTGACTTGTTACCCCACAGGTATCAACAGTCAGCGGTTATTGGTCACTGGTCAGCGGGTTTCCTTAAAAGAGAAAGATGTCCAAGAAGAAATTCAACGCAATCCGTATGGTTATGACTTTTGGGTATTACTAGGCTCCGCTGTTTTTGCTGGCCTAGGAGGTGTGTATCTCATTATCAAAATAATAAAGAGAAGAAAAAAGGGGGAAAATTGAATAAAGTAGGAAAGATTATCGTTCGATTTTTTCTTATTGGTTTTATTATGAGTAGTACGGTGTCTGCTATTCAGGTAGAGGCCAACGCTCAACTGGGAGAAAGTCATCAGCAAGAGGTGATAATTACTAAATATGCTTTAAATCGAACATCAGTCTCCACTTTAAAAGCGGCTGGTTTAAAGCTTAACAATATCAGCTTATCGTCTGATGAAGAAGCGTTATCTCCTGTGCCGAATATTATCTACCAGTTTCAGCAAATTGTCCCAGCTCACGTCGGGGCGGCTATCAGTTTGAAGGGTGAGTCAACCTACAAAAAAGTAGGGAAAGAGCTGACTCTTGTTACTAATAGTGATGGGATAGCAACGTGTATGCTAAGAGATGGTGTTTATATTATTTCGGAAGTTGCAAATCCAAGAGAAAACTTAAGACGACCAGCAGTACCTGTATTAATCCGTCTTCCTGTGGAAAATTTATCCAAAAAGGGATATTTGGACAAGGTCTATCTTTACCCAAAGTCAAGTGTGGATCCAGTCTCATCTCAAAAAGCAGTAGCGGTAAAAACAAGAACGAATCATACTTTACCAGAGACTGGTGATACCACTTCAAAGTTAAGTAACGTGTTCATGGGGTGCATCTGTTTTGGATTTGCAATAATAGTTTTGAAGGAAAAAAGAGGAGGGAGAAATTAAGATGAAAAAAAGAAGGTCACAACGATCTGAAGGGTTTTTGTTGATACTCTCTCTTTTTACTTTAATGCTTATTTCGGCTTGTAGTGCAAGGATAAACGTTTTCGCCTCTACCATCAACAATGTTACGGTAAATGCAAGTAATTTCCAAAATTATTTTTCGTGGAATGCCAATCATGGGACATGGAGTAATGCCGTGACGACTAATGGTACGGCAAAAACGGGGGCTTATGACTACAATGCAACGACTGGTATCGGTACAGCTACCTTAACAACTGATAACGTCAATCAAAGTGGTATTGTTGCTTTGACCGCTCTCCAGATGGATATGACCCAACCAATAAAACTGAGTTTAAAACTTAACATGGGAAACTTAGGCGGTGCTGATGGTGTATCCTTTGGGTTTTATCCCGGTAATGCGGGGCAAACTGGTGCAGGTGGAGCAGACTCAGGGATTGGTGGTTTGCGCGGTGCCTTTGGTTGGACAGTGGATCCTTGGAAAAATACCTATACCATCCCAACCACGCTTCCAGCGACAGGTGTAACGAGTACAACAGCTGATCCCTCTTATACTTTGGGAGATGGGGTAAGTGCTAGTAATGATAACAAACTCTATGGAGGAGACCCTGCAAGCTTAAACACAGGGAGTAGTGCCATAGGAGGCTGGTCTTATGCCAATGCCAATCCAATGTATGATGCACCGAACAGTACGATGTCTGGGAATAATGGCATTATTGCCCCTAAAACATCTTATAATCGAACAGATAGTCCCCAACAATTGATTTCTGATTTGGCAGATGGGACTTTTCGTCCTCTGACGCTGATTTATAATCCGGGTACAGGGAGTGTTCCTGCAAATGAGGGGACATTAGAGGTTCAGTATGGGGGTGCCACAACAGCTAGTACAACAACAGCAATTTCTTATTCATCAACAGATCCCAGTGTGAGCGGAATCACTGCTATTTCTCCTACTAGTGGTGTTACTAACTTTAAACAAAGCACAGCGACCAAAAGTTTTACTTATACCTTAGGAAATACAACTACCACAGGGACTTACACCCCTGGCACGGCCACAGTTAATAAAAAAACAGTAACGGTTTATCGAATAGAAAAAGGGACGAGTACCACAACGACTAAAGCACCTTATGATTGGTCAATCCCTATTACGACGTTGGAAGATTTGGCTGGAGTATCGACCACGGATAGTTCTGGAAAGAAAAGTTACCCAAGTTCTCTTTCGTTTTTTATGACTGGAAGTACTGGTGGAGCTATAAATTTACAGCAAGTTCAAATTCCACAGGATAGTTTTGTGAATTTTAATGCGGTACAAAATACGGTAACTACAAACTATATCGATACTAATGGTAATCCGATTGCACCTAAGGTGACAACAACAGGTGTAGTTGGATCAGACACATATCTCACAAGCCCCCTATCCCCCGTTCCTACGGGTTATGATTATGTAGGACTTGCTAATGCGACAAATAATAGCGCTAAAATCGTCAGTGATGCTGCCACAGGATTATATTCTCAAAATAATTTAAATATCTATTACGTTTATAAAGTCAAGCAGGAAAAAGCAACCGTGACTTATGTGGATGATTCGATTGATGCTACAGGAAAAGATCCTAAAAGTATCATTCAGCAAGATACTATCACTGGAGATTTCTCTTCACAAGCGAGCTACACAACTTCCAGTGTGATTAGTAGCCTCAAGGCGAAAGGTTATTGGACAGATAGTGTCTATGATGAGTTTGATGGGTTTACAGCGGCGAATACAACAAATGGTGTATTTAATCAAGATAACGTTGTGCAGAATTTTATCGTGCATATGACAAAAGTGACTTATACGACAAGTCTGAGTCTATCCACAGAAAAGGTGAATTTTGTTGATGCACTTGGAAATGCTTTACCCTGGTATGCTGGCTCAGATGGTTTGCCTTTACATAGTACAGATACAGCGGGTGCGACTTTGAAAACTACTCCTTGGGTTTGGCAGGTTGCTTTTTTAAAGGTTTCTAATAATCAAACTGGTCAAGTGAGTTATTATTATTCGACAACATATAATTCGCAAACTATTCCAGATTTGGTGGGAGGTGTTCCAACAGGAGCAGGCTGGACCATGCAAGAAGGCTTACCGAGTCCAAGCTTTCAAGCACCTTATATTGCAGGTTATAACTGGACAAGTTCTGATGCACCGGGAAATGTTGATTTTGATCAACCTATTCAGCCTTATCAATTTCATGGAAAAGATAGTCCAGAAAATGTGACTTACACCCTTGTTTATAATGGAGTGTTTAGCTTTTCAAACCGTCAAGAAAAAACAATCACAGAAACTATAAACTATCTAGATCAGACCAGTAAGAAACCTTTGGGCGATGCTGTTATACAAAACAAAGTGATCACTTTTGAAACGGTGAAAGATGCGACTGGAAGTTCAAAAGTTTATTATTATAAGGGAGTAGGGCAGCCAGCAGTAGACAACCATCCTTATCATACGGATGGTTCAGTTAATACTGATTGGGCGTTATGGACTTCGGGTGTGGCTTCTTTTGAGGCACAAAGTCATCCTAGTTCATTGACTTATGAGGTGATTGGTGCTGATGGTGTAAATGCAACAGCGCCTTATCTTACGGAGGATAAAACAGAAGTAACCTCACAAGCGATTGATAAAAATTGTGATGATGTGGTGGTTAATGTTTATTTTGCTTATCATGGAGCAAATATTCAAATGCCACATGCTGGTGGTCTTGGCTTGTTCTATGTGATAGGCATTGCTTTGTTTAGTCTATTGATGAGCCTTACGTTGCGCCATCTGAAAAAGAAAAGATGACAAGAAAAAAATACCAAAACTGTTCTTGGTATTTTTTTATGATTGATTATAAACATGAATGTTGCTAGTAGCCTAAAATGAGATGGGCAATCAGTGGCGCAAAGATAACATACATAATCCCTGTCACACCGATACTGAGCGCTGCCATAGCACCTTGGGTTTTGCCGAGCTCAATAGCTGTTCCTGTGCCAACAGCGTGACCTGTGCCACCTAGGGCAATCCCCTGTGCAACGGGGTCTTTGATGTGGAATAATTTGAGAAGAGGCCCTCCAAGGACACTCGTAAGAATCCCCGTAGCCACAACAACGACGACGGTGATTTGTTCTACACCGTGCATTTTATCTGAGATTCCCATTGCCATTGCAGTGGTGACTGACTTAGGAAAAATTGAGAGACTCGCTAATTTTGAGAGGCCAAAAAACTTGGCACAAAGGGCAGTGAAAATAGTATTGATGAGCGCTGCCGCCGCAATGGAGATAATAATTGAGCGGGCATGATGCTTCATCAGGTGGAAGGTTTTATAAAGGGGAATACCCAAGGCCACGGTACTTGGGCCGATGAGGTCATTGATGATAGAACCTCCTACATAGTAATTTTTGTAGGGAATATGCGCGAGACTGAGGATTAAAATAATGACGACGGTCGCAAAGAGAAGAGGATTGGTCCAAGGTTTTTGAATATTTTCGTTGATACGTACGCCAATCATAAAGACAAGGACAGTAAGGACAAACCCAAACAGGGGGTCAGAAGTAATGGTGTTCATTTTTTCTCCGTGTAAAAGGGGGTAATTAAAAGTAAAGTGTTAAGTTCAAGCTATTTAGTCAGGATCGCTAGAAGAAGCTTCGGGATTGAGAGCGACATAATCTCCTTCAAATTTAACCTTGATCCATTCCACTAGTTTTCCAAGAATGAGGATATTGATAATAAGTGCACCAATAACAATCAATAAAATTTGAGCCCAAAAGTGACTAATGAGGTTCCATTTGGCCATAATTCCCACACCTGCAGGAAGAAATAGGATGGTCATGTTGTTGATGAGGAAACTTCCGGCCTCGTCCACATGTCGAAATTCGAGGAGTTTAAACTGAAGGGCAAGAAAAAGTAAAATCATGCCAATGATTGATCCTGGAATTGGGAGATGAAAAAGGGTGGAGATCACATTTCCGATAAAACTAAAACCGAAAATGATTAATAATTGCATGTAAATTTTCATAGTAGTTAACTCCCTGAAATTAATAAGAACTGATTTTCATAACAGTTTTTATTGTACTCCTTGATTCAGCGTTTTTCAAGGCTGAGCTGATAGAATCTTTTGTTTTCAAAATCCATTGAATGCTAAAAAAATTTGCCTAAAGCAAGGGAGAAAAAAGCTTAAAAGTTTTCTTGACTTTTTTCCAAATCGTGGTATAATGAATATAAATAAACTATTAGAAAGGAGCGTTCAAAAGAACGCTCCTTCTCTTGTGTGTTTTTGAAGGTAGAGCTTGCTTGAGCTTTTATCTTTTAAGAAAGGAGATCGTAAATGAATGATGTCGTAGAAATCGTTGAAGATTTCATTGCGCCCCATATTCCTGAACCTTTTAAGCTTTTTGCGGTAGAGTGGGAAAAATTTGGGGGCGATATGATGCTTTCAATCTTGGTAGACAAAGAAGGGGGGATTGAAATTGATGAAACAGCAGAGTTGAGTGAATTGATTTCCCCGCTATTGGATACGATCAGTCCAGATCCTTTTCCAACAGAAGGCTATATGTTGGAAGTAGCAAGTCCTGGGGCAGAACGTCCTTTACGGAAAGCAGAACATTATCAAGGCGCTGTGGGAGAGTATGTCTTTGTGAAACTTTATCAAAAGATTGACAACGCTAAAGAGTATGCTGGGGATTTGATTAGCTTTGATGGCACAACCTTGGTTTTGGATGTTTTGGATAAAACTCGGCATAAAAAGGTAGAAATTCCGTTATCTGCTGTTGCCAAAGCCCAAACGATGGTTAAATTTTAGAATTTAGCTTGAAAAAGTTACTGACAGAGCTGTCAGTAATGCCATTCACCTTTTATTGAAATAAAATTAAATTTTCTTAAGAAAGAAAGAGAGAAAAAATGAGCAAAGAAATGCTGAACGCCTTTGCAATGTTGGAAGAGCAAAAAGGAATCAAATCTGAGATTGTGATTGAAGCGATTGAGCAGGCGATTACGGCCGCTTACAAACGTCAATATGGGCAAGCTCAAAATGTTAAGGTCATCTTTGATGAAAAGAAGGGCAATTTCAATGTTTACTCTACACGTGAAGTTGTTGATGAAGTCTTTGATAGCCGTCTGGAAATATCCCTTGAAGATGCGTTGGAATTGAATCCACATTATGAAATTGGCGATAAAATCATGTTTGAAGAAAAGCCAAAAGATTTCGCTCGTACGGCTGCTGGTGCTGCTAAACAAGTCATCATGCAAAAGATGCGTGAAGAAGAACGGACGATTATTTATAACGAATATAGCCGTTATAAAGATGAAATCATCCAAGGAACTGTGGAAAAAGTAGATGCACGTGCCGTTTACATTAACCTTGGTCGTGTGGATGCTTTATTGACAAAGAAAGATCAAATCCCTCAAGAAACTTATCACGTCGGTGACCGTGTGAAAGTTTATGTGACAGATGTTGTTTTGACACCAAAAGGGACCCGGGTCTTTATCTCACGTACAGCTCCAGATATGCTCAAACGGATGTTCGAAAAAGAAATTCCAGAAGTATTTGATGGTACGGTTGAAATCAAGTCTATTGCCCGCGATGCTGGTGATCGTGCGAAAGTCATTGTTCAAAGCCATGATGAAAATGTTGACGCAATCGGAACAATGGTCGGCTCAAAAGGTTCACGTATTCAAGGGATTATCCGTGAATTGGCTGGCGAAAAGATGGACATTATCGAATGGTCTGATGATAAAGCAATTCTCATTGCAAATGCTTTGAAACCTGCACGTATCGAACAAGTGCTCATCACAGAAGATGGTTCTAGCTTGGCTGTTGTTGCCCGTGATCAATTATCGCTTGCTATTGGGAAACGTGGCCAAAATGTTCGTCTTGCCGCGCATGTGACCAACAGCAAGATTGATATCAAAGCTGCTGACGAGTTTAACATCGATGACTATGAGTTTGTAGGAGAAGATGGCGAATCTTTGGATGAAACCCAAGCTACTGAAGGGGTTGAACTTGATGAAAGTGCAGAAGTAGCTCCAGAAGTCACTTCAAATGAAGCGACTGAGGCTTTGGAAAACGAAGAATAAATCTTTGACAAGGTTGTAAACTACTGACAGCTCTGTCAGTAACCTAAATGTTAATAGAAAAATTTTGAGGAGTTTCAATGAAACAAAAAAAGATTCCAATGAGAAAATCTTTAGTCTCAAATGAACAATTTCCCAAACGAGATTTGTTGCGCATCGCCTTTAACAAGGAAGGTGAAGTTTCGATTGATCCAACGGGAAAGGCGCATGGACGTGGCGCTTATATTGCTTTACTTAATCAAGAAGCGCAAGAAGCCAAGAAACGTCGTGTCTTTGACCGTGCATTCCAAACGAAGGTTTCCGAAGCATTTTATGACGAATTGATCACCTATGTTGAACATCAGGTGGCCCGTCGTGAATTGGAATCGGCAACTTATTCCGCTGACTTAGCACCTGATTACGACTAAAGAATAGGGAGCAAGAAGAACGACTTTACTGCAAAATTTTGCTGAAAAATTCTTTGTCCCTTATTGACAAAGCGGTAAAATAGAGCAGTAAAACGGGGAGAACTTGCAAACTGGAATAAAAATGGATAAAAAACAACAACTTTCAAATTTGATAGGACTTGCAAAACGAGCCGGTAAAGTGATTTCTGGCGAAGAACTGGTCATCAAAGCCATTCAAAATGGCAAAGCACGTCTTGTCATACTTGCATCAGATGCTGCTTCAAATTTGAATAAAAGAATTACTGATAAATCAACTTATTATGAGATTCCCGTCTCACAACTCTTTACAGAAATAGAATTATCGCATGCCATAGGACAAAACCGTAAGGTTATTGCTCTTGTGGACGATGGATTTGCAAAGAAAATGGAGAGCCTCATGAAGAACTGATGATATAAGGAGGACAAAGATTGTCTGAGAAAAAAAGAATTAACCAAATTGCTAAAGAAACTGGATTATCAAATGCTGAACTTGTGGCAACAGCACAAGCCTTAGGGTTTGAAGTAAAAGCCCACTCTAGCTCAGTAACAACAGAACAGGCTGAACAAATCGTTGCTCGCGCTAAAGCGGGTGGTGCAGCACCTACTACTGACAAAGCTGTCAGTGCTGATAAAGCAAAAAAAGGAACTGCAAAAGCGGATAAAAAATCAAGCGATAGCCCACGGACCTTCGCAGGTAAAGCTATCGTGGAAGATCCAGCTATCTTAGCTCGCATCAAAGCTAAAGAAGAAGCCGAAAAAGCGTCTAAAGCAAAAGAGCATGTGGTCGCCGCTGACAAAGCTGAGCGTGTTACTGAAAAAGCAACCCTTGCACCAAAAGCTGAGGTAAAAGTTGAAAAATCTCAAACCGAAGTGAAATCAGTAGCTCCAAAAGCTGAAGTGAAGACAGAAACAGTTACTGAGAAAAAGGAGCCTGTCATTACAGACGAAAAGAAAAAACCATTGAATCAAAAACCAAGAATTCAGATTAAAGTCGTTAAACGTGCCGAAGACATCAAAAAAGAACAAGCAGCTGCACGACCTGAAAAGAAAAAATTCGACAAAAATCGGAATGATCGTAATAATCGCAATGATAATCGTCGTCCTAACCAAGGCGGTCAAGGCGGTAATCGATTTGATAAAAATCGCCCAGCGGGACAATCACAAGGTCAAGGACCAAAACGTGATAAATTTGGTGCAACAAGCGCACCATCAACGGATAGCTTTACACCTGCTTCAGGAAAAAATAACCGCCGTGATCGTGATCGTAAAAAATCTGATAACAACCGGGATAACACTAAAGATGGTAACCGTAAGGGTGGACCACTTCGCGTCAATGATAATCGTAATCAAGTACGTAATGCACGTAATTCAAACTGGAACCAAAAAGGTGGACGTGGTCGCTATCAAAACAACCAGTCTTCACAAGTTCCTGCAACTCAACGTAAATTCCATGAATTACCAGAAAGCCTTGAGTATGAAGTAGGAATGAACGTGCAAGATATTGCAAAATCAATCAAACGTGAACCAGCTGAAATTATCAAAAAACTCTTCATGATGGGCACAATGGTTAACCAAAACCAATCACTTGATGAAGATACCATCGAATTAATCCTGATGGATTATGGGGTAACACCAGTCAAAAAGGTTGAAGAAGACAAGTCTGACATTGAACGACTCTTTGTCGAAGAAGGTTACCTCAACGAAGATGAAATGGTAGAACGTCCAGCGGTTGTAACCATCATGGGACACGTTGACCACGGTAAAACGACCTTGCTTGACCGTTTCCGTGAATCTCGCGTGACTGAGGGTGAAGCCGGTGGTATTACACAACATATCGGGGCTTACCAAATCACCTCAAATGGTAAAAAGATCACCTTCTTGGACACACCAGGTCACGAAGCCTTTACATCTATGCGTGCTCGCGGTGCTTCTGTCACAGATATTACCATCCTTGTAGTTGCTGCTGACGATGGTGTAATGCCACAAACAATCGAAGCCATTAACCACTCTAAAGCTGCTGGGGTACCTATCATCGTTGCCATCAACAAAATTGATAAACCAGGTGCTAACCCCCAACGTGTTACTCAAGAATTGACTGAACATGGTGTGTTCCCTGTCGCTTGGGATCCAGAAAATGGTTCAGAATTCGTTGAAATTTCGGCTAAATTTAACCAAAACCTTGATGAATTGTTAGATACAGTGCTTCTTGTGGCTGAGGTCCAAGAGCTCAAAGCTGACCCAACTGTTCGTGCCATCGGTACTGTTGTTGAAGCACGTCTTGACCAAGGTAAAGGGGCGATTGCAACCCTCTTGGTACAACAAGGAACACTTCACGTTCAAGATCCTATCGTTGTCGGAAACACTTATGGACGCGTCCGGACTATGACAAATGACCTTGGACGTCGGATTAAAGAAGCTGGCCCATCAACACCAATCGAATTAACTGGTCTTTCTGACGTGCCACAAGCTGGGGATCATTTTGCGGTCTTTGAAGATGAAAAATCAGCGCGTGCCGCAGGTGAAGAACGTGCGCAACGTGCCCAATTGATCAAACGTCAAAATACACGTCGTGTGAACTTGGATAATCTCTTTGACACCCTCAAAGAAGGACAAACTAAATCTGTTAATATTATCATTAAAGCAGATGTACAAGGTTCAGCCGAAGCGCTTGCCGCTTCTCTTCAAAAAATTGAAGTTGAAGGGGTTAAAGTGGATATCGTCCATTCAGCTGTCGGGGCAATTTCAGAGTCTGATATTTCACTTGCAGCAGCATCCAATGCGATTATCATTGGTTTCAATGTTCGACCAACTGGCCTTGCACGTGAACAAGCGGCTCAAGAAGAAGTCGATATTCGCTTGCACAGCATCATTTATAAAGTGATTGAAGAAGTTGAAACAGCAATGCGCGGAATGCTCGATCCTGAATTCAAAGAAGAAATCATTGGTGAGGCAGTCGTTCGTGAAACCTTCGAAGTTTCTAAAGTTGGAACAATCGCTGGATTTATGGTTACGCGTGGTAAAGTTGCCCGTGATGCTTCTGTCCGTGTCATTCGTGACGGTGTTGTGATTCATGATGGTGCAATTGCCAGTCTTAAACATTTCAAAGATGATGTTAAAGAAGTTGGAAACGCTCAAGAAGGTGGTTTGATGGTTGAAAACTTCAATGATATTGCTATTGACGATACATTTGAAGTTTACAAAATGGTTGAAATCGAACGTAAATAATAAGAGGTGAGGAAGAGCTGCTAAGAAGTTGTGAAAAATGCCATTTTTCATCATAAACTTCTGGCCTTCCGAACTCATTTTAAATGTGGGTGTGGAAAAGTGATTTAAAAATCATTTATCTGCATTTTTAAACGAAAAAATAGGAGGAGAAAATGGGAAATTCTTTTCGTAGCGACCGTGTTGCCGTAGAAATTCAACGCGAAATCAATGATATTTTACGAAATAAAGTACGTGATCCACGGGTTCAAGATGTAAATATCACGGATGTTCAATTGACTGGTGATTTGAGTCAAGCGACTGTTTATTATAGCCTCTTGTCTAATTTGGCTTCTGATAATGAAAAAGCAGCCACAGCTTTGAAAAAAGCAACTGGTCTTTTCAAGAGTGAGTTGGCAAAACGTATGACGATTTTCAAAATTCCAGATTTAACTTTTGCTAAAGATGAATCTGTTGAATACGGCTCAAAAATTGATGAACTTTTACGAGGACTCAATGATAAAGCTGAGTATTAAATGAAAGTACTGATATAAAAATTACTGACAGCTCTGTCAGTAATTTTTTGATGTCAAAAAAGTTGAGAGAATTACTCCAGTTAAATTTTGTGATATAATGGACATTGTGAAATGAAAGCGAATAACTATTTGCTGATTTTAAGTCCTGCAAGGAGCGATCGGAAAACTGAAAAGAGTGGCTCCTTTATCTGTCTAAAAAAATTTTAGAATAAGAAATGAGCAATTAAGATTTTCAGTTGATCATCAAGGCTTGTGCAGAACAGGTGTAACTAAGGAGGAAATTATGAAAGAACCATTGTTTTTGAACTCAGTTTTGCAAGAAAAAATCTGGGGCGGCGACCATTTGAAAGAATTTGGCTACGATTTGCCATCAGACAAAGTTGGTGAATATTGGGCTATTTCTGCTCATCCACATGGTGTGTCAACAATTGCTAATGGCGAATTTAAAGGTCAAAAACTTGACCAATTATACGCAAGTCACCGCGAATTGTTTGGTGATAGTCAAAAAGAAGTTTTTCCCTTATTAACTAAAATTTTAGATGCCAATGACTGGCTTTCTGTGCAAGTTCATCCAGATGATGAATATGGTCAAAAACATGAAGGTGAACTTGGAAAAACTGAATGTTGGTACATTATTTCAGCTGAACCAGGCGCTGAAATTATCTATGGACATAATGCTAAATCACGTGAAGAATTAGCAGAAATGATTAAATCTGGTGATTGGGATCATTTGTTACGTAAGGTAAAAGTGAAAACAGGAGATTTCTTCCATGTTCCGTCAGGAACAATGCACGCAATTGGTGCTGGCATTGTTATTCTTGAAACACAACAATCCTCTGATACAACTTACCGTGTTTATGATTTCGACCGTAAAGATGACCAAGGAAATCTGCGTGAATTACATATTCAACAATCAATTGATGTATTGAATATTCCAGGCGACAAAGTTCCTGAAAATCAAGTTAAAACTGAAAAATTTGCTGATGCAGAAATTACAACGCTTGTGAAATCAGCTTTCTTTGATGTTTATAAATGGCAAATTCATGGCGCGCATGAATTTACCAAAGTTGCAGATTACACTTTAGTTTCTGTCTTAGAGGGAGAAGGTGTTCTGAGCATTGCGGGAGCAGATTATCCTCTGAAAAAAGGAGATCACTTTATTTTGCCAAGTTCTGTAGAAGCTTGGAAATTAACGGGACAGCTTGAATTAATCGCAAGTAATCCTGAATAAATTTTATAAGTTACTGACCAGCTGGTCAGTAACTTTTTTTTTACAAATATAAGAAAAGAGCCAGATTAGACAGCTGTAAAATAACGGTTACACATTTTTTTCACTTGCAAAAGTTTCTGAAAAATAATATAATTTGATACAGTAAATGGTTTGCAATATAAAAATAAAATTGAGTTCATCTTACTGGAAACTGTAATGGAAACCCACCAAATGCAGGGGAGAGGTAATTGCGTCAGCAAAAAGCTTGTCCCCTGTCTAGCTGTCAAAGGAAATTGCTGAAAACTGGATTGTGAGCTTAGCCTCACCTACTTGCTTTCCCAGATTCTGGATAAGCCGAACTCACTTTCAAAGGACACGCCTCGCTTGCTCCCGACAATACAGCAAGGTGGACGAGCAGGACAAGCCACACCCTCAATAAAAAGGATGACAGATGAAAACGGATTTCGATAAAGTAAACGAGTGGTTGATCCAACTGTTTCATGACTTTATGATATTAGAAGAGCAATTTTTAAAAGACTCAGCTTATTCTGACGTCACCGTCAAAGAGCTGCAAATTTTGACTTTGGTGCATACTTTAGGTACAGCAAGAGCGACTGATATTGCAAAAAACCAAAAATTGGCCTTATCGACCATTACCATTACCCTCAATCGCCTTGAAGATAAAGGCTACATTGAGCGTAAACGTTCCACTGCTGATCGCCGAGTGACGCATATTGCGCTCACAGAAAAAGGAGATGGGCTCTGTGCGACACACCGTGAGTTTTTCCACACTATCACTGACAATTTGTTTGATAGCGTGTATGGAACAACGGAAAATAAGTTGGCGGGCGAACTTGCCGCTTTGCACAATTCTTTGGAGAATATGAAATAATGACTTTTGCGAAAATAACCCAAGTGGCACATTATGTGCCAGAAAAAGTGGTAACCAATGATGATTTATCAAAAATTATGGATACCAATGATGAGTGGATTTATAGCCGTACGGGTATTAAAAATCGCCACATCTCAACAGGAGAAAACACTTCAGACTTAGCGAGTGAAGTAGCCAAACAACTTCTTACTCAAGCTGATCTTGCAGCTGAAAAAATTGATTTTATCATTGTAGCAACGATTACCCCCGACTCGCTCATGCCTTCAACAGCTGCACGAGTGCAGGCAGCAATTGGTGCGACAAATGCCTTTGCATACGATCTCACAGCTGCATGTTCGGGTTTTGTTTTTGCTTTATCCACAGCAGACAAGCTCATTAGTTCAGGAAGCTACCAACGGGGCTTAGTAATTGGGGCGGAGGTCTTTTCAAAGGTTATTGATTGGTCAGATCGTTCGACAGCTGTTCTTTTTGGAGATGGGGCGGCAGGTGTGCTTCTAGAAAATACCGGTGAGCAACCCTTAATTATTGCTGAGAAGCTGCAAACTGACGGTAACCGTGGGGATAGTCTTCGCTCTGGCATTACAGATCTCGAGACGCCTTTTGCTTCGAAAAGTTATGAGCAGCCTGCACTAAGTATGAATGGTCGCGCTGTTTTTGATTTTGCGGTACGTGATGTTACTAAAAATATTGAAGCAACCATTGAATCCGCTCAGATTTCACGAGACGCAGTAGATTTTTATTTATTGCATCAAGCGAACTCTAGAATCCTAGATAAAATGGCTAAAAAACTAGATGTTCCAAGGGTTAAGTTCCTCCAAAATATGCAAGAATATGGCAATACTTCTGCAGCAAGTATTCCTATATTGTTGTCAGAATCCGTAAAAAATGGTATATTTAGTTTGGACGGTCAAACTAAAGTCGTCTTGACAGGATTTGGTGGTGGACTCACTTGGGGGACAACACTCATTAATCTCTAAAAGGAATAGGCAATGGTTGAGTTAAGCTTCACCAACAAAATCAGCCTATCCTTCTGAAGCACTACATGGATGCTACAAGGCATTCACTTTCTAACTAAAGGTTATAATCCGCAAAAGCGGCTATAATATAAATATTTTCACTCATTAAAGGAGAAAAAATCATGGCAGTATTTGAAAAAGTACAAGACATCATCGTAGACGAACTCGGTAAAGATAAAGAAGAAGTAACACTCGAAACTTCATTTGAAGAGCTCGATGCTGATTCACTTGACCTTTTCCAAATCATCAACGACATCGAAGACGAATTCGACGTTGAAGTTGATACAGAAGCAGATATGAAAACAGTTGCTGACCTCGTTAAATACGTAGAAGACAACAAATAATTCGGATGGGGGTGATTAGGCAAAGAAAGATTTTCTCTTGCGCTTTTCACCCTCCTTTTCGTTACCTCACTCTTTGAAAACTTGACTTTAAGTAGATAAAGAGATTATCAGGACAAGGGAGCCTAGTGAGTGATACTAGGCCTACTCTCTTGATTTTCATATTACAAAATGTCATTTTTTTTATCATAAAAAACATTTTATAATACTAATAATTAACTCCACGAGAGAAAAAAATAAAGGATAAACACATTTTTAAAGAAGAAAAAATGTGCAATAATAGATGACTAAAACAGCATTTCTCTTCTCGGGCCAGGGCGCACAAAAACTCGGTATGGCTCGTGATTTATATGATCGATATGATATTGTTAAAGCAACTTTTGACAGCGCGCAAGCTGCGTTAGGTTATGATCTTCGTGCTTTGATTGACAATGATGAAGAAAAACTTAATGAAACAATCTATACACAGCCTGCAATTTTGACGACTTCAGTGGCTATTATGCGACTGTTAGCTGAACAAGGCATCACGCCTGATTTAGTAGCAGGGCTTAGTCTTGGAGAATATTCAGCTTTAGTGGCTGCTGGTGCCCTCTCCTTTGAAGAAGCAGTTAAACTTGTAGCTAAACGTGGCCAGTATATGACTGAAGCAGCACCGACTGGTTCAGGTAAGATGGTTGCTGTCATGAATACTGATGCTAAAGTTATTGAAGAGATTTGTCAAAAGGCGAGCGGGCTTGGAGTTGTTAGTCCGGCAAACTATAACACCCCAGGTCAAATTGTGATTGGTGGCGAGGTTGCTGCCGTTGATCAAGCAGTAGCACTTCTTAAAGAAGCTGGTGTACGCAAAATGATCGAATTAAAGGTATCAGGTCCCTTCCATACAGCACTTTTAAAATCTGCCTCTGCTAAATTAGCTCAAGAATTGGAAAATGTAAAATTTGACAATTTTAAACTTCCCTTGATTTCAAACACCACAGCGCAAGTCATGGAAAATGAGCAAATCAAGCCCTTATTGACTCGGCAAGTGATGGAGCCTGTCCGCTTTTATGAATCCGTCGCTACCATGCAAGAACTTGGTGCGACTCGCTTTATCGAAGTAGGACCAGGTAAAGTTTTGTCTGGTTTCATCCGAAAAATTGACAAGACGGCTGATTACATGAATGTTGAAGATTTGGCTTCTTTTGAAGCAATGCTTAAGCAATAAAATTAATTTTAAAAGGTCTGTTTTTTAAAACGCCTTCTTGGTTTGCTTATCCAAGTCAGCACAGCAAAAGCTAAATAAGCTATTAAAGATCATTTCTTAGAAAAATATTTTCTGAGAACATTTCGATTTATAAACACATGGAGAAAACATGGAAATCAAAAATAAAAACATCTTTGTCACAGGATCAACGCGCGGAATTGGTAAAGCGATTGCCTTGCAATTTGCGAAAGCTGGTAGTAATTTGATCATCAATGGACGCTCTGAAATCTCAGAAGACTTACTTGCAGAATTTACTGCCTTTGGAGTAAAAGCAGTTGGAATTTCTGGTGATATTTCTAAATCAGAAGATGCGAAACGAATGGTTGCAGAAGCTGTTGAAGCTTTGGGCTCAGTTGATATCTTAGTCAATAATGCAGGAATCACACGTGATGGCTTATCTTTAAAAATGAGCGAAGAAGATTTCGATGCGGTTCTCAAGATTAACTTGACAGGCGCTTTTAATATGACGCAAGCAGTCTTGAAGCCTATGACACGTGCTCGTCAAGGAGCGATCATCAACATTTCTTCTGTAGTTGGTTTAGTAGGTAATGCTGGACAAGCAAATTATGCAGCCTCCAAAGCTGGTTTGATTGGTTTGACTAAATCAATTGCCCGTGAAGTCGCTGCACGCAATGTACGCGTGAATGCAGTTGCGCCAGGCTTTATCGAGTCGGACATGACAGAAGTACTTTCTGACAAAGTTAAGGACATGATGAAAGGACAAATTCCAATGAAGCGTTTTGGAAATCCTGAAGAAGTGGCTACAGTTGTCCAATTTTTGGCTGAGCAAGAATATATGACCGGTCAGGTGCTTTCCATTGATGGTGGAATGGCTATGTAAGGTCTTTTATGACTAACGAATCTATTTATTTATAAACAAAGAAAGGAATGAGCTGATAGTTTTCATACAGGGGCAGTGAAGAGCGCTTTTAATTAAGGGAGTGTTACTTGCGACTCTGTATGCTTAAAGGCTATAAGCTCTCAACTAATCAATATGACAAATCGAGTTGTAATTACAGGTTATGGCGTGGTCAGTGCCATTGGGAACAGCCCTGAAGAATTCTGGGACAACCTTAAGGCAGGAAAGACAGGAATCGGACCAATCACTCACTTTGACGCAGAAGCAACTGGGATTTCTGTGGCGGCTGAAGTGAAGGACTTTCCTTTTGACAAATATTTCCAGAAAAAAGATGCCCGTCGTATGGATACTTTTTCACTTTATGCGGTTTACGCTGCATTGGATGCTATGGCGATGTCTGGGATCACTGAAGAAAACACCGATTATGACCGCTTAGGCTGTATCATGGCTTCTGGGATTGGTGGTTTGGAACAATCACAAAAAAATTCACAAGCCTTGCTTAAGGGACCACGTAAGGTGACACCTTTATATGTTCCTTTGGCTATTGCCAATATGGCAACAGGGAATGTCGCATTGCGCACAGGAGCTCGTGGAGTTTCACGTGCTGAAGTTACGGCTTGTGCGGCTGGGGCAAACTCTATTGGTTCAGCTTTCCGTGAAATTAAACATGGTTACGCTGATGCCATGATTGCTGGTGGTGCCGAGGCGGCTATTTGTGAATTAGGGATTGCTGGTTTTGCTAACTTGACTGCTTTGACCAAAGAATCAGATCCTACTATTGCGTGTCGTCCTTTCGATAAGGAACGCTCAGGATTTGTTATGGGTGAAGGTGCAGGGGTCTTAATCATGGAAAGCCTTGAGCATGCGAAAGCACGTGGGGCTAATATCCTGGCTGAGATTGTTGGTTATGGGAATACGAATGATGCTTATCACATGACAACACCATCAGGAATCGGTGCTGAAAATGCGATGAAATTGGCCTTGCAAGAAGCGGGTGTTGATGCTTCTGAAGTGGATTACATTAATGCACATGGTACTTCTACACATGCTAATGAAGAAACAGAAGCTAAAGCAATCCATAATGTAGTGGGCGATAAAGCTTATGTTTCATCTACGAAAGCATTGCACGGCCATGCCCTTGGTGCAACAGGTGCGATTGAAGCTGTTGCAACCGTGCAAGCAATTTTGAATCAATATGCACCAGTGAATGCAGGAACCAAAGAATTGGACGAAGGCATGACAATTAACGTTGTTCTTGGAGAAGGTCAACCTGCTGAAATTAACCTTGCATTGTCACAAGACTTTGGTTTTGGTGGCCACAACGCAGTATTGGCATTTAAGAAATGGACGGGAGAATAAGCAAAATGAACATCTCAGAAGTAAAAGATTTGATGAACCAATTTGATGGTTCATCTTTACGTGAATTCTCTTGGAAAAATGCTGAAGGAACGCTCTCATTTTCAAAAAATGAAGGACATCATTCTGAAAGCCTTGGGGTTGCTCAACCTGCTGTAAATGTTCCAGCTACTCCTGTAGCCGCTCCTGCCGTTGCTCCAAAAACTGAAACGGTTTCTGAAACAGCAGCAGGAGAAACGCGCCCAGCAGCTGCTGAAGGTGAGGCTGTGACTTCGCCATTAGTTGGGGTGGCTTACCTTAAACCAACGCCTGATAAAGCAGAATTTGTCAAAGTTGGCGACGCTGTGAAAAAAGGTCAAACCTTATTGATTATTGAAGCAATGAAAGTCATGAATGAAATTCCAGCACCTACGGATGGTGTCGTAACTGAAATCATGGTTTCACCTGAAGAAGTGGTTGAATTCGGTCAAGAGCTGATTAGAATCAAATAAGTTTACTGACCACATGGTCAGTAAATGAGAAGGTGAAAAAACCACTGACCAGTCCGTCAGTGTGCTTTAAGAAAAGAGTGAGAGCAAATGACTGAAGTAAATATTAATGTAACTGAAATCATGGAGGCTTTGCCTCATCGTTATCCATTTCTATTGGTGGATCGCGTCATTGATATCGCTGATGACGAGATTACTGCCATCAAAAATGTAACGATTAATGAAGAATTTTTCCAAGGGCATTTTCCACAATATCCAGTGATGCCAGGTGTTTTAATCATGGAAGCCTTGGCACAAGCGGCTGGTGTTTTGGAGTTATCAAAACCTGAGAACAAAGGTAAATTGGTCTTTTATGCCGGCATGGATAATGTCAAATATAAAAAACAAGTCACACCCGGTGACCAATTAGTCTTACACGCGAAGTTCATCAAACGCCGTGGTCCTATTGCCGTTGTTGAAGCAGAGGCAACCGTAGATGGCAAACTTGCAGCAAAAGGAACATTGACCTTTGCCTTGGGTGCTTAAACCGCGTACTGTTAAGTTAATACTAAAAAAACTGACCATTCTGTCAGTAAAAAGAAAGCCGTGACTTATTAAGATCACGGTCATCTTTCGGACTTATTTTATTTTATCCCGCGTGTATTTTCAGTAGAAATTTACACGCTCATCTCTTTTACTGACAGCTCTGTCAGTAAAAAAGCGCTGAGCCAAGCGCTAAGGACAATTTTCCGCAAAGGAGAAAGGAGTGGAGCTTCGAAACTTGAACCCAAATAATCAAGTGCTGGACTCACATCTTAACTATGTTTAATAAAATTTTAATTGCCAATCGTGGCGAAATTGCGGTGCGAATCATTCGCGCAGCACGTGAATTGGGGGTAGGCACGGTAGCGATTTACTCAACTGCTGACCGTGATGCCTTACATGTCCACTTGGCAGATGAAGCCATTTGTGTAGGACCAGCTAGAAGTACTGAGTCTTATCTTAATATGAACAATATTCTGTCAGCTGCTGTGGCAACTGGCGCACAAGCGATTCACCCAGGTTTTGGATTCCTTTCTGAGAATTCAAAATTTGCTCGTCTTTGTGAGGAAATGAATATTAAATTTATCGGTCCGTCAGCAAAAGTGATGGATATGATGGGTGATAAAATCAATGCGCGTGCAGAAATGATTAAAGCTGGTGTTCCTGTAACACCAGGTTCTGAGGGCGAAGTTCATACCACTGATGAAGCAGTAAAAATTGCTGAAGAAATTGGCTACCCCATCATGCTTAAAGCATCAGCTGGTGGTGGTGGTAAAGGAATTCGTAAGGTTAATAATGTTGAGGAACTTGTCCCAGCTTTTGAAGCAGCCCAAGCAGAAGCCCAAGCAGCTTTTGGTAATGGAGCCATGTTTATCGAACGAATGATTTTCCCAGCGCGTCATATTGAGGTTCAAATCTTAGGAGATAGCCATGGCAATGTGATTCATCTTGGTGAACGTGATTGTTCCTTGCAAAGAAATAACCAAAAAGTGCTTGAAGAATCTCCGTCAGTTGCAATTGGACACACTTTGCGCGAAGCAATTACATCAGCTGCAGTAAAAGCAGCAGCCCACGTGGGATATGAAAACGCGGGAACCATTGAGTTCTTACTTGATGAGTCTTCTGGTAATTTTTATTTCATGGAAATGAACACACGTGTGCAAGTTGAACATCCGGTCACAGAGTTTGTATCAGGTGTTGATATTGTCAAAGAACAAATTCGTGTAGCCAATGGCAATGCCTTGTCTGTCAAGCAAGAAGATGTGACTTTTAGTGGACATGCGATTGAATGTCGAATTAATGCGGAAAATCCTAAATTTAATTTTGCACCAAGTCCCGGAAAGATTACTAATCTTTTCTTGCCAAGTGGTGGAGTTGGTTTGCGGGTTGATAGCGCTATGTACAGTGGTTACAGCATTCCGCCCTATTATGATAGTATGATTGCTAAAGTCATTGTTCATGGTGAAAACCGTTTTGAAGCACTGATGAAAATGCAACGGGCTTTGATGGAATTTGACGTAGAAGGTGTTATCACCAATGTGGATTTCCAGCTTGAGCTCATCTCTGATCCTCACGTGGTAGCTGGTGACTATGATACAAGTTTCTTAGGAAATGTTTTTTTACCAGAATACCAAAAAGAAATCTAATGCGAAAATTTTCGCTGCTTTAATTTTAAAAATGAAGCTCCAATAAAAAAATGAGAAAAGGATGCAAAAATGGCTCTTTTCCAAAAGAAAAAATACATTAAAATTAATCCAAATCGATCAATTATCGAAAAACAGGCCGATCAGCCCGAAGTTCCAGATGAACTTTTTGCTAAATGTCCTGCTTGTAAACACACGATTTACCAAAAAGACTTAGGAAAGAACAAAGTCTGTCCTAATTGCGACTACAATTTCCGAATTACAGCTAAAGAACGTCTTGCGCTTATAGCCGACCAAGATTCCTTTGAGGAAATGTTTGTAGGGATTGAATGTGACAATCCGCTAGATTTTCCAGGTTATCCTGAAAAATTAGCAGCAACAAAAGCTAGAACTGGCCTTGACGAAGCAATCATGACAGGGGTAGCGAGTATTAAAGGTCAAAAGACAGCTCTTGCTATTATGGACTCAACCTTCATTATGGCATCAATGGGGACTGTGGTTGGAGAAAAACTAACACGACTTTTTGAGTATGCGACAGCTCAAAAACTTCCTGTCATCGTCTTTACAGCCTCAGGTGGAGCTAGAATGCAAGAAGGAATCATGTCTTTAATGCAGATGGCCAAAACATCGGCGGCAGTAAAGCGTCATTCCAACGCAGGTCTGCTTTATATTACGGTGCTAACTGATCCGACAACTGGCGGAGTGACAGCGTCCTTTGCAAGTTTAGGGGATATTATTCTTGCTGAACCTCAATCTTTGATTGGCTTTGCTGGAAGACGGGTTATCGAGCAAACGGTTCGCCAAACGTTACCAGATGATTTCCAAAAAGCCGAGTTCTTGTTACAACATGGTTTTGTTGATGCAATCGTCAAACGGACAGATTTGCGCAAAAAGCTGAGTTTACTTTTAGCACTTCATTCGGATTTGGAGGGAAACAATGCCTGAAATTAAGAAGACGAAAAAAGAAACGCAGGAAAACATTGCGGAGATTATCAATAAAGCGCGTGCAGCTGATCGGATTTCAGCCCGAGATATCATTGCGCAAGTTTTTACTGACTTTTTTGAACTGCATGGTGACCGCCAATTAACAGATGATGAAGCAATTGTGGGTGGTATCGCACGTTTTGCTGGCCAACCCGTTACGGTTATTGGGATTCAAAAAGGACACAACCTAGCAGAAAATTTAGCGACTAATTTTGGTCAGCCTTCTCCCAATGGCTACCGAAAAGCACTACGTTTGATGAAACAAGCTGAAAAATTTGGTCGACCAGTTGTTACTTTTGTAAATACGGCAGGCGCTTATCCAGGGATTGAAGCCGAAGAACGTGGACAAGGAGAAGCTATCGCGCGTAACTTATTGGAAATGTCCGATCTCCGAGTGCCTATCATTACGTTTATTACTGGTGAAGGTGGGTCAGGTGGAGCATTGGCCTTAGCTGTTGCCAATAAAGTTTATATTTTGGAAAACGCTGTTTATTCTGTCCTTTCACCGGAAGGATTTGCAACTATTTTGTGGAAAGATGGCTCCCGGCGTGATGAAGCAGCTGAGCTGATGAAAATCACAGCCCCTCATCTCTTTGAAATGGGACTGGTCGAAGGCATCATTGCAGAAGACAATCTGATTGAAAACATCAAAAATCAATTATCAAAAGCTCTGACAGAGCTGTCAGTAATGTCAGTTGAAGCACTGACTGAGCAACGTTATCAACGTTTTAGAAAATATTAAAAATGAGCATATTTTGCTCATTTTTTATTTTTTAACCGATAAAAATAATGAATCCTGTGATAAAAAAATCTTATGGCAAGCACGTGAATTTCATGTTATTTTATAAAGAGCACATAAAAAGAAAAGGAAGAAGAAATGACCAATTTAAAAACAAAAGTGATTCATGGGGGGATTGCTACGGACTCTACAACAGGAGCTGTTTCTGTTCCTATTTACCAAACTTCCACCTATCAGCAAGATGCCCTGGGCCAGCCTAAAGCCTATGAGTATTCGCGTTCTGGAAACCCTACACGTCATGCGCTTGAGCGTTTGATTGCAGATCTGGAAGGGGGCATTCAAGGGTTTGCTTTTGGCTCTGGACTAGCTGGGATACATGCAGTCCTCTCGATGTTTTCTGCTGGAGATCATATCATTCTTGCTGATGATGTCTATGGTGGGACATTTCGTTTAATGGATAAAGTCATGACGAAAGTAGGGCTTACGTATGATTTGATTGATTTAAGCGACCTTGAAGCATTTTCAAACGCATTTACTCCTCAAACAAAAGCAGTTTACTTTGAGACACCTTCCAATCCATTACTTAAAATCTTGGATATCGCAACAATTTCAAAAATTGCTAAAGCACATCATGCCTTAACGCTAGTTGATAATACCTTTGCAACGCCTTACCTCCAACAACCTCTTCTTTTAGGCGCAGATGTAGTTTTGCATTCGGCGACAAAATACTTGGGTGGACATTCTGATGTAGTTGCTGGACTTGTGACAACTCACTCGCAGGAGCTTGCGCAACAGATTGGGTTTTTACAAAACTCAATTGGTGCGGTCCTTGGTCCACAAGATAGCTGGTTAGTTCAGCGGGGAATTAAGACACTGGCTTTACGGATGGATGCGCACAGTGCAAATGCCTTTAAAATTGCAAGTTATTTAGAGGAAAATTTAGCAGTTGCAAAAGTCTATTATCCGGGACTTGACCAACATTTGGGGCATGCGATTGCTCAAAAGCAAATGCGTGATTTCGGAGGGATGGTCTCTTTTGAATTAGTAAATGAAGCAGGTGTTAAACGCTTTGTTGAAAAACTCAAATATTTCACTTTGGCAGAATCGCTCGGAGGAGTCGAGAGTCTAGTTGAAGTACCAGCCATTATGACACATGCTTCAATTCCAAAAGAAATTCGTGAAACAATCGGGATCAAAGATGGATTAATCCGCCTATCCGTAGGTGTAGAAGATATTGCAGACTTGCTTGAGGATTTGCAGCAAGCGCTTGAAGCTGTAAATGCTTAGGGCAGACAGGCTTATCTTAGGTGAGGTAGCAGAGCAGAGATGACTAAAATCATAGAAAACATTACACATTTAATCGGTGAAAGCCCTATTGTTCAATTGAGCCATACGCCTAAAGAGAGTGCAAAAATTTATCTAAAGCTTGAACGGTTTAATCCTGGTGGATCTGTAAAAGATCGTATTGCCTTAAGTATGGTCAAAGCTGCCGAAAGGCAAGGCTTACTTAAACCAGGGGGCACTATCGTTGAGCCAACATCTGGAAATACGGGAATTGGACTTGCAATGGTGGGCGCAGCACTAGGATACAAAGTGGTGATTATTATGCCTGATAATTATTCAAAAGAACGTCAGCAGTTAATCAAGGCATATGGTGCTCAACTCGTTTTGACACCAGCATCCCAAGGCATCCAGGCGGCTATAGATCTTGCGGCCACATATGTCAGAGAAAAAGGTTGGTATATGCCGATGCAGTTTGAAAATGTTGCAAATAGTGCAGCCCACGAATTAACGACAGGCCCTGAGATATGGCGAGCTTTCAAAGAAGAAGGCTTAAACGCTTTTGTGGCAGGTGCGGGAACAGGTGGAACTATCTCTGGAGTATCTCACTACCTTAAACAAAAAGACCTTTCGGTAGAAACCTATGTGGTAGAACCTGGCGAATCGCCTATATTATCTGGTGGAACAAGTGGTTCCCACCGGATACAGGGAATCGGTATTCCTTTTTTATCTCCTAACCTTGATACTCAGGCCTATGATTATGTTGTTGATGTCATGAGCGATCAGGCCCTCGAAATGGCCAGAGTAATTGCTAAAGAAGAAGGCATATTGATTGGAATTTCTGGAGGAGCTGCAGTTTGGGCAGCCTACCAAATTGCAAAAAAATTAGGTCCTGGTAAAAAAGTATTGGCGCTTTGCCCTGATAGTGGGGAACGTTACCTTTCAACAGAACTTTATTCTTAAAACACTGACTCTTTAGGGTCAGTGTTTTATATATTACAATTTTTAAGAAGTTGTGAGCAGTTTTCTGTACTTTTTATATGTCAGGTGTTAAAATAAGAAGTAGGTTAAAACTAAATAATAAAGGAGGAAAAAGAATGCATTTTATTTGGTCATTAATCGTCGGAGGTGTCATTGGTCTTATTGCTGGAGCAATCACAAGCCGCGGTGCAAAAATGGGAATTATCAGTAATATTTTGGCGGGTTTAATTGGTTCTGCGATCGGTGAAGGACTCCTCGGACATTGGGGTCCACAATTAGCTGGTATGGCAATTTTACCATCCATTATTGGTGCGGTAATTCTAGTATTAGTTGTTTCTGCAATCTTTGGACGAGCAAAAAATTAAAAACTCGTAAAGTTTAAGAAACAAAATGAGAATTAAGTTAATAAAAAATTAGGAGGTCTTACTATGACTTTGAATGACAAACTTGACGCTACTAAAGATAAAACTTCTGGTAAAATCAAAGAAACTACTGGTAAAGTAACAGGTGACGAAAAGCTTGAGGCTAAAGGTAAAGCTGAAGGTTTACTTGGTAAAGCTAAAGAAGGACTTGGTCATCTTAAAGACAAAGCCTCTGACGTGGCTGAAGATGTTGCTGACAAGTTTAACGATGGTGTTGACTCAGCAAAACATAAAAAGGATCATGAATAGTCCCTACATATTTTTTATCAATAAAACCTGAGCATTGGCTCGGGTTTTCTGGTTTACTCCTTGGCGTTTTTCTTATGGTATAATATAAAAAAAAGCGTTAAGGAGAAAAAATGTATACGTTTTACTGGTACCCAAAATGTTCCACTTGTCAGAAAGCCAAACGCAAGCTTGATGAGATGGGGATTGCTTACGAAGCGATTGATCTTAAACTTACTCCGCCGACAAGTACTCAGTTGATGGACTGGTTCATACAAGACAAGTTTCCAATAAAAAAATTTTTTAATAGTAGTGGACTTGTTTATCGTGACCTCCAGCTTAAAGATCAGTTACCCACAATGGCGACAACAGATAAGGCAGAACTGCTGGCCTCTAATGGAATGTTGATAAAGCGTCCTTTACTCATTAAAGATGGGAAAATTGTCCAAATAGGTTATAAAGAAAGTGACTATGAAGCAATTAAAAAATGAGTGTCTGAGACACTCATTTTTTAAAGTTCAACTTCTAGGAGGATAGGCACATGGTCGAGGCGTTCGCCCGAATCGAGGGGTTCAGAGCTTCGGACACCTTCTGCAATACGATTAGAAACGAGCCAGTAATCAATTCTCCAACCAGAGTTATTGAGTTTTGAGGTTTTCGCACGTTGTGCAAACCAAGTGTAGATACTACGTCCTTCAGCAAAGAAGTGTTCAACATTACCGTGGATGTAACGGAAAGTATCCGTGAAACCTGCTTCTAGGAGTTGTCCAAATTTTTCACGTTCTTGGTCAGTAAATCCAGCGGAATTGTGGTTACCACGGGGATTGGCAAGGTCAATTTCGGTGTAAGCGGCATTGAAATCACCGCAAGCAAAGACAGGTTTCTGTACATCAAGACTTGCGAGGTATTCCCGATACTTATCATCCCAGATTCCACGTAAATCAAGTCTTGTCAAGCCTTCTTGGGCATTCGGTGTATAAACAGTTGTAACAAAAAATGCGGGGAATTCTAAGGTGATGATGCGTCCTTCGGCATCCATTGGTTCAGGAGCGCCGATTTCTGGAAAAGTGATGGTCGGCTCAGGTAGCGTTTCTTTGTAGAGGACAAGTGTACCCGAGTAGCCTTTGCGGGCTGGTTCAACAGAAGAACGCCAGACTAATTTATACCCTTTAAAAATTTCTTCTAGGGCTTCTAAATGTGGCTTTTTAGGTCCTGTAGCGGGAAGCTTCGTTTCTTGAATGGCTAAGACATCTGGCTGTGCTGCGGCAAGTTGTTTTACGACAGCGAGTGAAAGTGCTGCACGTTCAGAAGTACCTGTCAAAGCAGCATTGAGTGAATCAATATTCCATGAGATAAATTTGTATTTCATAACTTTTCCTTCTTTAGGAAGGCTACCGAGGAGATTTGTTAGGGTAGTCTATCCATTTACTTAACAATTATTATAACAAACTTAGCCGGTCAAAGCGATATCGGAGCTTTTTTGATATAATGAAGAGGAGAAAATTCTCAAAATAACGAGTTTCATTCGCTCGGAGAGGACTTAAAATGACTGAAAATAAAACTTTTTACATTACAACACCAATCTATTATCCTTCTGGGAAACTTCATTTGGGCTCAAGCTATACAACCATCGCTTGCGACGTGCTTGCGCGTTACAAACGGTTGATGGGCTTTGATACTTTTTATTTAACAGGGCTTGATGAACACGGCATGAAAATTCAACGAAAAGCCGAAGAATTGGGAATGACCCCTAAAGAATACTTGGACCCAATGGCAGCTGATGTTCAAGAATTATGGAAAAAATTGGACATTTCTTATGATAAATTTATCCGTACGACAGACACTTATCATGAAGAAGCCGTTCAAAAAATCTTTGAAAAATTACTGGAACAAGATGACATTTACTTAGGTAAATATGCGGGTTGGTATTCTGTTTCTGATGAAGAATTTTTCACTGAAACACAATTGGAAGAAGTTTTTAAAGATGAAGCGGGCAACGTGACTGGTGGGATTGCACCCTCTGGTCATGAAGTAGAATGGGTTGAAGAAGAATCTTATTTCTTCCGTATGGGCAAATATGCAGATTGGCTCCTTGAGTTTTATGAAGCTAACCCTACCTTTATTGAGCCGGCCATTCGTAAAAATGAAATGATTAATAATTTCATTAAACCAGGATTGGAAGATTTGGCCGTTTCTCGGACAACTTTCACTTGGGGAATTCCTGTAAAATCAAATCCAAAACATGTGGTTTATGTTTGGTTGGATGCGCTCTTTAACTACGTGACAGCTCTAGGATTTTATGGTGATGACGACTCACTTTATAAAAAATTCTGGCCTGGTGTCAATATGGTCGGAAAAGAAATTGTTCGTTTCCACACGATTTATTGGCCAATTTTCTGTAAAGCTCTAGGAATTGAACCACCAAAACAAGTTTTCGCTCATGGATGGCTCTTGATGAAAGACGGAAAAATGTCTAAATCAAAAGGAAATGTTGTTTATCCTGAGATGTTGATTGAACGCTATGGCCTTGATGCGGTTCGTTATTATTTGATGCGTGCGATTTCTTTTGGACAAGATGGCATTTTCACTCCAGAAGACTTTGTGGGACGGATTAATTTTGATTTGGCCAATGATTTGGGGAATTTGCTGAATCGTACCGTTTCAATGATTAACAAATACAATGATGGTAAGATTGAAAACACAGGAGTTTCGACTGAATTTGATGCAAGTTTGGAAGAAGTGGTTGAAGAAACAATTAGTAATTTCCATAAAGCAATGGATAAATTTGAATTCAACGTGGCTTTGGCTGATGTATGGACATTGATTTCAAGAACAAATAAATATATTGATGAAACAGCACCTTGGGTCCTTGCTAAATCAGAAGATGACAAAGCAAAATTGAATAATGTTTTGTATCATTTGGCAGAAAATTTACGAATTGCTGGTAGCCTTTTACAACCCTTTATGCGTGCAACTTCAGGTAAAATCTTTGAGCAATTGGGAATGGATGAAGTATCATTTTCACTTGAAAATCTTGCTTTTGGCTATTCATTTACTCATCTTGTAGTAGCAAAAGGTCAACCTATTTTCCCGCGTCTTGATGTGGAAGAAGAGGTTGCTTATATTAAATTACAAATGGCTGGCGGCTCAGCGGAATCCGCTGAGGTGGCAGATGAGTGGGTGCCTGAAGAAGTTGAATTGAATTTAACTTTACCACAAATTAAGTTTGATGATTTTGAAAAGATTGAACTAAAAGTTGCCGAAGTGCTTGAAGTAGAACCTGTTGAAGGTTCTGATAAATTGTTGAGATTTAAGTTGGATGCTGGTGATTCTGAACCCCGTCAAATCTTGTCAGGCATTGCACAATTCTATCCCAATGAACAAGAATTAGTAGGTAAAAAATTACAAATCGTAGCCAACTTGAAACCACGTAAAATGATGAAAAAATACGTTTCACAAGGAATGATTTTGTCAGCCGAATTTGATGGAAAATTGCGTGTCTTGACCGTTGATGATGATGTTCCTGCTGGTTCGTTGATTGGGTAATCGGCATTTAATATTTTACTTACAGCTCTGTCAGTAAAATGCGATTGAATAATGAGCATTTTAGATGTAGATAAAGGAATTGTTAGCTCTGCTGACAATTCTATCAGTAATATCAAGAGGGGCGAAAGCCCCTTTTTAAACAATATGGAGGAAAAAATGACTTTTGAAGAAGCATTAGCTTTACTTAAAGCTGGGAAAAAAGTAGTTAGAACACAAGGTTGGTCTGGTGCCGAAAATTATGTTAAACTCTATGATTCGATTGTTTTAGAATCTGGTGAGAAGCTGGAAGTTACCCCTTATTTCTTGATTAATGTCTCGGGAGAGGGTGAAGGTTTTTCAATGTGGGCCCCAACGCCTTGCGACGTTTTGGCTGATGATTGGGCCTTGGTTGAATAGAGTGATAGGCTACAAAATGAAATTTTCTGGGAAAAAAGTGCTCATTACAGGTGCTGCCAGTGGTATTGGCTTGGCTCAAACAAAAGTATTTTTAGCCGAAGGCGCAGAGGTTGTCGCTGTGGACTTACAAGAATTTACTGACGAATCTGTCAGTAATTCAAAAAATCTGTCAGTAAAAATTCTTGATGTTTCCGATGAAAAATCAGTTGAAAAATTGGCTGACGAAGTGGGAAGTATTGATGTTTTACTCAATACAGCGGGCGTTTTGGATGCTTATAAAACTTTGGAAGAAACTGATTTCTCACTTTGGCAAAGTATTTTATCAACGAATCTCAATTCAATGTATTTGATGATTTCAGCATTCTTGCCAAAAATGAAAGCTCAAAAATCAGGAGTCATTATCAATATGGCTTCAGTTGCGGGCTTGGTTGCTGGTGGTGGTGGCGTCGCTTATACGGCCAGTAAACATGCCATTGTTGGGTTGACAAAACAGTTAGCTTTGGATGAAGCACAACACGGAATTCAAGTAGCAGCCATCGCTCCAGGTGCCATCAATACACCGATGAATGCGGCTGATTTTACTGAAAATAATGGTCAGATGGCCCAATGGGTAGCCGATGAGACACCAGCTAAACGATGGGCTAGCCCTCGCGAAGTGGCTGATTTGACCCTCTTTTTAGCAAGCCCCCAAGCCTCTTATATGTCGGGAGCAATTGTTCCGATTGATGGTGGCTGGACCATCAAATAAGTTGCTGACCAGCTGGTCAGTAATAAAAAAGGGCTGGATAAGCTGTTTGTTCTCAATATTAAGATTTACCAAGTGATAAGCACGAAAGATTTCTCCCATTCGCTCAAAGGGAAATGTTTCAGTGCTTTTCATTTATTGTAAATTTTGCTAAAATAAAACCGTTGCTCAATTGTGAGTCAACCCTTGAGCCTTCTTCCCTTTGCTCAAGCATATTATATGCGGTTTGGCCGCTAAAGGAGAATTTTTTGAAAAACTCAAAAACTTATGATTTGGTCACGATTGCAATTGTGGCTGCCCTCTACGTTATTTTAACTGTTACCCCAGGATTGAATGCAATGAGTTACGGTCCTGTCCAATTTCGGATTTCTGAAATGCTCAATTTTACCGCTTTTTTTAATAAAAAATATATTATTGCGGTAACCATAGGTTGCATGATTTCCAATTTTTTAAGCTTTACCTGGGTCGATGTAATCGTGGGTGGACTTTCAACCCTTGTCTTTTTGACACTTGGTGTTCTTTTATTTGATCGTTTTAAAAATCGTTATTTCTTTAATGGTAAATTAAATCAAGCTTTTTTGTACTTTGCCGTTTTCTTTTCTCTGAGCATGTTTACGATTGCGCTGGAGTTAAAAGTAGTAGCAGGGGCGCCATTTTGGATCACCTGGCTGACAATGGGGTTGGGTGAATTTGCGAGTTTACTTGTGGGTGCTTTCGTGATGGACCATCTTGGTCGACGAATAAATCTCGCCCGTTAATAAAAAAATAAAAGTGGCTTGTGCCACTTTTTTTGAACTTATCCAAAAGTTTTAGACTATGCTTTTGTTATAATTAAAAATAAATAAAAGAATGGAGTGGAAAAGATGAAAAAAATTGCAGTCATCGGAGCAAGTGGCAAAGTGGGCACTTTAGTGTCCCAAAAAGCGATGGCAAAAGGTTTTGAAGTCACTGCTTATGTGCGACAAGCCAGTCGTTTAAAAACTGAGGTTTCAAAGGTCGTTGAAAAAGATCTTTTTGATTTGCAACTTTCAGATTTGGAAGGCTTTGATGCGATTGTCTTAGCTTATCGGGCACCCCAAGGGCAGGAAAAAGATTATTCGAAAGTCGCTTTTCATTTAACGGATTTGTTGGCTCAAAGCCAAACGCGACTAATTGTCGTGGGAGGTGCAGGGTCAATGTACCTAGATGATGAACGGATGACACGCTTAGTGGATACGCTGCCCAAAACGCTCCCTTATTATCCGACAGTCAATCAAATGGCTATTGCGAGTCTCATCTTTAAAAATTCCGCAGCTAATGTAACTTTCTTTTCGCCCGCAGAATTTTTTGATCCAGAAGGTAAAGAAACGGGTAACTATACTTTAACGAATGATATTTTGGGACATAATGCTGCTGGTGAAAGTCGAATTTCTTATGCGGATTATGCGTCTGCACTGGTTGCAATGATTGAAGAGGGGCGTTATCAAAATGAACATATCGGTATTTATGAAAACGAGAAGAGAAGCTGAAAAGCCTCTTTTTTTCAGCAGTATACGTCAAACTGACGCCCCAAAAATTGTTATTTTTTGGTATAATAAGGGATAAAACTAAAAAAATGTATTTTCATAAAAGGGAGGCTTTTATGCTCAAGCTCCAAGAAAAACTAAAAAATGATTATGGTCTGGTTTTCTCAGATGAGGAACTTTTAAAGACTGCATTTACTCACTCCTCATATACTAATGAAGAACGGCTCCCAAAGGTTGCAAACAACGAACGTTTGGAGTTTTTGGGAGACGTCGCTTTGTCATTGGTCATTTCTGATTATCTCTATCGGACTTACCCTGAAAAGTTAGAAGGTGAACTCTCCAAGATGCGCTCCAGTATTGTCCGAACAGAGTCTTTAGCAAACTTTTCACGTCGTTGTGGCTTTGGTGAGTTTTTAAGACTCGGCCATGGTGAAGAAAAAATGGGAGGACGCAATCGAGAAACGACTTTAGAAAACCTTTTTGAGGCTTTTTTAGGGGCACTTTTTATTGATCAAGGGATGGACGAAGTACGACGCTTTATCTACCGGGTAGTGGTCCCACATGTTAAAGCTGATGATTATGTTAAAGTGGTGGACTACAAGACGGAACTTCAAGAGATATTGCAAATGGGTGGTGAAACAACCATCACTTATAAAATCCTGGAAGAAGAAGGTCCAGCCCACGATCGTTCTTTTGTTGCTGCCGTTTACAATAATGGTAAAGAGCTAGGACGTGGGATTGGGAAATCAAAGAAAGTAGCTGAACAAAAAGCAGCTGAAGATGCGATAAAAGGGCAGAACCATGTATCTTAAAAAAATGGAAATTGTCGGATTCAAGTCATTTGCCGACCGCACGACGATTGCCTTTGACCAAGGAATAACCGCAGTAGTTGGTCCAAATGGATCTGGGAAATCTAATATCGTTGAAGCCCTACGCTGGGTGTTGGGTGAACAATCGGCAAAATCACTTCGTGGCGGAAAAATGCCAGATGTGATTTTTTCTGGTACAGAAAAACGGCGTGCGCTTAATTATGCAGAAGTTACTGCTCACTTTGATAACAGCGATCATTACTTGCAAGGACAGGATGAACAAGAAGAAGTTGTCATTACACGTCGCCTTTATCGCAATGGGGATTCAGAATTTCTGATGAATGGGCATAAATGCCGTCTGCGTGATATTCATGATCTTTTTACCGATACAGGACTTGGTCGTGATTCTTTATCAATCATTTCCCAAGGACGTATCGAGTCTGTCTTCAATTCAAAACCTGAGGAACGTCGCGCGATTTTTGAGGAAGCAGCGGGCGTTTTGAAATATAAAAACCGGCGCAATGAAACGCAATCCAAGCTTCAGGCCACACAGGATAATCTGGATCGGCTTGAGGACATTATCTTTGAGTTAAATGGACAGTTAGTTCCATTGCAGGCTCAACGAGATGTCGCTTTGCGTTTTAAGACCTTGGATGCTTCACGTCAGAAACTGGCACTCGCTGTTCTAGTGGGACAACTTACAGCTGGTAAAGCACAGTATGAAACGATTAAAGCTGAACTTGAAGAGGTTACGCAACAGCTGACCGGTCTGTCAGCACGGCAAAAAACTTATGAGGACCAGTTGAGCGACTTGCGTAAGCAAAGACGTGCTGTAGAAACTGAGCAAGAAAACTTACAAGCTGATCAGCTAAACTTTTCCAATTTAAAAGCAGATTTGACAAGAAAAATTGAACTTTTTGATGTGCAAAAAGATTCTTCACAGAAAACTGCGGCGGAGCGAAAGCAGCGTTTACAAGTTTTAAACGAACGAAAAGAAGCTACCCACCAAAGATTAGCTGAATTGAAAACGAAGACCGCTCAGTTAACAGCCGAAAAAACGCAACTTGATCAGCAACTGACAGCACTGTCAGCCGAATTAGCCAATCTGTCAGAAAATCCAGAAACCCTTATGGAACGCTTACGAGATGAATTTGTTCGTTTGGTCAGCCAAGAAGCGGAACTCTCGAATGAGATGGTGCGTAACAAGGCAGAGATCGAACAATTGACTCGCCAACAGTCTGAACAGAATGAATCAGCTCGTGAAAATCTGATAAAATTTGAAAAGGTAAGCCAACAGGTAGCACAAGTTAAAGCCAATCTGGCTCAACTTCAAGATGAGATTGCTGAACGTTTAGCGACTTTTGAGAAAAAAAGTACTGCTGAAAAAGAAGAAGCCGCACGTGAACGTGAGGCACAAAACGCTCTTTATGATCACTTGCAAACACTTAATCAGCAAAAAGCTCGGTTGAGCTCCTTACAAAACATTCGTGATAGCCACAGCAATCTCTTTGCTGGCGTTAGGGCGGTGATGCAAAATGCAGACCAGCTGGGTGGTGTGATTGGTGTTGTTGCCGATTTGCTATCTTTTGATAGTCAGTATACCACGGCAATTGATATTGCTCTTGGTGGAGGAAGTCAAAATATCATTACTGAGGATGAAAATGCCGCCAAGCGAGCCATTGCTTTTTTGCGTGAACGTCGCTTAGGCCGAGCAACTTTCTTGCCCCTTACAACCATAAAAGCCCGCACGTTCAATGGACTTGAACGTATTAAAAAAATGCCTGGTTTTATTAACTTGGCGATTGATTTGGTCCAGTTTGATCCCCGTTTGAAAAAAGCCATGCAGTCACTTTTAGGCACGACGCTCATCGTGGATAATAGCGAAAATGCTACGGCGATTGCTCGCATGATGAACTATAGCGTGCGGATTGTGACGGTAGACGGTACTCAAATCAACCCAGGTGGTTCTTATGCAGGAGGGGCTGGTAAACGCAATACAACTACCTTTACAACCGTTGAGTTAGAACAACTTCAAGCCCAACTTTCTACTTCTGAAGCCCAGCTCAAGGCAGCCGAAAAAGCGGTGCAAGTCGCTCAAAAAGCACGAGCACAAATCCTTGAAGAGTTGGAACAGCTCAAAGCTGAGGGTGAAGAAAAGCGCTTTGCTGAGCAGTCCCTGCAGCTTCAACTGACCCAATTAGAAGACCAAAAAGCCACTTTAGAGCAGCTGACCGGTCTGTCAGTACAAAAAGAAGCCTCAGGTCAACTTGCCGAACTTAACCAACAAAATCAAAAGACTGCGAAGCAGTTGGCGATAATTGGCGAACGAAAAGTGGCGATTGAACAAGAGCTTGAGGCAGTGAAATCAAATAGCCAGGCTCACAAAGCGTTACATAGTGCTAAAACCCAAGCTCAAACAGCTGCCAAGCTCCGACAATCAGAGGTCAGCAGTGCGCTACGCTATAACAAAACTGATGAAGAACGTTTACTGACAGAGCTGTCAGCTCTAGCAGAAGAACAAAAACAACTGTCTCATTTGCTCAACCCTGTCAACTTTGACGAAACGGAACGAAACCATTTTGCTGAACAACTAAAGGAAGTGGAAGCTCGACTCGGTGCGTTGAATGTGCGTCTGGTCAGTCTTAAATTTGAACGGGAAGATATCGCGGCACAGATGGAAGACTTGGAACAACATCATCAGGATTTTATCCAGCAAAATCAAACCTTCAATAATCAAAAAACGCGTTTAGAAATGCAAGTTGAACAGCTTGAAGCACAAATAATGCATCTGCAAGAAAGCTTGACGAGCGAGCATCAGATGAGTTTTGCAGAGGCAAAAGCTCAAGTAGAGGTTCTCGATAATCTGAGTCAAGCTGAACAGGAGCTCAAACAATTAGAGCGTCAAATCCGGGCGCTTGGTCCGATTAATTTGGATGCCATTGCTCAATATGAAGAGGTCAGTGAACGCTTCAACTTTTTGTCCAGCCAAAAAGAAGATTTATTGGAAGCCAAAACCTTGTTGCTCTCCACGATTGACGAGATGAATGATGAAGTGAAAATCCGCTTTAAGGCAAGTTTTGAAGCAATTCGTGAAAGTTTTAAAACCACTTTTGCACAAATGTTTGCAGGAGGCCAAGCCGATCTGGAATTAACCAGTGACAACTTACTGGAAGCTGGTGTGGAGATCAATGTCCAGCCCCCTGGAAAAAAATTGGCTAGTCTCAATCTGATGAGTGGGGGAGAAAAAGCCCTCACTGCCTTAGCCCTCATTTTTGCGATTTTGCGTGTACGGACGGTGCCTTTTGTAGTGCTCGATGAAGTAGAGGCGGCGCTTGATGAAGCGAATGTCAAACGGTTTGGAGATTATATGAACCATTTTGATAATAGCAATCAGTTTATCGTGGTTACTCATCGTCGTGGAACGATGGCTGCTGCGGGTGCGATGTATGGTGTTACGATGGCAGATGCTGGAGTTTCTAAGATGATTTCGATCAAGCTTAATTCAGCCGAAACTCAAACTTTAAGCTAGCTTTAACTTAAAATTGTTATACTAAAAACTGAATTTTTTACAGGACTTGCTCAAGGGTGTGATTCGCATTTTGATTGCCTCTCACGCTTAAAAAGCGTATAATTTAAGCAAATACCATGTAAAATAAAGCACAAGTTTTTATGTTTAAAATGAAAATTTGTAGTGGTTATTGCCTTTGTTTGAACACTGTTTCTCAGAGGTTACTACAATTTCGTAACTTATTTTCTAAATAGGGAAACGAAATAAATCTATTTTTGGGGTTATAAAATTGAAAAAATTACTTTCTGCTTTCAACACACGTGTTGGTTTGCTTAGTTTTCTTGTCTTTTTTGTCTGGGCCAAATCAATGCTTGCCTATTTTGGAGTATTTAACCTCCGAGGCGTTGGTCCAGCTGAATTTTTGTTGATGATCATCAACCCGATTGGCTTTACAGCAACTTGTTTTGCGCTGTTGCTCTTTATCAGAAGGACTTCCCTCTTTTATCTTGCAACGCTTGTCCTTGGGATTGGTGCAAATTTCTTACTTTATTTGAATGTTCTCTATTACCGAGAATTCAGTGATTTTATCACGATTGATACGATGACAGGTGGAGCAGGAATGTTCCAACATGGCTTTGATTTTGGATCGGTTCCTGTCCATTTAATGGATTGGCTTTACTGGATTGATCTTGTGGTTATTATCGTTTTATTAATCGCAAAGAAAATGAAATTTGACCAACGCCCTGTTGGGGCAAAGCGCGCATTCACCTTCTTCTCGATGGGATTAGCATTGTTTGGGCTTAACTTTTGGTTTGGAGATTTCAATAAAAATCAATTGATTATGCGTCGAGCACAGTCTGATAAAACCTATGTCGTTCGCTACTTAGGCTTGGGGCCTTGGATTTTGACCGATGGTTATTATACAAATTTAGCAAATACACAACGTAAAGATGCTAGTAAAGAAAGCCTGGAAGAGATTCAAAAATATATTGCTTCCAACCGTTATCTAGCCCCTAATATGAAAATGTATGGGATTGCTAAAAACCGGAATGTCATTGAGATTCACTTGGAATCTTTCCAACAAGCTTTGATTGATTTGAAAATCAAAGGGACAGATGGTAAGGAACATGTTGTTACGCCGTTTTTGAACTCGATCTATCATTCCAATTCTACCTATTCATTTAGTAACTTCTTTAACCAGGTTGGTCAAGGGAAAACATCCGATGCTGAAAACTTGCTTGAGACTTCAACGTTTGGTTTACCTGCTGGCTCGCTCTTTGCTAAATACGGATCCACTCAAACTTTCCAAGCCATGCCTGCAATCTTGAATCAAACCGATGGTTACAGTTCAGCTGTCTTTCACGGGAATGTTGGTGCGTTCTACAACCGTTTAAACACCTACAAACAAATGGGTTATCAAAACTTCTTTGATCAAAGCTTCTTTGATAACTCTGCTTCAAATATGAGTCCTTGGGGAATTAAAGATAAATTACTCTTCCGGGATTCAGTACCCATGCTTGAACAGATGCAACAGCCTTTCTATGCTAAATATCTAACGGTGACCAACCACTTGACTTATACGATGGATGACGAAGATAAGGATCCAAATTTTGCAACCGTTGATTCGGGTAATAAATTGGTTGATGGTTACTTTGAAACGGCTCATTATCTCGATCAAGCTGTGGAGCAATTTTACGCTTATCTGAAAAAATCAGGGCTTTATGACAAGTCAATCATTGTCCTTTATGGGGACCATTACGGTATCTCAGGTAGTGATAATAAAGCTTTTGCCCCATATGTTGGCTACGATGCGGATACATTCAATAACTACGACAACACGATGCTCCAACGCACACCGTTTATGATTGACGTGCCAGGACGTACAGATGGTCACATCATCGATACTTATGTGGGACAAGTTGATGTGATGCCTACTTTAGAGCATTTGATGGGCATAGATACTTCAAAATATGTTCAATTTGGCCAAGATATGTTTGCATCAGGTCGTCAAGACTTTGTTGCCTTGCGAAATGGGGGATTTGTGACCCCAACCATTACTTTACCGACATTAAATAGCCGTTACTATTACGATACGCAAACGGGCTTACAGATTGAAAACTTAACGCCAGAGCAAGAAACTTATGTGAAAGAAACTAAACAGAAAGTAGCCGATCTATTGGCAGCTTCGGATAAGTTAAATAATCAAAATCTCTTGAGGTTCTATACCCCTACAGGCTTTACACCAGTTGATGCAAAAGATTACAGCTATACGGTGAAAGATACTGAAAAACGTCTGAAGAAAGAGAATGAAGATTTGTCGGCTAAATCAAATAGTTTATTGAGCCAAAATCAAGGAAAATCAACTTTACCAGACTACACGACGGATATTCCCGAAGTGAAAAAAGGTGAAGATGAAGTCAAAGTTAAAGATTAAACAAAAAAATTCCGTCAGTTACTGACCAGGCTGTCAGTAACTTTCTCAGGTAAAATGCAGCGTCAAAAGAGAGTAAAACTTATCTTTATGGCTTTTACCTTAACGGACATGAAGAGAGGAATCAATGAAAACAGGATATTTTCTCCCAGTTTCACTTAATCATCGATTAGTATGGCTCTGGGGTATCATCATTTTGAGTTTCGAGCGTACACTTTTTTATGAGCTAGATAAACAAGGCAATTGGTTTTTGACCACCTTGGCAATTCTTTCTTACCTGGTCTTTGTTGTACTGATTTGGCCGCACCGTTTCTTTATATCGGAAGGTCAACTTCATTTCACAACATTCCCTCGGGTTAAAATGAAAAGTATTGAACTAAAGTATATTTCGGCCATTCGGGTCAGAAAGTTCGGCTTTGAATTTAGCTATGCGGGGAAACGTTATCAATTTTTGACTTTTGGTAAGTCAAAACAAACTTTGGCAAGTTTACAAGAAGTACTCGATGCTTCTCAAGAAAAGATACTCGAGGCAAAAGCCTAAGAAGAGACGGCACTATTGCCGTCTTTTCTTTTTTGAAAGTAGAAAATTTATGAATATAAAATGGCTTTTAAAAAAAATGATCCTGCCCATTTTGATTGCACTTTGTGTTTTTGTGCTGGTCAGTCATGATCATTTTCTTTATCATTCACCTGTAGGAAAAATTACGGCGGTTAAAACACTTAGTTCGCATGAAGTGAGTGATGATTTTCAAAATAAAGATCGACAAATTGTTCAAGAACTCCAGGTTAAAATACTTAACGACAATAAAAAAACACTGACACTGCAAAATACAACGACCAGTTCACAAACAACTGACCAACTTTTTCGCGTCGGTCAGCAGGTGATTTTACAAAAGATTGCTGGACAAGTCCAAATCGTTTCCCTCAAAAGAGATGCTTTAATCAGTGCCTTACTGGTTTTATTCATCGGTTTTTTAATCAGTTTCCAACGTTTGCGCGCTTCCCTATTTTTGTTGGCCTCTTTGGTGCTGAATCTCATTTATTTTGTGAGTGTGATTGCGTTTAATGTTTCTTTTAATCCACCTGTCCTTTTCCTTTTTGCTTTTTTATCCGCTTTATTTGCTGCATCATCCCTTTTGTTTGTGCTTGGCCCAACTCGACAAATGGTTTATACTTTTATCACCACGGCACTTACGACTTTTATTACATTTGCTGTGACTTTGCTGGTGTTAAAGCTGACAGGCAACCACGGAGTCCATTTCGAATACTTAGAATATGTGACGCAAAACCCTTCAGAATTTTTCTTTGTCGGCACAATGATTTCTGTACTGGGTGCCATTATGGATGGGACGGGAGACATCGTTGCTGGACTTTTTGGTCTTGCTAGACAAAATGAATTGAATCAGATTAACATGACAAAAAAAGATTATATCCGCTCTGGGATGTCCATTGGCCAAGAAATCATTGGTACCTTGACCAATGTTCTATTTATGATTTTTATGGCCGAGGCGCTTCCTATGACTTTGTTGCTTTTGAGAAATGGGAACACGTGGGGATATATCGCAACGGTTGGGCTCAATCTTGGACTCCTTCAAACAATTATTTCGGCCATCGGTATTGTTCTTGCCGTCCCTATTACCGCAATTGTGACCAGTTTTGGGCTTGTACGTATGCATAGAAAAAGCGAGGTGCACCCTATATGAATTCACTTTTAGTCTTATTAATCCTTCTTATAGCTTTAATGCTTTTAGTGGCACGCCAAGATGGCTTGAGAAATTTGATTGGATTGGCCCTTAATTTTGGTGCAATCTTTGTCTTGATTACACTGATAGCTTGGGGATTTAATGCCATTCTTGTACTGACAGTGCTGTCAGCGATTATTTTGGCCATAGCAATCTTTATGTCTGCTGATGAAAGTGAAGTCACGCTTATTGCTTTTAAAACGAGTTTGATCGTAGTGCTCGTTTTATTAGGCTTGGCGGTACTTGTACAGCTAGTGGGTCAATTTCAAGGTTTTGCTGCAGAAGATGTGGATGAACTTGAAAATCTCTCGCTTGCAGTGGGATTAAACTTTTCAAATGTTGCCATTGTAGTGATTGTGATTTCTATGTTAGGAGCTGTCGCTGAATCGGCCATGGCGCTGACGGCGAGCTTATCAGAAGTGGTAGAACAGGATGAAGCCATGACTTTGCCTCAATTTATCAATCAGCGGCGAATTATTTCACAACAAATTTTGGGAACAGCTGTCAATACGCTATTTTTTGGTGTTTTAGGCTCAACAGTAGGTTTAATTTTATGGTTTGTTCGCCTTCATTATCGATGGGCGGATATCTTTAATTCGAAACTTTTGATGGCTGAGGTCGCTGCCATGTTAGTGGGTATGCTAGGTATTCTTTTTTCTATTTGGTTAGCCGGCTATTTTGTTCAAAAGAATTTTGAAAAATCCCTTTAAATTTTACTGACAGCGTGGTCAGTAAAGAAAAAGACCCGTTTGTTTTTAAAGCTCATCAGCAGGCTTAGAGCGGCGATAGCTAAAGAGAATAATCAGATAGAGTGCACCAGTAAAGAGGGTAACCCCTATTGGATTGGTCAATAATATCCCAATGAAAATCAAGACAAGTGCAAGCATTGCGCCTAAGCTCATGCTTTTCGCTGACCAAACTCGTTTTTTCAATGCCAGTAGAAAGCCAGCTAAGCTGATTAAAAACCATACCAGTAATACTGTGTAGGATAAAGAACCTGCTAAATAATTGAACAGACGATCCCCAAGGAAATAAGAGAGGACTACTCCGATATAGAGCGTGCCTGAACAAAATAAAACGGCACGTTGTGGGACTTGCTTGCGGTTAAGTTTAGCAATATGACCTGATAAACGACTAGGTCGCTGTTTTAAACGGAAAAATAAGAGGCGAGAAGAGGCATAAATTCCCGAATTTATTGATGAAAAGAGTGCTAGAACAATGATAAAATTCACCAAATCACTCGCAAATGGCAGGTGCATTTTGTTAAAAACCATCACGAAAGGACTCATGGAGGAGGCCGCTAAAGTCTGCCAACTGTAGATAAGTAACAATAAGAACATCGGAACAATATAAAAAGAAATGATGCGTCCGATAACTCCTCGAATTGCTTTGGGAATAGCCTTTTTAGGATTCTCCGTTTCACTAACAGTGATGGCGATTAATTCAGAGCCCCCATAAGAATAAATTACAATCAAGAGTGAATTCATCACGCCTTTGAATCCATGGGGAGCAAAGCCACCATGAGCAGTGAGACCCGACAGTGCAGTAACCAGATTGGCGTGAAAGACCATCTGAGCCACTAAAAAGAGACCAAATAAGATAAGCAAAATAATGACACTAATTTTGATAAAAGCCAACCAATATTCTGTTTCAGCAAAGAAAGTGACCGAAAACAGATTAATCAGTGAAGTCAAAGCAGCGATGATTAAAACAAAAATCCAAGTGGGCACCTGAGCAAACCAGAGTTGTAAAAAACTCGCTGCCGCAACAGCTTCGGCGATAATATTAATCATCCATAAAGACCAATAAACCCAGTCAGTAAAATCAGCTGCGCGTGCGCCGAGATAAGGCTGAACTAGACCAGACAAGCCATGTGGATTTTCAGAAGACAAAATCAACTGCTCCAGGCTTTTCATGACGAAAAATAAGACCAAGCCACCTAAAAAGTAAGCAACTAAGACGGCAGGCCCTGCAGATTCAATTGCTGAAGCACTCCCTTTAAATAAACCAGCCCCAATAGCTCCTCCTAGAGCAATCATGGCAATATGACGTGACGTCATTCTCTTTTTTAATGTGTGTGTAATTTCCAAATTTTTTTCCTTTCATTTAACAAACACTTAGTAATTTTACTCTTATTTTTTGATTTAGCTTCCCTCCTTCTTAATTGACATCAAAAAAAGACGCCCTGAGGACGTCTTTTTGTCCTCATCATGACCAAACGCCAAAGAGGACTCACACTGATAGCAAGATGTTGCTAGCGTGAGCCCTCCTTCAACAACAAGTTAAAAGTGGCATTAATTGGAGTCATGTTTAGGACCTCTGTATTTTAATTATTACTAGTTTAATTAAAAAACTTTGCTTTGTCAAATCTTTTTATGAAATTTCAAGAAATATTAGAAAGGAGATTAAAGTACACATTCAGGAGTTTTAGAAGTTTCAAGGAGAAAGTGATTACTTGTTTTACCCAAAAATAAAGCAAATTTCTTTACCAGTTCTTCTTTTCGCTGTGAAATTAATAACCATTATTGAGCCATAGTGACACGGTATGGTATAATAAAACAATGAAGAATGAAATTAAATTGGTAGCGCTTGATTTAGATGGTACCTTATTAAACTCCTCGAAAGAAATTTCAGCAGAAAATGTCTCAGCGATTGAAGCGGCTCGAAAAAAAGATGTTCACGTTGTTTTGACAACAGGGCGCCCTTTAGTAGCCATCCAACCTTATTTGAAACGGCTTGAAATGCTGGATTTTAAAGATTTTAGTATCACTTTTAATGGAGGATTGGTCCAACGTAATACAGGACAAATTGTTTCGAAGAAAAGTTTTTCCTATGAGCAGATTTCAGCAATTAAACGCTTAACCACCGCACTTGATTTACCTTGTGATATTCTGAGTGAGGAAAAAGTATTTGTGACTAAAAGTGCGGTAGCTTCACAGTATGAAACTTTAAATAAATTGCTCACTTTTATGAAGATGGACTTTGCTGATGTCCCTCAGAATGTTGTTTACAATAAAATTGTTTCCTGTACAGAAAAAGAATTATTGGATCAACGACTCGCTGAGATTCCTGAGCGTTATTTCGAAGAATTTGAAGTTTTTAAAACACAAGCAAAATTACTAGAATTTATGCCAAAAGGGATTAATAAAGCCTATGGTCTCACTCAACTCATCCATCAGTTAGATTTGAAACCAGAAAATGTGATGGCAATGGGGGACGAGGCCAATGACCTTTCGATGATCGCATGGGCAGGCTATGGTGTGGCAATGGCGAATGCGGTACCTGCTGTAAAAGAAGAGGCCAAAATTATTTCCGACTGGACCAATGATCAACACGCAGTAGCCAAAGTGCTTGAAACGTACGTCCTTTAAAGATGACTGATGGACGTAAAGCTTGAAGTTTTAAAAGTAGTGACCTCTATCAGAAAATAAAGTGTAAAATAGAATGAACTCGGTTCATTTAAAAGGAGAAAAAAGTGGGACTTTTTGACCGATTATTTGGTAAGAAAAAACAAGAAGAACAAGTAGTAAATGAAGAACAACTTGCAGCAGATCAGCAAGAACAAATCACTGATGAGCCTGTCAGTACAGTTATTGAAGAGAAAAAGCACGCTGACCAAAAAGTAGAACAAAAAGAGGAATCTGTCGTTCCTAAAGAGGGGCTATCGTCAGCCCAACCCAAGGACAGTGAACAAGTGCTACCTCGTCCGACCGCTGAACCTACATTAGTCAATCCATCAGAAGAAACTTCCGAAAACGAGGAAGTATCAGCTGAGCCTGTTGTAACAGAGCCACAGATCAAACCTACTTCTGATATGCCGGTCAGTCCTATTGCTGAGCCTGTTGCAGAAGAGGAAGATATCGTGATTGATATTGATGCCTTAGCTGATATCTTTACTCAATCTCGCGAAGAAACTGAAAAAAAATATGAACAATCGCTTTCCCTGACCCGTAAGACTTTTGCGGATGGGTTCAATGAACTTTTTGCAAATTTCCGTACCGTGGATGAGGAATTCTTTGAAGAACTTGAAGAAACCTTAATCATGTCCGATGTGGGTGTGGATTTGGCGATGGAAATTACTGAGGAATTACGTAAAGAAGCCAAATTAGTTAATGCTAAATCCACGGATGATTTACGTCAACTGATTATTGAAAAAATTGTTGATAAGTTTGACGGGGAAAAACTCCCTTCACGTCTGGATATTCAACCAGAAGGTTTAACGGTTTTACTTTTTGTTGGGGTAAATGGTGTTGGGAAAACAACGACGATTGGTAAACTTGCTGCGCGGTACAAAAATGAAGGAAAACGCGTTTTACTTGCCGCTGCCGACACTTTCCGGGCAGGTGCTATTGATCAATTAGTTGAATGGGGCAATCGTTCCGCAGTTGAAGTAGTCACAAAACCAGCGGGTTCAGATCCAGCAGCAGTTGTTTTTGACGCTCTCGCAAAAGCTAAAGCTGACAATTATGATATTTTACTTGTGGACACTGCGGGTCGTTTGCAAAATAAAGATAATCTGATGAAAGAGCTGGAAAAAATTGGTAAAGTGATTAAACGAGAAATTCCAGATGCTCCGCATGAAACGATTTTGGCACTTGATGCAACAACAGGCCAAAATGCCATTCAACAAGCCAAAGAATTTTCTGCCGTCACACCGATTTCAGGAATCGCTCTGACCAAACTTGATGGTTCAGCAAAAGGTGGGATTGTTTTATCCATCGTGCAAAGTCTTAAAATTCCGGTCAAATTAATCGGTTTGGGCGAAAAACTTAATGATTTACAGGATTTTGATGAAGAATTCTTTGTCAGAGGCCTTTTCAAAGAATTGTTATAATCAATAAATAAAAGGGAGAAATAAAATAGCTCCTTTTTATTTTATTTTCCATCACGGTTTGAAAAAATTGAAAATTTAAGGTAAAATAAGAATACATAAAATTGAACCTCTGTGTTCTGTAGGAATTAAAGAAAGGCTCTTCATGTCGTATTCAAATTTGAAGTTGTTTTCGCTCTCTTCCAACCATGAATTAGCACAAAAAGTTGCTAAAGAAATCGGAATTGAGCTCGGAAAAGTAAGCGTTGGTGCTCACTCAGATGGCGAAACTATCGTACATATTGATGAATCAGTCCGTGGTGACCATGTATTCATCCTTCAGTCAACAAGTGACCCTGTCAATGATAACCTGATGGAACTTTTGATCATGATGGATGCCTTACGTCGTGCCTCAGCTGCATCAATTAACATCGTCTTGCCTTATTATGGTTATGCTCGTCAAGACCGTAAAGCGCGTGCGCGTGAACCAATCACCTCTAAACTTGTAGCAAACATGCTTCAAATTGCTGGTGCAGACCGTCTGATTACATTTGACCTTCACGCTCCCCAAATTCAAGGATTCTTCAATATTCCTGTTGACCACTTGATGGGTTCACCATTGATTGCGGAATATTTCCGCCGTCAACTGGTCTATGCTGGTGATGATATCGTAGTCGTTTCACCTGACCATGGTGGAGTTGGACGTGCACGTAAGTTGGCTAATTTCTTGAAAGCACCACTTGCTATTATTGACAAACGCCGTCCACGTGCAAATGTCGCAGAAATCATGAACATTATCGGGGATGTAAAAGGTAAAAAATGTATCTTAATTGATGATATGATTGACACTGCCGGTACCATCACCCTCGCTGCGAATGCTCTGAAAGAATTGGGTGCAACAGAAGTCTATGCGTCATGTACGCACGCCGTACTTTCAGGACCAGCAATCGAGCGCATTAATAATTCAGCAATTACTAAACTTGTTGTTTTGGACACCATCGAAATGCCAGAAGAACGTCAAAGTGAAAAAATTGTTAAGTTATCAATTGCACACTTGCTTGCTGACGCAATTATCCGCATTCATGAAAGTCGTCCCTTGTCACCACTTTATGAATTGCATCTTCCTTCAGAACAAATCTAAAAGCTGATGTTTTTCCTCACTTACTTGGCTTATACAGAGCTAAGTCGAGAGAGGATAATAGCAGTTTCAAGCGGCCGTAGGTCGCTTTTTTGAAAAATGGAACTAGAAAAAATAAAAAAACTTTATGAAAATGTTGATCCAAATCAACTGACAGCTCGTGAAAAGTTACTGACAGCGTTACTATTTACTGACGATGTGGTCAGTACCGACAAGCTCCCCAATGGGCGTTATCGCATGCTCCAGTTTTCGAGCAATGATTTTTTAGAGTTAGAAAGTACCCTCAAGCTCTTGTTGCCAGATTTTGTGAAAAGCAATGCTCAGGAGCAATATGTGATTGAAGCTTTTTCAACGGATAGCCCGACAAAATCGGAACTTTTTGATATTTTTCAAACGCTTGCGCAAGATAGAGGAGAAGAAGTTTCGCTCTATATTGGGCGTTTTGTGGATAAAAATAAGCTTTCAGCAACTTACAGCATAGAACGTGAAATTTTTCAAAGTCACAAGGGCTTTAGTGAATATATCTTATCAGAAAGCTTAACGCATTTTGATTTTCCAATGTTAGAGGAAATTCGCCAGGAACTTCTAGCAAACGGTGACGATCAAACGCTAGTGCGAACCCTCTATAAAACAGGGGGAAATCAAACACAAGCAGCTAAGGCGCTTTATATTCATCGTAATACCTTAATTAATAAAGTTAAAAAATATGAGCAAAAGTATGGTTTGCAACTTACAGGAAGTGATCTCGTGCTTGCTTTTAATTTATTATAAACTCACTTTAAACGACATTTACTTAGTCATGAAAGGAATGGAGTGTTTTAAGCTAAATTTAGTAAAACCTCCCATCTTAATTTATGGAATACAATCATCAAGAAATAGAAGCCAAATGGCAAAAATACTGGGCGGATAATAAAACTTTCCGTACAGGAACTGACAAAAATAAACCAAAATTTTATGCCCTCGACATGTTTCCTTACCCGTCCGGTGCAGGACTTCACGTAGGACACCCAGAAGGTTATACGGCAACGGATATTTTGAGCCGTTACAAACGCGCTCAAGGGTTCAATGTGCTTCATCCTATGGGCTGGGATGCCTTTGGTTTACCTGCTGAACAATATGCAATGGATACAGGAAATGACCCAGCAGAATTTACAGCTGAAAATATTGCTAACTTTAAACGTCAAATCAATAGTTTAGGTTTTAGTTATGACTGGGAACGTGAAGTTAATACAACTGACCCAAATTTTTATAAATGGACACAGTGGATTTTTACTAAACTTTATGAAAAAGGGTTAGCTTATGAAGCAGAAGTAGCTGTTAACTGGGTTGAAGAACTCGGAACGGCTATTGCCAATGAAGAAGTGCTTCCAGACGGAACTTCTGAACGCGGGGGATATCCTGTTGTTCGTAAACCAATGCGCCAATGGATGCTTAAAATTACAGCTTATGCGGAACGTTTACTTGAAGACCTTGAAGAAGTGGATTGGCCTGAATCAATCAAAGAAATGCAACGTCACTGGATTGGTAAATCCGTCGGTGCAGATGTTACCTTCAATGTAGAAGGTACAGACGAAGCTTTTGAAGTTTTCACAACCCGTCCAGATACACTGTTTGGTGCAACTTACGCTGTCCTTGCGCCAGAGCACCCTCTTGTTGATAAGATTACTACGCCGGAACAAGCTCAAGCAGTTGCGGACTATAAACATCAAGCTAGCCTCAAATCTGACTTAGCACGTACGGACCTTGCAAAAGAAAAGACGGGAGCCTTTACGGGTGCCTATGCGATTAATCCAGTCAATGGTAAAAAAATGCCGATTTGGGTGGCAGATTATGTGCTTGCTTCATACGGACATGGCGCCGTTATGGCAGTTCCAGCTCACGACGAACGTGACTGGGAATTTGCTAAGGTCTATGGACTTGAAATTTTGCCTGTTGTTGAAGGTGGAAATGTAGAAGAAGCTGTTTATACAGAAGATGGCCCTCATATTAATTCAGAATTTTTGAATGGACTTGACAAAGCGCAAGCGATTGAAAAAGCCATTGCATTTTTAGAAGAAAAGAAAATTGGGAAAAAGAAAATCACTTACCGCTTGCGTGACTGGCTCTTTAGTCGTCAACGTTACTGGGGTGAACCAATCCCAATTATTCATTGGGAAGATGGCACATCAACCGCTGTTCCAGAAGATGAACTCCCACTTGTTTTACCAGTAACTTCTGATATCAAACCTTCAGGAACAGGTGAGTCTCCTTTGGCTAACTTGACCGATTGGTTGGAAGTCACACGCGCAGACGGGGTTAAAGGACGCCGAGAAACGAATACAATGCCACAATGGGCAGGCTCAAGTTGGTACTACCTTCGCTATATTGACCCAAATAATAGCGAAGCCTTGGCAGACCCAGAACTTCTCAAAGAATGGTTGCCAGTTGATATCTATGTAGGAGGGGCTGAACATGCTGTTCTTCACTTACTTTACGCTCGTTTCTGGCATAAAGTGCTTTATGATTTAGGCGTTGTTCCAACTAAGGAACCTTTCCAAAAACTCTTTAACCAAGGAATGATTCTCGGAACCTCTTATCGTGATCATCGTGGGGCCTTAGTGGCAACTGATAAGGTTGAAAAACGTGATGGTGGCTTTTACCATATGGAAACAGGTGAAGCCCTTGAACAAGCTCCAGCTAAAATGTCTAAATCTCTTAAAAACGTGGTTAATCCTGATGATGTTGTTGAACATTATGGAGCTGATACGTTACGTGTTTATGAAATGTTTATGGGTCCACTTGATGCAAGTATTCCATGGTCAGAAGAAGGGCTTGAAGGGGCTCGTAAGTTCCTTGACCGTGTCGTGCGTATGATTGAAAACTCTGAGATTACAGAAGGGTCGACAGGTGAACTGGATAAGGTTTACCACGAAACCGTCAAAAATGTAACGGAGCGTTTGGATCATATGTACTTTAACACAGCCATTTCTCAGCTTATGATTTTTGTAAATAGCGCTAATAAGGCTAAAGCCCTCCCCCGTGACTATGCAAAAGGTTTTGTACAACTTTTGGCGCCATTTGCTCCCCATATCGCTGAAGAGCTTTGGGTTAAACTTGGTGAAAAACCAGGGATTTCTTATGTGGCATGGCCAACTTATGATGAAAGTAAGTTAGTAGAATCAGAAGTTGAGATTGTTGTTCAAATCAACGGAAAACTTAAAGCTAAAATCAAGATTGCGAAAGATCTCTCACGCGAGGAACTCAGCAAACTTGGACAAGAAGCTGTTGCACAGGCTCTTGAAGGAAAAAATGTGATTAAAGTCATTGCGGTTCCTAATAAACTAGTGAATATTGTTGTAAAATAGAACTTTATAAACCCTCCTGACAGAAACGTCAGGAGGGTTTTTTTGAGCGGACATGTCGTTGCCATGTTTTTTTGTAACCTTAAAAATTCAAAACAAAATATCTCCGAAATAAAGTCACATTAGTAATCTTATCGAAATAAAAGTGGTATAATCGTATTAATAAATTTTTTATTAATGAAATTTTTAAAAAATTTGGCAATTTTTAGAAATCAGGTGATTATGAAAGGGAAAAAACGATTAATTACGCTATGCTTTCTTCTTGTGCTGAGCTGTCTCATCACGATATCTGCTAAAGCCGCAACCACTAACACGCCAATGGTCATTAACAGCCAAGGCACTTTAACCAATGGTCTGCAGTACGCCGCCAAAGGCACGATTTCCTCCATTGCGGATATTAGCAATGGCAGTTTTGACGCGAATCTCTTTGTCAATTCCGGCCAAGCTCCGGCAACTGTGCAAAAGGTCATGTTAAACGGCGCCATTCAGGTGGGTTCAAACAGTAGCTTTATTGTGAAGCAGGGAACACCCGTTTCACAAAGCGCAACGTCTGACACATTTAGTGTCAACTCAACTGACGCCACGTACCCATCTGTTTTAGTCACTCATGTGGGGCAAACACAGGCAGGAGAATCCCTTGATGTTTTAGTTACTGTCCAACAAGTGACGGACACGACGCCTGATAAAAGCACAGTGACGCTATCAAGTGCTTCGGACGGTTCGATCAACGTGGGCACCTCCAATTTGGATGGGGTCAAAGTATCTTACCAATTTCAAGATAGCAACACACACCAACCCGTTACCCTCTTGATATTTCCCGTAATCGGAGACGTTGACTATACTCAACAATTTGCGCTTAATGGGACAGTTCTTGGAGCAGGAGCCAATCTTTCACAAGATGGCAATGGCCTTTTTACCTCTGATGGGACGCCCGTCAATGGTTTTGCGGACTATCCTTTGGGTGGGCTGCTTTACGAATTCTATGGCGACACCCTCATCTCTACCTACAATAATAGGACGGATAATACCGTAGGCGATGGAGGCTTTGCTATTTTTGGCATGTACGGCTCCATCAAGGACATCCGGCTGACCTACCCTAACTCCAGTGCAACCCTTCATTTTATTGACGCTGCCACAAAACAGGAAATTCAGGCGCCAAAGACCTTTACGGGAAGTCAGTTTAGTGACTATAACTTGACTGCACCAGCGCTTTCGGGCTACCGATTGGATACGAACCTAACGGATTCGAGCAAACTCTCTAGCACCTACCAAACGACAAATACAGCGATCAATCTCTATTATGACAAACAAAGCACGGTGACGGTTCATTATTTGGATAGTACCACAGGGCAAGCGATTCAGGCACCACAAGTTAACACAGGCTATGCAACCGATACCTATCAGCTGACAGCACCAAGCCTTTCAGGATATCGACTCAATCAACTAAAATCGGCTTCAGTCAGTCTCTCTGGAATCTATTCAAACAGTAACACCGATCTCAACCTTTATTATGATAAGCAAAGTACCGTTACCCTTCATCTCCTTGATGCGTTCACAGGTCAGGTGATTCAAGCCCCACAAGTGACGAAAGGTTATGTAAATGATGCTTATCAACTAACAACGCCAAACCTTGCCAATTATCGCTTAGATAAAAAGTCACCCTTAACAAGCTTGTCAGGAAACTACAAAGCCGCGAATACGGATATTACGCTCTATTATGACCAAGCGGCTACCGTAACGCTTCATCTGGTGGATCGCACGACCAGCAAGGCCAGCGTGCTTCAAAGTATTAGGCTAGACGGTTATGCGGGAGATGCCTATACGTATCGTCTGCCAAAGCTCCCGCTCTATCAAAGCCCACCTAATCCAACAGTAGTAGGAAATTATACGAATCAGGCGCAAGTTGTGACCGTCCCTTATGTCAAAACCGCAGGCACCTTGACGCTAAAATACGTCAACGCTCAAACTGGCAAAACCCTACTCCCTAGTGAACAATACACCAGTAACCTCGGCGATTGGCAAGTAATCCATATCCCTAATATCACAAATTACGATTATCGAAATACTGGTGTAGAAGTTGCCTTTCAGCAATTACTCCCTCATCAATCAAGAACGCTGTATTATGATCCTAATGTTGACACAGTTAAGGTGGATTTTGAGGACGCCAACGGGCACGTGTTGGCCGGTTCCCAAACCTTGACAGGTTATTTCGGAAGCTCACGAGTGGTTAAAGCTCAGCCCATTAAAGGCTATCAGATTGCTTCGGGGCAACTGAGCAGGTATCCCGTCACTTTCAATCGGCTTTATCAGCACTTGGTTTTCAAGTATCAACCGATTAAGGAACACATCACTTTCCACTTTGTCAATGACGCCGGGCAAAAAGTCTATACGTCGAAAACCATCATGGGTACCTATGGTAGTGCGTATCACTTCCAACCCAGTGTTCCATGGTATGATAGTTTAACTTATGCCAGCCAAAAAAATATTACGGGTAAATACAGTCAGCCCAAGACCGATATAACTGTCCACTACACAAGGCGGCAAGCTTCCGTGACAATTATTGATAAAGACAACTGGGGTAATACGATCAAAATCTACACCTTGAAAAGCTATGAAGGTCTGCACTACCGTTCAGTAAGCCCCTATTATTGGTGGCTAAATTGTACACTAGTTCTGGTCTCAGGCGAATACCGACATCCAAAACAAACCATCATTGTAAAATATAATCATATTCCTGCTTATGTAAATGTGACTTTGACACTTGATGGTCAGCCTTGTGTGCGGTTAAAATTGATGGGATATTTAAACCAATGGCGAACCTATCACATTCCAAATCTGAATGACCCATGGCTTATCCCTTATCCAGGTCAAACTACAATGCGCTGGTATTTTAGTACAGTCAATAATAGTGTAACAATTCCTTATACTCATATTGTGAGCAATGTGACCTTTAACTATTATGGCACCAATGGTATTTATCTTGGGACAAGCGGGGGCATCAGTCACTGGGCAGGGACAGTTAATCACTACAGTGTACCAAACGAATTAGGTTATTATGATTTGATTGGTGGTTCTTATTACTCTGTTTTTTGGCAAAAATACAACCAAGTAGTAAATGTTTATTACAGATTTAATCCACCCGCGCAGGTAGTATACTATTCGAAAGAAGGAAGATCCTCCGCGTCTCTAAACAATCACATCTCATCAAATGGTTTTTATAGAAGTCCATACGGATCAATTTCTGTTTCTCGCTCTGCCTACAATGTTAAAGAAGCAGAATTGACTGCTGAGGGGAGTTATTCTTCAAAAGGCTCAAACAAAAAATCATCAAGTGGAGTATGGGGATATATTTCCAACCAATACAATTTAGCAGTAGAAAGTGAGTCTCATTTTGATTGGGGAAGTGTTTTGCCTACCCTAACCGGTATAATCGCTTACGGTTTTGGTACTGCTGCAGCGGATGTTGCAGGAGCGGATGAGTCATATCAACCATATCAAAGTACAGGAAGAGTAAGACCAGACTGGGGAGGAGTTGGTGACGGCATAGGAGAGTTTGGGGAAGCTGAAGAAAGAGAAGAAGAGGAGCGTAGAGAAAGAGACGGAGAAGGAGGGACACCAAATGACCCTGAATAAAAAGCCTATCAATATAGATGATTTAAACAAATCGGTTAACAATCTTAATCGGCAAAGAGAAGACTGGTTGAATGAAATAAACAATGACAAATTTCTTGCTCCTGTGAAAAAGCCTTACACGAAGAAAGAATCCAAACAGTATAAGGAGGTTTCCCAAGCTATTGACAAACTTTTAGAAGATGATAATAAATCCATTGATGCTGAGCTGATTTTTCAGATAGCAAAGAGAAACTTGGAAAGCGGATTGTTCGATCCTTCAGAAGCTGAAGATTATATTATTCATGAATTATTGATGATAACAACAACACCGGGGAAACGAGGTATATCAGATGTAGAAAGAGAATATATCAACAATCGTCGAAAGACCAATGGTCTAAAGGGGGCGGTTATATCAGTGATAGGACTTACTGTGCTATTTTTAGCTTGGGCAGTAAGGATGAGGTTTTTGAAGTAGAAAGTAAAGTGAAAATGAAGCTAATATCTTCTAAACATACAGCATTGGCTGGTAATATTTTGACAACAATCTTGGTTGCTGTGGTGGGAACTATGAATATTCAGAATAATTTATATTCTTACGCAGGATTTTCTCCTTTAGAAATCATTGTGATAGGACTAGTTGCTATGTCTGTAATTCCTCTATTGGAATGGATAGCATATTTTCGGATTGGCAAACGAGGAGAGAAATGGTGGAAAGCTTTTCTCCTTGTTGTGGGAATTATGTCCTTATTACGTAGTTTTACTAGTATAAACAATATCGTAGTGTTTCTCGCAAGGATTGTGATTGGAGTTCTGTATATAGCTACATTTATCATAAAAGATAATGCTGTTGCTAATCCTGATAACAATCAAAAAAAGAACACTGAATAAGAGGGGAAGACAATGAAACGATCAAAACTAGGTGTCCTTTTAGGAGTTGCCAGTATAACGCTGTTTAGCGCAACCATCGCTCATGCGGATATGAACAGCTACCGCATGTATAACGCTAAGTCGGGACTACACTTCTGGACAACGTCGGGAAGTGAAAAACAAAGCCTAAAACAGTGCAGTCAAAACAACTTTTAGTTTTGTAACAAGCCTGATTATAGATGCAAGTTTAGGAGCGATTTATGGTTCTGAGGTGCCTGTTCTGGGGACTGCCATAGGACTTGTAGTAGGGCTTGGTTTTGGAATGTGGTTCTCGTCTGAATATGATAAAAGGAGTAAGAAAAAATGAGTAAAGTACTAATACAACCAAAAGAGAAAAAGTCTGATTTTCATTTTTATATAGATTCGGAAACTTATGAGATTTATAAACTTCCTCGGAAAAATGTCAAGCAAACCACAGGTTCAAGAAATTTAGTCTATTATTCAGGAGTCGGTGTTGTAATACTACAACCATTGATTGATGGATTAAAAAATCAATTCACAAGTAAATTTATTAATGACTTGATTGTTATTTCGAGTTTCGTGTTTATTTTGGTGTTACTTTACATTATAGGTATGATAGAGGCAAGTTATTGGAAAAAGAAAGAAGACAAGAGTGAGTTTACTCTAGTAGAAATTTCTTTAGACGAAAAAGAGAAACTTTTGGAAGAAACCGTCAATCAACTTTTTACAGCAAAAATTGTTTTAGTAATCTCAATTATTCTGGTGATTGTAACGGCTACTTATTTTGTCTTTGCAGCAACAAACTATACTTTAATTTTATATATAGCAATGTTACTCTTTATGGCACTTGGAATATCAGGGGTTAAAAAATGGCACAGTGGTAGTAAGGTTATTAAAAGCTACATTGAGAGTAAAAAATAATGAAAAATAACAAATACACGAGAAATGAAGTGAAGAAAGCGAAAACGGTTAAAGAAGGTAAAAAAATCTTCTTGATCAGAGATGAATATTTTGAGTATTTCATAGATGATTTCAATTACTCGATCTTCTCTTCACGGTATATTGAACCAGAGCGAGCGAAAAAAGTTGATAAAATAGCAGGTCAACTTCCCATGATTTCAGGTGCATTGACAAGTGGAGGAGCGGTTTTAACACACCAGATTATGCCATATTCAACGGTTGCCACGCGAACAGCGCTAATTATTATTACAATTATTATTACTTCTATTTTAACATTTTGTTTTATGAAGTATCTAAAAATGGATGAATGGAGAGACCAAACGAGGGTTTATGAACAAGTGATAGTTGAAGAAAGGTATGTAATAGAAAAAACTGTAAAAGGGCTCCGAGTGTTCTGCGTTTTTTTGATAGTTTTACTAGCGGCATTAGCTATTCTCTCTTATTTATTTATTACCACCTCAGGCTTTACCTACTTGACTTTGTTTTCTATCGCTGTATTTCTATTTCTCCTTCTTTCTCCATGGCTGAAATCGGCATTTTTGAGACAAAAACTATTGAGGGAGAAGCGAATAAAAGGAAAGTAAAAAGGAGAACATATGAGAATAGGGAAAAGGTTTGCAGCTTTCGGTGTAGGTTTTGCGCTCGCTGTTTCATTAATTAATATTCCCTTAGGAATAATAGCAATTGAAGGAGGAGGAATAAATCAAGAAGTTCTGGTACTTGGATTGGCTATAGGTATACTTTTTGCTTTAGCTAAGGTTTTCGCTTTTTCGTGCTTGGATACTCCAAACGAAAAAGGATGGAGAGTATTTCTTTTCATCTTGGGAATTCTAGGATTATTTCTGGCAGTCCAAGCCTTTGCTTTTGACCATGTTTCTAGTGGGATAATTGAATTAAGCCAAGCATTTTGTTTCTTAATGGCATTTATTCTAAGAAATGTGGGAGAAAAGAAACGAGATAATCACAGTTAACGACATATAAAACCTTACAAATATGAATTGCACTTTAAATTTGAGCAAAATCAGGGGATGCCTATGGGGAGCGAGTGAACAATGATGTTTATGCAAAAAATTTAGCGAAGGTCTCTAAGGAGTAACAACGTTTAATAAAGCAAATATCGTGGTTTCTTTAGTGATTATCCTCGCTGTCATTGTAAGATGGTATCTTTTTAGAAAATAAGAGAGGAAGACAATGAAACGATCAAAACTAGGTTTCCTTTTAGGAGTTGCCAGTATAACGCTGCTTAGCGCAAGCATCGCTCATGCGGACATGAACAGCTATCGCATGTATAACGCTAAGTCGGGACTACACTTTTGGACAACTTCGGGGAGTGAAAAACAAAGCCTAACGAAATCAGGCTGGAAATATGAAGGGGTTGGCTGGGGTTCAGTCAGCTCGGGTAAAACGCCGATTTATCGGCTCTACAGCAAAAGCGGCGAGCATTTCTATACGGCAAACACTACAGAGAAAAACAATCTCGTTAAAGCGGGTTATCATCTGGAAGGTGTGTATGGCTATTCTTCCGGCAAACTTCCCGTCTATCGTTTGTATAAGAGGGGTAAAGCGCATGTCTGGACGGCTTCCTTATCGGAAAAGAACAGCTTAGTAAAAGCCGGGTATAAATACGAAGGGATAGGCTTTTATGCCATTGCCCCTGAATATAGCTGGCATTACGACGCCTCACAAGGCAGTGTTTCTGGAGTTGCGAATGATGTGCATTTCCCGCAGTTTGACTATCTGACAAGCACAGAAGGGGTGACAAAAACCTTTCAAGGGAACAATGTTTTTTATACGTACAATGATAAAGTCTACAACTTCAACGCACAACTTCAATCAGATGCAAAAGGCGCGGACTATGCCAATGCTCAAGCCCGTCAAAACTGGACAAACCTTCGAAATAGAGACCAGCTTGCAGTAAGCAACGCAAAGGCAGCACTGGATACCGCAAAGACGAAAATAAATGAAGCTCAGACCTTAGTCAATCAGGCTCAGAGCTATGTGACGGCCGATCAGCAGCATAAGCTCGACACGAAACAGGATCAGGCATTGTTGACGCAGTATCAAACCAGTCTTGCGTCGGCAAAATCAACTTACACCGCTGATAACATTGCCTATCAAAAGGCGGTGGCAACCTTGAACGCACTCAACAAACAAGGAACAAACTACGTTCATTTGCGTTATTCCATCAGCCTTACGAACAGTGGAAAATCCGTGCACGTCAACTTCACGAAAACCACACGGATGGAGGGGGATATAAGTACAACAAAGATAACCCGTACAACTGTACTAGAAATTACTTAAGAAACCCTGACGAACTTTGTTAGGGTTTGTTATTTACTTGCAATTTCCTGACCCATTCCCCAGTAAATATTTTGTGTAAAATCTGCATTGACCTGTGACGAGATTTATTTTGATACAATGAAAATATGTAAAAAAGCCTGAAAGGAAAGAAAAATGCCTTTTTTTATTACCAATGATTCTGTAAAAATCAATTATCATGATTATGGAGAAAAAGAAAAGCCAGCATTAGTATTGATTGGTGGTTATTCTTCTAGTGAAGTGACATGGTTTGCTCAAGTTGCTCCTTTTACTGCAGCGGGGTACCGTGTGATTACTTACGATCATCGCTCGCACGGGGATTCACAGCGTGTTGATTTTGGAATGAGTCTGCAACGTCTGGCTACGGATTTACACGAGTTGATTGAATACCTTTCCCTTAAAAAGGTTACCTTAATCGGACATTCAATGGGGGCGGCCACGATTATGGCCTATGAGGAGTTGTTTACGACTAATGATCTGACAGCAGTAATTACCGAAGATCAAGCGCCGACCTTCATGAAATCAGAAGACTGGCTTAATGGCGCTTATGGGCGTACACTTCCTGAGTTAGAAACTTTTATCGACACGTTTCCAAAAACCACGCTCACACGTCAAAAACTTTCCGATGAGGTGAAGCGAGCGCTAGGACGAGGGATGCGTCCCTTTGACTTTAAACGTTATCGAGGATTGCTACAAAATGTAATTTTGCAAGATTGGCGCGCTCAACTTGGTCAAGAACATGTTCCTCATCTCTTTTTTGCTGGTGGAAAGTCCCCAATTTTTCCGAGTGCTCATGCTCAAGCTGCGCGTAACTTGCAACCTCATCCGCTCTCAGAGGTGCAAGTGTTTGATGAATGTGGACATATCCTGCACTTAGAAGAAAGCGACCGATTTAATCAGTGTGTTCTTAGCTTTTTAGAAAAAATAAAAAAAGACTGAAAAAGCAGCCTTTTTTTATTACGGTACTTACTGACCAGCTGGTCAGTAAATAAATTGTCGCTCTAACATGTCAGTACAGCTTGTTTTCGATAATCGACAATTTCAATGTGCGGGGCAATTTGCTCTCCACGACCCATGATTTCGATCAAATGGTTGGCAGTAAGGCGGACATTCATCGTTTCATCAAAATACATCATTCCCCATTTTTTACAGTAAAAGGGTCCTAATGATGAAGAAATTTGTCCATCAAAAATAGGCGGCACCTGACCTTTTTCAACAGCTACAATCCGGTAGCGTGTAATCCCGCAACAAGTACTTTCAAGTTGTTCACTACTTAAAGTATGATCAAAGTCTAAAACAAAATCAACGGCTGACGGCTTGGTCAGTAAGTCTTTTTTATCTTGAAAACCCATCAGTTCTAATAAACGCTCGGTGACAGTTTCATCAAAAGTAATTTCCATTTTCTATCCTCCACCTAAGTTCATTTTATCAAAAGAATGAGCGCTTTGCTTAATGAATGATTTTTTTCATTAATTTTTAATAGTATATCATTATGTGCTCATAAATAAAGTTGGTACAATAGAATTAACGATTAGAGAAAAAACATTTTAAAGGAGGTTTTTATGAGGCAAAAACATATCGAATATGCGACTTTTACGCAAAAAGACGTTCAAAAATCTGGAACCACTCCTATAAATAGGGAAAAGGTGGTGATGAAATTACTCGTGGAGAGTTACATGCATGGCGCTCAAACCTGTGAGGTCGAAAATGGAAAATTCCTTGGAGTGAGTATTCATCATGGAATTTGTGACCATATTCATTTTTTTATCAACGACAGCCATAAAGTGACAGTAGAAATCAGCCAAGGAACAAGTCGAATTACAGTGATGTCAGATAAGGAGTTAGGCGATGCCGAATACATTATCCCCTTTATCCGATGTCTAGGGATTCCAGAAGGACAAATTTTAGAGAATGGTCCCCAAATTTAAAAAGTCGCTTGGTCGACTTTTTTAATGATCAAATGAGCAGAAATCATGAAGATTAACTTCTCCTTAAATTTCCGTATGCAACGGTTTACAAATGCTTTCAAAAAGGATATAATGGACACTGACATTATTATATCACTATTAGGAGACTGATTTTAAAATGACTAAGAAAAAAATCGTAGTCGTCGGTGGTGGCGTTGCTGGGGTCCATGCAACACGCGAGCTTTCAAAGAAATTGAAAGCCAACGTTGACATCACTTTGATTGACAAACATAGCTATCACACTACCATGACACAACTTCATGAAGTTGCAGCTGGTCGTGTACCCTTTACAACAGTTCAATACGACTTCCAAAAACTTTTAGGTAAGCGTAAAAACGTTAATCTTGTAACTGACGCCGTTGTAAGTCTTGATAAAGAAAATAAAAAAGTAATTACAAAACACGGGAGCTATGATTATGACTACGTGGTAGTTGCACTCGGTGGCGAACCAAACGATTTTGGTGTTCCTGGAGTAAAAGAACATGGCTTTACACTCTGGTCACTTGAAGACGCTATGAAAATCAAGCGTCAATTGGAAACGGTTGTACAGTACGCTTCCACAGAAGTTAATGATGAAAAACGTCGTGCCCTCTTGACAATCTCAGTAGCTGGTTCAGGCTTTACTGGTATTGAAATGGCTGGTGAGTTGATTGACTGGCGTAGAAAAGTTTCAACAGACTGGAAGATTCCAGAAGAAGAAATCACGATCAACGTTGTTGAAATGATGCCAACTATTCTTAATACCTTGGATCGTAAGCAAGCTGATAAAGCTCACGCTTACCTTGAAAAGAAAAATGTTAATGTGTTGACAAACCATGGTATTGTTGAAGTCGCTGAAGACCATATCAAAGTTAACGTCGGCGGACGTGATGAAGAAAAAGTTGCAAAAGAAATTGCCACTCATACTTTGATTTGGACGACAGGGGTTCAAGGGAATACAGCAGCACAAACCAACCTTAAGGAAACAGAACGTGGTCATCGCCTCCAAGCAAATGAGTACATGGAAGCTGTTGGCTTTGAAGGACAAGGTATCTATGTTGCTGGTGACGTTTCTGGATATATCGAACCTGATACAGGTCGCCCTACTCCACAAATCGTAGAATCAGCAGAACAAACTGCACATACAGCAGCAGAAAATATTCTTGCGGATATCAATGGTGGAAACAAACACAAACACGTGAGCAAGTACCAAGGAACCATGGTTTCAATTGGATCAACTTGGGGTGTAGCAAAAATCGGAAGCATGCGCTTAACTGGCTTTTGGGCAATGTTGATGAAGAATATTGTTTACTTCATCTACACTTTGCAAATCCGTTCAGCACATTATTTCTGGCGCTACGCTTTGGATGAAGTTTTCCGTACAAAAGACAATCGCAACTTCATGCGAGGTCATACTTCACGTCAAGGAAATGTTCTTTGGGCATTGCCACTCCGTCTTTTCTATGGTTTTGCTTGGTTAGTAGAAGCAATGGCTAAAATCGTTGGTGATGGGAAATGGTTTAATCCTGGAACGTGGTTTGGTCAAGGATCTTGGTTCACAAATGATCTGAAATTCCCATTTGAATGGTTGCAAACTTCAGATGCAGCAGCAGGCGCATCCGCAGCAGCTGCAAGCGGATCTGGCGATAGTACGACTGAAGCTGTTAAATGGGGCTTGACTTATTCTTCAGAACACAGCCCAATGCCTGTTTTTGATCATGTGGTAGGTTGGTTCCAACCAATTATGAAATTTATGATTCCAAACCGTGATGTAGCCTTATTCATGCAAAAGTTCATGTCTATTTTTGAAGTACTACTTGCACTTGCAATTATTTTCGGTTTCTTCACATGGATTGCCTCAGCTGTAACAGCTGCCTTAACAGTGATGTTCTCCCTCTCTGGTATGTTCTTCTGGGTTAACATCTGGTTTATTCCAGTAGCGATTGCCTTGATGAATGGTTCTGGACGCGCATTTGGTTTAGATAAATGGGTTCAACCTTGGGTACAAAAAGTGTTAACTCAACTCTGGTACGGTAAATCACGTTCAATTTATAAAGGGCGTTAAAATAAAAAAATATGTTACCTTCAAAGGTAACGTATTTTTTTATTCCTAAATTTCTCTCAAAACTCCCGCTTTACTCATAGCGCCTTTAATTCTTTGTCCAAGTAATGCGGCAGCCACAGCTTGGATAGGATTTGTGAAAATGAAAGGAAGTACCCCAGCACTGAAAGCAGCGCTCCAACTCATCTGAGATTGAAATTTGAGCCAGATTAAACCGAATAAGAGGATGATTACAGTAACTCCAAGAATCGCACCAATGACAGCGGCAGTATAACTATTTGGAAAACGACTTGTAAAGAAGCCTACCACATAGGCGGCTAAAGTAAAGCCAACGATATAGCCACCCGTAGGACCAAGTATGATTCCAAAGCCGCCAGACATCCCTGCAAATACAGGGATACCAATTGCACCAAGAAGGCAGTAGAGAAATACAGAAAGGGTACCGTAACGTTTTCCAAGTATGACAGCAATAAGCCCAATTCCCAGTGGTTGTGCTGTATTAGGAACGATAGGAAATGGGATAGTAATTTGGGCTAAAATTGCGATTAATGCTGCACCGATTGCAGCTGCGATAAGCATCTTTCGATGTTGTGAGGTGCTCATGAAATTCTCCTAAATAAAGTCATTAATTTGTTACAAAAATGAGTATAGCAGATATGAAAGCCTTTTACAATTTTTTTGTCTAATACTTTTGACATCTCTTTATTTAATGTTTACGTTTGATTTAATCGGGTTTAGCTCACCTCTAGTTTTTACTCACTTGTCACTCCCCAATTTTTTATGATAGAATAGAAGAGCTTGTATTCAATTAAAAAATAGAGAAAATTTTAGCTCAATTCCACGCCGTAGAAGGGATACAAATGGAAAACTTAAGATATAAAAGTGTTTTTGATATTATTGGTCCAGTGATGATTGGACCGTCTAGTTCGCATACAGCGGGAGCAGCACGGATTGGTAAGATCGTACGTTCTATTTTCGGTGAACTTCCCGAAAAACTTGAGATTCATTTGTATGAATCTTTTGCAAAGACTTATCGAGGACATGGCACAGATGTAGCCTTGGTAGCTGGAGTACTTGGGATGGATACTGATGATGAACGTCTCCCAATGGCCCCTCAGCTTGCTTATGATCAAGGTATGGAGATCAGTTATGTGCCACACCCTGAAGAGAAAGCAGAACATCCCAACACGGCACGTTTGATTGCAAAAAAAGGAAATCGAACCATGACTATCACAGGGATATCAATTGGTGGGGGAATGATCCAAGTCACTGAATTAAATGGTTTTGATATTGCAATTTCTGCGGGTGTTCCTACATTTGTAGTGATTCACGAGGATGTTCCAGGGATGATAGCAAAAGTGTCCAGTCTATTATCAGAGCATGCCATAAATATTGCGCAAATGAATGTAACGCGCGAAGCAAAAGGTGAAAAGGCGATAATGATTTTAGAAGTGGACACACCAAATGTAGAGGAAGTGATTGAAGAGATGAAATCAATCCCACGCTTACATGCGGTGAATTTCTTTAATTAGACCATAATGAGTGAAACGGGAACGAAAATGTTTAAAAATATACAAGAATTAATTGAGGATTCGAAAAATTATTCCTCAGTCGCAGAGCTTATGATTGCAATCGAAATGGAACAAACAGGGCGCCAAAGAGATCAGATCTGGGCTCTGATGGAACGAAACTTAATGACAATGCTAGATTCTGTTGAAAAAGGATTAGAGGGAAAGAAATCCTTGACAGGACTAACAGGTGGCGATGCCAAACTCATGGACGATTATATTAAATCAGGCAAAGCCTTATCCGGAGATTTAATTTTAGGAGCGGCTCGTGATGCAGTAGCTGTAAATGAAGTAAATGCTCAGATGGGGTTAATCTGTGCTACACCAACAGCTGGTTCAGCTGGGTGTCTTCCAGGCGTATTGACGTCTGCTATTAAAAAATTGCAATTAAGTCACGAGCAACAGGTAGAGTTTTTGTTTGTCGCTGGTGCTTTTGGTCTTGCGATTGCCAATAATGCGACAATATCTGGTGCTGAAGGAGGCTGTCAGGCCGAAGTTGGGTCAGCTTCAGCTATGGCTTCAGCTGCTTTGGTTTTAGCAGCAGGAGGTTCTGCTGAGCAAGCGGGTTATGCGATTGCTTTAGTTTTACAAAATATGTTAGGTTTAATTTGTGATCCTGTCGCTGGTTTAGTTGAAATTCCATGTGTGCATCGAAATGCTATGGGTGCTTCACAAGCAATGATTTCAGCTGATATGGCGTTGGCAGGAGTGAAACCGGTTATTCCTGTGGACGAAGTGGTTAATACAATGTATAATGTAGGCCGCTCCCTTCCGGCTGCCTTTCGTGAAACAGCAGAGGGAGGATTGGCACAAACAGCAACTGGACGACGTATCATGGAAGAAGTCTTTGGAGCATAGAGATTCTTAGTTAGAATACTTGACAATTTTCGTTTACGCGTGTAAACTTAAGCTATAAGAATAATTAGAGAAAGGAGACAGAGATGAACGAATCAGAATTTAATGTTTCCAATGCAGAATTGATTGTTATGCGTGTGATTTGGTCTTTGGAAGAGGCACGCGTTGATGAGATCTATCAACAGATTCCCCAAGATTTGGAGTGGTCTCTTGCGACTGTAAAAACACTGTTAGGGCGTCTGGTGAAAAAAGAAATGTTGAGTACAGAAAAAGAAGGACGAAAATTTATTTATCGACCTCTAATGGAAGAATGTACGGCTATTAACTTGATGGCTGATAATCTTCTTGAAAAAGTATGTGCTACAAAGCATGTCAATATTTTGCAAGACATGATTGACAAATCAGTCTTAACGGCGCAAGATATAGAGAAATTAACCCAAGCCTTATCTCAAAAAGAGACGGTGTCAGAAAAGCATTGTAACTGTCTTGAGGTGACCGGAAGTTGTGCTTGTAAACACGAGCATGAGCAGATAGCTGTCTAAGGAAAGAGGAATATAAATGAAAGCAACATTAAAAATAGAAGGCATGACTTGTGATCACTGTGTCATGCATGTCACAGATGCGCTTCAAAAAGTAGAAGGGGTAGAAAAAGCAAAAGTTTCATTAAAGAAAAATGAAGCAGCGGTTAAATTTTCTGAACCTGCCACAATGGATGAAATGCGCGAAGCGGTTGCACAAGCAGGCTACAAAGCAATTTAGGAGTCACTTAATTTGTCACCCACGCTTAAATTTGCTAGAATAATAGAAGTAAAACAAACCCCAAATGATGTTTTACTTAAATAATAACAGCCACCTTCATTCCCCAAATGAAGGTGGTTTTTTTGTTAAAGAAATGACTTGACTTTTTGAGTTTACAAGTGTAAACTATAATAAAGAAATAAAAGGGGTAACATAATGAGAAGTCAGACTTTTGTGATTACAGGAATGACCTGTGCTAACTGTGTTAATACAGTAGCTAAGGCCTTACATAGTACAGATAAAATTAGTGAAGCAACGGTTAATCTTGCGACTGAAAAGGCAAAAGTAGTCGTTGATGATCAAATGTCAGATGAAGAAATCATCGCCTTAGTGGAGCAAGCAGGCTATGGAGCAATTGTTAATGATAAAGCACACCAAGAAAGAATTGCGAGACAAGCTCATCGTCATTCCCAATTCCTCCGTTGGTCATTTTGGGCTTCGCTTATCTTAACTTTGCCTTTAGTAGTAGCTATGTTTGCTTCTGTCCTTGGGCTACACGCATCGTGGGTAATGTTTTTACATCAACCCATCCTCCAATTAATCTTGGCAACCCCCGTACAGTTTGTTATTGGTTGGCGTTTTTATAGGGGAGCTTTTCATGCGTTGCGAAATAAATCCGCCAATATGGATGTTTTAGTCGCTTTGGGAACGACAGTTGCTTATTTTTCAAGTTTAATCTTGTCCGTTATGATGGGAGAAGCTAATGCCCTGAACTTCGAATCGTCGATGGTTATTATCACCTTGGTGTTAATGGGTAAAGTGTTAGAGCATAATGCAAAAGAAAAAACTACACAAGCCATTACAGGCTTAATGTCTTCACGAGCTTCTGTTGTTCATACGCCTGATGGGGATCAAGCCATTGAAGAAATTCAGATGGGAGATGTCATCCGTATTTTACCTGGAGAAAAAGTTCCTTTAGATGCTATGATTTTGTCAGGAAAAGCTTCTTTTGACGAAAGCATTCTGACAGGAGAGGCACTTCCAGTAGTGAAAGCCGACGATGCGGTTATTTTTGAGGGGACCATCAACTTGGACGGGGAAGTGAAGGCTGTCGTTGTTCATGATTTGGAGGGATCTACAATTTCACGTATGGTAGAAATGATGAGCGAAGCTCAAGGTTCAAAGCCAAATATTCAAAAATTGGCGGATCAGATTTCGGGAATTTTTGTCCCAATCGTTCTGGTGATTGCCCTGCTTACCTTTGGGATAACTTGGTGGTACACGGGTCTCTTATTGACGGCTTTAATGCATGCAGTAGCCGTATTGGTGATTGCATGTCCTTGTGCGCTGGGCTTAGCGACTCCCACGGCAATTATTTCTGGAACAGGCTTAGGAGCCAAAAACGGTTTGCTCATTAAAAACGCGAATGCATTAGAGCTTGCTGGAACGATTGATACGATCTTTTTAGATAAAACGGGGACGATTACAACGGGTGAATTTGAACTGACCGACTTGAAAATAGTTGCTCAGCCTACTGACAGCGCCGTCAGTAAAGCCACAGCGCCCCAAGCCGCTCTGCTAAAACTCTTGGCTAGTCTTGAAGCACATTCAAATCATCCATTAGCAAAATCGCTTGCTTACAAAGGAGAACTCTTCGAACTTACTGAGTTGTCAGAACTTGCTGGGCGTGGTATCACAGGAAAAATCAATGGAAAAAGTTATTTTGCAGGAAATGATAAGTTGATGAAGGAACTGAATCTGACAGTACCTGAGACAGAAGATACTGTGATTTATCTGGCCGAATCACATCAACTCTTAGCAGTGGCTACCTTTAATTCGAAGGTAAAAGCTGAGAGCGCACAGACGATAAAGACGTTGCAAGGACAAGGCTTGAAGGCCATCATGTTAACTGGGGACAACAGAAACTCTGCACGTAAAATCCAAGAACTGGTTCAACTTGATGAAATTTATACGGATCTGAGTCCTGAAGAAAAAGCGACGATTGTTCAAAAAACTCCGCGGGCGATGATGGTAGGTGATGGCATCAATGATGCTATTGCATTAGCTGGAGCAACAATAGGATTAGCGATGGCTACTGGTTCAGATATTGCGATGGAGGCAGGAGATGTTACTGTTGTAGGCGGACAGTTGCACAAAATTACTACCTTCTTTGAAGTTTCTCGAAAAACAATGCGTAAAATCAAGCAAAATTACTTCTGGGCTTTTATTTATAATCTCATAGGTATTCCACTTGCTGCTCTTGGTTTACTCAATCCGATGTTGGCGGCTGCAGCGATGAGCTTATCTTCTGTTTCAGTGATTCTCAACTCATTACTACTGACGAAAAGTAAAGTAAAATAAAAAAGCATTGATTTATCAATGCTTTTTTTATTAGCTTTGACTGACAAACCAGTCAGTCCTTTTTAGCTACTTTTTTAAAGATGACTTACGTCGAAGAACATCGTAAGTAATGAACAAAACGATACCTAAGACAAAACAAAGGATTCCGGTTTTTAGACCATTTGGGAAGAAGGAGAGTCGCAAAGTATGCTTGCCAGCAGGCACCTGAACCTTCATAAAGCCTTCTTGTGCTTTGGACACTTTGACGGTTTTTCCATCGATTTTTGCTGACCAGCCCTTGTCATAAGGTATGCTCAAGAAGACTTCTCCTTTTTCGGACGTATTGGTCTGAAGCGTAGCACCGTTTTTGGTGAGTTGTGTTTTAGGGCTACGCGCTTTGAGGGTGGACATTACTTGGCTGTAAGCCTGAGTATCTAAACTCCAAAAAGAAGTAGTATCAAAGCTTACCTGTGAATTCTCAGGAAAGGCAAGGGTTACTTTTAAATCAGTAGCTTTACTAAAAGTTCCGAGATTTATAAAGCGACCCGTATCGTTGGTTCCGATATAGTAGCTTGATAAGGTGCGCGTGATTTTATTATTTTCGACGTTGCTGATTGTGACAAGTGTATTTTCAGCATTACTATTAATATAACTAATATTTGGCACCGATAGATAGATTTGACTATGAGCGGGAGCGGTAATGCCGTAAGTGACAGAAACTTCGTTATCCGTAGAAGATTCTGGACGAGTTAGGGTAACGGAGTCCCCTGTACCAGTGATTTTATCTGAGGTAGCTTCACTTGTTGTATAAAAAGGTTGAAAAAGTGTAGTCTTCGTTTTGGAGAGTGCGTCAACAAAGGCTGTTTGATTGTTGAGGATGGCAGAAGTCTCATCACGATCTTCAAATTTTGCATTGACAAATTCTCCGGGGACGAAGATGCCCAGACTTAGGGCTTCTTGATTTTCGTTCAAGGCATTTAAAGGGGAGGTTTTACTGACGGACTTGAAGCCATACTTTTCCGGTTGGCTCTGGTTAATATTATATTTTACACCAAAGAGCGCGTCCATCAGTAAAGTATTGCCAGGATAACGCAGATTAAGATAGGTACTGTCGGTATGAAAGCCTAATTGGCGCATGATTGAGCTGGAGTTGCTATTACGTACAGAAGAAAACTGAGAGATGGTGTTAAAATTATATTTCATCCCATCATTAGCTGTATCGGGGTTAGTATTATCAGTTCGAGCAAAAGTTGTTCCTGTTAATGCGTTAATTTTTTCTGCAATAGGAGCGAGCGTATCAACTTGACGATTGTAATAATCTCGGCTCGCAAAATTCCATTCTTTCTGGACACCCTGAACTTGATAGAGACCATTTACACCAGCTTCACTAACCATAAAGACGAAAAGGACAGGAATTAAAGCACGAATGGAAACCCAGCGGTGAATTAGATTTAAACCTAATATGAAGTAAGCTAAACCAAATAAAAAGGTTAAAATAATTTGAACAGCGGTAAGGTAGTGATAATGTCCGAAATAGAATGTGGCGAGATAGAAAAGAGCAAAAACTGCGCTTACTACAAGGAGATGCCAAGTTCGAAATTCTTTCCAGCGTTTGCAGCTTTCTAGAGCCATTAAAATAATAAGAAGGCTAAAAAGAAAGGCGTAGCGATGAAGGAACATATTTGGGGAATGCATGCCTTGCCAAAATAAATCTAAAGCTTGCAAATAGAAAGAAGCGATAAAAAGAACCAATAAGCCAAGAAAAGCAAATTTAGTACGTCTCTTGATGCTTTTTGCAAAAAAGAACAAGAAAGCTAAGCCCAGAGGAACCATTCCCACATAAATCATAGGAATGGCATCAAACTGGGTGGTGTCATAGGCCCCTACGAAATTTTTGGCAAAAAGGTCAAAAAGGTGAGCATTTTCGGTAAACAACCCAGAAAGACTAGTCAGCGCGTCGGAGTTATTTGCTCGCAAATCTAAATACATGGGTAATAGCATGATGAGACTTGAGAGCCCTGCTAAGAGTGAAGTAACTACAAAATCTAGAACTTTGTGCCATGACCATTTATCAAAGGTCATACGGGCTAAAAAGTAGAAGACGAGGAACAGTGCAATCATAAAACCAAAATAATAATTTTGGATAAAAACAATAAGTAAACTGATGAAATAAAGCCAACGTTTTTGTTCATTCATCAAGCGATGCAGTCCCCAGATGATAAGTGGAAGAAGGATGAAAACATCTAACCACATGATAATTTCAAGCTGAGAAGTTAAAAAACTCATCAAACTAAAAGCTACGCTCAAGGCAAGCACAACAACTTGTGGAAGCTTTTTATACATGTTTTTGAAACTTATAAAAGCTGATAAACCGATCAGACCAAACTTGATTAAAGTCAATAAATAGAGCGCATCAGGCATATTATGGACATTAAAGAAAAAAGTAAAGGGCATGAGAAAACTGCCCATATAATAAGCCGAAAAAGCGTAAAGGTTTAAGCCTAAGCCGCTGGTAAAGGTGTAGAGGAAACCCTGCGAACCTCCTGAATGTAAAATATTACGATAAAGAGAATGGATCGCGACATATTGGTGATAAGCATCTCCCGCCAAAACCGAACGAGAGCTTCCCCAATAAATACCGGTAATCGCCAGAATGATCGCCATTAAAACCAAGGGAAGCAAGAAGCTTGCTAAGAGACTCCATTTATTTTTCTTGATAAATTTCATAATTCTATTATACCAAAATCAACCTTATATCAGGCTGATGCGTTCAAAAAAATACTGACCAGGCTGTCAGTAATTTTTATCTAATCTTAATTTAATTTCTTGAGCAATTTCTGCCAAGGTTTGTGGATGAGAAACTTGTGGGATTTTATAACCAATAAAGTAGGGAGAAGTGATGAAACGCGGTACAATTTTGCAAATGTATTGACCATCAAAATGGTGGAAAAAGAGGTTGTAAGAATCACAACGCCCCTCCATATAGCTGCTCATCAGGTAAGCTGTGATTTCATGAACCATATCAGCTAGATTTTCAACATTGTCAAGGTCAGTAATAATCGCATTGAATTCCACAAATCCCATAATAGGGCGGGTAGAGAGCGTGACTGTGACTCCATTTTTATGGATCTCGACCCCTTCAAAATTTTCAGGAGAGATCTGTCCGTAACCGTCAGTATTTTTTAATCCGACCACTTGTAAGTGAGGGTGGCGCAAAGTACCACCAGAGCGGGGACCAAAGTTTTTGAACATGAGCACGGAGCGATAATTTCCTGATTGAATCATTTCATCCCAGCAATCAAAGGCAAAGCGGAATACTTCACGATTCTCCTTTAAGCGATAGGTTGAAACATCTCCTAAATGCTCATCAGATTCTATAATCACTGTCATTGTAGCTTCTTCCAGTGTCGGAAATTTGTTTTTTAGCCATATTTTCTTTCCGTCAGTACGTAAAATACCAGTTAAATGCTCCACATCACAAAATGGACAAGTGTTTTGTACAGGGACGACCGTTTCTGCTCGCTTTTTTTGCCCGATAGCAGTATTAAAGACCAAAGGATTTTCAGTATGTTTTATCATAAAAACTATTATAGCACGCGTTCTGAGTGACGACGTTTACAAAAATATCCTCCAAAATAGGAAGAAAGAGCTATTTACATTTTGACCAAAATTGACTATAATAAATAAGTTACCTATTAAATTCAGCCTTCAACTGAAGTAACCTACAAAAATCAGCCTTCAACTGATATTTTGTCTAACTTGGGAAAAAGAAAGTGGACTGACGCAGAGGTCAGTTGTCTTTTTTTAAAGTACATTTACTGACCACTCTGTCAGTCATTTCTTTTTTTCAAAATCAAAATAGAAAGAGATGGTGAAAATTAATGGATAACAGTCAAACTTTAAAGGGCAAGCTCCCAGCACAAACGCGTGTCGTTGTGGGAATGTCAGGAGGGGTCGACAGCTCTGTCACTGCCTTGTTACTCAAAGAACAGGGCTATGATGTTATCGGTGTATTCATGAAAAATTGGGATGACACTGATGAAAACGGAGTCTGTACGGCTACGGAAGATTATAAAGACGTCGCAGCAGTGGCAGACCAAATCGGTGTTCCTTACTATTCTGTTAACTTCGAAAAAGAATACTGGGATCGTGTCTTTGAATATTTCCTTGCAGAATACCGCGCTGGACGTACCCCAAATCCTGATGTCATGTGTAACAAGGAAATCAAATTCAAAGCTTTCTTGGATTATGCCATGGAGCTTGGAGCAGATTATGTTGCAACTGGACACTATGCGCAAGTTCGTACCGACGAAGATGGAACCGTACACATGTTGCGTGGCGCAGATAATAATAAAGACCAAACTTATTTCTTAAGTCAATTGACACAAGAACAATTGAAGAAAACCATGTTCCCACTTGGTCATCTTGAAAAACCGGAAGTCCGTCGAATTGCAGAAGCAGCTGGACTTGCAACGGCTAAGAAAAAAGATTCAACAGGAATTTGTTTTATTGGAGAAAAAAACTTTAAAAAATTCTTAAGTGAATACTTACCCGCACAACCTGGTAAGATGATGACACTTGATGGAATTGAAATGGGTACTCATGCTGGTTTAATGTATTATACAATCGGTCAACGTGGTGGGCTTGGCATTGGTGGACAACATGGACAATTAACAAGTGATCCATGGTTTGTTGTCGGAAAAGACTTGAGCACAAACACCCTTTATGTTGGACAAGGTTTCCACCATGAACACCTTTATTCAACAAGTCTGGACGCAAGCGATTTGAGCTTTACCAGAGAAATGCCAGAAACTTTCGACCTTCACTGCACAGCAAAATTCCGTTATCGTCAAGAAGATACAGGTGTTACGATCCATGTAAATGGTGATAAAGTCACTGTTGACTTTGATGAACCTGTCAGAGCGATTACTCCTGGACAAGCAGTAGTCTTCTATGATGGAGAAGAATGCCTCGGTGGAGCACTGATTGATGTCGCTTATAAAAATGAAAAGGTAATGCAATACCAATAAGAAAAAACTCGTCACTAGTGACGAGTTTTTTCATGCTCAAATCGTAAAAAAGAGTATCTTTTTGTAGGATATAAAAAGAATGTTATAATAATTTTATAATAAAATTATCATTTTAGGGGTGCGCTATGATATTTAATTTAAAAAAGTTATTAATATTCTCTGTTATTCTATTAATAATCCCCAGTTTACTAGGGATTATGGCTAGCAGCAAAAATATCGCTCATGTCTCACAGGAAGATAATAAACTTCTCATAAAGTATAGCGAAAAAGAATTTACTCAAGTAGAATACGCCCAAATAAGAAACGGAGATTATTCTTCGTTAGAAGGAAACTGGATCAGCAGGGATAAGCACAATAGCACACGCCTAGCAGTCAATCAAGGGGTACTGATTTTTAATAATGTCCGGTATGTTCTTAGCTTGGCAGAGGGTCAAACGGGGGCAGCTCCTACCCTAAAGTGCCGCTCAGAAAAAGGCTATCAAAATACAGCGAAACTTAGCTTTTATCCAGAAGGTGTCGTGATTCCCGTACGCTTAAAAGATGGAACCGTTGATTATTCGGGAACCCATGATCCGACAAATCGGGGGGCAGATCGTCTTTTATTATCACAAACAATCTTAAGTGAAGAAGGTTTAAAAGAAAACGTTTGCTATCGAAAAAAATGAAAAATCAACTGTATTTTGAGTTCATTAAAAAGACTCATAAATTTTTTATTATTTAACAAAGAAAAAGCTTTCCCTAAGCGATTTTTTATGGTATAATGTTTTGTAAGGCTGTGTATCAGCCAAATTGTTGGAGGAATTTTTTTTACAAATGAACGAATTTGAAACACTATTAAACAGCGTTGAAGACGTTAAAGTACGCGACGTCGTTAAGGGCGAGATCCTTACAGTTGAAAACGGGCAAGCAACTGTTGCCATCGTAGGAACTGGTGTCGAAGGTGTCCTTACACTTCGCGAAATCACTAACGATAAAGATGCTGATATCAATACATTCGTTAAACCTGGTGATGTTCTTGACTTACTCGTAATTAAACAAATTGTCGGTAAAGAAGCTGAAGGTGCAAACGTATACCTCCTTTCATTGAAACGTCTTGAAGCTCGTAAAGCTTGGACTCAATTGGAAGGCAAAGAAGGCGAAATCGTAACAGTTAAAGTTACTAAAGACGTTAAAGGCGGACTTTCAGTAGACTACAACGGTGTACGTGGATTTATCCCTGCCTCTATGATCGACACTTACTTCGTAAAAGATACTAAGAAATTTGTCGGCGAAGAAATTGAAGCTAAAATCATTGAAGTTAATGCATCTGAAAACCGCTTCATCCTTAGCCGTCGTGCAGTTGTTGAAGCTGAAGCTCTTGAACTTCGTAAAGAAGCTTTCGCACAACTTCAAGAAGGTGATATCGTTGAAGGTACTGTTTCACGCGTTACTAACTTCGGTGCTTTCGTTGACCTTGGTGGGATTGATGGTTTGGTTCACGTATCTGAACTTTCACACAGCCGTATCAAACGTCCATCAGATGCTGTTAAACCTGGTGATGTGATTAACGTTAAAATCTTGAAACTCGATCCAGAAGCTGGACGTCTTTCACTCTCACTTAAAGCAACACAACCTGGACCATGGGAACAAGTTGAAGAAAAAGCACCAGTTGGTTCAACTGTTGAAGGTACAGTTAAACGTTTGACTGACTTTGGAGCCTTTGTTGAACTTTATCCAGGTGTTGAAGGACTTGTTCACGTTTCACAAATCTCTTGGGAACGCGTTGAAAATCCAAAAGATGTTCTTAAAGTTGGTCAAGTTGTGAATGTAAAAGTTCTTGACGTAAAACCAGAAGAAGAACGTATTTCTCTTTCTATCAAAGCGCTTGAAGAAGCACCAGCTCGTCCAGCTCGTAACAACGACAACGACGGTGAAAAACGTGATCGCAAACCACGTGCACCACGCAAAGCTGCTAAACCTTCATACGATTTGCCTGAAACACAAGAAGGCTTCTCATTGGCTGATTTCCTTGGAGAAGACTTCGATATTAACGATTTGTAAGAAAAATTCAAAAATATCCTCGAAAAGACCTTATAGGTCTTTTTTAGTTCACTAAAACCAATTTTGACTAGCACGATCTCTCACCGATTGTATGATAAGCAAAAAACGCCCGAATTATTAAGAAATCGGGCGTTTTTTATTCATGAAGTTCAAGAGGTAGACCATCTGGATCAAAGAAAAAAACCATTTTTTTATGAGTGATTTCATCATATCTAATCTCTTCAACTCGTACATCATTCTCTTTAAGGTATCGTACATCTTCTTCGATAGCTTGTGTTTTAAAAGCAAGATGTCTCAGACCTTTGGCTTCTGGAAAAGATACACGCTCGGGTGCATCAGGTTTTATAAATAATTCAATTTCAGTCTGATCGTTCATCATCAAATCTATTTTTATATCATTTTTCTCACCTCGTTTCGTTTCACGAATAATTTTGAAATTTAAAATTTCTGAATAAAATTTGAGACTCCGTTTATATTCACTACCAATAATGGCGATGTGATGAATCATATTAAAGTGATGTTTGTTCATTCGTTCTCCTTTTTATAAGCTCCCAACAGTATTTTAACATATTGATTTTAGAAATAGTGACTCTTAGTTTTGGGTAGATAACACTAAGGAATCTTTAATAATTTTACAGGTCAATCTGAGTTAACTAACAGCAAAAGTTAGTAATAAAGTGGAGGAATATGCTCACGTCGAGAACGATATATAGTGTGTTCTATGCATGTTGAGCGATTTTAGAGGAAAATATGCACCCTTGCTCGGCTAAGCGAAGATAAAGCTGCTGAAGATTATCCTCCTCAAACTTCTTCGCTTCCTCGAAACTTTGGATATCGATTAGGAGTTATTGGAGTGAGGATAGCTTGGAGAAGACACAAACTTCAATGATTCAGAGCATAATTGCCTTATACTTTACACGACTTCCTCTATGATAAAGGAAGCTTGTGCTACCGTTTACGTACTATCCAAAGTGGTTGGCTCGATTGGGCCAGCCAGTGAAAGCTCATTTCTAGTAAAGTAATTAATTTTTGTTAATTTATTGCTTTTTAAACATTATTTTGATACTTTAGTCTAAAAGTTAATAATACAGGATATCAGTATTTGTATTCTAGGGAGAGAAAATGAAGAAGAAACTTACCGTAGGCGTATTATCAGTGCTAGCTCTTTTAATTTTTACAGGCTACACTAATGGAAATGAGAAGGAAAAGAATAGTGAAGCCTCTAATAGGAGCATGCAAAACAAAAAGAGTTCCACTAAAAGTAAAGTGTCCCAGATAAGTAAGAGTGCAATTAGCAAATCACAAGCTAGCACAGCATCAAGCGAAAAAGTTACTTCTACAGTCGTTAATAAACCAAGCCAAGTAAGCACGTCTCAAGTGGTAGAAAGTACAACTAACCAGGAAGTAGTTTCACCGCCAAGTGAACTTCTCTCTTCCTCAGTCATCAGTAGTGAACCAGCTCAAAGTTCCTCGCAAGTTATTCAAAGCACCACGACTACAATTAGTAATGAACCAATAAACCAAGCGCAAAATCAAGATTACTATCCAGAAATTAAAAAAGTTTGGCAGGATGAATTGAATTATATTAATTCAATCACAGATCCACATTTAAAACAAGCTGTCCAAACACCAGAAGCTGCAGCGACTTCCGAAGCTACTTTCCTCTTGGGCACCCATCCTGAAGATAGTACAATTATCAATGAAAGTTTGAAAAAAGTTCTGTCAGGAGAATAAGTAGATAACTATTGATGACAATCATACTTTATGGCATCATGTGTGTACCGCAAAGTAAAGAGAAAGGACTCGCTGTATCAAGTCCTATTGTGTCCGATTAAATGTCTGTATCAATAATAAGTCAAAGAGCTGAAAAAAGACCTCCGTTGGAGGTCTTTAATGGAATTTTGTTTTCGTTTTACCGAAATTTTCATTTATAAATTTATAAATCTATTATTACATGATGTTATTACAAAAAATTATAAAGTATCGCTTTTGAATTTTTTCTCTTAATGCTTTACTTTAGCTAAAACGAAAGATACGATTAACACGACGATCACTGCCCCAATGATTGAAGGAATGAGTGCCATACCAGCAAGTGAAGGACCCCATGTTCCGAGGAGAGATTGTCCTACAAAAGAACCAACAAGACCAGCTAAAATATTAGCAATCCAACCCATTGAGCCTCCCTTGTTAGTGAGTGCTCCTGCAATCACACCAATAATAGCTCCTACTATTAACGACCAAATCATAAAATACCTCTTTCTAGTATGCTTTTGCATACATGTTATAGTAATACTTTAGCATATTAAATACGACTATTCAAAAAAACTGTCTCGAAAATAAGAACAATTCTTATTTTATAACGTTTTTTTCTAATCATGATGTAACATTTTCATTTCTAATGGATAACTTGAAAGTTATTTAGAATGATATAACGATATGGTATAATAAAAAAATGAAAAAGATCTTATTTAGAAGTGTTTTAGGGTTATTTGGGATATTAATTCTAATTGTGTTTGCTTTTTATATTTCACCTAAGCCTGGAGCAATACTCATCAGACATTTGTTTAATTCTGAAGTAAAAATTACTGATAAAGTATCTTTTAATAGAGCGAAAGCTAATGTTGAAGTTACTTATAACCAGCATTATGATTCGGATTTTAAAGATAATACCTATGATCTATATCTTCCTAAGAATAACAACCAACGGTTACCAGTATTGATTTGGGTGCATGGGGGTGGTTATGTAGGTGGAGATAAAGAAGGGGTGAAAGAATTTGCGACAAGACTAGCTTCTGATGCAAAGATAGCAGTAGTGTCTATGAATTATGAAAAAGCTCCTGAATCAAAATATCCTAATCAGTTACGCCAAGTTAGCGAATTGGTAAAGACTCTAAAAAATGAAAAACTTTCTAAGCTAAAGCTCAATAATATTATCTTAGGAGGAGATAGCGCAGGTGCTCAGATTGCGTTGCAGTTTGCTTTGACTCAAACTAATGAACAATATAGAGACAGTTTAAAAGTTCCTCAACTGATTAAAAGAGAGGGAATTAAAGCAACGATATCCTATTGTGGGCCGATAAACTTAGAACAATTAAAGAATACGAAGACCTCAAGTAATTTTATGAAGTTTTTTGTGAGAACAGTCGCTTGGTCTGAATTAGGGATTAAGAACTGGAAAACAAGCTCTCAGCTAAAACAAGCGAGTTTAGTTAAGCATCTTACAAGTGAATTTCCTCCGACTTATATTACGGATGGGAATGCCTATTCCTTCCAAGAGCAGGGATTAACATTTAAAGATAAGTTAAAACAACTTTCAGTACCTGTCCAAAGTTTGTTCTTTAATAAAACTAAGAAAGAAATTACTCATGAATACCAATTTGATTACTCTAAATCAGAAGCAAAGGATTGCTACGTCCAAACACTAAACTTCATAAATCAATACAAATAGAAAGTACACTGTCATACTTTCCGAATCTCTGACAGTATAAAATGTCTACCAAATTAGCTTTACATGGGGAGATAGTAATAAAACTTACTTAATAATGGTACATCTATTCTCAATGATTTTTTCAATAAGTTTGAGGATTTTTACTTAATCTATAAGTAAATAATTTTAAATATAAAAAGAGCCTGGTAGCTCTTTTTATATTTAAACCTACGAATGTTAACTAATATCCAAATTTAGCATGTGCTGATAGTAATTTGCTATTTCATGCTTTTCTAGATTACTAAAGATATCTAGGGCTACTTGAATTTGTTGATAACCTTTTTTAGTATCTTTAAAACAATAATTCCAATAACCCAATGTCAGATTTCTAAGATTTTGATTGAAAAGTGTATGCTCTAAATGGTAATTGTCTATGCAGTCGATAATATACTTTGCTGAATCCAAATAACCGCGCGAGCTAAAAAGTATGCTTGCTCTGTAAGCCACTTTAAGAAAGCAATTTCGATATTTTTCTGACGCAAAAAGTGGGTGTTTTTCTATAAGAAAAGAATTTATTATAATTTGTAACTCTCGAGCACTAAAATTTTTTAGTGTGAAATAAAAAATATTAAGTTCAGTAAGACCCCAAATATTTATAGAAAAAAGATATTCTATGATTTGTTCAGCCTCTTCATGGTTTAGGGATTTATAAAGTGACTTAGCAGAAAGCGCAAGAAGATGAAAGTTCAGTTGTTCAGCTTTATCGGAAAGATTTATTAATTCTTCTTTATCTCCAATTATTTCTGCATGTTCTATATCTGCAATAATAGACTCTTTATCATTTATCAAGAAATTATTTAGAAACTGTTCATATTCTTCTAAAGAAGTTCCCAATTCGTGTAAAGCTATCACGACGCGATCAAAACCCATCATAGATTCTCCACGCTCAAATTTTGCTAAAGTTGCTTTTGAAATTCCTAATTTTTCAAAATGATATATAGGAAATTTTCTTTGCTTCCTTAGAGTTCTGAATATATCACCATATTTTTTATAAGCCACTTACGGACCTCCTAATATTTAAACTATGAATTATAAAATAATATTATTTCTTAAATTTGTCAATATACATTTCTCTTCCTAATTTTATAAAAGGGTAGAGAGTTACTACTAAGTTCATAATAATGAATGATTTTCCACGACACTAATCGAGACCCTAGGAGAACTTGCAGAGGGTAGTGGGGTGAGGGATTCTATCAATTTTTGTAGAGCTTCCAATGCTGGAAATAATCGTCTCATATTAAATTCCCCTGGATCTGTAAAAATCTGAATATTTACAAAATTCCTTTCTCCGCTGTCATCAGAGATACATTCTTTGTCGATTTCATGAATGAAACATACGACTTTATAAGTTGTAAATTGTTGAAAAGTCTGCGCTACAGTCTGAGCGAGTTCCCTTTTCATTTCGAGTTCGTACTTAGTCATATATACATTTATCGTAAGCATATGTCTCTCCTTACTGTTCTAGTATAGTTCTTAGATCTACCAGTGAGTCACTTTCGATAATAAAATACAAAACTTTAGAAGAGACATATACTGATATTATTGTGAGAAGGGTACGATCAACTCCTAAAAAAATACTTGAAGGAATAATTACCGAAAGATCTGAAATTAGTAGCCCATAACTTTTTTTTAATTTAAACTTCATTTCCAATATCTTTGCAATCATACTTCCACTAGCAGAAGTTGCATTACCTAGATAAACAAGTGCGATTCCTCCTCCCATAAAGCTACCAGCTAAGATAGATGCTAAGATAGGATAAGTGACGGTAAGGTGTATGGGAGCCATAAAGTTTAAAAAAAGGGTGCTTATTATGACGACTAGACAAGTTTTTAAAATAAGTGATTTGCTGAAATAACGATACCCGACGGTAATTATTATAGTATTTAATACGAGATTACTTATACTTGCCGGGATATTGAATAGGTAGACACCCATAGCCGATAAACCTGGGACTCCTCCCTCTCCCAAATTGTTAGGAATGGCGAGACAATTTATTGAAAATGCAATAGATGCAGCACCAAGAATTATAATCAGATATTCTTTAATAATTTTTTTCATATTTTAAAACTAGAAGTAAGTTTACTAGTTTCCTCCTTTCTTAGTGTATATATAGGTAGGATTGTGCCTATCATTTATGTACGTAAGTTAAATTATATATTTAATAATTGTCAAAAAAATATCCCTCTCAAAAAGGGAATTTTTATTATTATTATCTACTTATTGGCTCCTATATTTAAAAATTCTCTTTTTATAATTAAAAATGAATTTAATCTCAAATACAAGACTATTATTCTCCCCTCCAAAATTTATGATATCTTTATAGGGCTATTTCAATTTGCTCGTAATACTAAAAAAGATACGAATTAATGTTATTAGTTTTGAACCAATATATTTAATATTTATAGCATTAAGGTAAATAAATTTTAAAAAGAATAGTGGAAAAATTAAAAAAATAATTCTAGAAAGGAAAATTATGTTAAAAGGAATAGTTGATAGGCTAGAGGTAGTCATAGATACACTGATTTGGATAATGTCTGGTGTATCAATCATCGGACTTTGTATTATTATTTTTGAAATTATGTTTATGAAATAAACTGGTTTCAAGGACTGTCTACATGCAAGAAGCTTACATAAAGAGAAGGCTTCTTGAAAAATCTTATGAGTAATCAAAGGTTAGAAAGTAAAATTGTGGTATTTAGGTAATAGCAAAGAATTCCGCATGATAGGAGTAAATAAGAATGGAAGTATCACAAGAAATTGGAAAATTATGTTATTTTAGACAAAGAATTTATAAAGAAAATCAAGGGTATGAGGAGTATGAGCTCTTGCTGAGGTATAAAAAGGGTGATAATTACTATTTTCCACAAACATTATTTACTAAGATATTGTCTTATGAAATATATCACAAATTGTATATGAAGCATATCGGAAACTTACTTCGAGAAAAATTAACGAAGGATACAAATACTTACACAGTAAATTTTGATTATCAAGAACTCAATTACTCGCATACGATAGAATTTCTTGAAAATTTTGAATTTAAAGACCGCTTAAAAATCGAAATAACAGAAAATTTTTATAAAGGTGCTGAATTAGCGCTAAGTGACAAAAAATTTATTGATAAATTAATCAGATTAAAAGATTTAGGTTATGAATTTGCATTAGATGACTTTTTAACAGGTATAAATTCATATGAATTTTTGTTCACGTTACGTGAAGTTATAACAAGAGTTAAAATTTCGGTATTAAAATTTAAGAAGTTTTTAGATAACAAAGAATTAGCAGTATTTTTGTCTTCGATAGTTGAAAGCTTCTCTTTTTTAGGAAAGGAAATCGTTATTGAAGCAGTAGAAAATGAAAAACTATTTGCTTTATTTCCTAGAGAATGGTATCAGCAAACTTTTTATTATAGTAAACCTCATCCATTTTGAATCACTATAAAAGAAGGAAAAGACATATATAAAATGAGCTTAATTAATTCAATATTAGGAGATAATTTCTTTATCAAAATACTTCTTATTCCATCAATTTTAGGTTTTGACTTTTTAGTGAAAAATACTATCCAAAGGCAGCGTTCCCACTTAAATAAGGACACAAAGCTTGAGTGGTTTATTTTTACTATCCTTTTTACAACTTGTGGGTTAACTTTAAAAATACTGTTCGTTAAATTAGATATCTTATCACCAACTACCCACACTTATCTCCTAAATGATGGAGCACTTTACTTCACGTCACTTTTTATTTACTATATGATAAGTGAGTACTATAGGTACAAAGAATATTCGGTATTATTATTATTGTTAATCTATTACTTTGTATATATACATATATGGGGGCTAAACTTTCGTTCAAGTTTCCTAATTATTTTGAGTCTGCTGCTATTTTGGTATCTGACTTGCATTATTATTAGGAAGAGGGCTATAATTATGGAAAAATATTACCTATATTTTTCTTTAAGTATTGGTGTTACGGTAATCGTAGAAATAATATGCCTTTCAGAATTTTCTTTTAGCTATATATACCTAGTCGCGGTGTTTATGAAATCTATATTCTTGCTTGTTTTAAGTAAAATAGTCATCAAGCTCCTTGAAATCGTAACAGAAGAATTTTCTAAATTGAAAAAACATAGTTATATTGACATGCTAACAGGGGTCTCTAATATTCGGAAATTTTATGAGGATTTGGAGCTGATTTTGGATGGTAAGGAGTTTATTCCTTTTTCCTTAGCTTTATTCGATATTGACTCATTTAAAAGTATAAATGATAACTATGGTCATAGCATAGGAGATGATGTTTTAAATAAAATATGTAGAATAATAGAAAACATCTTATCTGAAGATAATATCCAGGCACAGCTATTCAGATATGGTGGCGACGAGTTCTATATTTTGTTTAGAAAAAAAACTAATAAAAATATTAATGAACTATTGGAGCAGATTAGACTTGAGGTGGTAGATTATAACTTCAAATACAAAGAGATTGAGTTTAAAGTATCAATATCTATTGGAGTTTATGAAATATCTGAGAAAATAAAATTCCGCGATATTTTGACAAAAGTAGATGAGAAACTGTATTGTGCTAAAGTTAATGGAAAAAACAAAATTTGTTATTAATTCTATTGGAATGGAGGGGGAAAGTGGTGTGATAAATTTCAAAGGGGTCTTAATAGAATATAAATAAAGCTTTCAAAGGGCGAAGAAGACTCAAAAATCTAGATAAAAGGGAAATACAGTTCAGGTTATAACTGTTACTCATACGATTTAAGATTCCTCCTTAAATAAGGGTAATAAGCTTTGGATAAAAATAAGTCTCTCTATGTGGAAATATAATAAAAACCTTATACTCAAAAGATATAAGGTTTTTATTATATTTTCTAAATTAATTAGAAATTAAATTACGTTTGACTTAAGTTATTTTAAAATATTTTAGTTGATAAATATTTCTTGCGAAACTCTAAAGGAGTGATATTTTCGTGCGATTTGAATAGTTTGATAAAATGGCTTTGATTTGAAAAACTTAATGTTAACGCTATATCTTTATAGCTTTTATCAGTGAATAATAAGAGATGTTTTGATTCGATTATTTTTTTTCTTTTTATAAATTGCTGTATAGTTTCTCCCATTTCTTTTTTAAATTCAGAAGAAATATAAGATGGATGTTTTCCTAGGTAGAAAGCAAGCTCTGACAGCGTAATTTTCTCATAAAGATGTATGTTTATAAAGTTAATCATCTCTTTAACTAAAGGAGTTTTCTTAGAATAAGGTGCGTTATGAATGAGATTCATAAATGCGAAAGACCCTTCTTTAATAAGTTTAATACATTCGACCATTTTTTGGACGTTTTCCATGTTTTGTATAAGCGCATCTGACAGGCTATAAGCCTCTATTTCTGATACACCACAATTTATACTGACACGGGTTACAAGGGCAATTAATGAGACAAATTTATATTTTAAGCTCTCTATTTTATTCGATGATAGTTCTACAAAATATGCCTCTTTGACTTTGTTAAATAGCCATTCTACTTTCTCTTTTTCATTTCTTCTAATCGCTTCGATATATCTTTTTTCTATTTCAATCGAGTCAAGATGGCTATCTTCAATACGTCTTGCGTTCAAATTGTTTTTAAAAGCATGCTCTATTTTTAACATATCCTCGTTATCAAAGTTTAACCATTGTTGGTGCACATCAGGAAGTTTTTGTGCAACAATGGTATAAATTAAATGAATAACTGAACGAAGATAACTTTTATTCTCCCTACTGATATTCTTTATTGAAATATTATAGGGACCAACTATTATTATGATTTTTGGCTGTGAAAGTAAATTAATTGGTAAAATAGCCCACAATTTATCAGAACCATCTATTAATAGTATATTATCAATGTCTTTATTTTTATCGTAAATGCTTCTTATCTGATTAGAGAGAGGAACTGGAAAGAAAATCTCAAACTCTTCAGAAATTAAGGCTATAGGGATATTTAATATTTCATAAAGATTTTTTATGCAGTAGTGTAATATCTTGTTCTCCATAATTTTCTCCTCTGAAGTTTTATTTATAAAATATTCTAGCATATAAAATGTGAATAAAAAATCAATATCCCCAGAGGAAAGCATAATTTTGTTTTAGGAACCCTATTTTATATTATAAACCATTGTTTTGTAGTATATATATTTCTGAAAATTGGCTATATTATATTATATATCTTACTAATGGGTTGAGTGGTTTGCCTCGCTGATTCACTGGTAAGTTGCTATGACTAAAATTTAAATGAGAGAAGGGGTAAATTCTTGAAAAATCTAATAAAATATATGGGGATAGCTCCAGTGTTGCTTTCAATAACAACTGAGATAGACGTATATGCTGCCGAGGCTAATCCAAGTGCAGAGATAACGAGCGGAGTGGAGGTGCAAATTTCTCCCGGAACGTTAACTTTGGATAAGGTCGCTAATTTTAATTTTGGTACATCAAGCGTCGAGGCGATTGCTAATGGGGATGTTGTACTCCCAGTTATTAATGGTAATGTAACTAATACAAGCGCAACTGACAATATAGAGCTTAATACACAAATCTCCGATTATAGAGGGGCCAACTCCGATGGATGGTCTTTGAGACTAGATTTGGGAGAACTTAAAAATTCTTCTAATACAGAAATCATTTTAGCACAGTCGGAATTAAATATTATTCCAGAAGTACCAGAAGACTTCACAGGAAATGCTCCCGTGGGACTTTCTATTATTCCGGGTAATGGTGAGGTAGAGCTTTTATCTGCTAATTCAGGTAAAGGACTGAGAACCAATGAATTTACCTTTGATGGTACAACAACTAATTTAACTATTAAGCAACAGGATATCATATCAGGTCGCTATCAAGCTGATCTAACATGGTCGCTTTATGATGCATATTCTCCCCAACAATAATTTGAACAGCTGCACTTATAGTGCAACTGTTTTTATATCACTAATATTATTACAGCAACATAGGAGATTCAGATTTGAAAAATGTCAAAAAATTACTTTTAGTTGTGGGGATATTTTTAAGTATGGGCTTCTTTACAAAACATATCTTCGCTGACACCACAGATTTTATTGTGACTCCGATACAACCAGCCAATCAACTATCTGATGTGACTTACTTTGATTTGCTAGTTCGTTCAGATACAAATCAGAAATTACAAATGAATGTAAAAAATACTACAAATAAGGCCATTAATGTTAACCTTAAGCCGTTGAATAGTTTTACAAATAACAATGGTTTAATCACCTATAATGAAGATAAGATAAGTGAAGAGAACAATGGTATTTCATTTACTAATTTGGTTAAAGAAAAGAATCAAACGGTTCAAATCCCTTCAGGTGAAACGATTTCTGTAACTTTTGAAATAGATATAAGTAACAAAAGTTTTCCGGGAGAGATTATGGGAGCTTTTCAAATCGAACAAATATTAGGTGAAGTGAGTGACAAAGTTAAGAAAAAACAAACTTCTCTAGTATTAGAAAATAAATATCAAATGGTAATTGGAGTAAGATTAAGGCAAAATCTAACAGCAATTAATCCAGTTTTGCACTTAAAGAGTGTTAAGCCAATCGTTTTTAATGGAGAAGCTGCTACTTCAGTTGAAATTCAAAATAATCAACCCATAGCTTTTGGTGGGATCAATATTCAAGGCTATATAGAGAATAAAAAAAGTGAGAAAGTCGGAAGCATCAAACTTTTCGGTTATCAGATGGCTCCCAATTCAAGAATTAATCTTCCTATAAATTTCGATGAAAAAACTGTAGAGAGTGGAGATTATACATTATTCTTAAAAATAATTTCTCAGCGTGGGGAATGGATTTTTGAAAAACAATTTACCTTGACAAAGCTGGAAGTAGATAGTATTAATAGACGTACAATATATTCTAAAAAATATCAAAACAATAGAAATCATTTCTATATACTATTGTTTATAATCCTATTATTGCTAGTGATAATATTGATATTAATATGTTTCAGAAAGAAAACTAAGAATGAAAAGGAGGAGTAAAGTGAAGTTAAGACCGTTATATTGCAATGCTATAGCTCGTCTAATTTTTAGTTGCTTTTTCATATTGTTTACTCTAGGCCTCCCCACTAAAATTTTTGCAAGCGTTGTTCAACCCACCTTTTCTACCTTGCCTTTATCAGATAATATGATTAGTACAGTGGGACAAGCAGGAGAAGTAAAAGGAGAGGAGGGTTACAATTATGTTCAAATAAATAACAGCCAAACATCATCAAGTGGTGCCGTCTGGTTTAAACAGCCCATAAATTTTCAAACTGATTTTTCATTGACGATGGCAATTTATATTGAGAATACTGCAAATGACAGTGATGGGATAGCATTTGTTATGCAAAGCCAAGGGCTTAGTGCATTAGCGGATCAAACAGGGCCGACTTTAGGCGTATGGGCGGATACTGAAGAAACAAATCCTCTTGAAAAGGGGGCCATTCAGAATGGTTTCGCAATTGAATTTGATACCTTTTATAATAATAGTTGGGCAGGTGGAGATAAGCAGATGGATAAAGATCTTTCAGATAGTCATCACATTGCTTGGGCCTATTCAGGAAAGTCAGCCTCTTATTATAGTGCAGGAGGTTTACTGCGGGCAGACAAAGTGCTCAATCATAATGATGTAGCCTATGTTAATGATCTATCAGATGGGCAATGGCATGAGTTTACTGTACAGTACACTGCCATCACCCAACAATTAAGATATATAGTTGCGGATTTTGGGGTGGACACTACACTTAAATTTGATGAAAATTTTATGTCTGATCCAGAAATCTTTAATAATGCACCGGTTTATTTTGGTTTTACTGCTTCTAATGGTGGATATGCACAGGAAAAGGCCATCTCATTTATCGACGTAAAAGGCTTAATTGATTTAGACTTATCAATCAAAACAAGTGTAGAAAGCAATACCCTAACCGACAGCCATACTCAAACAATTACCCCTCAAATTGTATCAACAGATCAAACAATTGATTATTCAACCACAATAGAATATAAGGGAAGCTCTTCCATTACAGAGTTGGAAAAAGGGAGTGAGGTTAGTATTGAACTTCCAAAAGAATTATCAGTGGTCGATAATCAGGTTCTTATTTCGGGAGAGGAGCAAAAGTATAATAGAGAAGAAAATTCACTGCTTATATCTCTTCCAGCTATAGAAGCGGGAAATACATATAACATCACTTTTTCCGCAAAATATGAGGAGATAAGTTTAAATCAGAATGTGTCTAAAAATGTTCCAGTTGCTGCAGTTTGGCGAGGAAATGTGTATTCTAACGAGGCAGTTGCTGGAAATACTTCTTATTTTAACAATTATTATTTAATAGTGGAGAGTTGGCCCCCTACAATTTCTAATCAGGGTCTATACAATTCATTAGAGATCTCAGAAATAAATTCAGTGGAATATCGTCAAAGGCGTAATATATATCTAGATATTCAGATAAATGATGAAAATTCTACTTCAGTTGCACTCTACACTTCGGGATTGTTGACACGAGGAGAAGCTAGAGATTACCAAATAAATCCTTCTTTAGATGAGGTTCTTACTACACAAGAGCGAGTAGATTTAGAACATACATTTGATAATTTTATTTATGAATATGATACGAGTGATTTGCCTATAGCCAATTATACGATTGTATTTTATGCAGTTGATCAAGAAGGTAACAATTCGGATATTTACTACGTCTGCGTGGATTTTAAAGGCATTGCAACTTTAGACGAGGTCCCAAATTTAGGATTTGAAACTTTGACCTTAAATGAGATTTATCGTTTGAAGGATGAATCAGGTTATATTTATTTCAAGTATGATGGGCATTCATTTGATACATCTGAACTAACAACTGAGGGGGCTAGTAATAATCAAAAGATATCAGTAACTAATACTAGTGAAGGAACATGGCAACTTGAAGCGGTATTAGGAGATTTTTTAGAAGTTGGTACAGGAAATCTAGGTATAAAAAAACAAGGGACAGAAATTTTGTTTATGACTCCAGGGACGATGATTCCTGGTTTGACGATTAGTAGCGAAAGTCAGGTTATTGCCAAGCAAAATAGCAGTGGCATACCAAATTTGAGTGCTGATTTACAAACGGCAGACATTTACTTACGAGTTAAAGTTACCGACACTCTAATTTCTGGAACTTTTCAAGCACCACTTAGGTGGACACTCGAAAATTCAATTTCGTATTAGGATATATCTAATTCGCGAGGAAGCTTGACAAAGAGGTTTGATCTATAGATTAACATCGTGCTGATTGGAATCCTATTGAACCTTGTTGGCATAGTATGCTATACTAGGCATATGAATCAAACGATTAAAGCGAAGTTAGAGTTGCTCCCCGATAGTCCGGGGTGCTATTTACATAAAGATAAAAATGGCACAGTTATATATGTCGGAAAGGCTAAGAATCTTAAAAATCGAGTCCGTTCTTATTTTCACGGCTCACACAATACAAAAACTGAACTATTGGTTTCAGAAATTGAGGATTTGGAATGGATTGTTGTCGATTCCAACATTGAGTCTTTAGTTTTAGAAATCAACCTGATTCAACGTTATAAGCCTAAGTATAATATCATGCTCAAGGATGATAAGTACTATCCATTCTTGAAAATCACGAATGAAAAGTACCCACGGTTGTTGGTTGTTCGTAAGGTACAAAAAGACGGGGCAACTTATTTTGGTCCTTATCCTGATGTGAGGGCGGCTAATGAAGTAAAGCGACTTTTAGATCGGATTTTTCCTTTTCGTAAGTGTGGTCTACATGAAAAAAAGGTGTGTTTTTATTTTCATATTCACCAGTGTCTTTGTCCAGTAGTTAATCATGTGGACCCTCAAGTTTTTAAAGAGATGACTCAAGAAGTGAAGGAATTTTTAACGGGTTCTGATCAGAAAATTATTAAAGAATTAGAGTCTAAAATGCTGGTAGCTTCTAATAAAATGGAGTTTGAGCAGGCAGCTGAGTATCGTGATATTATTAAAGCGATTGGGACTTTACGAACTAAGCAGAGAGTCATGAATCAAGATTTGCAAGACCGAGATGTCTTTGGTTATTATGTGGATAAAGGTTGGATGTGTGTGCAAGTTTTCTTTGTACGCCAAGGAAAACTGATTCAGCGTGATGTCAATATGTTTCCTTATTACAATGAAGCTGAAGAAGACTTTTTAACGTACATCGGACAATTTTATCAAGAAAATAATCACATGATGCCAAGAGAAATTTTTATCCCTCAAAATGTGGACAAGGCCTCTGTAGAAGCTGTGGTGGCTGCGAGCCAAGCAGAAAATAGTTTGACAAAAGCACAAGCGCGTGCCGTGGATGCTAAAGTATTTACGGCGAAAACTGTAAAATTTTCCGACCAACAGGATGTAGAACAATCGATTGTCAAATTAGATAAAGAATTATCTTCAGAAAAACGTTTGTCCAGTTTACTCGCAAAAACTAAAATCATCCAACCCAGTCGGGGGGAGAAAAAGCAGCTGGTAAATATGGCGATGAAAAATGCTCAAACCCAACTGCAACTCAAGTTTGATGTGGCTGAGCGAGACATGTTGAAAACGACAAAGGCTGTAGAAAATCTGGGTAAAATTTTAGGAATTCCAAAACCAGTGCGGATTGAATCCTTCGATAATTCCAACATTATGGGAACATCTCCTGTATCAGCAATGGTTGTTTTTATCGATGGAAAACCTTCCAAGAAGGATTATCGAAAATACAAAATAAAAACGGTCGTGGGCGCCGACGACTATGCTTCAATGAGGGAAGTTATGACGCGTAGGTACAGTCGTGCGTTAAGAGAAGGGACAGCTTTGCCAGATTTAATAGCTATGGATGGAGGAGCAGGTCAAGTCAACATAGCCAAACAGGTTTTACGTGAGTTAGGGCTGTCAAAAATTCCAGTCGCAGGGATGCAAAAAAATGATAAACACCAAACAAGTGAATTGCTTTTTGGCGATCCTTTAGAGGTAGTCCCCTTATCGAGGCAGTCGCAAGAATTTTTCTTACTCACTCGCATTCAAGATGAGGTCCACCGTTTTGCTATTACTTTCCATCGCCAACTTCGTGGGAAAAATACCTTTTCCAGTAAACTGGATGGAATCGTTGGTTTAGGACCAAAACGTAAGCAAAAATTGTTGACAACTTTTAAAAATCTTAAAGCGATTGAGGAAGCTACCGTTCAGGAGGTTGCTGATGCGGGTGTTCCTTATGAGGTCGCTGAACGGGTCAAAGCTACGTTGGAAAAACCTAAAGCTACTGACGATAATTGGGAATCCTTAAAAGATCAAGTCCCCGAAATAAAAAAGTAACGATTAAGTAGCAAGTCAACTTATTTTCTAAGACAAATAAGGGATAAAACATCAGAGCTACTACTGACCAAGCTGTCAGTAAAAAGTTCTGATGTTTTTTCTACTTTTTTATTATAATAGAAAGATGAAGCTAAGCAAAAAACAAGTGACAGCCTTTCAAAATTCACTTTTAGACTGGTATGATCAGCATAAGAAGCCACTCCCGTGGCGTAAAACAACAGAGCCATATCAAATTTGGATATCGGAGATTATGTCTCAACAAACTCAAGTGGAGACCGTGATTCCTTATTTTGAGCGTTTTATGGCAAAATATCCGACGCTGATGGACTTAGCAACTGCTGATGATGCAGAATTGTTGAAACTTTGGGAAGGTTTAGGTTATTACTCACGAGCCCGCAATCTGAAACTGGCAGCGCAAGAAATTGTGACCAATTTTGACGGAATTTTTCCTGAGCATTTGTCAGATATTCAGTCATTAAGGGGGATTGGCCCTTACACAGCTGCAGCCATTGCTTCCATTGCTTATGGTCAACCTGAACCCGCAATTGATGGAAACCTTATGCGCGTGACGAGCCGTGTTTTTGAAATGACTGACGATATTTCCCAAGCAAAATCGCGCAAAGCATTCGATGAAGTTTTACGAAAGCTGATTTCATCTGAACGTCCAGGGGATTTCAACCAAGCGCTTATGGATTTGGGCTCTACTGTCTGTAAGCCCAAAATTGCACTGTGTGCTGCTTGTCCCCTCGCCGAGTTTTGTCAAAGTCGAGCTAAAGGGGCCCAACTGAATTTTCCCATCAAAACGAAGAAAATAAAGCAAAAGGATCTCTATTTTACAGCCTTTGCACTTCAAAATGCTGCGGGAGAATATTATCTAGAAAAACGGCCTGAGTCTGGACTTCTGGCCAATATGTGGACTTTTCCGCTGACCAAGTTGTCAGGAGAAGATTTTGAGAAAATAGTTACTGACGGAGCTGTCAGCAACAACGCCCTCCTGCCTGAGTTGCCAGAAAGTATTTCCAAGCTGACTTATGTCGGAAATTTCACACATATTTTTTCACATCAAAAATGGCATATTGTGCTGGTCAAAGCTCAGCCAGAAGAACATTTCCAACTTACCGAAAATCATCTATCAGAAGAAAAAATGTGGCTGACCGATCTGTCAGCAATACCACTTGCTGGCCCTCAAGTTAAAATGTTCGAAATGTTGACCAAAGAAAAATAATTTTATTAATCATGTGAAAACACCAAGAAAGACTGAAAATTTGATATAATTGTAAGTATATTATTTCAAGGAGAATTTAAATGACAACAATTGATTTTGCAGCTGAAGTTGACAAACGTAAAGATGCGCTCATGGAGGACCTTTACAGTCTTTTACGCATCAATTCTGCAGAGGATAAAGCTCACGCTGACGCTGAAAATCCTTTCGGGCCTGGCCCAAGAAAAGCTTTGGATGCTTTTTTAAAAATCGCTGAACGCGACGGCTATTCAACAAAAAATTATGACAACTATGTTGGTCATTTTGAATACGAAAATGGTGCAGCTGATGATGCTGAAGTCCTTGGTATTATTGGACACTTGGATGTTGTACCTGCAGGTTCTGGTTGGGATTCTGATCCATTTGAACCTGAAATCCGTGATGGAAATCTTTATGCCCGTGGCGCTTCAGATGATAAAGGCCCTACAATGGCTTGCTATTATGGTTTGAAAATTTTGAAAGAGCTTGACGTTAAATTGAGCAAAAAAATTCGTTTCATCGTGGGAACTAACGAAGAAACGGGTTGGGCAGACATGGACTACTACTTCGAGCATTGTGAATTACCAAAACCAGATTTTGGTTTCTCACCTGATGCTGAATTCCCTATTATCAATGGTGAAAAAGGAAATATTACTGAATACCTCCATTTCGCAGGGAAAAATGCTGGTGAAGTAGTGCTTCATTCATTCAAAGCTGGTCTTGCTGAAAATATGGTCCCAGAATCTGCTACTGCAGTGATTTCTGGTGCTAAAGATTTACAAGCAGCGTTGGAAAAATTCGTAGCAGAACATGCAGATAAAAATCTCCGTTTTGACCTCGAAGAAGCAGAAGGAAAAGCAACAATTACACTTTATGGTAAATCAGCACACGGTGCGATGCCAGAAAAAGGTGTAAATGGAGCAACTTACCTTACTTTATTCTTGAACCAATTTAATTTTGCTGATGGTGCTGCTGCTTTCATTAAAGTTGGAGCTGAAAAACTTCTTGAAGACCATGAAGGTGAAAAATTGGGAACAGCTTATGTTGATGAATTAATGGGTAATACTTCAATGAACGCTGGTGTTTGGTCATTTGATGAGAATTCTGAAGGTAAAATCGCGCTTAACTTCCGTTTCCCACAAGGAAATAGTCCAGAACGTATGCAAGAAATCTTGGCTAAACTTGATGGTGTTGTTGAAGTTGAACTTTCAAAACATCTTCATGTTCCACATTATGTTCCAATGTCAGATCCCCTTGTGTCAACATTGATTGATGTTTATGAAAAACACACTGGTCTTAAAGGCTACGAAACAATCATCGGTGGCGGAACATTTGGTCGTCTTTTGGAACGTGGTGTGGCTTATGGCGCAATGTTTGAGGGCGAACCAGACTCAATGCACCAAGCTAACGAAATGAAACCTGTCGAAAACATCTTTAAGGCAGCCGTTATTTATGCTGAAGCAATTTACGAACTCACAAAATAAGCGATACAGATAGACAAGTTTAGATAAAATTTTTAGTGACGGAATGACCTGATGGCTTAGCTATCAGGTTCTATTCCTTTGGGAGATAGGAGAGAAAAATGGTATTTGGTACGGGCGTGGACAACGTAGAACTTGCCAGAATTCAAAAGGCTTTAACACGTTCTGAACGCTTTGTTGAACAAGTCCTGACACCTGAGGAATTAGAAAAATTTAAAAGTTTTCATTCTAAGGCGCGCCAGACCGAATTCTTGGCAGGACGTTGGGCAGCAAAGGAAGCCTTTTCTAAGGCTTATGGTACGGGAATCAGTAAAGCCCTTGGGATGCACGATCTTGAAGTTAAAAATGATCATTTAGGGAAACCATATTTTTCAAAGCATCCCTTTGAAGGTGAAGTCCACCTCTCCATTTCACACAGTAACTTAGAAGCCGTTGCTTTTGTCGTTCTTGAAAAAAATTAAGAAAGTGGCGGTAACGTCACTTTCTCTGTCTATTTAGGCTAATAATTTAACAAGTTACAATCAAGAAAAAGTGTGCTCTACTGTGAAATAAATTTTATTTAACAATTGGTTCTATCATGGAAGGATTTAAAAAAATGAAAGCTTCTCCGCATCGTCATACGACTGCTGAAGTTGATTTAGTAGCGATAAAAAATAATATTAAGAAATTTAAAAAATATCTTGGTCCCAAACCGCAGATTTGGGGTGTAGTCAAAGCGAATGCCTATGGACATGGAGCTGTTGCTGTCTCTCAAGCTATTGAAAAAGAGGTTGAGGGTTTCTGTGTTTCTAATCTTGATGAGGCGCTCGAACTTCGAGAAAATCTAGTGACCAAGCCTGTACTCATTCTTTCAGGGATTGTACCCGAAACAGTAAATTTAGCGCTCCAGCATGATATCACACTGACCGTCCCAAGTCTTGCTTGGCTTATACTTGTCGTTGCACAAGATATAGACCTTACAAAATTAAAAGTGCATGTTGCGGTGGATTCTGGAATGGGTCGTATTGGCGTGCGTGAGGTTGAAGAAGCAAATGCCATTATCGATACTCTTGATCGGTTTGGCATCACTTTTGAGGGAATCTTTACCCACTTTGCAACAGCAGATGAAGCAGACGAAGAAAAATTTAAACTCCAGCAGGAACGTTTTAGCGCTTTTCTCAATTCGCTCAGGCGTAAACCCCGCTATGTACATTCGACCAATACTGCATCTGCCCTATGGCATACTCACCAAGTTCAGGATATTGAGCGACTTGGAATTTCGATGTACGGTCTTAATCCGAGTGGAAAAACACTTCCTTTACCCTTCGAACTTGAGCCCGCGCTCTCTTTAAAAACAGAGCTAACCCATGTTAAACAAGTCCAGTCAGGTGAGACACTGGGATATGGCGCAACCTATGAAACTTCCGAAAGCACTTGGATTGGGACTGTATCCCTTGGTTATGCAGACGGTTGGACAAGAGCAATGCAAGGTTTTCATGTCTTAGTTGACGGGAAGTATTGTGAAATAGTGGGGCGGGTTTCAATGGACCAGATGATGATTAAACTTGACCAAGCTTATCCACTTGGAACCGTTGTGACGCTTATTGGAAAAGACGGAGTGGCAGAAATTAGTGCCACAGACGTCGCAGATTGGCGGGGAACCATCAACTATGAGGTCCTCTGTCTTATTTCAGATCGTGTGGTGCGTGTTTACAAGCGATAAATAACAAAATTATTTCACAAGTGTTAAAAATAAGTTAAATGCTCATTTTTATCTCATAAAAATATTTACAAATCTCATTTTTATGTTAGAATAAAGATAAGATATAAATGAGAAAGTACTAAGATAAAAATGAGGTGACCACATGATTAAGATATATACTGTAGCGTCTTGTAGTTCTTGCAAAAAAGCGATGGACTGGATGGACAAGCATGAACTGCCCTATCAAGAAATTAATCTAATCACAGATCCGATCACTAAAGAAGATCTCTTAGAAATATTGGCTTTGACTGAACACGGAACAGTCGACATTATTTCGCGGCGAAGTCAGGCTTATCAACGTCTCAATATTGATTTTGAGACAATAAAGCTAAATGAGCTCGTTCAAATCATTGAAGAAAATCGGACACTTTTGAGACGCCCCCTTGTTGTTGATGAGAAGAGGTTACAAGTCGGCTATAATGATGATGAAATTAGAAAGTTCTTACCACGCCCTCGTCGCAAAATTGAAATTGAAACAGCTAAAAAGCGTGTACTTGATCTGGAATGGCAAACTCCAAGTGACAACCATGAAATCAGTAGTTAAGGCTACTGATTTTTTGTTTGAAACTTATTAGTTTTAAAAATGGGTTAAAAACAGTAAAATAAGGATAAATTGTAATAAGCAAAATTTTCTAAAACTTGTTCCCTAAAGAAAGAAGGTAGAAATGTTTGATCTATTGATTATTGGTGCAGGACCTGGTGGTATTGCATTGGCACATCATCTCAACCAAGCGGGTAAAAAGGTTGCGATTGTTGAAAATGATAAATGGGGTGGAACTTGTCCGAATTATGGCTGTGACCCTACAAAAATGATGATGGCAGTAGTGGAAGCTAAAAAACATGCTGAATGGTTACAAGGACAGGGAATTGTCGGAGAACCAAGTGTGAAGTGGGAAGAAATGCGGGCACGCAAGTTGAATTTAACAGATCCTTATGAGAAGGAGATGCTCAAGGGATTAGAAAAAGCAGGGGTTACCACAATTTATGGGACAGCTTCTTTTAACCGTAATGGAGATGTTGTCATCAACGAGAAAACGTATCAAGCCAAGCAATATGTTATTGCGACAGGGAGTCGTCCGAAAAATCTTGCAATCAAAGGCTCGGAATTTTTAAAAACGAGTAATGATTTCTTAGCACTTCCTCATCTTCCAAGTCACATGACCTTTTTAGGAATGGGTCCTGTCTCACTAGAGCTTGCACAATTGGCGCACGCTGCAGGGACAAAGGTCACGATTATTTCACGGCATGAAGCGAAAATCGGTCACTTCGATCAAGAGATAGGAGATGTATTTATCGCCTCGCTCAAGTCAGAGGGGATCGAATTTATTGAAAATGTTTCAATAAATCAAGTGGTGCAAAAAGATGAAGGTTATCAAATCACGGATTCAAAAGGTTTTGAATTGGAGACAGGTCTGGTTGTTCTAGGGATTGGTCGTGAAGCTAACCTTAAAGACCTAGCCCTTGAAAACGTGGAGGTCGCTGTGAATGCGCATGGAATTGAAGTTGATGAATTTTTAAGAACGACTCATCCCAAAATCTACGCGTTAGGAGATGTTTTATCAAAAAAAGAAGGACATTTGACACCAGTATCCAGCTTTGAGAGCACTTATCTTGCTCGTTTACTTACGGGAAAAGAAGAAAAAGCCATCACCTATCCAGTAATCCCTTCTCTTATTTTTGGTCCAACCAAATTGGCACAAGTCGGGCGAATTTCAGGTGAGGATATAAAGGTAAAAATGCTTGATTTAACTTCTTGGTATACCTACAAGCGCATTAATGCACCTTTTGCAAAAATTAAGATAGCAGTCAATAATCGGAATGAGTTGGTAGGAGCCTCAACGGTTAGTCCTCTTGCTGATGAGGTGATTAATCTACTGACCGTGATGATTCAACAAAAAATTTCGCAAGCTCAGGCGGAGAGAATGATTTTAGGTTATCCAACAGTAGCAAGTGATTTAGAATATTATTATTAAAAATTTTCTGGGGGTTTACTGACGGCTTGGTCAGTTACTTCGAAAAATTAAGTCCTTAAAAAAACTACTTATAATTTTTTTAGAGTGACGTAAGCGATCTGACCATATGGTCAGCCCCTAAACATGACTTAGAAATGAGGAATTCATGATTGAATTTCAAGACGTATCAAAGGCCTTTGCTCACAAAAAAATATTGGATCATGCTAATTTTGTGATTGAAGACGGTGAGTTTTTTGTACTTGTTGGACCAAGTGGGAGTGGCAAAACGACTACATTAAAGATGATCAATCAACTTGTTGCACACAGTGAGGGGAACATTTTGATTAACCATCAAGATGTGACCCAGACGAATCTGAGAAAACTTAGGCTTTCAATCGGCTATGTTCTTCAGCAAATTGCCCTTTTTCCCAATCTCACGGTGGCAGAAAATATTGCCTTGATTCCAGAGATGAAGGGATGGTCTAAAGACCAAATCGAAAACCGCACTACAGAATTACTGGACTTGGTCGGACTCGCACCTACAGACTACGCCCACCGCTTACCCGCTGAACTTTCAGGGGGTGAGCAACAGCGCGTTGGAATTTTACGTGCAATTGCTTCTAATCCTGCCATTGTCTTAATGGATGAACCTTTTTCTGCGCTAGATCCTTTGTCTCGCAGACAACTGCAAATCTTTATTAAAGACTTGCAAAAGAAAATGCAACTGACCATTGTTTTTGTGACACATGATTTAGATGAAGCCCTTTATCTGGCAGATCGTGTGGCCGTGATGAATGAGGGACTTATTCAGCAAATTGCTGATCCTACCGCTATTTACTATCATCCCGCCAACGATTTCGTCAAAAATTTCTTTAAGGAGTCACAGCAAAATTTGTCAACTGTTCGTGTTGATAATCTTTTACTGACAACGCCGTCAGTAGATGATGAGGCCTATGAAGTTGAGGCGGATACGCCTCTTTCAGATGTTGTTACAACATTGGCAAAAGGGGAGCACCTTAAGTACCAAGGAAAGCGCCTTGCTGCTGAGGATATTGTTACTTACATGGCAGGAGGTGGCTTATGAGTCAGCTTATTACCACTTTTCAGAACCAACAAGGACAATTTTGGCAGGCCCTTCTTGAACATATCCAAATTTCACTGATTTCAATTTTTATTGCGTTACTTATAGGGATACCCTTAGCTTTGTTACTTAGACGTTATCCAAAGCTTGCAGAAGTGGTTTTACAAATTACTGGTATTTTGCAAACCATACCGAGTTTAGCCTTATTAGGCTTACTTATTCCCTTTATCGGGATTGGTAGTTTACCCGCAATTGTGGCCTTGGTAGTCTATGCTATTTTTCCTATCGTCCAAAATACCTATACAGGACTCTCTCAGATAGAGCCCTCTCTGATTGAAGCAGCTACCGCTTTTGGGATGAATCGACGAGAGCGTTTAATGAAATTTGAACTAAGCCTAGCCATGCCTTTTATCATGGCGGGGATTCGGACGAGTACAGTCATGGTTATCGGGACCGCAACACTAGCAGCATTAATAGGAGCAGGTGGCCTTGGTAATTTTATTCTTCTTGGAATAAATATGAATGATGTTTCCCTAATCCTTATTGGGGCCATCTCATCTGCTTTATTAGCAATCCTCTTTAGCGCCCTGCTCAAATTGCTAGAAGGTGCGAAGATCAAAACTATTGTACTCAGTTTTTTTATCGGATTACTGATTTTGGGTGGTTCCTATTATCGCCCACACAGTGATACCCATCCGCAAATTACGATTGCAGGAAAGCTAGGAGCAGAACCTGATATTATTATCAACATGTACAAACTCTTGATTGAACAAGACAGTGATATCCGTGTTAATCTTAAAACCAATTTTGGAGATACTACCTTTTTATATAATGCTTTGAAAGCAAATAAAATTGATCTTTATCCGGAGTATACGGGAACGATCACAAGTACTTTCTTAAAAAGTCCTGTGCAGTCCACTGACCCGACAGTAGTTTGGCAAAAGGCTCAAGAGGGGATTAAGGCTTTGAATCATTTTGCCTATCTCTCACCCATGCAATTTCAAAATACCTATGCGCTTGCTGTTAAGACCGACTTTGCCAAAGCACATCATCTTAAAACCATTTCTGATTTAAAAAACGTTCCAGATTTGTCGGCCGGCTTTGATGTCGAGTTTGCCAATCGGACTGATGGAAACATCGGTCTAAAGAAGGTTTATGGTTTGAACCTTAATGTGAAAACCATGCAAAGTAGTTTGATCTATAAAGCGCTCAACACAGGTGCTGTTAATGTGGCAGAAGTTTACTCAACAGACAGTCAGATAAAACAATATGGTTTGACAGTACTTGAAGATGACCAGAATCTCTTTCCACCTTATCAAGCTGCACCGATGATGAACGAAAGTCTACTTAAAAAATATCCTGAACTCAAGCAGATTTTGAATCAACTTTCTGGTAAAATCACAGCTCAGCAAATGATTGAAATGAATTATGAAGTCAATGTGAATCAGGCTAGTCCTGAAAAAGTGGCGCGTGAATTTTTAAAGAAAAATGGATTGATATAAAAAAGAGGAGATATACTCCTCTTTTTATTTTTTAGTAATGCTTGCTTGGTTGCAGTGCTTCATTCTTTGTCTGTAAGTCTCATTGCATTAATAGAGACAACGACCGTCGAAAGTGACATCAAGACTGCAGCTAACAATGGATCAATATAAAGTCCTATAAATGGATAGAGAATCCCTGCGGCAACTGGAATAGCAATGATATTATAACCCGCACCAAACCAAAGATTTTGCTTCATTTTATGTAGCATTTTTTTCGAAAGTGAAATAAGATCAAGCACAGCTTTAGGATTAGAATTCACCAAGACAACGTCGGCGCTACTAATAGCCACAGAGGTTCCTGAACCAATCGCGCAGCCAATTGTTGCTGTTGCGAGAGCAGGAGAGTCGTTGACCCCATCTCCAATAAAGATGACCCCACCCTTTTCTTGGTATGTTTTAACCAAGCGTGCCTTGTCTTCTGGTTTTAATTCTGCTTGAAACTCAGGGATTCCTAAAGCGGCAGAGATTTTTTGAGCTGTTTGCTGATTATCACCCGTTAACATTACCGGTTGGATATCTTGGGCAATTAATCCTTCGACCAAAGCCTTAGCTTCAGGTTTTGGTGAATCTCCTAGAGCAATAAAACCAAGGATTTCTTGCTGATCATTAAGGAGGTAAGAAAGGGTTAATCCAAGGGATAAATATTCTTGGGTTTCATCGTTGGCGACTGTAAGTTGATGTTCTTTCAAGTACCTCCCGTTGACAATCTGATAGGATTTACCCTCGATTTTTCCAGAAATACCGACCCCTGGCATATTTTTAATCTCACTTGCTAGTGCTTGGGGCTCATCATCAGCTGCTTGTACGATAGCTTGTGCCAAGGGATGAGTTGAACTCTTTTCTAGAGCTACCATGAGTGACAAAATATTGTCTTTTTTATTTAGAGCTACCACTTTTCGTACTTTAAATTGTCCATCGGTTAAGGTTCCAGTCTTATCCATCAAAGCATATTTTATCTGGTTGATATTTTCTAGAGCGGTCCGATTTTGAATTAAAAGTCCTTTTTTAGCGGATAAACTCATTAAGCGTGAGACAACGAGCGGCACTGCAAGACCGAGTGCATGGGGACACGCAATAACAAAGACGGAGACGGCTAAAAGAAGGGCAAAACTGAAAGTAGCTGTAAGACTCCAAATGATAAAAGAGAGGATCCCTACAAACAAAGCGGCATAGAAGAGATAGCCTGCTACTTTATCGGCCATATTTTCCAGGGAGGATTTTTGGGCTTGAGCATTCTGTACAAGTGCAGTGACTTGACTAAGAAAACTTTCTTTTCCTAACGTTGTAACTTCCATTTCAAAGGGTTGGTTTTTATTTTGCGCTCCTCCATAAACTAAATCATTCGGCTTTTTAGTGACAGCTCGACTTTCCCCTGTAATCATAGACTCATCAATGAGTGCCTCGCTGAGGATTTTTCCATCAGCTGGTATTTTTTCATTTTCTTTAACGAGTAAGACATCACCAACTTGTAGTTCAGAAAGTTCAACGTCTTTTCCATTTTTCAGATGGGCTTTTTTAGGAACCAAACTTGCTAAGTCTTTTAAGGCATCTCCTGCACCCATAATTGCACGCATTTCGATAAGATGACCAATCAACATAATCACAATTAAGGTAGATAATTCAAACCAGAAATTCATTGCCATCTGACCTTGCAACGTGAGAACAGTGGCGTATACGGAATAAGCATAGGCGACAGAAATCCCCATTGTTATAAGCATCATCATAGCTGGTTTATGGCTTTTAAGCTCTCCTTTTGCACCACTGAAAAAGGGGGTGCCTGCATAAAAGAAAAGAATGGAGCCTAAGAGCAATTGCACAAGCTCACTTCCAGGAAAATGAATGAGGGTAAAACCTGCAATGGGTGAAATCAGCAAAAGAGGTATCATCAAACCAATGGCTACTTTAAGCTTTTTTTTCATGTTGCCCATGTGCATCATGTGACCACCGTGGTTCATCATCGTGTGGTCCTCCATCATTTCCATAGAATGATCCCCCTTCATGTGATGATGGGGTGTAACTTCGGAATCCGTATGGGGCATGTTTTTAATTTTGTTCGTCATCATTTCCTCCTCTTAATTTGTTTTAATGTGTTACCTCTTCTTTAAGGTTACACATGTAAACTTAAAAAGTCAAAGAAAGCGCTCATTTTTTAGAAAACAAATGGCGAACGTTTAAATTAATAATTAAAAATATGAGAAAAAGGAGAGCTGAGAACTAATTAGGCTTATGTTATAATAAGAGATATGAAATTAATAGATGGAAAAGTGCTCGCTGCAAAGATGCAAGACGAGTTAAAAAATAAAGTTGACGCATTGCAAGCAGCTGGACTTATTCCGGGTTTAGCTGTAATTTTAGTTGGGGAAGATCCTGCTAGCCAAATTTATGTCCGGAATAAAGCACGTCAGGCTACAGCTATTGGACTTAATTCAAGTGTGGTTCGCTTGCCAGAGGATGTTTCTGAAGAAGAGCTTTTAGGCTTGATTGAACAGTATAATCAAGCGGAACAGTGGCATGGTATCTTGGTGCAATTGCCCCTCCCTGCACACATTTCTGAGGAGAAAGTATTGTTGGCTATTGATCCTGAAAAAGATGTCGATGGTTTTCATCCGATGAATATGGGACGTCTGTGGTCAGGAAATCCACTGATGATTCCCTCTACGCCTGCGGGCATTATGGAGATGTTTCGAGCATATGATGTTGATTTGGCCGGGAAAAAAGCTGTGGTGGTTGGACGCTCTAACATTGTAGGTAAGCCGATGGCGCAGTTATTGATGATGGCTGATGCGACTGTAACGATTGCTCATTCACGTACCCAGAATCTTCAAGAGTTGACTAAACAAGCAGATATTTTGGTCGTGGCAATTGGAAAAGATCGATTCATCAAGGCAGCGGATGTAAAAGAAGGCGCCGTAGTTATTGATGTGGGAATGAATCGGGATGAAGAAGGAAAGTTGCATGGAGATGTCGACTTTGATGAGGTCAAGAACGTCGCAGGACTTATTACCCCTGTTCCGGGAGGTGTTGGACCGATGACCATTACCATGTTAATGGAGCAAACGGTTCGCGCTGCTGCAAGAAAATTAGACTAATTTTACTGACAGAGCTGTCAGTAAAAAATGATGCTTATAAATGGATTAGAGATTAGAATTTAAAAGAAATTTTTTAAAGTTTATAGGTAAAAAGATAAGAAGTTGATAAAAAATGACAGAATATTTATCCGTAAGCACCTTAACAAAATATTTAAAAGCGAAATTTGACCGTGATCCCTATCTGGAACGGGTTTATCTGACGGGAGAAATTTCAAATTTTCGTCAGCGACCAAATCATCAATACTTTGCACTCAAAGATGAAAGTGCAGTGATTCAAGCTACGATGTGGGCCGGTCAGTTTAGAAAGTTAGATTTTCGTCTGGAAGAGGGAATGAAAGTATTAGCGGTGGGGCGTATCAGTATTTATCCCCCCTCTGGCTCCTACTCGATCAATATTGAGCGTTTAATTCCAGATGGTGTCGGTGCTTTGGCTGTTAAATTTGAACAATTAAAGAAAAAATTAACCGCTGAGGGTTTGTTTGAGGCAAAATGGAAGCAACCCTTACCAGCTTTCTCTCGAAAAATTGCTGTGGTAACAAGTCCCTCTGGCGCGGTAATTCGGGATATCATTACGACGGTACAACGCCGTTTTCCCATGAGTCAGCTGGTCGTTTATCCCACAAAAGTTCAAGGAAATGGAGCAGCTGAGGAAATTGCCACTAACATTCGTCGTGCGAATGCGCGAGGCGATTTTGATGTGATGATCATCGGTCGAGGCGGTGGCTCTATCGAAGACCTTTGGGGGTTTAATGAAGAAAGTGTGGTTCGGGCAATCTTTGAATCCCGGATTCCGATTATTTCCTCAGTGGGTCATGAAACTGATGTGACTCTAGCAGATTTTGTGGCAGATCATCGGGCTGCGACACCCACTGCTGCAGCTGAATTGGCGACTCCGACTACAAGATTAGATTTATTGAACTGGGCAAGTGAGCAAGAAAAACGCATGACAAACCAGCTCACTCACTTGATTAGCGTAAGGCGCGAGCGTGTAGAAAAACTGAGTGCATCCGTAGTTTTTCGCCAGCCAGAGCGTCTTTATGATGGTCACGTTCAAAAACTTGACCGACTGACGGAACGTTTAAGTTCACTGACCACGACGAAAGTAACGCAAGTTCAGCATCGGTTTGAACTTGCAGCTGACAGGCTCGTGCCAGCTTATGCTAAAATTTTAGACCGACAAAAAAATAAAGTCGCACAACTTTATCAGTCCTTACTTTTATTAGATCTTTCTAAAATAAAAGCACGTGGCTTTTCTGTCGTCACGAATGATCACGGTAAAATTATTAAGTCTGTCAATGAGGTCGAAAAAGGGGAAACCCTCCATTTGGATTTTGTTGACGGTAAAGTAGAAGTTGAGGTAAAATAAAATGGCAACTAAGAATGAAGCAACCTTTGAAGAACATTTAACAGAGCTCGAGAGCATTGTCCGCAAGTTAGAATCAGGAGATGTCCCTCTTGAGGATGCAATCGCCGAATTTCAAAAAGGAATGAAACTCTCTGAAGGTTTGAAGAAAACGTTAAATGAAGCAGAGCAGACCCTGGTCAAAATTGTGGGTAAAGATGAAGAGGAAAGTGATTTTGCACCTGAGCAAAAAGAGTATTAAGTGTACTGACCAGCTGGTCAGTAAATAAAGAAGGACTTACGAGTCCTTTTTTATATTATTTTGGTAAAATAAGAGTAAAGCAAAGGAGTCTCGGATGAAAATTGTTGTAGCTTTAGATTCTTATAAAGGTTCAGCCTCGTCATATGCATTAAACGCTGCCGTCAAAAAGGGAATAAAATCTGTTCTGCCACAAACAGAGGTGTGTACTTTTGAAATTGCCGATGGTGGTGAAGGAACACTTGCAGCTTTAGCGCAGAAACTTGGCGGTGAACGAATTAAAGTAGCCACAGTAGATTTAATGGGGCGCCAGATTACTGCTTCTTATCTGTTAGCGGGAGATGTAGCGGTCGTTGAAGCTGCGCAAGTGATTGGACTTGATAAAATCAGGCCAACAGCTGACACATTTACTCAGGCGAGTTCCCGGGGGCTTGCAGCTTTATTTATTGACGCTGAAAAAAGAGGAGTGCGCGAATTATTGGTCAGCTTGGGTGGTACAGGAACTTCTGATGGAGGTCTCGGTCTTTTGGAAGGTCTGGGCGGAAGTATCTTCGCTCTGCCACGCTTTGAGAATATGAAAGTGACGGCTTTAACAGATGTTACCAATGTTTATGCTGGCGAAAATGGTTATGCCAGAGTTTTTGGTCCTCAAAAAGGCGGAACACCTGATTTAATTGAGCAGCAAGAGGCCCAAGCACAAGAAAGAGCAAGACAAATACGAGAACGCTATGGTTTAGATGTGCAGAAAGTAGCAGGAACGGGAGCTGCTGGAGGGTTAGGAGCAGCTATTTTGCTTTTGGGAGGAGAGCTAAAATCAGGCTTTTTTAAGATCGCAGAATTATTAGAGCTTGAAGAGGAGCTAAAAGATGCGGACCTAGTAATTACAGGAGAAGGAAGTTTGGATTTTCAAACTGCTCATGGGAAAGTTCCTTACGGGATGGCCATATTGGCGAAAAAATACAAGGTACCCACGTTAGCTTTTGTGGGAACTTTAGGGGAAAATCTGGGAGAAATGGAGGAACTTTTACTGGCAAGTTTCTCGATTCAGCCTCGCCCGCTTTCTTTAGAACAAGCCTTAGAAGAAAAAGGAACACTTCATCATCTGGAAGAGCTTACAAAAAATGTAATCAAAGCAAGATTTTTATAAAAAAAGTCAGTTTTTCACTTGCTATTCACTAACAACGAACACAACTTTTAGTTGTGTTTTTTGGTATAATGAAACTAATGGACACGAAGAGAAAAAAAATAGAAGATCTTATTAAAACGTTTTATGCTCGAGAGGACATTCCGGCGCAACTTGCTGCTTCTGCCCGCTATTCGTTATTAGCTGGTGGAAAGCGATTACGTCCCCTTGTGTTTTTAGAACTATTGGAAGGATTTGGCCTGAGTCTTAATCCGAGCCATTATCAAATTGCTCTAGCAGTAGAATTAATTCATACGGGTTCATTAATTCATGACGATTTACCGGCGATGGATAATGATGATTACCGTCGTGGTGTCTTGACGAATCATAAAAAATTTGATGAAGCGACTGCCATTTTAGCGGGAGATACTTTATTTTTTGACCCCTTTTTCCTTCTCGCAGAAAGTGACTTACCCTCCTCTGTTATTGTGGACCTCACGCGAGAATTAGCCTATGCTTCAGGTTCTTTTGGGATGGTGGCTGGTCAGGTTTTGGACATGGCTGGTGAAGGGAAAACCTTAAGTCTCTGTGAGATTGAGCAAATTCATCAGTTAAAAACGGGACGACTTTTAACATTTCCTTTTGTGGCTGCAGGGATTGTAGCTGGAAAGTCAAGGACAGAAATTGAAAGCCTCAGAAAGACTGGTCAGCAGTTTGGTTTAGCTTTTCAAATTCGGGATGATATCTTAGACATAACAGCAACTTTTGCAGAACTTGGCAAGACCCCTGGCAAAGATATTTTAGAAGAAAAATCGACATATGTTGCTCACTTAGGACTTGATGGTGCAAAAAAAGCTTTACATGAACAGCTGACCGCAGTCAAAGCACAACTGACAGAGCTGTCAGTGATGCCAAAAACGCCTCTTTTCGAATTGATTGAAAAACTGGACATGGAGCAGGAGTAATACGGCTTGCTCTAGAAGTGGCAGAGATAAAAAGCGGGATTATCCGATGAACTAAGCGAAGTAAGAAAGGATTTATTTTTTAATAAATGAAAGAAAGAATTGACGTTTTAGCTACTAACCAGGGTTTGTTTGAAACACGTGAGCAGGCAAAGCGTGGGGTGATGGCGGGACTTGTCGTTGATCAAAAGTCAGGAGAACGTTTTGATAAACCAGGTCAAAAGATAGAGGACAGTACGGAGCTTCGCCTTAAAGGGGAGAAGCTGAAATACGTCAGCCGAGGTGGTTTAAAATTAGAAAAAGCCATTGCCCAATTTGGTCTAGATGTGGCTCAAAAAATCTGCTTGGATATTGGAAGTTCAACAGGTGGCTTTACCGATGTGATGCTACAATCTGGGGCTAAACTGGTCTATGCACTCGATGTGGGAACTAATCAGTTAGCTTGGAAAATTCGTAATGATGCACGGGTCGTGGTCATGGAACAATTTAACTTCCGGCATGCCGTCCTCGATGATTTCAAAGAAGGACAGCCAGAATTTGCAAGCATTGATGTGAGTTTCATTTCGTTGGACTTGATTTTGCCCCCGCTTTATGCTATTTTAGCTGAAAATGGTTCAGTAGCAGCTTTGATTAAACCCCAATTTGAGGCAGGTCGGGAACAAGTCGGCAAAAATGGGATTATTAAAGATCCTAAAATTCATAGAATGACCATTGAGAAAGTGCTCCGAAGTGCAACAGATATCGGTTTTTCTGTCAAAAATTTAACCTTTTCACCCATCAAAGGGGGAGCAGGAAATGTTGAATTTCTTGTCCACCTTGTTAAAGACGGTTTAGCGCAAAACGCTGATACCGCCATGATTGATTCAGTCTTAAAAGAAGAAAGTGAAAACTTATGAAAAGAGAAGAACGCTTAAACTTTATTGCCCAATTTATCAAAGAAAACGAAGTGAAGACACAAGAAGAGCTGGTTTCAAAACTTCAGCAACATGACGTCGATGTGACGCAAGCCACGGTGTCACGTGACATTAAATCTTTGGCCTTGATTAAAGTTCCAGCCGCTTCTGGAGGATATCGATACGATTTACCTAAAAATAATGAGGGCCTTCAATCCAGTCTTCACAAAGCACTTGTCTTTGACGCGATTACTGGTACGAAAATTAAGGCGGATAAACTTTGGATTCAGGCAAACCCTGGGACAACAAGTTTGGTTAAAAATTATCTTCTTGAAGATTATGGAGATGAAATCTTCGCATTGATCATTGATGATGATAGTGCGCTGGTCATTTTTGAAACGGAAGCACAGGCAAAAAAACTATATCAAGTACTTACTGAGTTTTAGAACTTACTGACAGAACCATCAGTAAATTTAAAACCGATTAGCCTAAAAAAACATGCGGAGAAAACCTGTCAGTTTACTGACAGGTTTGTCAGTCATTTTTTGGAAAGGAATTCTGATGTTACAAGAGATTTCAATCAAAAATTTTGCAATTATTGAAGAAATTCATCTTTCATTTGAAAATGGAATGACGATTTTGACAGGTGAAACTGGTGCAGGGAAATCAATTATTATTGATGCGATGAACCTTCTTTTAGGAGGACGAGCTTCAAGTGATTTTGTCCGACACGGCGCAACAAAAGCTGAAATTGAGGGTTTATTTTATTTTGAAAAAACTCCTGAATTAAAAAATCTTTTACAAGAACTTGGCTTTGAAGAAGTTGAATCTGAGTTGATTCTACGGCGAGAAATTTTCGCAAACGGTCGTTCAGTTTGTCGCATCAATGGTCAGATGGTAAATCTGAGCACCTTACGTCAGATCGGTGAATTTTTGGTGGATATTCATGGTCAACATGACAACCAAGAGTTAATGAATGCAAAAAATCATCTTCATTTGTTGGATGAATTTGGTGATGAGCAATTCGAAGAAAAGAAGCATCACTATAAAAGCAAGTTTGAACGATTTAAAACACTGCGCCAACAACTGACGCTTCGTCAAAAAAATGAGCAAGAATTTGCCCAACGTATCGAAATTCTTCAATTTCAAGCAGAGGAGATTGAAGCAGCTGCCATTAATTTGACAGAAGATGAACAGCTTTTGCATCGCAGGGAAAAACTTAATAACATTAAGAGTATTGCTGACGCACTTAGTGTGGCTTACTTGGCACTAGATGATGAGGATAGCGATTATTCTAGCCTCAACAACATTCGCACGACCATGTCAGAGCTTGATGCGATCAGCAGTTATGATCCAGAATACCAAGATTTAGCAGATAAAACAGCAGAGAGCTATTATGTTCTAGAAGATGTAGCGGCCCAGTTACAGCGGATTATGAGTGATTTAGAGTTTAATCCTAGTGAACTTCTCCAAATAGAAGATCGAATACTCAGTCTCAACACCCTGAAAAAAAAATATGGGCCAGAACTCACTGATGTTTTGAATTATCTTGAAAAAGTTCAGCTCGAGCTTTCTGAATTAACGGGTTCAGAAAATGATTCTGAACGTCTAGAAAAAGCGGTAAAAGTGGCACAAAAAGAGCTAATTGAAGCCAGTAAAGTGCTCAATACTGCTCGACATGAAATAGCACAAGAATTAGAAAAAGATATTAAGCACGAGCTTGCTGATTTGTACATGGAAAAGGCGGATTTCAAAGTGAAGTTTGAAGCAGGAAAATTCTCTTCCAATGGCAATGAGCATGTGGAGTTCTTCATCCAAACTAACCCAGGTGAAGGATTTAAACCTTTGGCAAAGACAGCTTCAGGTGGTGAGTTATCTCGTCTAATGTTAGCTATAAAATCAAGCTTTTCACGGCGTGAAAATAAAACAGCGATTGTTTTCGATGAGGTTGACACCGGTGTTTCAGGGCGTGTTGCCCAAGCTATTGCCAATAAAATTTATAAAATTGCGACTAACGGGCAGGTTCTTGCAATCTCGCATTTACCTCAAGTTGTGGCCATCGCAGATACACAATTTTATATTGAAAAAGCTTCTACGGATGAGATTACGACATCGACCGTTCGTAAGTTGAGTTTTGACGAACGCGTCAAAGAAGTAGCGAAGATGTTGGCTGGAGATGATCTTACAAAGGAAGCTTTAGCTCAGGCAAAACGTTTACTTTCTCACTGAAAAAGCTGATCAAGCGGTCAGTAAAAATTAAGATTAGAGGTGAAAAATGATACAAGCATACAAAAAATATTGGAAAAAAGCGGGTGATTATAAAACATATGCGAGTCGCTCAGACTATTGGTGGGTCTTTTTAGTTAACGTCATTATTTTTGCCGTACTAAATATGATTCATTTCTTTATGATGATTCCACAGGCTGCTAAAATTCTTAATCAGGCTTCAAGCTTATCACAAGCAGAACTGCAAAAACGCATACTTGATTTATCTTTTAATCCTACGGGAAGTACTCTGATTATTGTTATTCTCATTGCTCTAGTCGGTCTCATAATTCTTCTTCCCAATATAAGTTTGACAGCACGACGCCTGCTTGATGCTGGCCTTCCCAGATGGTTTGCCCTTTTGTTTGGTGTGAGTGCTTTATATGGAATTGTTGTGCGCTTTATTCAAATTGATTTTTTGAGTAATTTTGGTCTCCTGTTTAATCTTATTACATTAGTAGTTTATGTGCTCTGCCTCTTTCCATCGAAATATGGTAAAGATGAGGCTGACGATTCAAGACTTTACGAGTGAGAAAGGACGAACATTCCATGATTCAAGCATATCAAAAATTTTGGATGGGCGCATTTAACTTTCGGGAGCGTACGGTTCGCAGTGACTTTTGGTCCGCAATGTTTGTTCATTTTATTGTACTTATCATTCCACTAAATGTGCATCACTACCTCACGACGCACTCTTATTTAGGTTATTCACTCGTTTTGGAGTCGCTAGCTTCTCTTTCGTTACTTATATTTTGGGGATACGCTCTAGCGGCTATATTACCCTATTTTGCCATGACGATTCGCCGTTTAAGAGATGCGGCGTTGCCTTGGGAACTTATTTTTTTAACCCTTGTTTTTGGTGTAGGGTCGGTAATTTTATTGATACTCAATGGTCTTCCTCAGGACGCGCGCGCGCGTCATCTGCCAATTTATCAGCCGCTTAATGTTTCATCTGATCAACTTGCTGAAGAACCTCAAAATTTTTCCAAAGCATTTAACCTTTATTTTAGAAATTATTTTGATTTTTCAGGACGTCTTAATCGAAAGGCATTCTGGTTGGTTCAGCTTGTATGGGTGCTGATTCTTACGTGCTTTATAGTTTTAGCAAAGCTTTTAGAACCACTAAATCAATTCGGTCTGGTAAATGTAGCCATGTTCTTACAGGGACTCTTCATTCTTTTCCTTGTCATAACGGCTATCCCTCAAATTGCAAGTTTTACACGCAGATTAAGAGACGTTGGACTTAGCAATTTAAATATTTTAATAGTACTAAGTACGACTGCGATAGGGACTGCTTACTATTGGATTTTAAATCACAAAATTTCGCTAAGCTACGCAACCAATCAAGATTTACTCCTCCAATATCTCTTATTTTTAGTATTGATGTTAATTATTTTAGGCTTAATTATCTTGCTAAGTTTACCAAAACAAGCAATTAGGGAAAAAATAAAATAGACTGACTTAGTTCAGTCTATTTTTAGTAGAAGTTGGTATAATTAAACTCGGTCCAATGTTGACACGATTTGTCAATCCATTTGACAGAAGAAAGCGGGCCGTTTATCTATCGCCTTTTATAATAAAGGGCTTACAGAAATGATGAGGTATAAAAAAATTTACATCATTATGTAAACTACTACAAAAAATATAAAAAAGTGGTATAATGAACTATAAGTATACAAGGAGGATGGCACAAATTGCCAAAAACTACAGCATTTAAGCATGATACAGTCTTACTACATGAAACCGTCGATTTGCTTGACGTCAAACCTGATGGAATTTATGTAGATGCAACCCTTGGGGGGGCTGGCCATAGTGAATATCTCCTTAGTAAACTTACCACAGGGCATTTATATGCGTTTGATCAGGATGAAACTGCGCATGAGAATGCAAAGATTCGTCTAAAGCAACAACTTGCAGCGCATAAAGTTACACTCATCAAGAGTAATTTTCGTTACCTCACTTCAGCACTCGCTGAGGAGGGGATTACGAAGATTGATGGGATTCTTTATGATTTAGGAGTCTCAAGTCCACAATTTGACGATAGTCAACGAGGCTTTTCCTATAAAAAGGATGCACGTTTGGATATGCGAATGGACCAAACGCAAACTTTGACAGCCTATGAAGTGGTTAATGATTACCCTTATGAAGCGTTAGTTCGAATTTTTTTCCGCTATGGAGAAGACAAATTTTCAAAACAGATCGCTCGTAAGATTGAACAAGCAAGAAAAATAAAACCAATTGAAACAACAATTGAACTAGCAGATTTAATAAAATCTGCTCTGCCTCAAAAAGCTTTGAAGAAAAAAGGTCATCCGGCTAAGCGAATCTTTCAAGCCATCCGAATTGAGGTGAATGATGAACTGGGTGCAGCTGAAGAGTCAATCGAACAAGCTATTGACTTGCTAAAAGAAGAAGGTCGAATTTCAGTAATCACGTTCCATTCTTTAGAAGATCGCTTGACGAAAAATATCTTTAAAGAGTATAGCACAGTCAATGTCCCTAAAGGGCTTCCTATGCTTCCAAAAGAAATGGAAGCAAAATTGAAGCTTATTACACGCAAGCCTGTGCTTGCAAGTGAAGAAGAGCTCGCAGAGAATAACCGTGCCCATAGTGCAAAATTACGCGTGGCTCAAAAACAACATGATTAATAAATAATCTGATAACAAAGAAGTAAAAATAGCTTTAGAATATAAAGCAGTGGAGGAGACGATGGCAGCACAGCCAAAAGAATACTTTGACATAGAAACTGCGGCAAAAAAAGACTCGTATTTGATTGATACAGAGTCTCTCGCGCCAGAAGTTTTAGCAAGTAAGTTTAAAAAATTTAGCGGTGTCGAAAAAGTGTTCTACCTTGCAATGGTAGGGGCTGCTTTGGTATTGGCTGTCGGCTTGCTCTATGTTAAGACAAAAACTCTTGAAGTCCAAAGTAATACGATGGACTTAAAATCAAAAATCACACAACAAACGACCCAACAATCAGAATATGATCAACAAATTTTAGACTTAGCTTCACCCAATCGGGTTATCGATGCAGCAAATAAGGCTGATATGAAACAAACGCCGTCTAATATACTGAAAGCAACAAAATGATAAAATTCTTTAAAAAACTAATTTTCTTTCCATTTAGAAAAGTATCTCGAAATGCAAGAAAGACGAAGTTGAGTCCTGAAAGAAATCGTAAACATGTAGGTAAGAGCCTTTTTTTCCTAGCTATTGCTCTGTTTACGATTTTTATATTTCGCTTTGTCTGGTTAATTACGGTAAATCATGTAGGTGGAACTGATCTTAAAAAGATGGCCACAAACAATTATCAAAGTACAGTAACTGTTCAAGCGAAGCGTGGAACAATCTACGACCGAACAGGAGCTCCTATTGCGGTAGATTCAAGTACTTATACAATTTACGTGGTCTTGGATAAAACACAAGTGGATTCCAATGGTAATCGGATGTATGCTGATAAAAGTGAATACAGCAAGTTAGAAGATTTTCTTAACCGTGAATTAAATATCGACCGAAGCCTTATTGAGAAGCAACTAAATTCGAAATATAAACAAGTGCAGTTCGGGACAAAAGGCTCTAATATTTCTTTGCAGAAAATGCAGGAAATACAAAAAGCAGCTGAAGAACAAAAACTTGTTGGAATTGGCTTTTCTGCCGATCTTTCACGTTCCTATCCCTTCGGAAATTTTGCTTCACAGTTTATTGGGATCGCACGTCCAAAAGATGTCAATGGTGTGCAGGTTCTGCAAGGAGACATGGGGTTGGAAAAATCTTTCAATCCAATCTTGAGCGGTAAAAATGGGGTGGAAACTTACCAAAAAGACATTTTAGGGCGTCCTATCCCTGGGACTACTAAGGTGATTGAGCCCGTTGAAAATGGTCAAGATGTTTATACGACTCTGGATGCGCAACTTCAAAAACTGTTGGAGACCTCAATGGACTCTGCAGCAAGCCAGACCGGAGCTCAAGAGATTTCAGGTACGCTGGTTGATGCGCATACAGGAGACATTTTAGCTACCAGCCAACGTCCGACTTATACTGCTGAAACAATCAACTCAGACATTACACAAAAGAATTTCACATGGAATAGCTTGCTTTATCAAACTGCTTTTGAACCGGGCTCAACCTTCAAAACCTTTTTGATGGCTTCAGCTTTAGATAGTGGTAAAGTAGATCTTAATGCAACTTATCAACGGAAGCTCCAAGTGTATGATGCGACCATTAATGACTGGGACGTTACCGAAAATAAGAGTTATACCCTTCCCGAAACAGTAACTTATGCGCAAGGATTTGCGATGTCATCCAATATTGGAATGAGCCGCATTGAAATGGATATGGGGAACGACCTTTGGGGCAGTTATTTAAATAAATTCAAATTTGGCTTAAAAACGCGAGTTGGGCTGGATGACGAAAATGCAGGTTCGCTTCCTTCGGCAAATGCTGTATCCCAAATCCAATCTTCGTTTGGTCAAGGGGTAGCTGTGACACCTATTCAGTTAATTCGAGGATGGACAGCCATTGCGGGCAATGGAACAATGCTTGAGCCTCATATTGTAAGTAAAGTGGTTAATCCTAATACGAAAACCAGTTTGACTTCTCAACCAGAAGTTATTGGACATCCCGTTTCAGAAAGTGCAGCGGATAAGGTTCGGGATTTGATGCTGACTGTTAATACGGATCCAGTTTATGGAACGTCTTATTCTACAACAGGCGACCCTGATGAAGGAATTGATCCTGGTCCATTATTTATGGTGAATGGGCAAGCCGCAGCAGTTAAAACTGGAACGGCACAGATTGCTTCTTCAACAGGAGGCTATATGACGGGCTCACAAGATTATTTGTATTCTGCAGTTGTAATGTATCCTGCTAAAGACCCTGATTTTATCTTCTATATGAATGTCAAGATTCCTTCAGAGCCATGGACGCTGAAATACATTGCACGTGTAGCAAATCCGCTCTTAACGCGTGCTGAGAGCTTAAAGAGTGAACTGAACCAAACAAATTCTGATGATGAAAAAGCTGGTCAGGTTAAAATTTCTGACTATAAAGGAAAAGAAGCGGGGACGACAGCAGATAGCTTGCGTCAAACCGTTCTTAATCCTGTGATTATCGGTTCAGGAACAAAGGTCACTGCTCAATCAGTAAGTGCAGGCAAAAAAGTTAATGCGAATACACGTATCTTGCTTCTTACAGATGATAAGGATCAAGTAATGCCTGATATGTATGACTGGTCAAAAGAAGAAGTTAATCAGCTCGCCGATTGGTTCGGTCTAAAAGTTACTTTTGAAGGATCAGGTACGAAGGTAGCAAGTCAAAGTCTTGATGTGGGTACAAAAGCTAAAAAAGGGCAGACTTTAACTGTAACACTTGGAAGTTAAGTTTTGTCTTGAATGAAAACAGGAAAATCACTAAAAATAGACGGGTAATAAGAAGTCACGTCGGGTGATTAAAATAGGAGAAGAAAATGTTATTGAATGGGATAGTGGTAGCGGTCGTTGCGATGGTTTTAACAATCATTGGCATCCCTCGCTTCATTATGTTCTTCCATAAGAAAAAATTGGGTGGACAACCAACGCTTGAAGATGTCAAGCAACATGCGAGTAAGGCTGGAACGCCTACAATGGGTGGATTTGTCTTTGTCATCGTGGCATTGATTGTTTCGGTAGTAGCAGCACTTTTATTAGGGCAAGCGAGCGCTTCGTTCATCATTGCATGGTGGGTTCTTGCTATGTATGCCGTGATTGGTTTCTTTGATGACTTCTTGAAAATTTTTAAGAAGAAAAATGAGGGATTGACAGCAATACAAAAACTTTTAGCGCAAATCGTGATTGGTTTAGTTTCTTATTTGATTTATACGAGTGCTCCTCATTTTAAAGCTGCACCACGCATGGGAAATTTCATTCCTGATCATATGATTCCTCCCGTATCTCCTGGGCTTCAAGTCAATCACCTGATTTTATTTGGTCGAAATTTTGACTTAGGAATTTTCTTCTTGATCTTTATTATCATTTGGTTAGTGGGATGGTCAAATGCAGTCAATCTTACCGATGGGATAGATGGACTTGCTTCTATTACAGTTGCCATTTCCCTTAGTGCTTATGCGATTATTGCAGTAGTCCATCACCAGTATGATGTTTTGCTGATCATCTTGTCAGTCATTGGTGGCTTGCTAGGCTTCTTTGTTTTCAATCACAAACCTGCTAAGATATTTATGGGTGATGTCGGAAGCTTAGCCTTAGGTGGCTTTCTTGCTATCATTTCGATTTTATTACACGCCGAGTGGACGTTAATCCTTATTGGTGCAGTCTATGTGATTGAAACATTATCTGTGATGATCCAGGTCACTTACTTTAAGAAAACAGGGGGCAAACGAATTTTTCGAATGACTCCAATTCATCACCATTTTGAGTTGGGTGGTTTTTCTGGAAAAGCCGCTGGCTGGTCTGAATGGAAGATTGACATTGTTTTTTGGTTATTTACCGCAGTGATGTCGGTAGTGGCTTTGTGGCTCTATTTCATGTTCTAAGCCATTCAATCTCTTAAGATAAAAAATAAAAGCTACCTCGGGTAGCTTTTTTTATAATGTTAAATTCAGAGCTTACTGACAGCTCTGTCAGTAGCATGACGTGTCAGTCAGAAAGTTAAAAGTTTCTTTCAGAAAAAATTAAGGCTGGCTTGGGTTGTACTTAAGTTTTAACTTCTATAATCATCTTATCAAGTGAGAAAGGAAGAGGCGTTGACAAAAATTTTACATCTTTTTAAAGAAAAAACGGTGGTCTACATGTCACTTTTGACTTTAGTTTTAGGTGGTTTGGCAGGTTATTATCTTGGGCAACGACAAGCCAATGCGGACTCAGGGCAGAATTTACAACAAATGCAAAATCGTCCATCGGGAAACGGCAGTAATCAGACAGAAAATAACCAGGGTGCCCCAGATGTGAATTCAGGTGCATCCAATAACAGCGGTGGCACAACAGATCAAAATTCTGGCTCAGTCGATGATAATACTGAGGGTGGAACCACTGCCATCTAATGCAGCGAGAGTGATTTTTAAGGACGGCAAGCCAAGTTTAATCTGCTTAATCTTATGCTATTATTTTTAAATTAAAAGGTGGCTGACGTGCTTAAAAATGGACTGACCGGGCTGTAAGTTTTAAAGGTCTGTAGTACAGACTTAGAAAAGAGGAAAATATGGATTTTATAAGACGGGCATGGCTTTTTACGAAAGCCAAAATCGGACGTACAGTATTATTGATTGTCGCATTTTCAGCCATTTTGATATTTGTTTTATCTGGTTTGATTATCAATAGTGCAGCAAATGTTTCCATTGATAATGCTAAAAAGGCTGCGGGGGCAACAGTTTCCCTCTCAGTAGACATGCAAAATGTGATTAAAGAAGCGCAAAGCAGTGCTACTTCAAGCTCCAGCTCTAGTGAGAGCACATCAGATACTTCGAGCAAACGTTTCAATATTGATATGCCGACAATTTCTGAATCCACTGCAAAAAAAATTGCCGCTCTTGATGGTGTAAAATCGTATAGTTTTACTTATCAAGCATCAGCTTCAGCTGATTCAGGGATTGAAAAAGTTTCAACAAGCAGTGATACTTCAAGTTCCGATAGTGCTACTGGTGATCAAAATGGCCCTGGTGGCGATATGGGTGGTGGCCAAATGGGAGGCTCTCAAGATGATTTCACCATCTACGGAACAAATAATTTAGCGGCAAATACAAGCTTCTCAAGTTCTTACAAGATTAAATCTGGACGTGCTATCAAAGCTTCAGATGAAGGAACCAATAATGTAGTTATTGAATCAACCTTAGCCAGTCAAAATAATTTGAAAGTGGGTTCTACTTTCACCTTAACCGATTCAAATGACAAAACTTATAAGATGACAGTAGTCGGTATTTACACAACGACAAGCAGTAGTACAGAAAGTTCAATTCAATATATGAACACGATGTATACGCCCCTTTCTGTGGCTAATGCGATGAAGGCAACCACTGGTAAGATCTCGACAGCCACTTATAGTATGACAAATCCAGCCAATGCTGACAGCTTTGTCAAAAAAGCCAATAAGCTCATCAATAATGACAGCTTCCAAGTATCAAAAGACGATCAAGCTTATCAAAATGTTAAATCTTCACTGAACAATGTAGCAAGTTTTGCACGTAATATTGTCTTGATTGTTGCGATAGCTGGTGCGATTATTCTTGCACTTATCGTAATGCTTATGGTACGTGAACGCCGCTTTGAGATTGGGGTCTTGATGAGCCTTGGTGAATCTAAAATTAAAATTATCGGTCAATTCTTCTTTGAATTATTCATGGTGATGATCGTGTCAGTTGGGATCGCTTCAGCTGCCGGAAATGTTGTCGGAAACGTTGTTGGTCAACAAATTTTAAAACAAGAAACAACACAAACAACAGCAAGTTCTACAAATAACGGTGCTCCTGGTGCGCCTGGCCAAAATGGCAATGCTACAAGTCAACGTCCATCTGGTAACGAAGGAGGATTTATGGGTAAAGCAGGTGGAGCCATGGGTATTGGTCAATCACAAGCTGAATCTAAAGCACTAGAAAAATTGAACGTTAAAACGTCTTATACAGAGATTCTCTTATTGGTAGCTATTGCGATTCTTATTACGTTGATTGCTGTAGGTTTAGCAAGTATTGGCATTCTTCGCCTAAATCCTAAGCAAGTTTTGACCAATTAAAACGACTGACTGACTAATCAGAGAACGCCAAAATAGTGTAACACCTTACCTCACTTTACTGACAGCTCTGTCAGTAAACTCAAACTAGAATAGGAGCGCTTATGACCTTAAAAGTAGAAAATTTAACCTATTATTATACCAATCCTGAGGATTACCTCTTCAAAGAGGTCACACAGACATTTGCCAAAGGAACCGTGTATGCAATTCTTGGGCAATCCGGTTCAGGAAAAACAACTTTTCTCTCCTTACTTGCCGGGCTAGATACACCGAAATCTGGGACAATGTCTTATGATGATCAAATCATCAAAGCAAGTAACTTAACCAACTATCGTAAAAAAACAGTGAGTACCGTCTTTCAAGCTTATAACTTATTGACTTACATGAGTGCTTACGACAATGTTAAAACAGCTGTAAAAATCTCCGCTGTAAAATTTGAAGACGAAAAGGCAGCGATTGAAGAAGCACTGGAAAAAGTTGGATTGACCAATGAAATGATTTACAAACCTGTCAGTAAATTATCCGGTGGTCAGCAGCAAAGGGTCGCTATTGCCCGTGCCTTAGTGCTTAATCACGACGTGATCATTGCTGATGAGCCCACAGGAAATCTGGACGAAGAAACAACGGCACAAATTGTTGAACTCTTTAAGAAAATTGCTCATGAAGATAAAAAAATCGTGATTATTGTTACACACGAAACAGAGGTCGCTAATGCCTCTGACGTAGTGTATACCTTGAAACATCGAAAATTTGAGCGCACCGCATAAATTAGAACGTTTTCATTTCAAAGCAGAAAATTTTTACTATTTTTAATATAATAGAAGTATGGAAGAAAAAGATTACTTAAAAACGCGATTTGAACCTGAGGAATTTGAAAAACTCAAGCAAAAATTAGTGAATTACAGTTGCGCACTGGACGTTGTTCGGACGCAACTCTCAAATCTCAATACCTACTATAATAATTTTGAAACGGTTAATCCGATTGAACATATCAAGCACCGTCTCAAGTCACCGGAAAGTATAGCTGGTAAATTGAAGAAAAAAGGGCTCCCTATTACAGCGGAAGCCGCTCAAGAACATCTCTCAGATATCGCAGGGATTAGAATCATTTGTTCCTATGCTAAAAATATCTATGAAATAGTAGAAATCATTAAAAATCAAGAAGCTTTTACGGTAGTCAGTGAAAAAGATTATCTCCGCAATGTCAAACCTACGGGATACCGCAGCTACCATATGATCTTAGAAGTTAATCTAGGTCACCTCTTTAACGAAAAAGTTTGTCGCGTAGAGATTCAATTGCGAACCTCAGCTATGGACTTCTGGGCGACTTTGGAACATAAAGTTCGTTATAAATATGATGGTCAAATACCTGAGCAACTGAGCAAAGAACTCCAAAACTGCGCAGAACAAATCCACGCCTTAGATGAGCGCATGTACCTCATTCACAAAGTTTTAGACATGATTAACCAATCAGAAGTTGACATTGATCGGATTGGTTACTGACCACTCCGTCAGTAAAAAAATCAGCATAGTGGGCTTGTCAATGCTAAACAAATTTGTTATAATTTACTAGTATGTGTTTTACATACTAATAAAACTGTTCATCCGCTGGGTCAAAGTTACTTATTGATGGGCAAGAGGAGAAAAAAATGAACCTTATCGAATCTATCAACGCTGAACAACTTCGCACTGATATCCCTGACTTCCGTCCTGGTGACACTGTACGTGTACACGCTAAAGTTGTCGAAGGTACTCGCGAACGTATCCAGATCTTTGAAGGCGTTGTTATCGCTCGTAAAAACTCAGGAATCAACGAAACTTACACTGTTCGTAAAATCTCTAACGGTGTTGGTGTAGAACGTATCTTCCCTGTTCACACACCACGTGTTGAAAAAATTGAAGTGATCCGTCACGGTAAAGTACGTCGTGCGAAACTTTATTACCTCCGTGCACTCACAGGTAAAAAAGCTCGTATCGCTGAACGTCGTCGTTAAGAGATACTTCTTAAACCGCTCTATTGAGCGGTTTTTTTGTTATCTATAATTTATAGAAATAATTTTAGTGAAACACCAATTATGAAAAGCAGGCAAAAAGCAGGCAACTAAAAACTTACTAGAGAAATTCTAGTAAGTTTCTTGTTTTTTCTTTCATCTTTTCTGTTATATGCAAATATATTTTCTCAGTTATTTTCGAACTAGAGTGTCCCACACGTCTTTGAATGATATATAATGGAACTTCAAGTTCTGCTAATTTAGAAATGTGGGTATGTCTAAATATATGAGTAGAAACTCTTTTATTTTTAGGTAGGCCCATTTCTTCTTTATGATTTCTCAGAAAGGAGTTAATAGCGTTGGGTGGAATTGGAGTGCCATTCTTTGTAGTGAAGATAAAGTCAGAATTCGCTGATAAGGCGCAAGCTTCTTTGTAAATTTCTATTGCGCGTGAGTTTATATCCACCTCACGGGTACCCGCTTTAGTTTTAGTCTCTTTGGTTTTCCCTTGCTCACTAACTTTATTTCCATGATAATCAAGATTACCGTCTACAATACAGTAACCTCTATGATCTGATAGCATCATATCACTTTTAAGCATTCCTGCTCCTTCAGCAAACCGTAACCCATTCAAGTAGAGCCACTGACAAAGTAAGTAGTAGCGATAATTTTTACTTTTCAAAAATCCCATTACTTGTTCTAACTCATTTTGTTCAAGGAAGAAATCAGCAATTTTTTCCTCATACTTGGGTTTATATTTTATTTTTAGTTTTTCTAAAGTATTTGCTGCGGGTATTTTTCAAGGATATCATCCTGTTCATTTTTGAGCAGATTTCCCAGGTACAAAGTCAGCTCTTAAATTTTGGGAACAAATAGAAAGGCGCTGGGTTAAGTTCACACAAGAAGACCTGGTACTTGGATTTGAAAAAAGAATGAATCAAGAAATTTAAAACAAAACAAGACCTACGTTTAAGGTGGTCTGAATGTAATTTTTGTGATTACACCATCTGGGATTATAAACACTAGTTTATTAACAAGGCATTCATTATAAATTTTGCACGCGCCTATGTACAGAAAAAATAAAGCTAAGAAACTAGCTAGAAGTATTGAAAAATATAAAACGGAACAAGCCACAGGTAGTTATTTTGGTACTAACCCGACTAGATAAAATCTACAAAAAAACTAGTATGATTTGCTAGTTTGTGAAAGTGTTTAGGAAAGTTGGCCATTGAGGTAGGCTTTTCCAATAATAATCAGTAACCCAATAATAATCAAGATGATGCTAATAATTTGCCATGATCTATTCTTGGATCTGTATCGTGTGAAGAAACCATAGCTTACACGGGTATTTAAAATTGAAATTACTAGTCCTATTCCAAAAAGAATAGCGCCAAATAAGATGATATAGTCCATTAGTAAGCAATCCTTTTAAATTTATTTTTAATAATTATAGCATTAATACTTTGGAAAAAGAAAGAAATAATGCAGAAAATAAGTATTCTGTGAAAGTGGTGGATAATAAAAAAGCAAAAGTAAAGATTACTTCTGCCAAATAAAAAATTATTTTGAAATATGATCTAACATTTTGAACATAATGCTTTTGTTAATTTCTGGAAAAGGATGATTCAAAATATCTGAAGAACTTTGATTCAACTTGTTTCCGTTATTAGGGTAAGCAATGTCATTGGTTACAATTTCGTTAACATTTGTTTTAGAGGGTTCAAAGTGAAACTGAAGGCCAATTATATTATCAAGAATAAATCCTTGGTTTTGCAATAGATCACTACTAAACAATAAAGAGGAATTTTCAGGTAGCTCAAACATATCCTCGTGCCAGTGTAATGCCATTAATTGAGAGGGAAGGTTTTTTATGAGATCGCTCTTTAAATAAACTGGAGCCCAACCCACCTCTTTATTAGGAGATTTATGTACATCAGAACCTAGGGCTTTAGCCAATTGTTGTGCACCAAAACAGGCTCCAAATATTGGTATATTTTTCTTCATAAGATCAATTATTAAATGGCGTTCTTGCTTTATCCAATCATAATCATCGTTAGGACTCATGGGTCCACCCAGAATAATAAGCATATCAGTTTCACTTGCACAAGGGAGTATACCATCAAAATAGTAGGGATGATATATATAAAGATCGTGACCTTTTTCAATCGCCCAATCTTTGATAAAACCTGGTCCCTCATTGGGAGTGTGTTGTAAAACGTTAATTCTCATGATGTTCCTCTCAATTTCATCGGCAATATTTTTAAGTGCCTAAGCTTACAATTCATATTAATTAAAATATTATAACACAAGATAGGGAGAAAAAATTTAAAATACAAAATATCAACGCTAATCATTAAAGTGTGTAATGGGACAGTTGTATTAGAGAATATCTTTTAAAACAAAAAAGCCCGCAGCAACGGGCTCTCTCAAAGGAATTATCTAATACTATTATACCATAAAGGGAGACTGATAAATGGCTGATAAGTTAGATAGATTTATTGGAGATTATGTTAATGGCAGACTTGAAGCCAGAATAAAATCAATCGAAATCAGGTATCTTTATAAGCAAAAAGTTGATAATTTAGGCATCCGCACAGCTTATTCTGGTGGTTCGGAACCTGAAAATCATGTCTTAAATAAAGAAGCACTTGAAAATGACGAGGAATATATTAAGCTTAAAGATCTGATGTATCAGTTCAATTTATGGTATGAATCTTTAGTTGATGAGGAAAAAGAAATCATAAGATTGAAGCACTTCGGATATGGTGGATTTACATGGTACAGAGTAATGATGGAACTTGATAATGAAGGAATTGAGATTTCAGAAAAGAAAGCTAAATTTATTTATTATCGCTTTAGAAAAGATATAGATCCACATATTGGCTATTTCATTTAAAACCATGGGTCAAATCGGGATAAAAACGACACGAAAAAGGCATGAAAAGGGAGTGTTGACCCCTGTTTTTAGTGATATACTTGTATCATGAAGTTATCAACGAAAGCACAAAAAATTGTAATTCGTTCGGTTGGGTAAACTTCAGAAGTAAGTTAGGGTTCGACTCCCTGACTTGCTATTATATTTTATTACAGGTTGTCTATTAGGCAGCCTTTTATTATTGGTTTTACAAATAAGAGAGGAGTGATTATGAACTATGCATACTTAAAACGAGTGTACGACAATAAATTTTAATCGCATGAACAAAGATTATTCCAAGTGGTTATTGTTGAGATATGGTTTAAGAAATGTTAATATTTAACTTTGCTGTTTATTAATGAAAAAGGAGAGTATATGTTAAACATTTTAAAAACAACAAAAATAGAGCCATGGAGATTTCTAGTTGCTACACTTGTTATAATTGCAGGTGACTGGGGAGTTATAAATGCACAAGGCGAAAGCTTCTTGAGTTTATTTAACTTTACATTTTTGTTGATAGCTGGACTGATTTCACTAACGATTTTGTTGGGTTGGCCTAACCTAAAAGCACTATTTAAAAAAATGAGTAAAGGAAACTGGAAATGGGTTTTCTTTGCTATTATAGCAGAAGTCATTTTGACCTATGCTTTTGCATTTGTAGGAGATATTCTTAATCAGTCATTGGCTGATAATGGGGCGGTAGAGGGACTAGGTTCGATGGGTGACTTATTGCTTTCATTTCCCTTTCTGAGTCTTAGTCTTATTGGTGAGGAATTATTAATCAGTACTTTGTTTATTTTAACTTTTGTAATAATAAATAAGTTTTTCACAGATAAACAATCAGTTATCATTGCTACACTATGCTCATTAACGATTTTTGGATTAAGCCATTATGGAGTATATGATGGTAATCTTTATCAATGTATTGTGGTTATTGGTTTAGCACATATTCCTACTATATATGCATGGCTTAAGACTGAGACATTATGGGTTCCAATTGCTATTCACATTATATATGATTTTTTGCTACTTGCTCTTGTATCAGTAGCTTAAACAAAGGATATAAAAAAGATAAATATAAGGTAAAGCTATCAGAAATGGTGGCTTTTTATTATTGAAATGGGAGATTGAATAATGCCAATGACTGGCCGATGTCGTGAGCCTAACTGTCATGACGTGGTAGTAAGACCCTTGTACTATTGTGTAGTAAGCATGCTGATAAAGAAGTAGCTTATCAAGAAAGTAGGCAACGCTGGACTAAACCGCATAATAGTAAACGATATAAAGATTATGATCGAATGAGAAGTAAAGACCCATTTAAAACGGTGCAACATAAGTTCTACCAAAGCAAGCAATGGCGTTCAATAAGAGAGAGTGCGCTCAGGCGCGATAGTCACCTGTGTCAGTATTGTTTGAATTATAACCGTGTTAGAACTGGTAAGATAGGTGACCATATCGTCCCCTACGAAGTAGAACCTGATAATAGGACTAATCTAACTAATATTGCGACATGTTGCAACAAATACCATACAGCTAAAACAAAATGGGAACAACTTTGTTATGGAACCGGTTGGGGATATAAACTAAAGAGAGCTATCCCTATCAGAAATGTGAAAGATTTGCCAGATTTTCAAAAAAATATCTAATAATTTTAAACAGCCTCCCTCTACATTTAGTTTAGGGAAACCACACACATAGGTCTCATCTTATATCAAAACTCAATTTTGAAAATTTTTATATAGGAGGGCAAAACACTAAAAGAAAGGAGAATTTTTTGGCTAAAAAAAGTTTTAAAGATGTTAATAGTGGTCGTTTAAGCTATCAGCCCCCCGACCATCTCGGACGTACCGCAAAACAAATTTGGCGTAGAGTTGTCCTTTTTTTAGAAACACAAAATTCTGTAGAACGAATTGACCAAACCTTGGTTGAAATGTACTGCACTAGGACTGACTAATCGTAGTCTACCCGCGCTGGATTTTGAAGGAGCGGCACTCAAGGCTTGGTCAGTAGTGGATGTTAAACGCTACTTGGATAGGCTGAATGCCACAACCGAGGAATACCCGTGCTATAATCCCAGCCAAGCTGTTTTCGATTCAGAGGACTGGTCTTTTGTTGAGAATACTAGTTATAAGCTTTGGTTGGGGCAGTATGCGAATAGAGAAGCCACAGGCTTTCAGAGTAACCCGTGGAACAGTGCAAGCAGTTGAACGGTCAGCTTTTCGCTTATTGACCAGTACTCAAGTGCTCGCCAACTAGCGAGGGTACGGTGGTAGCCTTGACTTGGACCTGTTCAAAGGGAGTCGAGAGGATTGGTTGAGACTAGCAGGCATTGAGTTATCTGTTAGCAGTGCAAACACACAAACTAAACCAACACCATCAGAATTGGAAGATGATGAACTTATGAGATTTACTTACGAAATCATAGATGCAAAGACTGGTAAGACACAAGGTACAGTCTATTACTACGGTCGTGACTTGAAACATTATCAGTGGAGCCAAAAAGCACCTTGGTATATTCGTCACTTACAGGCGATTAACCAACGTGCTCCTCAAGTTGCATGGAGATAAAAACGACAGCACTATAATACAAATACTCCAAGTTTTTCATAAAATATACTCCTATGAAGCGTTCTTTGCGTGAATTTAGATAAATGGCATCGATGTTTCTGTTATAGATTGTATGCCTTATAACTAATGATTTGGAGGCGTTATCTTTTTAAGTATAGATTAAGAACAAATATATAGAATGAGAGCATCTAATATTTAACGTAATATTGGTGTTAACTTTCTTCATCCTCCGCTTTGGCGGGGATTTTTTATTTTTTAAAATATGATATTGTATGTTATACAAAGTCTATAGTATGTGTTAAGGACTTGTTAAGGCGATACTTATAGAATGAACAATATCTAATTAGTTTAACTATTAGATACCCTAGCTGATACTCAAGCTTGGACTTTAGCCGTAGCTTTAGCTATGAATTTCATTCCCCATCCCTGACTTTTGTCGGGATTTTTTTGATATTTTGTAAATAAAATAAAAACGTTTAAGCTATGTTAGAAAATAAGATGAAAATTTTATTCAATTTAGTCCGTCTCTTATGTCTTATAAATTTGGATTTTTATTGCCTAGCAGACTCTCAATTATTATATGCGTACAAATATATTATTTTATAGCTTTTTATATACACTATTTAGGCGGATGTATTTAATGAAATTCATATTTAGCTTTTAGTGGCAGCGAATAATATAAAGTGCTATAATTTACTGGTTGGAATGTTAAAAGACTCACAATGTATTTTATAGTATTTTTATCGAATATAAATGTGGTGTCTAGAAGAATATCTAGGAGGATATTATGAAAAAAATAGTTTTAGGTACTTTAGCAGCGTTAGCATTTATAACTGGAGGAGTTATTAACGCACGTCAAGTTTCCGCAGATACAGCGCAACTTCACGAAAGAATTTTTAGAATTTATAATCCAAATACGGGTGAACATTTACTTACACCTGTGGGATGGGAAGTTGTAGTTTTGGAAAAAGCGGGATGGAAAGCTGAAGGAGTTGCGTTTTATATACCTTTAACTGAACCTCCATACTCAGGATACCCAGTTGTGCAACGTTTATATAATCAAAATGCTGGTGATCATCACTACACAACAAGTAATTTTGAAGCCACGAGCTTAGTTTCAGTTGGTTGGAGTAATGGCGGGGAAGCATTTACATTCCCAGTTGCCAAAGCAAAAACTGGAGTACCTGTATATCGCCTATATAATCCAAACGCAAAAGTAGGATCACATCACTTTACAATGAGTTCTTATGAGAGAGATTCATTAATTAAAGCTGGGTGGAAAAATGAAGGAATTGCTTTTAACGCTTATACTAAATAATTAATAAAAAATAACCCTGACTTCGGTCAGGGCTTTTTTATTGCGTTAACTTATCACTTTCTTGAATCATCTTAATAAGACCTTCTAGTGGTAAAGAGGTATTGTTAACTCTCACTGTATTCCAATGAGTTTTATTCATATGATAACCAGGAAATACACCGTCATATTCACGTACTTCCTCACCATGTTCTGGAGTAAGTTTTAAATCAATAAGTAAATCATTATCTTTTTCAAAAATTAAAGCGATAATTTTTTTATTTCTTTTTTGTCTAATGGCAGTCCATAAGATCTTTTCACGAGTGTTATCATTAAATGGGAAATCCTCATAAGAATTAGTGTTTTTTAAAACTAAATTTATTAATTCTTGACGTGTCATATTGAACTCCTTTTTTTATAATTATACCACTATTAAAAAAAGATTTTCTAGGCTTATAAATTAATAAAGTAATAAAGTAGTGTATAATAAATTAACAATATTATAGAGGGAAAATATTATGAAAAAGATTTACTTTCTTTGTACAGGTAACTCTTGCCGCTCTCAAATTGCAGAAGGCTATGGTCATCAATTTTTAGAGGGATGGGAAGTTCGATCGGCTGGCGTAGAAACACATGGATTAAATCCTAGAGCTGTGGAAGTTATGGCAGAAGACGGTGTTGATATTTCTAATCAAAAGTCTGAACTTATTGATATAGATTATTTTAATAGTTGCGATTTAATCATTACATTATGTGGAGATGCTCTTGACAAATGTCCAATGATCCCTAATGAGGTGAATCACGAACATTGGGATTTACAAGACCCAGCTCGAGTATCAGGATCAGATGATCAAATATTAGAAGCATTCAGAAATACAAGAGATTTAATAAAAGTGCAAGTTGAAAAATTAACAAAATTGTAAATTTACTCTGCTTAGGTGGGCTTTTTTGTTATACTTTAATATAGAGTATAGAAAGGAATAATATTATGGAATTAAAAATTGGGGAAGCAGTATATTTACCAGAATCAAAATATTCTGGTGTAGTGGGGACTGTTATAGCGGAAAATAAAAAAGGAATTTTAGTTAGTTTTAACGGTACCCAGCAACTCTATTTGGAAGAAATGGGACTTCAACCTTATAAAAAGTAAGATATTCATAGGCTGCCCCGATTTCGGTCAGTTTTTTGTTTTATTTAAGAAGTTAAAACTATAATATAATTATTCCAATTAAAAATTTTTCATAAAGTTTACTCCTAAGCGCCTATTAATTTAGGTGCTTTTTTTGATTTCTTAATAAGATACAAATTAGACACTTATCTTGTTTTGTCTTTCCTTTACCTATTATTAATTGATAACCACTGAGGTTTCTGCTAGAATATGGACGTAAGATATGTAGCGGTACTTACAAAATAAAGGAGTATTATGAAAAAAACAACTATTTTAACCTCAATCTGTGTCATGGGAGCCGCAGTACTGCTAGGTTCAAGCTTCCCTACAAATGTTTCTGCCGATAGTTCATCGAATGAAAACGTATCAGTAGGAATTATTGATCGAGTTTATAATCCGAATACAGGGGAACACGTCTATACAAACAGTATATTTGAAGAAAGTCGTTTAGTAGACCTTGGTTGGTCTAGTGAAGGAAATGCATTTTTCGTACCTGAGTTTGAAGTTGGTAAAGATAACTCAAATCAGGGCCCTTCAGTGACTCGACTTTATAATCCAAATGCTGGAGACCATTTCTACACTTCTAATCGATACGAAATTTCTGAATTGATTAAAAAAGGTTGGAAACAAGACCAAATTAATTTTCCAACCGCCAAAGTAGGAGTTCCAGTTTACCGACTTTATAATCCAAATGCAACAGTTGGCGCTCATTTCTATACTACAAGTAGCTTTGAACGAGATAACTTGGTAAACCATGGATGGAAATATGAAGGGATTGCTTTTAATAGCTTACGTGCTTAGGTCGGTACAATAAAATAGTTTACTTATTTTACTATTAAATTAGAAATTAATCATTTAGTCAGCGCTATATCGTCAAATATAGTAAATACAAGGGTTTGATGGATATTTGACGGGATTTGAAAGTAAGTGAAATAGTAATAGTAATCCTCTCCTCCGTGCACTCACAGGTAAAAAAGCTCGTATCGCTGAACGTCGTCGTTAAGAGATACTTCTTAAACCGCTCTATTGAGCGGTTTTTTTGTTCTTTTTTTAAAGAAAGTATCTATCAGTACAATAAGCGATATTATATAGAGATAAATGATAAATAAGCTCAATAAATTCCATAAAAAAACGTGAAAAGCGCTATATTATTACACAAATAACGTTAACGGTGTGAATAAAATCATTTTTTGCAATTTCTGTGTATTATTTTGACAAATGATTAAAGGAAGTAGTATTATAATTAAAGAAATTAAGAAAAGATTAGGAAAGTAATAATGAACAATATTCCATGTCCAGCAAAAAATGAAGATCCGTTAATCTACCAACGCTATAAACTTCCTAGCGGTCGCATTGTTATGATATCAAAGGAAATGATGATGCCAAGTAAGTTGAATAGTATGAAATTCGAGCAGATGATTTCTGTTACATCTTTTGAGATGGGATTACTTACATATTTTAATTTTGGACATCGGGGTAAGCTTGCATTTAGATTACCCATGAGTTTTTTTGCAAGTACATCTCCCGAAGCAAAACAGCAACTACTTAAGCAGTACATGATTGAGTTTCTAAATGAAACATCTCGCAAGAAAAGCCAGCTGAAAATTAATCTCGCCCAGAAATTGGTTCCGCTCTTTTTAGCTATCGAAGCTGCAGAACTTCTTCTTAAACTTGCCCTGTAGTTTGCCTTATTTTAAGTAAAAAAAAAAGAGACACGTAGTGTCTTTTTTTAAGAACTGAAACACATTAAATCCTTACATTAAGCCTCTATTTGAATAATGTAGCGTGTATTAATCAAATGTTCAATATTGTCCTCGTCGATAACGAGACACATTCCGCTCATTGTTTTTTTGAGATGAACCACTGAAATAGTAGCTCCATCGATCATATATAACTTGACGCTTTCATTTTGTTTAAGCATTTTTTTTAAATAACTAATCATAATATTCCTTTCCTAAAGAAGTTCATCTTTAACCATTCTATGCTATAAACCATAAATAGAGCAAAAGCTTAGAAAAAACCAATTAGTTCGCTTTATAATCAGTTGTAATTCAAGTGAATTTAAAAAAGAGGAAGAAATAAAAGCTCGTCAGGAGAGGTTACACGCTTACGCGTATGAATATAAGGGGTGCGGTTCATTGGGTGGACGGACCCAACGGAAAGCTTTTGACCAGCTTTGTTGGTATAGGAATAGTGACATCCTATATCAATAAAGTAAGCCACTTCAGCTGTTGTTTCAATAGTTCCTCCTTCTAGTTTAACATGCGTGATTTTTGAGGGTGAAGAACTAAAATGATCAGAAAGTCGAATGTGAGTAATGTGATAATTCATGGAACCTCCTTTAAGTAAATTATAGCGCTTACTTCGTAATAAATGAAATAAGTAGTCCTTTATTTCAGATAAAATGATTTTGTATTTTAACGCTTTCATTATAAAATAGAAGTAACTAAAAAAGAGGAGGTTATAACCTATGAAAAAAGAATACAAAAATATTATGGTAGCAGTAGATGGTTCGGAGCAATCATATAACGCAGTACAAGAAGCAGTAGAAGTGACAAAGCGCAATGGTGGTAAACTTCAAATCGTTACCGTTAAAGACAATAAACGGTATTATGGCATGGCTGGTGCTGGATTCGTTGAAACACCGGGTTTAGATCAAATGGCTCAAGAAATTTTGAATGAGGCAAGCCGACTGGTGGGTGATAAAGTAGAAGTTACTTTACAAGAACTTTCGGGGACTCCTAAATATAGGATTGTAAGCTTTGCTGAAGAACATAATATCGATCTTATCGTTATTGGCTCAACTGGAGCCGGGGTAATTGATAAACTCATGCTTGGTTCTACTACTCAATATGTTGTGAGTCACGCGCCATGTAACGTAATGGTAATTAAATAAAAAATTAAAGGCTCAGGTAGGAGCCTTTTTTGTATCCTGTGGTTTTTTAGGGACGAACAGATATGTTGACAATGTAAACGCAAACAACTAAAATTAATGTTATAAATAGAATACAAGGAGACACCTATGGTAAATAGAATTTCATTAGAGGATGCTGCCCGAAAATTTAGCGATGATAATGCTCCACACCCACGTATTTATGAGCTAGAACCAAAAGAAGGAAGAAAACTACTTGAAAAAGTGCAAGATGGTGAAGTGCATAAAGAAGAAGCAATCATTGAGGATCTACCAGTAGATACAGGGAAATGGGGCACAATAAACGTTCGCTTTATCAGTCCTAAGTCTCCTGCTGGAAACGATTCTAACCTCCCTGTGATACTTTACCTTCATGGAGCGGGTTGGGTATTTGGCAGTGCGCATACGCATGATAAACTAATTCGTGAACTTGCAGTAAAGACAAATTCTATCGTAGTATTCCCCGAGTACTCTTTAGCTCCAGAAGCCAAGTATCCCACAGCAATTGAACAAAATTATGCAGTATTAGAACAACTAAAGAATTTCAGTAAAGAAAAACATTTTGATCTTAATCGTTTGACCGTTGCAGGAGATTCTGTAGGTGGAAATATGGCAACGGTAATGACCCTATTGAGTAAGCAACGGAATGGACAAAAAATTAACCAGCAAGTTCTATTTTATCCTGTTACTGATGCCAATTTTAATACACCTTCTTATCAAAAATTCGCTGAAGGTTATTTTTTGACAAAAGAAGGGATGCAATGGTTCTGGGATCAATATACAACAGATGAAAAAGAACGTGCTCAAATTACAGCATCCCCTTTGCGTGCGACTAAAGAGCAACTTGAAGGCCTTCCCCAAGCTCTAATTATTACGGGCGAAGCCGATGTTTTAAGAGATGAGGGAGAGGCATATGCTCAGAATCTAAGAGAAGCTGGGGTTGAAGTGACCCAAGCGCGTTTCCAAGGAATAGTGCATGATTTTGTGATGGTAAATATGATGGATGAGACAAATGCCACACGTGGAGCGATGATGTTAACGACTCAATGGTTAAAAAATAAAAATGAATAACTTGAAGTAACAAAGAATTCATCACTCAAAATTGAAAGATACACTTGTCACACTCCGTAGCAACGAACTGAAGAGAACCAAGTGTATTTTTTATTAGCTTAAAGGAGGAATTAAATGATAATTGGATTAATAAAGGCAAATTTTCCGGGAGAAAGACGGGTCCCTCTCTTACCCGAAGATATTTCGGGATTTGAAAATGAGTTAATTGTCGAAAAGGGATTTGGTGAATATCTAGATATTACTGATGAAGAATATCGTGCAGTGGGTTGCCGAATTTTAGACCGTAAAGAAATATTTAAAGAAGCAGAAGCAATTTTTTCTTTAAAATTAATCCAGCCTAGTGATTATGCTGAACTGAGACCTGGGCAAATGATAATTGGTTGGACTCATCCTATGGGATCGGGTAAGGAGTTTATGAAAGATCAGGTCTATCCAAAAAATCTAACCGTGGTAGATTTAGATAGCAATGCACCAAGTATTTATTATAAAAATACTAGTAAACCTGCTCCGCTACCAAAGGGATTGCTGTATAGAAATAGTTTTTATGCTGGATTTGCTGGAGTGCAAGATGCTTTGATTCGATATGGCTTGTATCCAGATGACTCTATAAAAATTGCGGTTTTAGGCTCAGGAAATGTGGCGCAAGGTGCTTTTAGCAGTCTTTCAAAATATTCTAGTAATATCCGGATGTTCTATCGGAAAACCATGCCTGTTTTTAAGGAAACTTATTCTACCTACGATATCATCGTGAACGGTATCGAAATAGGGAAAGATGATGCACCGATTCTAAGTCTAGAGGAACAAAAAAATTTAAAGAAAGGAACCTTTATTATTGATGTGGCAGCCGATGCAGGTAATGCTATTGAAGGAACACACTTTACAACACTCAGCCACCCTATTTATAAAGAAGAAGGAAACTACTATTATGTGGTTCCTAACACGCCTTCTTTAGCTTACCGTAACGTCAGTAAGATTTTAAGTAAGATTCTAAGTGAATATATATTTAAGTCTGATACCTCGCGTTTTAAAGTAAGCGATGAACAGTAAAAACTTCCGTCTATTCGGGAGCTTTTTCTTAGGTCTAATGGCATATTGTAGCTAGTTAAATTAATCACTAATACTTAAGTAATAGAGTTAGCTAGTTAAAAAGAACAAAGGGGACTTTCTCAGTACAAAAAAAGAGCTACCGCCACCACTTGAGTGAAGAATCATAAAAGCTTTGTTGTCGTGCTTTCTTAAGTTAAGATTATAAAATGAGAGTTAATAGCTCGATTATTTTTTATGTTACAATTATAGTATAAAAAATGAAGGAACCCTCGCCGTGCACAAAGTTTTTAATAAGCTCTTTAATCGAGTTTCAATCACTGTTTTTTTTATTCTAATTGAATTATTAGCGGTGGTAGGAATAGTTCGTAGTTTCGATCATTATGTACCAATTCTAGGACTTTTGAGTCTTACAGTTAGTGTTTTGGTTGTACTCTACTTGATTCGACGTGATCAAGCCTCGTCAATAAAAATTGTTTGGATAATAATCATTCTGCTTGTTCCAGGTTTTGGAGGTCTGCTATATCTTCTTGTTGGAACTCAAAACCCTGTAAGGAAAATGGAAGCTAAGATTGAGCGTGCGCATCAAGAAATCGTGCCCTATCTTAAACAGGATAGAATAGTGCTTGATCATCTCAAAGAAAAGGATAAACGTTTTTTAGGTACTGTAAAAAACCTCATCAATGGAAGTCACTATCCACTCTATGAGGATACTCAAGTGGAATACTTCGAGTTCGGGGAGATAATGTATGCTGCGATGCTTGAAGAAGTTGCAAAAGCTGAACGTTATATCTTTTTAGAATATTTTATTATCAATGAAAAAAGTCGAATGTGGCAGGACCTGTTAAAATTGCTGGTAGAAAAAGCAAAGGTAGGTGTAGATGTTCGCCTTATTTATGATGACTTTGGTTCATTGACAACTTTTCATTTGAAAAATATTGCTGAATTGAGGAAGTCAGGAATAAAGGTTGTTAATTTTAATCCTTTTATTCCCGCTTTAGCTGTTAAGATGAATAACCGCGACCATCGAAAAATATTAGTTGTTGATGACAAAGTGGCTTTCAATGGCGGAATCAATATTGCAGATGAGTACATAAATGAAGAGAATCGTTTTGGAATTTGGAAAGATACGGGATTGAGAATTAAAGGACCTGCTATTGCTAGCTTTACAATGATGTTTCTTGAAACATGGAACGCTTTCTGCCAACCTCAAGAAGTATTACTTGATTTTGCAGCCTACTCTTATAAGGGAGAGAGTTTCGAAAAACAAGGCTTTGTCCAACCTTTTGCCGAGAATCCACTTACGCATGATTTGCTCGCGGAAGATACCTATATAGACATTTTGAATCAGGCTACAGATTATGTTAGTATTTTCACTCCTTATCTTATTATCACTGATAAAATGATTCATGCCCTGCAACTAGCAAGTAAGCGCGGCGTTAAGGTGACCATCATTACTCCTGGAATCCCAGATAAGCCTCTCATTTATCGAGTAACGAGATCTTTCTATCGAGTATTAATGAAAGCAGGAGTTGAAATTTATGAATATTCACCTGGTTTCGTTCATGCAAAAAGTTTTGTTGCAGATGATAAAATTGCGGTGGTAGGTACGATAAATTTGGATTATCGGAGTTTGTATTTGCATTTTGAATGTGCTACACTTCTCTATAATGCACCAATGATAAAAGAGTTAAAAAGAGATATGGAGCAAACACTACTTAGCTGTCGTAAGGTGGAGCGTGACGAAATAAAACGTCATTTTATTGGTAGTATCATTGATGATGTTTTGCAACTTTTTTCACCATTAATGTAAACAAAGTTCTAACTTTTAACTTTAGATTTTGAACACTTAGGTGTAGAATAGAAGTAAAGCAAGAATACAAGGAGGTATTTCAGATGAGTAGAAAGTACGATAATATATTGGTTGCAGTGGACGGTTCAAAGCAGTCGTATGATGCTGTTCAGGAAGCTTTAGAGGTAGCAAGACGTAATCAAGCAAAGCTCAAATTGCTATATGTGTTGAATGATAAATTAGCAAATATTCCTGTGCATCTAGATACGATGACACTTTATAAAAGTGTACAAGAGCATTCAGACTTTGTTGTTGAAGAGCTTCATAAAAGATTTGAAGATCAAGTGAAAACTTTGGATATTGTTCGTTTGACAGGAACACCCAAGAGAGAAATTGTAAACTATGCTCAAGAGAATAATATTGATTTGATTATTATTGGTTCAACAGGGCTTGATGCAATTGACCGCCTTTTACTTGGCTCAACTACACAGTATGTAGTAAATCATGCCAAATGCAATGTCTTAGTAATAAAATAAGCATTAATAGGTCGCCTTAGGGCGACTTTTCTAGTAGCGTTCGCTAAAGTAGATTTCCCTCTTGAAAGAAAAGGGATACAAAATTGTATCAAGCTTAATACGGCTAATCATGATATAATTTTTAAGTATTTCCATAAAGGAGGAGATCATGAAAAACTATATTATTTGGCTCAAAGATGAGCTTAAATCTATAAATACAGCGGGAAGTATTATGCTTTCTTTCATCATAGGAGTTCAGTTGGCTTTTTTTCTTACGGCTCCAATAACGTTATTATCAGTAATCACGCTTATTGCGACTTTGATTGGCTCAGCATGTACGGTCTACATGATGATTGGTAAACCAATTAATGGTTTGCTAGGTTTAATAAGTGCGATAGGCTTTATTTATATTAATTGGACAGCAGGGCACTATGCCTCAGTCTTAGACCAACTTGTGTTTGTTGCTCTTATTGATATCCCTCTTATTATTACTTGGAAAAATTGGGGACATCGTATTGAAAATGGTGTTAAGTTTATGAAAGGGCGTTCTTGGATTTTAACCATCTTGATAATGCTTGCCTTGTGGTGGCCGATGATGATGATTTATCAACATTTAGGAGATACTAATCCTGTCTGGGATGCAATCACCTTGATCATCGGTGCTACTGCCTCCCTTTTAGTATTTAAAGGTTATGGGGATAGTTATTCTTTATGGCTATTGTCTGATTTCGTTACCATCATTCTTTGGGCCACGGCACTTGCAAAGGGATATTCTGCAAGTTCGTTACCTATGCTTTTAACACTTACTTTTTATTTAGCGACTGCTTTATATGGGAAATTTTTCTCCATTTGGAAAAAGCAATAAGAAAAAGACGTACTTTAGGGTACGCTTTTTTTATAGTATTGAAACAAAAAATCCGCTGTTAGGATCAGCGGATCAGAAGAAATTCAGATATGTTGGTGACGAAAAAAATCGTGAGCCAAGCACCAACATACACTATTTATGATATCAAATCTTGAAAAGTGAATCAAAAAAGTAGTGGTGATTTTGGGCTCAAAAAAAGAACTTATGAAGTACTGAAAATGAGTAATATGAGTTATTCAAAGGCGTTGTGTCTGCCCCAATAGAGCGCCATTAATAAAGTGACAATAGGCAAGGCGTATAGCCATATCAGTGAGAGAAGGGCGCCAGGGAGTAGAAAAATAAGAAAAATTTTAATTCGCTTTCGATTTCTCAAGCGTAGGATTTCACTCTTATTACATTGGCGGTAAATTACCTCACTAAAACCAATCAAGCTTAGCCAGATAATCAAATAAACAGCAACATAAGCCAGACTATCAATAAGTGAGTGAGGATGTTCGGCATGGACTACTGTGGCAAAAGGGAAAAGGCAGATAACCAGCAAGAGTCCGTGGTTAAGCCACAAAATCAGTTCATCCACTTGCTTGCTCTTTAAAAAGCTTAATACATGGTGGTGCGCATTCCAAATAGACGCAAGTGCAACGAAGGTCGTGACATAGATAAGTAACATCAAGAGTAATTTAGGAGAGAAAAGGTTCCCGTTTTCTGGTACTTTAAACTCTAGTACGGTAAGGGTCATGACAACGGCAAATATTCCATCCGTTAAGGCTTCCATTCTACTTTTATTCATAAAATGATTATAGCAAATCTTTCTTATTTTTTTATCACTCAGCATTCTAAGCGTTTTATTGGATTTTTTTAGAATTTTATCATAAAATAGTAAATAAGGAGGCGCTTACAATGAGAGATAAATATACTAAAATTTTGGTACCACTGGATGGTTCAGAACAATCAAAAGAAGCTTTAAAAGAAGCAGTAGCAGTTGCAAAACGTAACATGACATCTTTAGTTTTGCTCCATGTAAAAGATGAGGCGCGGATTAGTGGCACCCCTTACGCTTTAGCACTTAATCTTGAAGATTTAGAAAACGAAGCTAAAGAGATTGTCGCAGAGGCGCAGGAACTTGTTGGCGATGAAGTGGCGGTTGATATCCATCGGACAACAGGAAGTCCGAAGAAAGAAATTGTCAATCTGGCTAATGAGCTGGGAATTGAACTCATTGTAATGGGCTCAAGCGGAAAAGGTTTGCTGGACCGAATGTTAGTTGGTTCAACGACAACGTATGTCATTAGCCACGCACCTTGTAATGTGATGGTTGTGAGGTAACACTGTCAAAACCTTAGCGGGAGCTAAGGTTTTTTTATATCGCTAAATTACAGCAAAAGATTCTTCGCAATAGCGCACGTGGGCCTGTACGCCTAATTTAAAAATAAATTGTGCTAGAATGAAAAGACAAGGCATAACAAAAGGAGGAGGATAAATGGCTGCTAAACAGGAATTAATTAACTATATTGCAGATCGTACAGAGCTCTCAAAGGTCACAACTGCCAAAGCGATTGATGCTTTTTTCGAGGCGATAACATACTATATTTCAGAAGGCACTCCTGTCCATCTATCTAATTTTGGAACTTTTTCGGTAAAGCGACGTGCTGCTCGGGTCAGCCATGATATCCATTCTCGAGAACGTGTCCTTCATGAAGAACAAAATGTTCCTGTCTTCAGGGCTGGAAAAGCACTAAAAATGGCAGCAAAAAAAGCTCAACAACATCACATGGAAGTCGAAGAACCCTTTTCTCAACAGTTAAATATTAATCATCAAGAACCTAAATAACAAAAAAGACTTCACAATGCGGAAGTCTTTTTTAATTAATAAGCTCTTGTAAGAGATCTGCGATTTGAGCAGGGGTTTCTTTTTGTTTACGGCGTATCCACGATTGAGTGGTTCCGAAAATTGCGTTGGCGTAGTAAGTGGCAGCATAAATTTCACCAAGCTTTCCAAAGCTAATCCTTTCTGATTTAGGGAAGATTGCATTTTGAAAGAGCTCTTTAAGTTTTTGCAACATAAATTGGTGTATTTCTTTGCTCCCATTTTCTGAGAGCAGCACAGCATAAATTTCATTGCGTTGGAGAAATTCAAAAGTCTCAAGCATTGTGGCATGCAAGTCTCCGTGATTTTTTTCAAAGACATATTGGATGGTTTCAAAGAGGCGACGTTGATAAGCTTCAATCATGTCGTATTTATCTTGGTAATGGGTATAGAAACTACTGCGACTAACTTTTGCTAATTTAACAAGTTCAGTGGTTGAAATTTGGTCAAAAGGTTTCTCACGCAATAGTTCAATCATGGCATCGCGAAGTTGAATTCTTGTCCGATCTTTTCTAGTATCAGTAGACATTGCAATGGAGCTCCTGTTTCTATAGAAATGTAAGTGCTTCAAATAGACAAAGTGAATTATAGTGTCTAAAATTTATGAGTATTAATTGTCTATTTCCTTAAAAGGTTTATAATTACATATTATAGCAATTTTTGGACTAAGTGTCCATAAAGGAAGGGAGAAATATGTTGAAAAGAGAATGGCAAGCCATTTTAAAACACAAATTTTTTATTATTGTTATTATTGCGTTGGCGCTTGTACCGGCAATTTATAACTATATTTTCTTAGGATCAATGTGGGATCCTTACGGGAACTTAGATGATTTACCGGTTGCGGTTGTAAATTTGGACAAGTCGTCTGAATTGGAAGGAAAAAAGCTTAAACTGGGGAACGAAGTGACAAAAGAGATGAAGAAATCAAAAGATCTGGATTATCATTTCGTTTCTGAAAAAAAAGCATCTGAAGGTTTAAAATCGGGTGATTATTATATGGTTATCACTTTCCCTGAAGATTTCTCGGAAAATGCCGCCAGTTTGATGAGTAAGAATCCTAAAACGGTTCAACTTGATTACCAAACTACACGTGGACACAATTACATTTCTTCAAAAATGAGTGAAAGCGCGATGAATGAACTCAAATCTGAAGTCTCTAAAAATGTTACGCAAGAGTATACACAGGCCATCTTTGATAAGCTGGGAGATATGAAAGCCGGTATGAAGGATGCGTCAAAAGGTTCGACTAAACTTGCTGATGGGACTTCATCAGCACTGACAGGATCGTCAGAACTTTCGAGCAATCTGAAAACACTTGCCTCATCAAGTTTAACTTTTACTGATGGAGCAGATAGTTTAAATGTTGGCTTAAAGCAATACACGGATGGTGTTGATCAAGCGGCAGATGGTGGCGAGCAATTATCAAGCGGGATTAATCAAGCGGCAGCTGGTAGTCAACAACTGGCAACTGGAATTAATCAAGCCTCTTCAGGCGGTCAGCAGTTGAGTGATGGTACCAGTCAATTTTCATCTGGTACAGCGTCTTTGGCAGCTGGGACTCAACAACTTGTAGACAAATCCAAAGATTTATCTGCTGGTATTGCGCAAATTTCACAAAGTACCAGTTCGGTGGCTCAGCTACAACAAGGGAGTCAGGAACTCACAAATGGCCTAAATGAACTAGTCCAAGGAACGACCTTATCAAGTGAAGAACAAGCTAATATTCAGAAGGTTCAAGAAGGTCTACAAGCTTTAAATACTCAACTTTCTCAAAATAATATTGACCCTAATTTAGCAGATAATTTGACGGCTGCATTAACTAATCTTAAAAATAGTTTACCAGGATTAATCCAAACAGTAGTGAGTGACCAAGTCAATGTAACGGGGGAATCCATTAAAGCTACGGAAGCTTACAAAAATTTATCTGAAGCTGATAGAGAAGAAATCTTGAATGCTGTGCAAGCTTCTGCTGGTAGTGGAAATGTACCTACTGATATTTCAAACATTACGAACAGTTTGACAAGCCTTGGCGATCAATTAAACACACAACTCAATACTTTGTTGCCTATGATCAATAATCTGGCTCAACTTCCAACCTTAGTTACAGGTGCAAGTACAGCAATTACTAATCTTTCAAATGGATTAGCGAGTGTCAATACAAATGTCGCTCAAAAGATACTCCCTGGAGCAACAACATTAACCGCTGGCCTAACTGAATTTAACACGAAACTTTCCGCAGGTGGAACACAACTTGAGAGTGGTTTCAATCAATATGTTAATGGGGTAAGTCAGGCTAATGATGGTGCTCAAGAACTCGCGACTAAGTCTAAGGAATTACAGAGTGGGGTACAAAGTTTAAATACCGGACTTACGCAATTACAAACGGGTAGCTCTAGTTTGACCTCAGGCTTGACACAATTGCAGACTGGAGGACTTCAATTAGTTTCTGGTTTAGCCCAACTGCAGGATAATAGCTCAACTTTGACCTCAGGCTCAGGTCAGCTTGCTGATGGCGCTCAACAGTTAGCCTCAGGTTCAGGTCAATTGTCTGATGGTAGCAACACATTGACAAAAGGTTTAGGCACGCTTAATACTGGTGCTAAGAGCCTTTCGTCAGCTCTGACGGATGCTGATAAAACTCTGTCAGCAACTAATAGTACGGATGAAAATGCTAAAAAAGTTGCTGCACCTCTCAAAACAAAACATACGGACCACGATAATGTTCCAGTCAATGGAGCAGGGATGACGCCTTACATGATTAATGTGGCTTTGTTCATCGGTGCGCTTGCAACGAATGTCGTGATCGGGGTTGGTTTCTCTGGTGACAAATGGAAAAATGGCCGTGAGTTTATGTTGGCCAAAATCGGAACAAATGGTGTAGTAGCTGTCTTACAAGCGATTATCGTTTGTGGCGCTGTGGCGCTTTTGGGCTTGAATCCCAATTATTGGGGTGAAACTTTCCTTGTTGTACTGCTAATCAGCTTGGCTTATATGGCCATCAACACCTTCTTCTTAACGGCATTAGGTAAGGTGGGTGAGTTCTTGATGATCATCGTTTTGGTCTTACAACTTGCAACAAGTGCAGGGACTTATCCATTACAACTTGCACCAAAGATTTTCCAAGTCATTAGCCCATGGTTACCGATGACTTATGGATTGAAGATGTTACGGGAAACGATTGGTTTAAATGGCGCAATTCTTCCTTACGCGCTCCTATTTGCCGTCTTAATCCTCGTCTTTACATTTATGTTGAGTTTCTTCAAAAAATTCTCACGTTTTGCCTAAAAGAAATCACTGACAGCTCTGTCAGTGATTTTTAGGTAGAAATTTCAGTTTAATTTTGATAAAATAAATCTTGTAAAAAGAATTTGACAATTTGGAATTACCTCAAAAGCATGTAATTGATGCATATGAGGTAAAGGAGATAAACATGGCGGATAAATACACAGACGAGCAAGTAGAAACAATAAAAAATAAAATTTTGGCTGCTCTTGAAAATGTCATTGACCCTGAATTGGGAATTGATATTATTAATCTTGGTTTGGTATATGAAATCAGTTTTGAAGATAATGGTTTTACAGAAATCAAAATGACTCTTACAACTATGGGATGTCCTTTGGCCGATCTTTTGACTGACCAAATCCACGATGCGCTCAAAGAAGTTGAGGAAGTTAGTGAAATTAAAGTAAACTTAGTTTGGTATCCAGCGTGGACGGTCGATAAAATGAGCCGCTATGCGCGTATCGCTTTAGGGATTCGCTAATCTTGCTATAACTGGCTTTAAGAGAGTTATAGCAAGATTTACTCTTAAAAAGTACATTTATTACGGTATCTAAGCCATCTTGAAAAAATTTTATTGTTGGTAAATCTTTAAAAAATGAGGATACAACCTGAAAATTTCTATTCAATCAGCAATTCAAGAAATGCTTTTGACAATAAAGCAAGAGGATTGTCGAAAAATACAATTATATTCAGAGAAAAAACACTAAAGGTTTTCTCTGTTTTTTTGTGTCAAAATGGTATTTTAAACATTAACGAAATCAAATCAATTCATATAAAACAATATTTAGTTGACAGACTAGAATATGGCTACTCTGAAACGTCTGTTAATGCACATTGGAGAGCTATCAGGGTATTGTTTGCATACTTTAATGAAGAAATACATAATGTATGAGGAAGCGCCTATACACCGTGTTAAATGGATTAAAGAGAGACGAACTGTTATTAATACATTTACAGATGAAGAAGTTAAAATGATGCTCCAATATACAAGAAAAAGAACTTTCAATAAAATCAAGAAAACCGAAAAAGAAAGAACTGGATTTTGTACAAAATTTGTGAATGAGAGGAATTACTTGCTAATTCTTATACTTACGGATACTGGTTTGAGGATAAATGAACTTTGAACTTAAAATTAGAAAACTTTAACGATTCTCAAATTATTATTAAGAATGATAAAGGTAAAAAAGATAGAATTATGCATTACTCACCATTTGTATATAAACAATATCTTTAAATACACTAGAGCGAAAGATAATTATTTGGACAGTAATGGCATAATTCCCAACGAGAATGTATTTGTAACTAAGTTTGCTAAAAAATATAATTATAGATTAGCAGAAAAAGAAATTTATAAAATAGGAAAAGCTGTGAACCTTCGCGACAGTATCCGTACCTCACCTCATACTTTACTCAGAAGTTACTTTCTGTATCAAATAGACGTGACATTCATATAATCTTATATCCGTATATAAGACTAAAACTATTTATATCATTTTTAAATATTTTCACTCGAAATATCTTTACAATACAAAGATAAAGCTTCGTAAATTTCTACTTTCAAGTCTGCTTTTTCTAAAAATGGGGCCATAATAATAGGATAATTTTTATTAAGTTCAAAAATAACACGCCGTCCATAGCGCTCATCTTTTCCTAAATCAGGACGATCTTTTATTTTTTTCTTCATAATGTTACTTAAACCTTCTTCTTCAACAGCAGTTAAGAAATTAATAATAAAATTCGAATTTCTAAAGATAGCGTATTTAATTAAGTAATTATATAGATCCAAGTTGTTATAGATTATTTGTATAAATTCTGTTTCTTCTACTTTATTTTCATATCTTTGATCATAAATATATTCTCCAGCCAGTACACATTTATAAATATAATTCTCCCAATCAAATTTCTTTAAAACAATATTATCAAACTTTTTTCTATCTTCTAGAACTTCAGGATAATTACTGACTATATATTCTCTCTTATACAATACTAATAAAGAGTGCCAAAAACGTTGATTTAAATGGATTTCGCGGTCTGTATGAATGTAGTCATTTTGTAGTATCTCAATAGCTTTTTTAAACTTATCAAAAGTACTATGAGACCCAGCTAAATAAATAGGAAAATCTGAGGCAGCTTCTATTTCAACTGTCTCATTTGATACATATTCACTATTTTTATTATTGATCAATCCATTCTTAAAATCATTATATAGAGCATCATGATCAAAATCTTTCTTTAATAGTTTAATTTCCATTTTCAACCATCTCCCTTACCCCATTTGTATATTTTACTATAATATTATCTGACATTTTTTGAATAACATAGTCTAAGTTTTCAGGATCAATATCTGTAATACCTCTATTTATCATTAAATCTTTTAATTTTCTATGTAATCCTTTTTCAGGGTCAGTATTTTCTAAAACTATAAATTCTTCATTTCTTATATTTGACTCAATAAACTCTGTTAGTGCTCTAATTAGGCCAATATAGACATATAAATTCCTTAAGCTGGTTTTTACATGGTAATCTTCTAAGGAAATCTCACGATTTTTAAAAATTAAACGAATTGTTTCACTAGTCAATTCTACTTTAAAAGGAATGGATAATTCTGTATCAATTAATTGTTCAAAGAGGTCTACTGGTTTTTCTTCGCTACTTTCAAAAATAACCTCATCAGAGTAAGCCAATAAACTATAACGTTTAACTTCAATTTCATCTTTATAGTCGTTATAAAACTTCACTAAATCTTCTGCTTGATTAAATGTTATTTTTTCCACAGATAGAATATGCAATTGAAGTTTAGTTCTTTTTGATAATGATAAGCGATTTTTTTTCAAAGTTATTTTCTCTTGTCCATAGGCAATTTTTTCAAAGTAGTTGTCTCCTGATTGGATAATTAACATTAAAGCTGCCTTGTCTTCTTGTAGTAACTTGACAAGAAAGGGTGAGCTAATCTCGTAGTTTAATGAAAATTCATAGTTTGTTTCATCTTCATCTGTCACATTAACATCGAATATAAAATAATTTTCTTGGTAACTTTGAGAAGTCCTAGATAAAACTGGGTATGGGAACACAGCATCTTTATTGTAAATCATGATAATACCTCCAACTTATAAATAAATTTCAATTTACCAGAATGATTATTCTTCTGACTAATCTCCAACTTAACAATACCATCCAGAACCTGCACTTCATAAATTGTAAAAGAATCAAAACGATAAGGTCTACGGCTAATAATATCTATAACATTATTATAGGAATCTTCCATATTAAATTCTTCATCATATTCTTTTCCATCTCCATCTACAACTCTAAAACTAATATTGATTTTTCCAAAAGGTAGTACTTCCTTAATTCCTTTTAGATTGAATTGAATAATTTCTTTATCTGCTAACATCATTCTATTAACTGTTTCATTGGGGGCGATTATGGTTTCAACAGTGGACTGATCATTAGGATCTTTTTTTATTTTTCTTGGCCTTCTTAGTCGGCTTGTTGTCTTTGATTCTGCAGGAGTATCTGCTTTCGACTGTGATGTATTTCTTTTTTCTCTAGCTACTTTTTTTCTAAGTATCTTACCTTCTTTTAATTCAACTTTTTCAGATAACTCATTCAATTGTGCTTTGAAGGTTATCTCTTTTTTATAAAGAAGATCAGATGTATCAATTTTTCCGTCACTTATATTTGTTTTTTCCCATTCTGCATCAATAATTTCTGCTATTTTTTTATTTAATAGCTTTAAAAATTCTTTTGCTTCTCTTAACATTTTTTTATCACGTAACGCAGTTGGGGACAACTCTGTATGAGATTCATTTTCTAATGTCTTTAGGTACTTATCTTCTTTAGCACCACCAATTAGTACAGCATTGAATGGTCTTCTAACATAATTTTTTACTTTGTGATCGACAATCTTCATCCCCATACTTCTTAAAATTGCAACGCGACCAGTTTTTATTTCCTCATCATAAGCAAAATACAATTTAAAATTAAACTTATTTTCAGTAAGTGATACTTCTAAATCTATAGGAGCCTTATGTAAATATGTATCTATATACAATGGTGTGAAATTCTTTTTAATCCCCTCTTTATTATCTAGATTTTCTGGATAGTAATTCTTATTTTGAACAATTTCATGAATAGTATCTTTATTAATCTCCAGAGTGTTCTCATCATTAACAAGTATTACTCTTAATTTATTTGTTAATAAAGCTAAAAAGAAAGTGTCACAAACAGCTCTTACAATTGTATCTTTCTCCAAGTACTCATCTCTAAAGAAAGGCACAATAATTTTTAATCCCCTTGTTTCTTTTTTGAATAACTCGTGATTAGTGTAATTTTGATAAGGAACAAATTGTTTTAAGTTATTCATATCTGAAAAATAACCCGTTGAACGATAACTAGTACCATTTACTTGATGTTCAATCAGTTGAATAGTGCCTCCCAAATGCTGATTCCCCTCTTCATCACAGTTAGCAAAATACATTAAATGAATATCTGACACAGCATTATTAGCTATTTTTCCTACCCCATGGGATCCCCCGCGAATTGTTTCAGCTTCATTATTTTCTTCTTCAAAATGAACACCTTTTTTATAAGCAAAAACGTTATACGAAGTCTTTTTACCAATTTCATTAGCTCCAGACAACCCTCTCGTGTTATAATCCTCAAAAGTTAATACTGAAACTTTATCTTTAGCTATTGCTTGTTTCATATAGCCAATAGTCTCACGTGTGTATCCATTTCCGCCTTCTAATGAATTGATATGTTCCTCAATTTGCTTGAACGATGGAATTTCACTCTTTTGGATAGTACTTGCACGAATCTTTACTATCACTGGCTCATCAATGTCAGGGATCTTAGCATCTATTGAGTTTTGGATGTTTTCTCTGATAGCTCCACTAATACCAGCAGAATGAAAATGCTCAAGCGAATTATCAAATGTTTGAGTCTCTATGTTTGCCACCTCTGTAAAATAAAATTTATTCATATAACAACTTCCTTCTAAAAATGAGAACATGATAAAATTATATAGTCTCATGTCGTATTGTAAGGTTTTTTCCCCCTCTATTTTACGTTATATTTGAATAAATATCTAGTAATGGGGTAAGGAAGTTTTACATAGGAAATATCAACATAGTTAATTTAATAAAGTATATATATAAAATAATGAGCAAGTATTATCATTCTATAAAATTTTTAAGAAAGTAACTCCATAATTTTATGTTGTCGTATTATCACTTTGGGTTAGACATGAATTTATATAAAAATTATTGGTAATTTGATAATTATATAATCCAGCTCTCAACAATTCAAAGAAATAAATAAAAAAAGCTATTATTTTGAATTTTTATATGTATTATATGCAGTTTTTTCTATTAATTTTTTAAAGAAAAATTATAAAATTTTTATGAAGATAAAAAATATAGGATAGTATATACATTATTTCAACAATAGCATATTTAAACAAGTGGATTATAAAAGAATAATTTTACTTTAAAAAGAGAGTAGAGGTGCTCTCTTTTTTGTTATGAAAGTCAGCACCTCAATTCTTATATAGAAAAATAGTTACATAACTACATCAGTGTCAGAAAAAATGACTTTGATTTAAATATATTAAAAACTTAATTGACTCTATTGGATTTATAATACGGAATTTGAACGAAATTTTTAAACCAGTTTGAGGTAAGAAGTAAAGAGTCTTTAGGATTTTCTTTATGGTACATTTAGTATACATTCCATGCTATTTATTGTTTGACTTTGAAAGTATAGTAGTCTATAACCACTGATATAACAACAATTAAAAAATAAATTTCGAAAATATTCCAGCGTGGACGGTCGATAAAATGAGCCGCTATGCGCGTATCGCTTTAGGGATTCGCTAGTTGCCATAAAGAGTTATGCTTAAAATTTAAAAAAACATTGTCCTAAAAAGACAATGTTTTTTTTTAGCCAATTCCAATGACAAAGAAAAGCAGTTGGTCAGAGTAATGAAGTGGGGTCGTTTCCTTGAGGGTCTGATTAAGTAAGGTCATCTGATCGGTGATAATACCATCAGCACCGTAAAATTTCATCCGTGACATGGTATCTGCGTCATTTGGCGTCCAGGTAAAAACTTTTTTTCCTTGAGCATGGGCTTCATTGATAAATTTAGAGTTAAGGGTTGTGTACTCAATCGTAAAAAAGTCCATCTTTCCTTGAGGGGGTCCTACTACGCTAAAAGGCATGATATAGCCTGCTGTTACTGAGGGAGCAAGCTCTTTAAGCTCAGCAATGATATCGTAAGAAAGAGACTGAATAATATGTCCTTCTTGAAGAATTTCTGTTTGATACTTTTGGAGAAATGTTTTGAGCATTTCAGGGCTGTCTTCTTTGGTGGGTTTGATTTCAATTAAGAGTTTTTGATGTAATTTTTGAGCTTCTTTTAGATAATCATCAAAAGAGACGAGGTGAGCAGTTTGGCCGTTCTCATGCGCTTGCAGCTTTGTAAGCTGTGCTAGTGTCAGTTCATTGGGCTTTTTATTCACACCGGTCAATGCTTTAAGGTTGTAGTCGTGATAAACGATAAATTGGTGATCCTTCGTTTCTTGGATGTCCATTTCAATGTATTCTGGATGTGTGCTTTGACTCGTTTTTTTGAGGGCCTCAAGGGAGTTTTGAACGCCATTTTTGTCGTCTACACCTCGATGTGAAGCGGCCATTGGTGTACTAGTAGAAGGATGTGCTAGAAAATCAGCATTGGATTGACCGACGAATAATATAACACCCAAGATAAGAAGAACTGTCACAGCTTCCTTAAGACGCCGTGCTTTTAACGAGGTTTTTAAAGAAGAGTTAGGACTGAACCAGCTGAGTTTTTCGGGTAAAAAGTTTTGAAGCTTCATATAATCAACAGTGATAAAGAAGATACTTACAGTTGAGAGAACGATATTAATTACCCAAAGTACTTGAAGAAGGGTCATGATAATGATAGCTGAGACAAAGCTTGCTTGTGGAGAGTAAAGCTCGATAGCATGCTGAATAAGTAATAGAAGGCTCTGAGAAAGTCCCATGACTAAGGTCAAACTACCTAGGACAATCAAAAATTGGAAGATAATGGAAAAAAGTTTTCGTTGTGTTTTTTTCCAACTGTGCTTTACTGCTTTTTTAAAAGGCTGATCATGTAGAATCATCTCTGGAAGAGTGAAGATAAACCTAACAGCTAAATAAATCAGTAGAAGATAAAAAAGAATGAAAAGTCCTAAATATAAAAATTTATGTTCAAAAATGACATCCAAAATAAAGACAGGAATACGGACTTTGGCTAAAAGGGCAGAGTTAAAGCTCATACCAATAAGTGGTAAAATAAGGAAAAAATAAAACAGAAAGAAAAAAAGTGTGCCAATCCTAATTTTTCGCAATTGTAAAAGCGTTCCTTTAAGGAGTTCACGTAACGTGATTTCTTGCCTTTGCTCAATAAAAAAAACCGTGAGGAGCAAAAAGGTGAATTCGAAGTAGACAGCAAGTAAAAGTAACAAAAGAATGAGCAGGAGGCTGAGAAAAACAAAAGGGTGTTCTTGCAGAATTATCCCCAGGTTATCATAGGAGAGGTAACTAATCTCACCCTGGTTAAGGATGAGGCGCGTGAGGTGGGAGAGAAGGGGAGTTAAAATAAACAGCAAAAAGCCATGCATGAGTAGGACGTCTCGATAATAGAGGCGAGCGTCACTGATGAATCTGAAAGTTTTTTTGAGGTTGGTTTTTAAGACGTGCATAATTGTCCCTTACTAAATAAAAATAAAAAATAATGGAAAGCCAGTTGTTTCAACTTGTAAATCAAGAAAGTAATTTTTAGAAGTCGAGGAACTGCACCATTATTATAGCATTTTTGTTTTCATTCATCTGGCATGGATTGAAAAACTGGAAGCTGCTTATGAGAAGCAAGGCCGGGTGGTGCCATCTACTGACCAACCTGTCAGTAAAAAAGCAGAGAAAATACACCTTTAGACTGAGTCGCTTAACCGCTTTTTTTGATACAATAGGAGTATGAATAAAAAACTGAAAGCAATCATCATTATCGAATTTTTTATCGTGTTAGGATTGATTTTTCATGTTGTACGTACGCCGCATTTATGGGTGGTCTTGGGTCTAGCCATCTTATTTACTGTACTCGCTACACGCTCACGTGCGCGTGTACTACGAATGCTGAGCTTAATTTTCTGGGCGATTACAACGATGATTCTTTTCACGGTGGGCTGGTTTTGGTTAGCCATTGTTTTTCCAGCCATCATGTGTATTATTTTTTGGAAAAATAATCCAAGAGAAGGACAAACCATCTTTGGCTATGATATTTTTAATGGAGCATCTGCGGCAGAAAATGATTCACTGGAAGCGCAAGGTCGTGCGAACGGAAATGATGTCATTGATCTAGAAGATTATAATTTTAAGGCTTCAGGAAACCGCTTGTCCATCAAAAAAAATGCAGGGAACACTAAAATTATTGTTCCACATGATGTCGCAATCAAATTGGATGCGACTACCCAAACTGGTTTAATCAAAATTTTTGACGAAACACCACAGATTAATGCGGGTAATCTCCATTATTTCTCAGAAGGATTTGACCATACAAGTAAAAGAATAACACTCTTTATTCGAGTAGAGACAGGAAATATTGAGGTAGTGCGCGGATGAAAAAATCAATATTTACGACCTTTCTGGCAGTTTTTAGCATTATCGTAGTGATGTATCTTTTACTTTTTACTCTCATGAACAGTGGACAATCCTTGGGAGGCATGACTAGAATCATTGGTGAGTTTCGTGAAAATCTTTATGGCCTATGGATTTTTATTTCAGTAGCAGGGCTTCTTGCACTAATTTTTACTTTATTCAATCATATTGAGAATATGAGTATTGAGCAGCGGTTTCGTAACGATATCTCACGGGTCGAGCAGAATGAAGCACCAGAACTTCCAGAACTCCAAGAAGTGCATCACAAAATCATGACCATGTCTGCTGAGTTGCAAGAATTATCTAAGCAAAAATCCGCAGATAAAGCAGAAATTATTGAACTTGAACGTAAACGTATCTCCCGTGAACTCCATGACTCAGTGAGTCAGGAACTTTTTGCTGCCACGATGATTTTATCCTCAGTAGCGGGTTCTACCCAAAATCTCACTAAAGAGCAAATTGAAACTCAAACCCAACTTGTTTTAAAGGTGTTGCATTCTGCCCAAAATGAGATGCGGGCGCTTTTGCTTCATCTGCGTCCTGTTGAATTGGATGGTAAGAGTTTGGCAGAAGGACTGTCGGCCCTGACAGATGAACTGCAAGCCAAGATTTCGGCAAATATTACTGTGAAACTTGCAGATATTGAAGCTTCAAGCAATATTGAAGATAATCTTTTTCGGATGGCGCAAGAAATTTTATCTAATACCTTGCGGCATTCACAAGCAGATCACATTGAAGTAGCTCTGCGAGAAACGCGAGGTAATATTATCTTAAAAATTGCTGATGATGGGGTGGGCTTTGACACTTCAGAGCGAGACAAGACTGCGAGCTATGGATTAGCAAACATTAAAGAGCGTGCCTTGTTGCTAGGAGGCGATGCTAAGGTAGTCTCAGCTCCTAATGCGGGGACAATGGTGGAGATTATTATTCCTCAGCCCAAAATAGAAGATAAAGAGAATTAGAAAGTAAAATATGGAAAAAATAAAACTCTTGATTGTAGATGATCATCAGATGGTTCGTTTAGGACTTTCAAGTTTCATGAATATCCAACCTGATATAGAAGTTGTCGGAGAAGCATCAGATGGTGAGTCTGGCTTTTTGAAGACAGAAAGTCTCAACCCTGATGTTATTTTGATGGATTTAGTAATGGATCGTCTCGACGGGATTGGTGCAACACAAAAAATTTTAGCAAAAAATCCGGAGCGTAAAATCTTGATTTTGACGAGCTTTATTGATGATGAAAAGGTTTTTCCAGCTCTGGCAGCTGGCGCTAAGGGATACATTCTGAAAACTTCCCAAGCCGCCGAGATAGCCAACGCAATCCGTAAGGTTGCTAAAGGCGAAGATGTACTTTCGGAAGCTGTTAAAGAAAAAATAGCTCAGCAAAAACACCGGAAACACGAGCTTCATGATGATTTATCAAAGCGGGAGATGGAAGTTTTGAAAGTGCTTGCTACTGGGCTTTCCAATCAAGAAATTGCTGATGAACTTTTTATAAGTTTAAAAACAGTAAAAACCCATGTTTCTAATATTTTTAACAAACTAGAAGTCTCTGATCGCACACAGGCAACGATTTATGCCATTCAACATCATTTGGTTTAGATGAGAAAAACTCAGACTAAGGCGCGGACTTTCCCCGAAAAGTCATAGGATTTGTGATATAATTTATAAAGAACCAAAATATAATTAGATTGAAAAAAGATGGATAAAATATTAGAAAAAGCAAAAGCGATCAAAATTATTTTCTTTGATATTGATGACACTTTACGTGTTAAGACCAGCGGATTTATGCCCGAATCAATCACACAAGTTTTCGAAAAATTGCGTGAAAAAGGGATTATGACAGGGATTGCTACTGGGCGGAATCTCTATGGGGTTGTTCCTGAAGTTCGTGATTTACATCCCGATTTTTATGTGGCAATCAATGGGGCTTATGTAGAAGAGGTAAAAAGTCACAATATCCTCTACAAAAATACCTTTTCCACACCACTGGTAGAGGAAATTATCACATGGTTAGAGCAGGAAAAAAGTGAATATGCCTTTGTGGCAAGCGACAGTCTGAAAGTTTCAAAATGGGATAAGATTGCTAAAGAAGCAATCAGCCCCGTTTATGCTGAGCTTGAAGAAGATCCAGCTTACTACCAAAAACAGGATATTTATCAAATGCTGACCATTTCCGATCATGACGACCAACTTGTCTTGCCTGAGCATTTGGCTCAGCAAATTCGACTGGTTCGTTGGCATCCGAACAGTTCGGATGTAGTGCCTATGGCTGGCTCCAAAGCGATTGGTTGTCAGAAAGTACTAGAAGCCTTAGATTTAAAACCAGAAAATATGCTGAATTTTGGCGATGGCCTAAATGATCGTGAACTTTTTGATTTTGCTGGTTTATCTGTAGCCATGAAAATTTCACATCCAGAAATTTTGGAAAAGGCTGATTATGTGACAGATACAGTGGAAAATGATGGGATTTTAAAAGCCCTACAAGCACTTAAAATTATTGACTAGTTAATCAGCGACTTACAGAATTGTAAGTAACGGTTGACGAATTTATTGATAGAATAATAAAGAAAGGATGACAGATGCATAAGGAATACCCTTTTGTACTTGTCAAACGACTAAAATGACTTACCCACAACTTGATCTTAAAAACTATAACGGAACAACTGCTATTATTAAAACTAACCATGGAAAAATGACAGTAAAACTCTTTGATGACGTTGCTCCAAAGACAGTAAAAAACTTTATCGAACTTAGCAAACAAGGCTATTATGACGGCGTGATTTTTCATCGAATCATCAAAGATTTCATGATTCAAGGGGGAGATCCAACAGGTACAGGGATGGGCGGCAGCTCCATTTACGGAGAAAAGTTTGAAGATGAGTTTTCAATGGACGTCTTCAACCTTCGTGGTGCTCTCTCTATGGCAAATGCTGGTCCAAATACAAATGGTAGCCAATTTTTCATTGTACAAAATAAAAATCTCCCTTATCCTAAAGATGCTTTAGTGCAAGGAGGTTGGCCTGAAGAAGTCGCTGAAGTTTATACAGAGGGTGGTACGCCGCATCTTGATGGGCGCCACACCGTTTTTGGACAGTTAGTTGATGCAGAGAGCTACGAAGTTCTTGATGCTATTGCAGCTGTACGTACAGGTGCGCAAGATAAACCTGTAGACGATGTAGTGATTGAATCTGTGGAAATTATCGAGAAATAAGATGGTAGCAAAACGTCCAAAAATCGGAGATATTGTTGAAGTAGAAGTCATCGGAATGCAAGACTACGGGGCTTTTGTCAAATTTTTCCTCCCGGAAGTTGCTGATGAGATGGTCAGTAAGACCCCAAAGCAATCTGTTGGGAACATAGAGCAAAAAGGTTTAATCCATATCTCAGAAATCCAATCTGGCTATGTCAAAAGCATTCATGACGTAGTTAAGATTGGTCAAAAAATAAACGCACAAATCATTGATATTGATGAATACAATGGCAAAATCAGCCTATCAATACGGAGTTTAGAAACAACGCCCCAAGTTCATCATATCTACCGAAAAAAACATTTTACCGATTCGAGAGATAAAATTGGCTTCAAAACTTTGGAACAATCCCTCTCTCACTGGGTGGAAGAAAACGAGGCTTACCTAAAAGCGCAGAAAAAATAGCCAAAAGTGAGGATTTTCTTTGACTGAGAATGTATTAAGATACACCAAAAGAGTTTTTAATATTATTACCATCCTTGGCTTTATTGCAACAATTGTTGGTGGTGTCTATCTCTGGCGTTTAGGGGCTTTTCAAGACCAAGCCATTTTGCAACAACTCATTGTGGCGCATCGGTTTTTAGGCCCTCTCATTTTCTTGTGTATGCAAGTCCTTCAAGTCATTGTACCAATTATTCCTGGTGGCATTACCATGGCTGCTGGTGTCATGATTTTCGGACCAGTATGGGGCTTTGTCTACAACTACGTTGGAATTATGGTAGGCTCCTTTTTATTATTTCACTTTGGAAAAAAATATGGTGCCTCCCTTGCAAAAACCTTTGTCAAAGAAAAGACCTATACAAAGTATATGGGGTGGCTGGATAAGGGACAAAAGCGCTTTAATATTATTTTCGCTTTATTAATCCTTTCGCCAATTGCTCCTGATGATGCGCTTGTCCTCATTGCAAGTCAGACGAAGATGACCTGGAGATTTTTTACGTGGACGATGATTCTCTGTAAGCCACTCCCTATTCTTTTGTATTCTTATTTGCTTATTTTTGGAGGTGGCTTTCTCAGGCACTTTCTATAAAATACTGAAAGTATTTTCAGTATTTTTTTCTGAAATTTTTTGTAAAGATTACCCAAATCTTCTAAAAAAATGTATAATAGAATGGATTTATCACTTGAAAAAAGTGAACTCGCTCGTGTTCTGTGTCGCTCATGGCATTTAAGCTTGCTGATAACAGGAGCGACAAAACACGAATATTCCAACCTCTCGGAATTAAAAACAATCCACGAACATCTTGAACACAGGTGCAGGAGCCGCCTATTTAAAATGTTTCGGAGGATAGACTGACTGGAGCTAGTTTTGAATAAAAAGAAACAAACGAAATTTTCATTTGATGCAAGAATTGACTATGGTTTAATCTTACCGGCTTTCATGCTGATTCTTATCGGGCTTTATGCCTTGTACGTGGCCCTTTCTCATGATCACCCGACACAAGCAACGCAAATGCTTGTTCAACAGGGCACATGGATTGTTGTGGGGCTCTTTATTGCACTTATTGTGATGCACATGGATTCGCGCTTTTTATGGAATCTTACACCCTTTTTTTACCTCTTAGGTTTAGTTTTGATGGTCTTGCCCATTTTCTTCTATAATGATGCAACCTACGCTTCTACCGGAGCAAAAAACTGGGTGGCTTTTGGAGGGCGCAATCTCTTTCAACCCTCCGAATTTATGAAAATCTCCTATATTCTCTTTTCGGCACGGCTAGTGGTCACTTTTCAAAATAAACTAAGAAATCGAATTTTAAAGGATGATTTCCGACTCATTGGCCGTCTTTTATTAGCGCTGCTCCCCGTTGCAGTACTTACAGCCTTGCAACATGACTTTGGGACTTTTATGGTTTTTGGTGCTATATTTGCTGGGATTATCCTCGTTGCAGGGATTTCTTGGAAAATCTTAGCCCCCGCCTTTCTCGCCGTTTTTGCTGCAGCAGGAGGTATTGTCGCCTTAGTCGCCTCACCTGGAGGGCAAAAGTTTCTTGAGAGCACCCATTTTGCTCAATATCAGGTCAATCGTTTTATAGCTTGGCTCCATCCTTTTGAATACTCGCAGACTTTTAGTTTACAACAAGCCCGCTCATTAATTTCTATTGGTATTGGTGGAGTTTGGGGTAAAGGGGTTGGTTCAGCAAGTGTGAATGTTCCGGTTCGTGAATCAGACATGATCTTCACCGTTATAGCGGAAGACTTTGGCTTTGTTGGTTCTGCCTTTTTGATTTTCTTATATTTTATGCTTATTTATCGGATGATTCGGGTAACCTTCAACTCAAATAATCAATTTTATACCTACATTTCAACGGGGATTATCATGATGATTCTTTTCCATGTCTTTGAAAATATAGGAGCTGCTATTGGTGTAGTACCACTGACTGGGATTCCGTTGCCCTTTATTTCACAAGGGGGCTCCGCTTTGATGTCCAATATTATAGGATTAGGGCTTGTTTTATCTATGAAATACAATCAATTGCCAACTTGGGCTGAAAAACATGGACAGATTCCAGAACCTAAAGCCGGTGGACGTGCAGCACGGCGGAAAAATAAGCGTTAAATTATTCTCTTATTCTTGAAGAATATGCTAAAATGTAAGGGTAGTATTATTCGGATAGGAGTGGATGAATTATGAAATATGCAGTGCGGTACACATCGCGTGGTGGGAATACAAAAGCTGTTGCTGAGCTGATTGCTCAAGAAGCAGGCGTGGAAGCGCTCCGTGTTTTTGAACCTCTCACAGAAGAAGTAGATGTTCTCTTTTTAGGTGCAGGCGTATGGTTTATGAATGTGACGAAAGAAATGAAAGAATTTCTAGCTCACTTGGATAAAAATAGAATCAAAAAAATTGTGGTATTTTCAACCTCAGCTGATTTGGATTCTGCGACAAAAGTCATTAAAGGAGCGGCCAATAAAGCGGGTATCCCGGTTGATGACCGTAGTTTAACTTTGAAACTTGGTTTTCAAGGGTTTAGTTTAATGGCTCCAGCTGGTGGTGATCTTAAACCTGCACAAGTACAAAAAGTGAAAAAATTTGCGGATCAAGTCCTTACAAATTGATAAAATAACATAAAAAAAGTTACTGACAGACTGGTCAGTAACTTTTTTTATGTTATATGTAAGAGGATACAGAAAACGCTTTAAATTTTTGTATTTTCAAGAGAGAAGTGCTAAAATAATTTTTGTGAGAGAAATCTCAATAAATTAAAGAGTGATTGCCTGAAACGACAACCATTGATTGATAAAGGAGACTATTATGTCTAAAGTTGCTGTAGTGACTGGTGCTGGTCAAGGGATTGGATTTGCAATTGCAAAACGATTGGTTAATGATGGCTTTAAAGTAGCCCTTGTAGATTACAATGAGGAAACTGCCAAGGAAGCTGCAAAAAGTCTAGGTGAAAGTGCTTTTGCTGTTAAGGCGGATGTATCAAAACGTGATGATGTTTTCGCTGCGGTTGATCAAGCGGTTGAAAAATTTGGCGATCTTAACGTCATCGTCAACAATGCAGGACTTGGCCCAACAACTCCAATTGATACCATTACGGAAGAACAATTTACTCGTGTCTATGGTGTAAATGTCGGTGGCGTACTTTGGGGAACCCAAGCGGCGCATGCAGCCTTTAAGAAATTAGGACATGGCGGGAAAATCATAAATGCTACTTCACAGGCAGGTGTGGTAGGAAATCCAGAATTGGCGCTCTATAGCGGCACTAAATTTGCTGTGCGAGGGATTACTCAAGTTACTGCCCGTGACTTAGCAGAAGAAGGGATTACCGTCAATGCTTATGCGCCTGGTATTGTTAAAACACCAATGATGTTTGATATTGCTCATGAAGTTGGTAAAAATGCAGGTAAAGATGATGAATGGGGAATGCAACAATTTGCAAAAGATATCGCTTTGAAACGTTTATCAGAACCAGAAGATGTCGCAGCTGCAGTATCCTTCTTAGCAGGTGAAGATTCAAATTATATTACAGGTCAAACGATTATCGTTGATGGCGGGATGCAATTCCATTAATAAACCAAAAAAAGCGTTGTCAAGTTTTTTTCTTGACAGGGCTTTTTTAGTTGTGCTATACTATTAATATCAAATATCGGAGGAATGGTCTATTGAAATTTTAAATCATGAAAAGTAAAAAAACGCACTGATGAAGCGGTCAGCACGATTTCTTTGTTAAAAAGGAAAAGGCAAGACACGTCTCCGTCTCTAGGAAGCCTCTTTTTATCCTAGGACAGTCAGTATTTTTTGCATTCATGATTTGAAAAATGACCGTTCAATAAGCGCATTGTCGTATTTTTTGAGCTCTTTTTCTTATTGTGAATGTTTCGCAAAAAGAAGAGGAGCTTTTTATTTTACTAAAAGCTCAAGAAGGAGCAGATAATGTCAAACATTGAATTTAAAGACCTCACATTTGGATATGGCGCAACACTTATTTTTGATCATGCACAGATTAATATTGATGACAGCTGGAAATTGGGACTGGTCGGTCGTAATGGACGTGGGAAATCAACACTTTTGAAACTTTTACAAGGAAAAATCACTACTGACAGCCCTATCAGTACAAATAAAAACTTTGTCTACTTCCCACAATTATCATCTTCTGATCATCAGATGAACGAGGAAGTGAACCACGTCACAGCATCCTCTCAACGCTCACTGACCAACGCATCAGCACTGACCTTTTACTTACTTAGTGAGTTGGCAGATTTTGAACAGTGGGAGTTGGAACGCGAGTTGACTTTGTTAAAAGTAGACTTAGAAGTCCTTTGGCGCCCTTATGAAACCTTATCTGGAGGAGAACAAACAAAATGCCTATTGGCTTTACTTTTTTTAGATGAATCTAATTTTCCACTAATTGATGAACCAACCAATCATCTGGATATGGCAAGTCGTGAGACTGTCGCTCACTATCTTAAGAAAAAATCTGGCTTCATCGTGGTTTCACATGACCGACATTTTTTGGACGAGGTCTGTGATCATACGCTTGCGATTGAACGTCGACAAATTAAGCTTTACCAAGGCAATTTTAGTACTTACGAACATGAAAAAAAATTACGTGATGACCAGGAGTTAAGTCAAGATGGTAAATTGAAAAAAGAAATTACACGCTTAAAACAAACGGCGCGTGAAAAGGAAGAATGGTCAAAAACAAGAGAGAAGACCAAGGACCAAGCCGCTGACAGCGGTTTTGTCTCAGCACGTGCAGCGCGAATGATGAAAAAGTCCAAACACTTAGAGAAGCGAATGTCTCAAGACCTTACCGAAAAAGAGGCCTTACTTCAAAATATTGAAAAAGTAGAGCCTTTGGTAATGAACAATCAGGGGACACATCATAAAAGACTTTTACATTTTGAGCATTTTCAATTAGCTTATGAAGGTCAACCTTTGTTTGAACCCGTCACATTCTCACTCATGGCAGGACAAATTACAGCCCTTCTAGGGGCAAATGGTTCTGGGAAGTCTACTCTTTTGAAATTCATTGAAAATGATTTTACAGAGGAACAGAAGGGCTATTTCGAAAGTCCTCAAGGACTCAAGATTTCTTATGTCCGTCAAATCTATGAAAATAAAGGAGATTTGAAATCCTTTGCCCTTATGAACCAGCTAGATATGGAAAGCTTTCTTGCCAACTTAAGAAAGTTAGGGATGGAACGCAGTGTTTTTGAACTCAATATTGAGCAGATGAGTCAGGGACAACAAAAGAAAGTTGAATTAGCGCGCAGCCTTTCACAAGAAGCTCACTTGTACATTTGGGATGAGCCGCTCAATTATCTTGATGTATTCAATCAAGGACAAATTATTCAGTTGCTTAAAATTGCTCAGCCAACTTTGCTACTGGTAGAGCATGATCAAAGCTTTATTGAAGCTGTCGCTAATCAGACCGTTGAGCTAACGAGAGTGAAATGAAGAGGAAAAAAGAGCTGCGTGTTTTCACGGAGCTTTTTTAGAAAAGTATTTGATATAATAGACGGATGAATGTTAAAAAACAAATTTTTAAAGGAACACTCTATGCAGTTGTTGCGGGCTGCATGTGGGGGATATCAGGTATTTTTGGGCAACTTTTCTTTCGAGATTATCAAGGTAGCCCTTTATGGATTACTTCCACACGTTTAACAGTGGCAGGTATCATTCTGCTTACCCTCTCTTTTATCCGTGACCGAGAACATTTTTTTGGTGTTTGGACTTCTAAGAAAAATATGCCTACCCTCTTTTTATATGTCTTTGGAGGTGTTTTTTCTGTGCAGTATTTTTATTATTTAGCCATTCAACTATCAAATAGCGCCACAGCTACGATTTTACAATATACAGCCCCAGTCTTTATTATGCTTTATTTATTGATCTTTCGACGCCAAGCTCCTAAGCCTAAGTCCGTAGTATTTGTCTTTTTAGCAATGCTAGGTGTTTTTTTGTTGATTACAAATGGTGATTTGAGCCATCTCTCTATTAGTCCGCTCGCTCTGATATCCGGCTTACTTGCTGGAGTAGCAGTAGTGATTTACTCCATCGTTCCTAAACCACTTCTTGATAAATATGGCGCTTTGAACATGACAGGCTGGGGAATGATGCTCGCGGGTATCGGCTGCAATATTTTCTATCCTATTTGGCGGGTTGACTTTAAAATAGAGCCTTTATCTATTTTTTATGTCTTAACGATTGCCATTGTAGGAACAGCATTAGCTTTCTTGCTTCTTTTGAGAGCATTCCAACTCATTTCACCGCTAGTAGTCTCTGTAGCAACGGCGACAGAACCCTTAACTTCAGTATTTTTGAGTATTCCTCTTTTTGGCTTAAAATTAACACCTGTTGAACTACTTGCTATCATAATGGTCATCGTCTCTGTCATTTTACTTTCGAAATCAGAACAACAAGTCTAAGAAACCGGATGGTTTCTTTTTATAATGTGGAATAGCGCACTTTTTTGTTATAATAAGCTCAAGAAAGTAGAGCAAAGGCTGATATGGAAGAAATTTATTTACCGTTAAAATTAAAAACGAATGTATGGACGATTTTATGGATCAGTGTTTTGTTTGAGCTTTGTTGCGGTTACTTATTTTACAGGTTTTGGTTATCAATTCCATATAGTCAGCCGTTTTTTTTGATGTTTCTCCTGGTACTCCTTTTTTTGTATCTGCTTACGTTTTCAGTACGACATCTTCGCAAAACACTGTTAGTGATTGATGAAAGAGGTATCACTTTTCGACTCCTACCTCATGAAAAAAGTGTTGAATGGCGGGAGATTCGTGGAATTTATCTTCGAAATCAGCAACTTTACATTTGCAAGGGCCAGCCGAGTGGACCGTTTCAAATGGAAAAAAACAGGGGGAAAATGTTTGACTTCTATCATCCGGGTCATGATTTAGAGGTCGCCTTTTCCATCAGTGCTTCAGCAGTAAAAATTTCTTTAGCAGAATTGTCAATGATTTGTGAAGAGGTTTGGGAAGAAAAAAGCGGACAACCCAAGGAGTCGTTGTGGCGAAATGATCCCTCTCCCAAACAACCAAATTTAAAAAGGAGATTAGCCACATGGCAAATTGCTCTTCTTTGGTTTTTGACTTTCGTTGGTGCACTAACCTTTACTTTTGGTAAAGATATTCTGAAGAGTCACTTTAGTATCGCTTCGGATAAGATTTATTATGTCGTTAACGAAACGACCCATAATATTGAATTCGGATTTGAAACACAAGAATTTAGGAGTGAGGAGGATCGTGCTTACCTTGTTCAAGATGCTTCTTTCAACCAACAGGTAAAACCATCGATGAGCAAGTACCAATTTGACGAAATAGAGCGCTTTTCTTACGAGCATCTTCTTACAAAAGAACAAAATTATGTGATTTCCAAATTAGAACGTCCAACTTGGTGGAAAATCACTTTTGATTTTAAAGACTTTGCTAATAAGAAAAAAGATCTTCAAGCTATTACCTTATATAAGATTCGCAAACCCTTATTCAAAGATTATTTTGAAGCACAAATGCTTCTAAGACAACCAAAAGGAAACAGCGCTGCAATTCCAGTAAAAATCTATCAGGCCCACTAATTTTAAATGGTTTTAAAATAAAGCTTATAAGGTGAGTATGTTATAATATGAACATGGACTACGAAAACTATATCTGGGATTTAGGCGGTACTTTATTAGACAATTACGAAAGTTCTAGTCATGCTTTTGCAGCAACATTATGGGCAATGGCAGAACGGGTGGTCTTACATTCAGAAGCTTATGACGTTTTGAAAATTTCTACTGCCTATGCCGTGGAAAAATTTGCAAAAGATCTCCCAGGTTTTTTAGAGGAATACAAGAAACTTGAAGCAGAAGTTTTAGAAAAACCAATTCTTTTTGATGGAGCAAAAGAAGTACTGACAGAGCTGTCAGCAAGGCACGCTCGTAATTTTATGATTTCACATCGTAATAATCAAGTTCTTACAATTTTAAACTCAGCACAGATTGATTCTTACTTTACAGAAGTTGTGACATCAGATAATGGTTTTAAAAGGAAGCCTGCTCCTGATTCAATTAACTATTTATTAGACAAATATCATCTTGATCCAGCTAAAACAGTGATGATTGGAGATCGTCCCTTAGACATTGAAGCCGGAAAAGCAGCAGGTGTAGCCACCATATATTTTGATAGTGCAGTCTCTACGACAGAAGCACCTACTGCCGATCATCTTATCCATCATTTAACAGAAATTTTAGAATAAAGAAGTTGAAAAGTAAATTTTAAAAATTTGCTTTTTTATTTAACAATATTCTCTCCAAAAAGGTGATTATTTAATAAAAGTTTACCTCACGAAGTCGCTAAAATCGGCTATTTATGGTATAATAGGAGTAAGTTTTCATAGAAATGAGATTTGATTTTGAACGAAGAAAATAAAGATTTAGAAATGCTTGCTGATGAGTATGATGCCAGTCAGATTCAAGTACTTGAAGGGCTTGAGGCAGTTCGGATGCGTCCAGGGATGTATATCGGGTCCACTTCAAAAGAAGGGCTCCATCACTTGGTATGGGAAATTGTAGATAATTCAATTGATGAAGCTTTGGCAGGATTTGCCAGTCATATTGAGGTATTCATAGAAGCCGATAATTCTATTACGGTTGTCGATGATGGTCGGGGAATTCCTGTTGATATTCAAGAAAAAACGGGACGTCCAGCTGTTGAAACAGTTTTTACAGTGCTCCATGCGGGTGGTAAATTTGGCGGAGGCGGCTACAAGGTATCTGGCGGTTTGCACGGTGTGGGTTCTTCCGTAGTTAATGCACTCTCCACAACCTTAGACGTCACGGTACATAAGGACGGTGAAAAGTATTACCAAGAATATCATCGGGGGCTTGTTGTTGACGATCTGAAAGTTATTGGAGAAACCGACCGGCGTGGAACTACAGTTCACTTTGTACCAGATCCCGAGATTTTCACTGAAACAGTGGAGTTTGACTTTGATAAATTGGCAACACGTGTCAGAGAATTAGCTTTCTTGAATCGTGGTCTGCGTATCTCATTGACTGACAAGCGTGCAGGAAATGAGAAGAATGAAGTTCATTTCCATTACGAAGGTGGAATTCAGTCTTATGTTGAATATTTAAATGAAAATAAGACAGTCATTTTTGAACCAGCAATTTTTACTGAAGGGGAAATGGATGGCATTGCAGTTGAAGTGGCAATGCAATATACTGACACCTACCATTCAGTTGTGATGTCCTTTGCTAATAACATTAATACGCATGAAGGTGGGACTCATGAACAAGGCTTTAGAACGGCTCTCACACGTGTCATTAATAATTACGCAAAACAAAATAAAATTCTTAAAGAAAATGAAGATAATCTCACGGGAGATGATGTTCGAGAAGGGTTGACTGCTGTTATTTCGGTTAAACATCCTAACCCTCAATTTGAAGGACAGACGAAAACGAAGCTAGGTAATTCTGAAGTAACAGGGATTGTGAATAAACTTTTTGCTGAAGCTTTGAGTACCTTTATGCTCGAAAACCCAAACGTTGCTCGTAAGATCGTCGAAAAAGGGATTTTAGCAAGCAAGGCTCGTATCGCAGCAAAACGTGCGCGTGAAGTGACACGTAAAAAATCAGGGCTTGAAATTTCCAACCTTCCCGGTAAATTAGCTGACTGTTCATCCAATAATCCAGAACAAACTGAATTATTCATCGTCGAAGGTGATTCGGCTGGTGGATCAGCTAAATCAGGACGTAATCGTGAGTTCCAAGCAATTTTACCTATTCGGGGTAAGATTTTGAATGTGGAAAAAGCCACGATGGATAAAATTTTAGCCAATGAAGAAATTCGTTCGCTATTCACTGCAATGGGAACAGGTTTTGGAGCGGATTACGATTTGTCCAAGGCACGTTATCACAAACTTGTTATCATGACCGATGCCGATGTCGACGGCGCACACATCCGGACACTTTTATTAACACTTTTCTACCGTTACATGCGCCCAGTTGTTGAAGCAGGATATGTTTACATTGCTCAACCTCCAATTTACGGTATCAAAGTTGGTTCAGAAACAAAAGAATACATCCAACCAGGTGAAAATCAAGAAAAAGATTTACAAGAAGCTTTAGCACGTTGGGCACAAGGAAGAACAAAACCTACTGTACAACGTTATAAAGGTTTAGGGGAAATGGATGACCATCAACTTTGGGATACAACCATGGACCCAGAACATCGGCTGATGGCACGCGTTTCTGTTGAAGATGCAGCAGAAGCTGATAAAATATTTGATATGCTCATGGGTGACCGTGTTGAACCCCGTCGTGAATTTATCGAAACCAATGCCCAATATTCAACAATTGATGCTTAAAGATTTAAAAACCCGTGTATATCAAGGGTTTTTCTTTGGTTTCTTTTTTAAATTTTATTAAAGGGGATGAAAAAAGAAAATTTTACAATAAAAGCTTTAGGCTTTTCAAAAATTTATGCTCTACATAAATATGTTATAATTAAAAGATATGAAACTAATAAAAACATTTCTGACCCTCTTTCTGATTGCACTTCTTGCTTCAGTAGGATGTTTGTATTATGCTTTTAAAGTTGAGCCTTATCGTCTCACTTTAAATGAACATCAGGTACAGAGTGTGGCCTCAGAAGAAAAACTAAAATTAGTTCAAATCTCTGACTTGCATATAAAAAAAGATTACACTGCAAAACACTTAGAAAAAGTCGTTCAAAAAGTAAATGAGCAATCTCCAGACTTCATCGTTTTTACTGGTGATCTTTACGATAATTATTCAAACTATCAAGATAATGAACAAGTGGCCTCAAAACTTGCTCATCTAAGAGCAAGATACGGAAAAATAGCTATCTGGGGGAACCGTGATTACGGAGGAGGAGCCTCGCGTATCTATGAAAATATGATGCAACAAGCTGGGTTCTCGCTTTTAAGAAATGAAAATTTAGTAGTAGGAACCTCTCAAGGAAGATCCATTTTATTTACCGGCCTCGATGATGCTTTATTAGGAAACCCTGTATTACCTCCGACAGTTGAGGAAATGAATGGTACAGCCTACGATATTTTATTGACACATGAACCAGATGAGGTGATCCAATATCAAGGAAAAGGGTATGAACTTATTCTCTCGGGACATAGTCATGGCGGACAAGTAAATATACCATTTTTTCCACAAGTTCAAAAAAAAGCAGCAGCCGTGATGGGTCATGCTAATCGTTATACTGGAGGGCTATACACCTTAGATACAGGGGAAAAATTATATGTAAATACGGGTATAGGAACAACTCATCTCTCAGCGCGTTTTGGGGTTTTACCAGAAATTGCGGTATTTTATATTTAAACTCGCCTCCGTTTAGGAGGCCTTTTTTATTAATCTAGAAAAAACTCATTAAGTTACAAGTGGAGTCTCAAAATAGATATTTCTCAACAATAGCAAGGAGTAGATGACAAAAATAGTCCATATTTTATATTGGAGAGTGTCAAAGAAAGGTATTTTGAATGTTCATTTTTCTAAAATGTGCTAGACTATTTAATATTAGGATATGATAAATGAAAATATATAAAATATGGCTAACAGTCATTTTAGTAGGTACAATTATTTTTTGGGTCGGGGTTATTAAACCTAGCCATTACCATTGTCTTCTTTTTTTAGGAAGTGTAGGAATTGCTGGCGGGCTGGTCTGTCTGCTTACGGACTTGATCACAGGACATGTCGTTAGAAAAAAACATCAGTTGAATAAATAATTCCCGTGGAAAATGGGTTTTTCTTTTTTAAAAGTAATAGAATGAAAAAATTGGAGGAAGCAGACAGTTGAGAGAAATTATCATTGTGTTTTTAGGAGCATTTTTAGGAACTTTGTTAGCAGGAGTGTTACTCCAAAAAAAAGGACAAGATGTAACAGTTACTCAAGCAAAATTTCAAAGGCTACAAAAGGTAAGAGAGCAGCTTATTGAAGTGATAATGGCCTATCGAGTAGTAAAGGATACAGCAGACTCTAAAATGAAGCAAGAGAAAGAACTTTTACAGCAACTCGAGTTACTTTCTGTTTACTTTCCGCAAGTAGAGGAGCAAACTGACCAACTAGATAAGTCAATGTTGGAACGTGTTTATAAACTTTCTAATCGTTTTTTCAGTAATTATTATGAAATCCAGATAAAAAGAAAACCAAACTTATCTCAGAAAGAGGGGCTCTCAAAGGAAATTAGTGAAATGCTTACTAAGTTTTTAGAAGACCCAAAAGACTGGGATATGGTTCCTATTTTGAAAGAAAAAGTAAATGCTTATTTAGAAGAAGAATGGATTCTAATTACAAAGGGTAAAAAAGTTCATAAAGATTTATGATCTTTTTTTGTGCTCTGAAAGTACTTAAATTAAGTAATATGAGTAGGGGTGAGCTTTCATTTCTAGGCGTCTAAAGAAATAAAAATTTTATTGAAAAAGATGCTTGTATTTTAAAAAGAAGCATTATATAATTAATAACCATATGAAAGTAAAGGCTTACTATGCTTCACCTGAGAAGTGCTCTTCCGTAAAAAAAGCACAGGAATGGTTAGAAGATCATAAAATCGAATATGAACTGATTCCTTATGGTAAATTGTCTCGTCAGCAGTTGTTAGAAATTTTAAGTTTTACTGAAGGAGGCTTTGCTGATGTGCTTCGCCGAGGGATGAACTATCAAAAGTTGAGTCGTTTAGCGGGAAAGAAAGTTGAAGAAATGGGAACTTTAGAGCTTGCTGATTTTTTGCTTTCCAATTCTCGGTACCTTAATCAACTGCTTCTTGTTGGTAATAATAGAATTCAAGTTGGTTACAATGAAGAAGAAATGAGAAAATTTATTCCTAAAAACAAACGAGTGATTGCAAAAAAAATTTTTAAAAAAATCTAAGCTAAACTAAAGTAAAGCTTGCCTCTCTTTTTGTCATCGTTTCACCTATGCCTTTTTGAGCATTAATTTCCTTTCTGGTGGAGCTTTTATGATATGATAGAGCTAGATGCCCATTTTCTTCTTGTTTAGAAAAGGGTAAAGAAGCGAGGTAGAATCATTGGCTAAGGCAATGTTGGATTGGGTAGCAAGTTTACCATTATGGCAAGCTACCATATTTTTATTTGTAGTAGTATTTTTCAGAGCTCAACTTACTTTTTGGTTGGGAAAATTCATGCGAAAAGGGCTTATTAAAAGTAAGTTTGGAAAAAGCGGCCAAAATGCTGAGGAAAAAAGAGCCGGTATAGCTGCACTTGAAAAATATGGTTGGCCCGTTATTCCCCTGAGTTTTTTAACAGTAGGGTTTCAGTCGGTCGTTCAACTTGGCGCAGGATTTTTGGATTGGAATTGGTTAAAATACACGCTAGCTGCCTTGCCGGGCTATCTAGCTTGGGGATTTATTTATGCTTTTGGCGGATTAGCGCTATTTCGGTCCATCACGAATGGATCAATTGGTCTTTTAATCATCGCACTTATTGTTGCTTTCCTCGTATGGGCTGTAGGCGCGGTAATTGTTAAAAAGTTAAGAACGAATGGATAGTATTCGGATTTTTATAAGAAGCGGTGAGTTACAAAAACTTATAGCTTTTTTTTTTTGGAAAGACGAATTTTTCTTCTTGACAAAATAAAATGAACGGACTATAATAGTTAACGTCGTTAATAAATATTGCCGTTAGAGAGAGGGAAAAGATGAATTACAACCAAGCCGCAGAGGTTTTTCTTTCTGCCGTGAAGAAAAAAGGAAAAGCTGAAATCATAAACCGCTTCAATAATTACTCCCATGGGGAGCAATTGGTGTTGGGGTATCTTTATAAAGAAGCTGGTAAAGAAGTTGTACCTAGTGCGATTGCAAAATACACCCACACGAGTACAGCTCGAATTGCGACCATCTTGAACAATCTCGAAGACAAACATATGATCACCCGTGAGATTTCAAGAACTGACCGTCGTAAAATATTGGTTGCTATAACTGATAAAGGGCGCCGAACTGCAGAAGAAGCAAAAATGGCCGCCTGCACCAATTTGGCGCGTGTTTTTGAGGAAATGGGTGAAGAACGAACGCAAAGTTTCATCGAAAATTTCAAATTATTTTTAGAAATTGGGATGAAAAATGCGCAAGAACAAAAAGAAAAAGAGGAGGAAAAAAATGCCTAATACAATTGAAAAAGATTATCATTTAGACATTCATGGTAAGCATTACAGCCGTATCGGTATGCTTATTTTAATCTTAGTTGGGACATTCGGGGCCATGTTGATGCAAACATCACTTGGAACGGCTATTCCTACTTTGATGAACGACTTTAACATTACAATGTCAACTGCTCAACAAGCCACCACATGGTTCTTGTTAGCAAATGGGATTATGGTCCCAATTTCTGCCTACTTGGCAACAAAATTCCCAACACGCTGGCTCTATATGAGCGCTTATGCCATTTTATTTATTGGGATGTTCGTAGCTTACTCAGCTCCAACTTCAAGCTGGTGGGTCTTTCTTGCTGGTCGTATCTTACAAGCTATAGCTGTAGGGATCACGATGCCCTTGATGCAAGTGGCTTTAGTCAATATGTTTCCTGCTAAACAAATGGGAGCAATCATGGGGATTGCAGGGGTAGTTCTCGTCCTTGCACCTGCAATTGGTCCTACCTTTGCTGGTTGGCTCATCACACATAAATTTCATTTTATTTTCTGGACTTTTGCCGCGAGCTGGCGTACAGTTTTCTTGATTCCTATGATTGTGGTTGGTATCGTCTTTCTCGTTTCAATTTTTGCGATGCGAGATGTTATCCCAAACCGTCCAATGAAGTTAGATTTCCTCTCAGTTGTTCTTTCTGTCCTTGGCTTTGGTATCTTCCTTTGGGGCTTTACAAATGTCGCAACAGATGGCTGGGGACAATTTGACACGGTTATTGCTCCAATCGTGGGTGGGTTAATTATAATAGCACTCTTTGGTTGGCGCCAACTTAAAATGGATGATCCTTTCCTTGATATTCGTGTCTTTAAGATTAAACAATTTACATTGGTGACTTTAGCACTTGCATTAAGTACCATGGCCATGATGGGTGTTGAAATGATGCTGCCGCTCTATCTTCAAGATGTGCATGGTCTTTCAGCCTTTAATTCAGGTTTGGTATTACTTCCTGGTTCATTGGTAATGGTAGTTGTCGCACCACTCGCAGGGAATGTTTATGACCGAATTGGTGCTAAACGTCTTGCCCTTGTCGGTTTCTGTGTATTGGCAATCGGTACAGTTCCGTTTATGTTCTTTACATCAACTACTCCAGACCACTTCGTTACTTTACTTTACGGTTTACGTATGGTCGGGGTTGGTATGGTTATGATGCCTTTGACTACGAGCGCCATGAACTCAGTGCCTGTTAATGAAGTGGCTCAAGCTACCGCCTCTAATACCACTGCACGTCAAGTTGCTTCGTCAGTCGTTGTTGCTTTACTTTCATCAGTAGCGCAAAATGTAATTACCAACAACATGCCTGCTACATCCTTGAAGACTTCTGATCCATTACAATACGCTAATAAAGCTATCGGAGCAATGCTTCAAGGTTACCACGCTTCGTTTGCGATTGGTTTTGCCTTTGCGGTAGTAGGTATTGTTGTCGCACTCTTTTTGAGAAATGGAAAAATGTTGGCTGGTGTTCCTGTTGAAGAACATGAAGTAGAAGGAGGAACTAAATAATGTTAATTTTAGTATTAATTGTGATCTTTATGATCGGTACTTTCTTTGGATTTATGTTCATTAAAAATACTTTCGCTCATTGGTTAGTGGGAGGTCTCTCATTTTTACTTTTGGCGACTTCTGTTGGGATGCTCACCTTCCATATTAAAGATCACTGGGGAATGAAAGAAGTTTCAACTTCACGTACCCATGAGATTTATACAGCTGGAGATTCATCAGCAGCCTATAACTTGATGATCAAAGCTGAGATTGGTAAAAATACCAATAACTATGTGTTCGTTTATCGTAACGAAGAAGATGCGAAGAAGCCAGATACAAACTTTACACCAGATGAAAAGCATATTTCAGAAGCAGTCAAGAAATCTGCTACTTATAAAATGACGGATGCGTCGAAAGCTACAGTGACCACCACCACAACACGTCGTGTTTGGGCTTCTGATTTATATAAAGCACTTTTTAGCATGGGTGACGAAGAAGGTGATTTGGTAAAACAACGCTCAGTGGTTAGTGTTCCAAAAGATACTTGGCTCGTTTTGACACAAGATCAAGTCGAAAAATTGACTAAAGAAGCACCAGCGATGCAAGCTCAAATGGCAGCTCAACTGAAAGCTGATCCTGCAAAAGCTGCAGAGTTGGCACAGCTGCAAAAAACGAATCCTGAAGCTTATGCTAAGATGCAAGTAGAGCAAATCAAAACCCTTTTGGGAATCAAAGATTAATTTAAAAAGTCCCCCTTATTAGGGGCTTTTTTTTGTGCGATACTCAATAACAGGAGGGGGTCTTTAAGGAGATATGATATAATAAGAAGAGCATAAAACGAACAAGAAATGAGAAATAATGGAAAAGTTATCGGATGCAGAAATGTATACTTGGGATTTTTTGGAAGAAAATAGATCAAAGGTGCAGCGCTCATCGATCACTCAAATTGCTGAGTTAGGCCACGTGAGTACAGCCACGATTGTCAGAACGTTAAAGAAAAGAGGTTTTGAGGGCTTCTCTGATTATAAAAATCTTTTGAAACGTCATCACCAAACAGATCAGCAAGAAATCAAAGGTCTGTCAAAGGAAGCCAATGCTTTTATTTATAAAAATTTAGATGAAGTGGTGCGTACAATCAACTTATTGGATGGTCAGGAACTTTCCCACATTTTAGAAGCACTGACAACTTCTCAGACAATAATGATTATCGCGCGTGGGCCAAGTACGGGTGTGGCTGATGATCTGACACATCGGCTACAATCCTTAGGGAAAAATGCTGTCAGTCGCTATTTTGATAGTATGATGGACTATGCGGATAAGTTGACGGCTGACGATATGGTCATTGCATTGAGTTCGTCAGGAACAACACCTAGAATTCTTGCTGCGGTCAAGAAGTCAAAAAGGCAAGGAGCTAAAGTTTTAGCGATTACTTGCAACTATCAAAGTGAGCTTGCTCAGTTGAGTGACTTTGTACTTTTGGCTTATAAATCTAAATTAGAAAAATCAGCTTTACTAGGTGATGCTGCAAGTCGCATGACTTTAGAATTAATTTGTCGCATTTTGCTGGATTTGTATGCCATCTACCAAGAAAAGGGCTCAATCATGAACTGACAGAGCTGTCAGGCGTTTTTGAAGTGACGAAAGGCAATTTCCGCTGGTTTTTTATTAAAAACTTTTGTAAAAGTTTTCAGATGAAGACGCAGCGATGTGAAAACCTTTTTATGAAGAATTTTTATATAATAGAGATAGAAAAGTTTGATATAATAAGTGTAATATTAGAAAATGGAGTATGAGATGGCAAAAAAATTTGGTCGTGTACATTTAATCGTAATGGATTCAGCAGGAATCGGTGAAGCACCTGATGCGAATCGCTTTTTCAATCATGAAACACCAGATACTGGTTCAAATACTATTGGCCATATTTCAGAAAAAGTGGGCTTAGACGTACCCAATTTTCAAAAATTAGGCTTGGGTAATATTGCACCATTAAAAACAGTGGCCCCAACTGACAAACCGCTCGGTTACAGTACAAAATTGCAAGAAGTATCTGAAGGAAAAGATACGATGACTGGACACTGGGAAATTATGGGGCTGGATATTAAAACGCCTTTTCCTGTCTATCCGGACGGCTTTCCAGAAGAACTTTTGACTAAAATCGAAGAATTTTCAGGCCGTAAAATCATTCGTGAAGCGAATAAGCCCTACTCAGGTACGGCGGTTATTGATGATTTTGGTCCTCGCCAAATGGAAACAGGCGAGCTGATTATCTATACATCAGCTGACCCTGTCTTGCAAATTGCGGCACATGAAGAGATTATCCCTGTTGATGAGCTTATGAAGATTTGTGAATATGTACGCTCAATTACGTTAGTCGGCTCTGAATGGATGTTGGGCCGGATTATTGCTCGGCCTTATGTGGGGACGCCAGGTCATTTTGAGCGGACAGCACATCGTCGTGACTTTGCACTTGCACCATTTGGTCGTACCGTCATGAATAATCTGGACGATGCGGGTTTCAAGGTGATTTCGGTCGGTAAAATCCATGACATTTATGATGGTCAAGGTATTAATAAAGACATGGGTCACAATGAAAACGACATGGACGGTGTGGATCGCATGCTGAAAGCCATGGCCCTGCCCGAGTTCGATGAAGGCTTACTCTTTGTTAACCTCGTGGATATGGATGCCAAATACGGTCACCGTCGCAATCCAGAAGGTTATCGTGATGCCATTCAAGACTTAGATGGTCGTTTGCCAGAAATTATGGATGCGATGCGAGAGGATGACATTCTTATGATCACTGCAGACCACGGGAATGATCCAACATTCGTGGGAACAGATCACACGCGTGAATACATTCCATTGGTCACTTTCTCTAAAGCTTTCAAGGAACCAAAACCTTTGCCAATCGGACACTTTGCCGATATCTCTGCGACTATCGCAGAAAATTTTGGTGTAGAAAAAGGCGATATTGGAGAATCAATCTTGGATGAATTAGTTTAAGCTGAAAAATTTTACTGACGAAGTGGTCAGTAAAGGTTAAATGAGAAAAGGTGAGCTTATGGACAAAAATGATGTCAAAAATCGCTTTGAAAAAATTTCGGGTGGGATGTCAGGCAACGCAGTCATTATTGATAAAGAAACAGGAATTGAATACCTCTTTAGCGCCGGTAGTGGCGGTGGAGGGGGACTTACGGTGCTTTTGGACCGATCAGGCAAACCAAAAATTAATCAAGATTACCACTAAACCCAATTTATAAAAAGCAGTGTACGCTTACTGACCACTCTGTCAGTAATTTTAAAACTGATGGAGCCATCAGTGAACTCAAAATAATAAAAAGGAAAAAATTATGCCAACACCACATATTGAAGCTCAAAAAGGCGAAATCGCAGATAAAATCCTCTTACCAGGTGACCCCTTACGTGCCAAATTTATTGCGGAAAATTTCCTCGAAAATCCAGTCCAATTTAACCAAGTGCGTGGAATGCTTGGATTTACAGGGACTTATAAAGGGCATCGCGTTTCAGTCATGGGGACAGGGATGGGGATTCCTTCCATTTCAATCTATGCCAATGAATTAATCACAGAATACGGTGTGAAACGCTTGATTCGCGTGGGGACAGCGGGTTCCATTAATGAAGAAGTTCATATTCGTGATTTGGTGATTGGGCAAGCTGCAGCAACAACCTCAGCGATTGTTCGTCACGATTTCCCTGATTTTGATTTTCCACAAATTGCGGACTTTGACTTGCTAGATAAGGCTTACCATATCGCAAAAGACTTAGGGATCACCACCCATGTGGGAAACATTTTAAGCTCTGATTTGTTCTATGGCGGGCCTGATGCGTTGAAAATCGGTCAACTTGGCGTCAAAGCTGTTGAGATGGAAGCAGCAGGTCTTTATTACCTTGGCGCTAAACATCACGTTCAAACCCTCGGTATTATGACAATATCTGATCATCTGCTGACAGGAGAAGCAACGACATCAGAAGAACGCCAACTCACGTTCACTGATATGATGAAAGTTGGACTTGAAACACTTATTGCTGAATAATTATTTATAATGAACTTACAGCCCTGTCAGTGAATGACAGGACTTTTTAAAAGAGAAGCAGGAGGTGAGTGATGAAGTATGAAGCTTTTATCACAAGAACTGGACTTGAACCCGAAAATTTCCGTTGGGCTTGGGCTTTTTGTAATGAAGTCGAGGGGCCTATTACGGAACCTGAACTCGCCGACGAGTTACTCGACCTTGTTTTAACTGGAAAAAAAACAGCCACAGCCAGTGCTTTAGCCGAATATGCACCAGATGAAGCTCAACCTGTAGTGGACGGTAAGTTTGATGTGTTGTTAGATGGTAAAGGTGTACCGCGTGCTGCTATCCGGACAACCCGTGTCACCATTAGAAAATTTAAGGAAGTTTCTGCAGCGCACGCTTTCAAAGAAGGTGAAGGTGATCGCTCTCTTTCCTATTGGCGGCAAGCTCATCAAGAATTTTGGGAAAATCTAGGCCTATTTCAAGAAGAAATGGACGTGATTTGTGAGGAATTTGAAGTTTTGTACCAAGAGTAATAGAAAGCACTCGAATTCGAGTGCTTTCTTTTATTCGATTTTATCATAAGCTCCTGTTGTAGGATTGTTTTTCACTAGAAAGTTAGTGCCATCTGAAAACACTTGGTATAAGCCTACCGTGCCACTTCCTCCTTGGGCACGGATTGCTTTGGAGACGACTTGAATAATGTAGCTATTTTCATATTTGGTAGCTAAGAAATAGGAATCGTCATCACTAAAGCCTTTAGAAGATTGAAGGATTTTGAGTGCTTCTTGCTCTGTAAAAGGAAGGCTTGTTTCTGCGGTACTGTATTTAAAAATCGTGGCTTGATTATTATTATAAATGTCTTTGGAGAGACTAATACTCGTGATTTTATCACCAGTATCATTAAAAGTTACAGTTATTGTCTCCGTATTAAAAGCGTAGGTACGGCTAAAGCTAGGGGAAGTAGTTTGCTTAGAGAAAGTTTTTTGATTGAGCACAACACTCCCCACTAAAGTTTGATCTGGCGCATAATAGTGGATCTTGTCGGCGCTAATGATTAAACTGGAATCCAGTTCACTTTTATAAGTTCCCGTGTAAGCACTATAGTCGCCACTGGCAAATTTTTTAATAGTTTGTGGCATGGCGGTGCTGCTTGAGGTACTGGAGTGAAGTTTTTGACTTGAAGAAGAGGAAAGGGGAGTTTTATTGCTCGAAGCTTGTGTAGATTCTGTAGACTTGGCACTACAGCCAGTTAATAGAAACAATGCCGTACAAGCCAATAAGTATTTTTTCATAATGTTATCTCCTTATCATCATTTTATCATAAGTTCGCTTACAAAACGTATTATAAAAACGACTATCTGCGATTAATTCAAGGAAATAAAGGTATGAGAAGTAATCTAAAAATAATCCCATTGTTTGAAAAAATGAGAATAACTTGTTATACTTTGGGTATAAAAGGAGGTAGGAGTATGCGTGGAGACTTTGAAAGATTACGTCGTGGTCTAGGGTTTAACGGAATTGTTTCAGTTATTATTGGTTTATTAATTCTATTTTGGCCCTCTCGCACGGCAGCCATTGTTGCTTCGATTGTTGGTGTTGCCCTGATTATCATGGGGGTTGTTTACATTGGGTCGAATTTTATTAGAAAACGAGAAGACCGTAGTAAAATTTGGCGTGTGGGTCATTTTATACTTGGGTTTATGTATTTGTTCGCAGGTATTTTCGTTTTTGCTGACTTAAACGCAGCAGCAGAGTCATTATTTATTCTTGTCGGTATTTTTGTAGGGGTACTGTGGATTATTGATGGTATCGTAAATTTGACTGCTTTAAGCCAGTTTTATAATAAAATCTGGGCAATGATTTTAAGTCTAATTAGTGTTATTGCTGGTGCAACATTGCTCTTCTCACCTTTATGGGGAGCGGTTACCCTTTGGATGATTTTGGGGATTGAATTTTTGGTTGTCGGTATCATCAAAATTATCCATTATTATAATTGGAATAAATGGAGGGAATAAAGACGAGTTTCGACTGGTCTTTTTTTATTATTTTTTATAAAACCGAACGTTTTAGATGGGAAGATGAAGCAATAAATAGCTTAAACAGTAAATCCTTTTAATTTCTGATAAAATATTAATAAAAGAACTTCAAATTACCTATATTAGTTGTTAGATTTTAAGGAGTATGATGAAATCAGATATCGAAATTGCACAAGCTGCTACAATGACCCCCATCACTGAAATTGCTGAAAAAGTTGGTTTATCTTTTGATGATATTGAACTTTATGGAAAATATAAAGCGAAACTGCCTTTAGATGTTTTAAAAAAATTTGAAACAAATAAAGAAGGAAAACTCATCTTAGTGACCTCTATCAATCCTACACCTGCAGGGGAAGGGAAATCTACGGTAACAGTAGGTTTGGCAGATGCTTTTGCTCAAAAAGGAACACGTGTTATGGTTGCTCTACGTGAGCCGTCACTTGGACCAGTGATGGGTGTAAAAGGCGGGGCAGCAGGTGGAGGGTACGCTCAAGTTTTGCCGATGGAAGACATTAACCTTCATTTTACAGGCGATATTCACGCCATCACAACGGCTAATAATGCGATTGCAGCTTTTTTAGATAATAGTTTACACCAAGGGAATCCTTTGCAGATTGATCCACGGCGCATCATTTGGAAAAGAGTACTTGATTTAAATGATCGAGCACTGCGCCATGTGACCATTGGTCTAGGAGGTCCTTTAAATGGGGTTCCTCGAGAAGATGGCTTTGATATTACTGTAGCCAGTGAGATTATGGCTGTGTTATGTTTGGCGACTTCGTTGGAGGATTTAAAACAACGCTTAGCTAAAATTGTCATTGCACAACGCTATGATCGAAAACCAGTCACAGTAGGTGATCTTGGCGTTGCCGGCGCCATCACGATGCTCTTGAAAGATGCGATAAAACCCAACTTGGTGCAAACCATTGAAGGTACACCTGCACTGATTCATGGCGGTCCTTTTGCAAATATTGCACATGGCTGTAACTCCGTTTTGGCGACTAAAACAGCATTGCGTTTAGCAGATGTAGTGATTACAGAAGCAGGTTTTGGCGCAGATCTTGGGGGCGAAAAATTCCTTGATATTAAAACACGTCAACTGGAAAAAACTCCAGATGCTGTTGTTATTGTAGCAACGTTACGGGCCCTTAAAATGCATGGTGGAGTGGATAAAACTGATTTAACACTTGAAAATAAAGAGGCTGTAGCACGCGGCTTTGCCAATCTGAAACGGCATATCCAAAATATGCAAGCATATGGTGTTCCAGTAGTAGTCGCCTTAAATCAATTCGAATCTGACACAGAAGCTGAGATTGAAGTTTTAACCCAGCTGACTCAGGCCTTAGACGTAGAAATTTCTTTGACGCAAGTCTTTGCTAAAGGCGGAAAAGGAGGCTTAGACTTAGCAGAAAAACTTTCACCAATGTTACAAGAAAAAGCTGATTTTCACTATCTTTATGAGCTTGAGACGTCTATTTCAGACAAAATTAACAAAATTGTGACAGAAATTTATGGCGGTTACAAGGTTAATTTTTCGGATAAAGCTAAGAGGCAGATGAGAGAAATCGAAGAGAATGGGTGGGCTCAACTCCCGATTTGCATGGCAAAGACCCAATATTCCTTTTCAGATCAGCCGCAACTTTTGGCTGCACCCGAGGGCTTTGAAATCACAGTAAGAGAGCTTATTCCTAAAATTGGTGCTGGTTTTATTGTCGCTCTTCTGGGCAACATCATGACGATGCCTGGGCTTCCTAAAGCCCCAGCTGCATTAAAAATGGATGTGACAAATGAAGGTAAGATCTCTGGTTTGTTCTAATTTATTGGGGATTTGCAATAAGTTACACCGAGATAATGCGTATTATTTTTGGAAGACTAAATTTTCAAAGATTAAAATATGGTAAAACCGCTTGTAGAGCGGTTTTTTTATGCTATACTAACTAGCGATGTTAAAGAAACTTATTTTTTCAGTAGCAGTCTTCACAGGTCTTGCTGCTGCTATTGCAACACCAGTAAAAGCTGACGAATTTCTAGTCAGCAATGATGAAAATGATTTGAGTACACTGACCACGCTATCAGCAGCTAGTGAGTCACTCGAGGCATTGACTCAAACGATGGACCAAACAGTAACGAAGGTCTCCAAAGCGCATACGGCAAAAACAGCTAAGAAAGCTCCTGCGAAAGCTTCAACTAAGGCACCAAATAAAGCTGACCAACTCATCAGTACTGCTAAAAAATATTTAGGTGTCCCTTATGTGTGGGGAGGAACAACACCTGCAGGCTTTGATTGCTCTGGATTTACAAGCTACGTCTACAGAGAAGCCCTTGGTATAGAAATTGGTCGCACGACTTGGAATCAGATAGCTTCTGGGCAGCACCGCTCACTAGATCAAGCACAAGTGGGCGACCTCATTATTTGTTACGGTGGGGACCATGTGGGGATATATCTTGGAAATGGTCAAGTGTTACACGCTCCACAACCTGGGGAATCTGTTAAAGTCAGTGCGCTGACCGACTTGTCAGCAAATTATGCGCTTAATTACATATAAGCTTATAGAAAGAAGTAGCAAATTATGCTACTTTTTGTCTTTTATTAATATCATAGAAGGAACGAAAGTTCGTGATAAGTTTTTTTAATAGCAAATGATTTAAGTTCATGTTAAGATAGTTTTATCAAAAATTTAAAAAGGGGAACTTTATGAGAACATCACTAAAGGTCACACTTGCCGCTCTAACATTTATCGCTGCTGGAACTTTGGCTGCATGCTCCAATTCAGGTTCAAAAGATACTTCATCAAGTAAAACGACTTCCGTTGTCATCGCTACAGATGGTGCAACTAAACCATTTAATTACTCAGATGCAGAGGGAAATTTGACAGGTTATGATATTGAAGTTGCGCGCGCAGTTTTTAAAGAATTACCACAATATAAGGTGAAATTTCAAGTGACAGATTTCTCTGGGATTGTACCTGGCCTTGATTCTGGTCGCTATCAAATGGGGGCTAACGATTTTGGTTGGACAAAGGAACGTGCGCAAAAGTACTATTTTTCATCACCACTTTCCAAATCAAATAATGCAGTTCTTGTAAAATCTGGCTCCTACAAAACTTTAGGTGATTTAGCAGGAAAATCAACGATTGGAAATCCTGCATCAAATTATACAAAGTCTATTCAAGATTGGAATAAAGCAAATCCGGATAAAAAGATTAATTTGGGTTATTCTGCAGACAGTACCTCTATCAATACGCGTTTCACTCAAGTCGAGTCTGGTAAAATTGATTTCATGCTCTATGATAAAATTTCCTTGACCTCAGCGATTAAAGAGCAAGGGTTTGACGACTTAAAAGTTGAAGATATTAATATGGATACTGGCGACCCTGAACATGATGGTTATGAATATTTCTTGTTTAGTAAAGATGAACAAGGAAAGAAGATGCAAGCCGATGTCAACAAGGTTTTGGCGGAATTCCAGAAAGATGGAACGTTATCTAAGCTTTCCAAAAAATACCTTGGAGGCGATTTTGTCCCTGACGCTTCGCTCTTTAAGTAACAGTCCCAATAGTTACTGACCACTCCGTCAGTAAGATGTAAAAAAGCAGAAAAATTTTCAAAAATCTTGTATAATAGTACAAGATAAGATCAAAAAAGAGCTCTGTCACTTCATTGATGACGGAGTTTTCAGCATTAGAAATAGAGAACGATGAATAAAAACAAAAAAATCATACTGGGGGTGGGATTGTTATTGGTCCTGATTCTGTTGCCAGCCTTACCCTTTTTGCTGATTAAAGGACAGTATAATTTCCATGATTTTTGGGCAATGTTTTTCACCAAAATATTCAGTTGGGAAGCTTTTGTAAGTGCCTTTGTCCCTATTATTAAGATGATTCCATCATCCCTTGAAATGACAATCATTGCCATGTTTTTTGGCCTTCTTTTAGGTCTCTTACTCGCTTTAGTACGGATTAACAAGATTCCGATTTTAAATCAATTGCGTGCTTTATTTGTAAGTTTTGTACGTGGTACGCCAATCCTTGTCCAATTGTACCTCTCATATACTGGGATTCCTTTAATCTTGAAAGCCATCAATATGAACTACGGGACATCATATAATGTCAATACGATTCCCGCAATGCTTTTTGTTATTGTGGCCTTTGCGCTTAACGAGGGCGCTTACAATTCTGAAACAATCCGTGCAGCGATACAAGCTGTGGACAGAGGACAAACCGAAGCGGCTAAAGCCTTAGGTATGACCAACTTTCAAGTCTTCATGCGTGTCACTCTGCCTGAGGCAGCGACGGTAGCGACTGCACCGCTTGGGAATGCTTTGATTGGACTGCTAAAATCAACTTCGTTGGCCTTTGTGGCTGGGGTGGTTGAAATGACTGCCCGTGCTCAAATTATTGGGGGATCCACCTTCCGACTTTTTGAAACCTATCTTGCGCTCGCCCTTGTTTATTGGCCAATTTGTATCATTTTCGAGCTTCTTATCCGTTTGTTGGAGCGTAAACTCGAAGTGAAAATGCCAAAAGATAAACGGAAAAATCGGGCACAAATTTCGCTTTCACAAAATCCATTTAATCGCTAAAAGAAAGGACGACTATGATTAAAATTACAAATTTAAGTAAGGCTTTTTCAGGCAATCAGGTCCTTGAACATCTGGATTTAGAGATTAACGAAGGGGATGTTGTGGCGTTGATTGGCGCTTCTGGTGCAGGAAAGTCTACCTTTTTGCGCTCCTTAAATAATCTGGAGAATCCGGATAGTGGGCAAATTGAAATTGATGACTTAAAAATTGATTTTGCACATTTAACAAAAAAGGAAGTTCTTGCCTTAAGGCGAAAGACGGGGATGGTTTTTCAACAGTTCAACCTTTTTGAGCGAAGAACTGCTTTAGAAAACGTGATGGAGGGCCTGATTCAAGTTAAAAAACTTCCTAAAGAGAAAGCGCGTTTGATTGCTGAACAAGAACTAGAAAAAGTAGGTTTGACCGATCGTAAAGACTATTATCCAAAGTTTCTTTCGGGTGGTCAAAAACAACGGGTAGGTATCGCTCGGGCCCTCGCTATGGAACCTAAACTTTTACTTTTAGATGAGCCAACATCGGCACTTGACCCTGAATTAGTAGGTGAAGTTCAAGAAGTGATTTTGCAGGCTGCTAAAAATCAACAAACCATGGTTTTAGTCAGTCATGAAATGGATTTTGTTTATAATGTAGCTACAAAAGTGCTCTTTTTGGAAAAGGGTAAAATTATTGAAGCAGGTACGCCACAAGAAGTATTCTATGCCCCCAAAAACCCACGCACACGTGCCTTTTTGGCTCGCCATATAAAAAATCTAGAGGTGGACAACTAAGATGATGATTCTAGAATTTTATCTCAAAGGTCTCTTAATTTCTGCAATATTTGTTTTGTTAGTTGGTGGCTTTTACGCTTTCACCTATCTGGTAAGAAATACGAAGAAACCATTTGCAGAACGTCGTAATCGCATTTTTGACTTAATCCTAGTCGGTATTTTAACGACGCCCATTTTAAGTTTCGCTGTGCTTGGTGTGCTTGTCATTCTCCAAATCCGTGGGTTGTAAATTACAAATGCAATTCAAATAATGGAAAAATAGAGCGCGACAATGTAAAATAGGGCTATAAGATTTTAGCATGAAAAATAAAGGAAGTCACAGCTAAGTCGCTAATGCTTTAAGACTTAGGGATGACTGTGATTTGCTTTTAGAAAAAGGAAATAAAATGACAGAAAAGTTATATGACGTCGTAATTATAGGATCAGGACCTGCCGGAATGACAGCTGCAATGTACACTGCCCGCTCTGAAATGAAAACATTATTATTGGAACGAGGCGTTCCTGGTGGACAAATGAATAATACGGCAGAAATTGAAAACTATCCTGGCTATGGAACAATTATGGGGCCGGAGCTTTCCATGAAAATGGCTGAACCCTTGGAAGGACTCGGTGTAGAGAACGCTTATGGTTTTGTCACTGCTATCGAAGATCATGGGAGTCATAAAAAAATTATCACCGAGGACGATGAGTTTTTGACGAAATCCTTGATTATTGCTACGGGTGCAAACCACCGCAAATTGGGAATTCCAGGGGAAGAAGAATATGGGGCTCGAGGCGTTTCATATTGTGCAGTCTGTGATGGTGCTTTCTTTAGAAATCAAGAAATTTTGGTCGTTGGCGGTGGAGATTCTGCTGTTGAAGAAGCGGACTACTTGACACGTTTTGGTAAAACAGTTACGATTATGCATCGACGTGACCAACTACGGGCCCAAGAAATCATCCAACAACGCGCTTTTAAAAATGAAAAAATTAATTTTATCTGGGATTCTGTCCCACTTGAGATTAAAGGGGATGATAAAAAAGTACAATCTGTTCTTTTTAAAAATACAAAAACAGGGGAAGTAACAGAAAAAGAATTTGGGGGCGTCTTTATCTATGTGGGACTCGATCCTGTCGCTGAATTTGCGGGTAATCTTGGAATTACTGATGAAGCAGGCTGGATTATTACAGATGACCATATGAAAACAGCGATTCCAGGAATCTTTGCTGTGGGAGACGTTCGTCAAAAAGACTTCCGCCAAATTACAACAGCTGTAGGCGATGGAGCACAAGCTGCGCAAGAAGCTTACAAGTTTGTCAGTGAATTAGGCGAATAACCTTCTTGTACAAGTTATCTAGAACTACAGCGTGGTTCATGATTAACACAAGGGCTAGACTCAAGTTTCCGTAAAGTTCGAAACTTGAGTTTTTTTATTGAATCCGATGTTCTAAAATAATTTGTGAAGATAAAAAAACAAAAATGTGTTATAATGTTAATAACGCAATTTTGAAAAAGGAGATTAGGCAATTGCCTAAAGGATTAATAAGACTATGGAAAAAGTAATTTATGACATTTTGATTGTCGTGATGCTGATTGTGTCATTGTTTATTATTGTGGCGATTTTCATGCAACCTTCAAAACAAGACGGAGCGGCTGATGCTTTTTCAGGAGGAACGGGCGAGCTCTTCGAACGGCGCAAGGCGCGTGGCTTTGAAGCGGTTATGCAGCGTTTTACCGCAATTATGATTGGCTTATGGCTTGTCATTGGATTTGCACTTGTCGTCTTGTCAACACGATAAAATTGCGGGCTGAAATAGCCCGTATTTTATTTTTTCAAATTTGTGGAAGTACTGACACGATGGTCAGTAAACTTTAGCTCGACAAAAGGAGCTATTGGCGAGCGTTATTCCTGTCAGGGGTAGAATTGATTCTATCAGTGGCCTCGGCTGATAAAATGATTAATACCACTGACAGAGATTTAAATGAAAGAGGCTCAACATGAAGTGATCAAAAGCATGAGCCCAGAAGAGAAAGAGAATGAGTATTAGAAAAATAATCATGGACTACCTTGAGAATAGTCCAAAAACCGCCTTGTCAGTGGAAGAATTGTCCGCTGCTTTGCATATGAACAAATCAAAAGACTACAAAGTTTTTGTCAAGACTTTGGCTTCACTAGAAGCTGAGCACTTGATTCAATTTACCAATAAAGGAAAAGTCGCACTCAAACCCAAAGAAGAAGCTAAAATAGTAGTTGCCGGAACTTTTCGTGCAAATGCTGCTGGCTTTGGCTTTGTTAATATTGATGCAGAAGAACCAGACGTTTTTATCCGAAGGGGGCAAACTGGCTTTGCACTTGAAGGTGATGAAGTTTTTATTGAATTGGATAAAAATGCCAATGCTTTGAAAGGAACATCAGCTGAAGGTCATGTTGTCGAAATCACGAAACATGAACTGCATCAAGTCGTTGGAACTTTTGTAGCGCTCGATAAAGAAGAGCGCGCAGAGACGGGGCTTATCGGTTTTGTGAAATCCCGTAATAAAAAAGTGCCTTATCGTGTGTATCTAAGTGAGGAAGGCTTAATTCCTGAAGATCGAGCAATTATAAGGGCCGAAATTACCCATTATCCAGATTCCGAATTCCCAGAAACCATGCAGGGCGTGGTTACAGAGATTGTAGGACAATCAGGTGAGCAAGGAATCGACGTTCTTGAGGTATTGGCTTCGATGGATATTGTTTCCGAATTTCCACAGGAAGTACTCGCACAAGCTGAGGCTGTTCCTGAAGAAGTGCCAGAAAGTGAAATCGCAGGCCGTGTAGATTATCGTGGCGAAATCACTTTCACGATTGACGGAGCAGATGCAAAGGATCTTGATGATGCCGTACATGCTAAACGTTTAGGAAATGGTAATTTTGAACTTGGCGTGCATATCGCTGATGTCTCACATTACGTCACGGAAAATTCTCCACTTGACCAAGAAGCTTACGAGCGCGGGACTTCTGTCTATGTGACAGATCGCGTCGTCCCTATGTTACCCGAGCGCCTGTCAAATGGGATATGTTCTTTGAATCCACGTCTTAATCGATTAACTCAATCTTGTGTAATGGAAATTACTCCTGAAGGGCGAGTGGTAAATTATCAGCTCTCACAATCTGTGATTAAAACAACCGAACGCATGACCTATGATGAGGTCAATCAGATGATCGCCAAAGACCCAGAAGCTCTGGAGAAGTATGCTAAGATTGCTGATTCTGTTGAAATTATGGTAGAGCTTCATCATATTTTGGAAGCGATGCGTAAACGTCGTGGGGCCATTGATTTTGAAACCGTTGAGGCTAAAATCATTGTTGACGATAAAGGGCTACCTGTTGAAATTAGAAAAAGAAGCCGGGGCATTGCAGAGCGAATGATTGAGTCGTTTATGCTAGAAGCCAATGAAACTGTAGCAACACATTTCGAAAACCATAATTTGCCTTTCATCTATCGGATCCATGAGCAGCCTAAAGCTGATCGCTTACAACGCTTCATTGATTTTGCTGGAACTTTTGGTATGCAAATTGAAGCTACAGCAAATTCGATTGATCAAAAAGCACTCCAAGCCTTTATGAAAAAGATTAAAGGTCAACCGGGTGAAATGGTACTGTCGACCATGCTTTTACGGAGTATGCAACAAGCACGATACTCAGAAAACAATGAAGGACACTTTGGACTGGCTGCCGAAAATTATACCCATTTTACTTCGCCAATTCGCCGTTATCCCGATTTGTTAGTGCATCGCTTAATCCGTGAAATCGGCGAGGGTAAAAAATCCGCTAAAGTTTTACAAAAATGGGAAGAAAAAATTCCTGAAATTGCTGAACATTCTAGTCATCGTGAGCGACGTGCTGTGGATGCTGAGCGCGAAGTTGAAAAAATGAAAAAAGCCGAGTTCATGGTCGACCATGTTGGCGAAGAATATACCGGTGTAGTTGCTTCAGTGACACGTTTTGGTATGTTTATCGAACTTGAAAATACAATTGAAGGGCTTGTCCATATTTCAACCTTAAAAGGAGACTACTTCGCCTTTCATGAACGGATGTTAGCCCTTGTGGGAGAACGTACAGGTTTAGTCTTTAAGATTGGACAACCCATCAAAATTAAAGTCGTTAAAGCTGATAAAATAACCGGTGACATTGATTTTGCCTACCTTCCTTCTGAGCTTGACGTCATTGATAAAAATGCTAAAGTCAAGAAAAAGTCAGATAATAAACGCCGTCAGAAGTCATCACAAGACATAAAAGTAAAATCAGTTCATAAAAAGAAGACTGACAGAGCGGTCAGCTCAGATAAAAAAGGCTCAAAGTCCGATCAGGATGCTGAATATGTGGCTCGTAAAAAGAAAAAAGGGAAGAAACCCTTTTATAGCAAAGCGGCAAAAGGAAAATTTACTGACAAGTCTGTCAGTAAGAAAGCGACTGCTGGACACAAAAAAACACATAAAAAGTAATGTGAATGATTAAACAGAAGAAAAATAGAGTTGATGAAAGTTGGAAAAAAGAGATGTCTAATCTAGAGTTAAAGAAAACAGCCTTGGTCCTTATTGATTTGCAAAAAGGAATCGCTGGACGTACAGGTTTTACTCCATATTCTGCTCAAGCTGTAATTGAAAAAAACAAAAAATTAGTCGAAGCTTTTAAGAATACCGAAGCACTTATCGTTTTTGTTCATGTCAAAAACTATGGGCCTGAAACGCTTCACCCCCATACGGATACACTGAATACTACGCCACAAGTTTTGCCAACAGATTATGCCGAATTTGTTATGGAAGAAGCTTATGATCAAGAAATTCACAACGTTATCCATGTCGCAAAACATAACTGGGGAGCTTTTTATGGAACAGATTTAGATGTGCAATTACGTAGAAGAGGGATTGATCAAATCATCCTCACTGGAATTGCAACGACTATTGGCTGTGACACCACAGCGCGTGAAGCTTTTCAGCATGGTTATCAGGTCATTGCTGTAGAAGATGCGATGACAGACTTCAATGGAGAGCTCCATACTGCGATCATGGAAAATATTTTTCCAAGACTCGGCCGCGTGCGGACAACACAGCAAATTTTGGACATGTGTCCAGGTAAGTGAGTCGCTCATAGCCACCACATTAAAAATCGAGTTTTCAAGCTTCGATGAGCGGGAATAACTCTTCAAAGTTAGACATAATAAAAATGAAAAAGATCATATTCAAAATTGGAAAAATTGTGGGCCTTTTACTCGCGCTACTTCTTGTGGGCGCTATTGGCTATTTGATTTATGTTTTTGGGCAATACCATCGTTTGCCCGACCAGAGCCAGGAGAGGATTAAAAATCCTCAAACTCAGGTTGTAGAACAGGGGAAAACCTACAAAATGATGACCTTTAATATCGGTTACGGTTCCTATCCACCCTCTTTTAGCTTTTTTATGGATGGAGGCCCAGATGTTCGCGCTTATAGCCGAGCTGCCGTGGTTAACGCCATTGAAGAGGATATTCGCTTAATCAAAAAAGAAAATCCTGATTTTGGTAACATTCAAGAGATTGATTGGCAAGGAGATCGCAGCCGTAAAGTCAACGAACCTCAAATGGTTCGTAAAGCTCTGGAAGATTACACAACGGTATTGACGCAAAACTATGATTCAGCCTACCTTTTTTACCCTGTGACTAAGCCGATTGGTAAAGCAAAATCTGGGATTATGACCTATTCAAAATATAAAATTGAGCAGGCAGAGCGTTATCGTCTTCCTATTGAGACAAACTTCAATAAGTTTTTTGACCTAGATAGAGCTTTCAACGTCAATATTTTACCCATCAAAAATTCGAATAAAAAGTTTGTTATATTCAATACGCACATGTCAGCTTTCATCAAGGATCAAAAGATTCAAAAAGAACAACTGCAAACCCTATTTGATAAGATGCAAGAATATGTTGATGCGGGTGATTATGTAATTTGTGGAGCAGATTATAACCATGCGTTGGCTGGAAAGGCTCATCCTGAACTGACGTGGATGAAAGCTTTTCCTACCGATCATCTAACTAAAGGGATGCGAGTCGTAGCTCCAACAAATGCTTCGACAGTAAGGTCATTGGATGTCCCTTATGATCAAAAAAATCCTAAAAATACCTTTGGGATAATTGATGGATTCCTCGTTTCCGATAATATTAAAGCATTGAAAGTTCAAACCGTTGATAACCAATTTAAATCTTCGGATCATCAACCCGTCACCATCGACTTTCAACTCAACCCGTAACGCTAAAAGATAGCTATGCTATCTTTTTTTTATTAGTATAAAATGAGAAGACCTCCCCTTATAATATTAAATGATAAGGGGGATTTATTTTTTTGAAAGCATTGATGAGGGGATGAGGAGGAAAAGAGGGAGATTAACCACGTTTTGAACAAAATAGCAGTTGCGAAAACTTCAAGAAACTTCAATGTATTTTAAAATAAACAAAAGTAATTTAAAAGGTTTTTAGTTACAAAAACGTAAGAAATAAGTTATAATGATTACAAGAATTAAAAGAGAAAAGGCAAGGTAAGATAGAAACAAGACACCTGCTCAGGAGAAAGGATGAAAGTTGTAATAGTAGGCGGCGCCCATGCAGCAGTAGCATGTGCGATAAAAACCCGTACAGAGTATCCAGACAGCGAAATTGTCCTTTATGAGCGACAAAAGAGCATTGGCTTTGCTGCACAAAATATACCTCGCTATCTTTTAGGACATCAGGATTTCAGTTATTTATTTAATGAACAGACAAAAGCTCAACTTGAAAATTTAAAGATTCAGGTTTTTACTCAAACGGTTGTTGTTGAGTTAAATCTTGGAGTGAAAAAACTAAAAGTATTTGATTTATCCCAAGAACTTGAAGAAGAAGTGACCTATGACAAGCTTGTATTAGCGATGGGTTCCTCTCCAAGTTTGCCCTTGGCTCAAGGTTATGTAGGAAAAAACTTTTTTATTATCAAGCGAGCTGATGAGGCTGAAAAATTAAAAAAATTTATGCAAGAAGCTCATAGTGTCTTAATTGTAGGTGGAGGGGCGATTGGTACAGAACTTGCTCAGGTCATGAGTGCTCGAGGCATTGAAACGACCTTGCTTCATTCTTCTTCCCATCTGCTTCATAATTATCTTGATGAAGCAGTCTCAGATAGAGTTCGTAAAAGTTTAGAAGAAAGGGGTGTTACTGTCTTTACAGACGAAATCGTCCACTCTATAACGGAAGAAGCTGATGAACAAAGCGCTCGTAAAAGTAGTCACATCCAGACGCAAAAAGGAAAGCAGTTTGTAGCTGATGGGGTAATCTATGCCACTGGCTTTCTTCCCAATAGTTTTCTGGTGGCAGAACAACTTGACTTAGGGGACAAAGGGGCAATTGTAGTCAATGATTATTTGCAGACTAGTCAAGAGGACGTCTTTGCCGTTGGAGATTGTGCGACAACTCAAGTAAAAAACATGAAAACTGCACGTTATCTTTCGCACGCTAGTGACGCCCTTAGACAAGGTGAAATTGCGGCACTCAACTTACGAAAACCTCAAAGAAAAGTTCCTGCCACACAAAGTACTTATAAATTTACCCTTGGTAGTAGACACATACTTGCCGTGACTGGATTAAATCTTGCAAAGGCCCAAAGTGAAGGTTTTGCTGCTGCAATTGTGAGTATCCGAGATGTAATCGTTGATACTCACGACTATGTAGATTCGTGGTTAGTTTATGAAAAAAAGACACATAAGATCCTAGGCTATCAATGTTTTGGAAATGTCGAAGGAATTGCGGAACAGGCGGATCTTATCTCACTAGCGATTCAAAATGACATGTCAATTGAAAGCCTCGAATACAGTGATTTTCATTTTAGAACGACTTATAACAACCCTCAGAGTTTTGTAAAACGTTTAGCGGATGAAGTCCGTATAAAGGAAAGGTGAAAAGTGATCCCGAAAGTGGGCTAGAGAAAGTGAGGAACAAGCGTGGTAGAAACACGGTTAAGCGACTTAGATTATTGTTATGCTTCTGTAGAGCTATTGAAGGTGCTAGAAAATAATGCTTATTTGCGTAATGAACGCATCCGTACATTTTTAGAACAACGGGCAAGTCGTGAAACACGTATCGTTTCTCTCGTCGCCCTCCTTTTTCCTACGGTACTCCTTATCATTTTGGTTAGCCCGTCTAATGATATTGGGAGTGAGCTTGTACTGAGAGAGAATCTGCAGGGTTTTGTATTGCGTATGTTTAGTCTTTTAATGTTAGGATTATTCATCTTTATCTTTTGCTTTTTGTTGATGCATCAACTGTGGCATTTACACCTTGTAAAACCCCTGAGAAAAAAGCTAACACATGATTTAAAAAAAGAACTTTTAGACGATATCAAAAAGATTGATGAGCACACCGAATCGATTGTTCAAAAAAGTCTTTTCACTCATCCGCGCGTGCCAGAGCTTTACCTGTGTACTGAAATCCTGCCTTTACTTATTCGTTATTTTGAGAAAGGATTAGCTGATTTTATGAAAGAAGCGGTCTACGCACTCGAGTTGGAACTGAAACATACGGGACATTATCATCATCTTGTCCCTCGTGTTACCTTCCTGCAGCGCGAAAGAGATTATCTACAAAACCGCATGGCCTACCTTAATAAGCTTTTGAAATGAGGTGAATCAATATGAAGATGAAGAAAGAGTTAAACAAAAAAGTCGCTCTAAAGCAGCAAAGTGAACAGCAGGTCAAAAATTTTGTGCAAGATCAATTTTTTGAGACTGGGCATTGGTGGTTAAAGACGCGACAAATAATCGTGAATGTCTGTTTTTTAGCATTTTTGATTTTTCCTATTGGTATCTTTATCACTTTTTTGACGAATCATCACGTTTGGCATTATTTGCACTGGAATTATGAGGCTAGTTTTTTATTAACGCGGCACTTGAATGAAATTATTTTGTATCTCTTTGTTATTGTTTTAGTAGCAAGCTTGGCCTTGGTATGGCGTAATAACATTTTAGAACAAAAAGTCTACCCTCAAAAAGCAACTTTTAACGTTCAAAAAATGAACCAGCGAAAAGAGATTATGGAAAGGATGTATGAGACACGTTTTGGTGCCAAATCCTTTAGAGAAGCAACACGTTATTATGTGGTTGAGCGTGAACAAAATCTCCCCAATCAACTTGTTCCAGACTTATTTAAAGCAGGAAAGGTTGAGATAAAATGACTGTTTTGTTGCATTTCACACAACTTTTAATGTTTTACCCCATCGTAGGCACAATCGCATGGACAGTCGGCGGTTTATTTTATCGGACACTTTATGTTGGCAAATACCTAGAGCGAGATTTTCGGCCCTTAGTTGAAGCTGAAGAACCGTTGATTACGATAATGATTCCTTGTCATAACGAAGAAGTGATGATTGAGGAGACGATTGATTATTTAATGAATGAACTTGAATACCACCACTATGAAGTGCTAGTTTGTGATGATGGTTCTTTCGATACAAGTCCCGAGATATTAGCGCGTTTAAGTATAAAGTACGAAAAACTACGGGTATTAAGAATTAATGAGAATAAGGGAAAGGCGCATGCTTTTAACATTGGCCTCTCTTTTTGCAAAGGGGATTATATTTTAAGTAACGATGCTGATATCGTTCCCTCTCCGGATGCTCTGTGGAAATATATGAACTATTTTCTAGGTCCAGGCGGTCAGAATGTTGCTGCTGTAACAGCTAATGCGGATGTCCAAAACCGTTCTTTACTGGTCGAAAAATCACAAACCGTTGAATTTTCTAGCATCGTAGGCATGATTAAACGCTCCCAGATGGGGGTTTTAGGGACAATGTATGCTTATTCTGGAGCGAATACAATGTATCGTAAAGATGCGATTATGGATTGTGGTGGTTTTAGACAAGACCGAGCGACAGAGGATATCTCAATCGCCTGGGATCAACAGTTTAATGGTTGGCGCGCTATCTTTGCACCAGCAATCATGTTTTATATGAACGTTCCTAATACTTATAACATGCTTTACCAGCAACGTAAACGTTGGGCAAAAGGGGGCACAGAGGCTTGGTTGACGAATTTTTGGCGCATTATGAAACATCCTATCAAAAATTTTCCAAAATTAATCCTGCTTTTAGATCAAACTGGCAGTATCCTTTGGAGTTTTTGTTACCTTTTTTTCTCACTTTGGCTTATTTTTCTCGTTTTTGTCTTGGTGTTGACTAATAATTTTGACCAGTTGCTCTATGTTTTAGATATGGCCTTTGTTTTTTCGGCCTTTATGACTTTAGTGGGAGTGTGGCAGCTTATTGCATCAAGTGCATTAGATAATCATGGGTCGAAAATGAAGTATCTATTTTTTGCCCCCGCTTATATGATTTGGTATTGGCAGATGAACACGATAACCATTGCGACAACTTTTATCCCTGCAATCAAAGGAGTACTTGGATTTTCTGGTGAAGGAACATGGGTCAGTCCAACCCGCACAAAAATGAAGAAATAAAAAAAGGGGGGACGCGATGAAAAATTTCAGAGATACAGCAATTTGGCTGCAGAGTGATTTTTTTACGACGCCGCTCGCCCGGACGCTCCTTTTGGGTTTATGTGCTGTGGGAATCTGTTTAACCTTTTTAGTATTTGGGCAAAATAAAAAGGCTTCAGCCAAAAAGGAACATCAACACAGAAAAAAAGACCTCCTTGGGAGCTTATTAATGAGTGTTTTGATTGGTTTAATTTTACTTTTTCTAGGTTTTGAAACTTTCTTTCAATTATTCAAGCATTAAAAAAACTTTGCTCAAAACGGAGTAAAGTTTTTTAAAAAGTTTTGTGCTTTTAATCAAAAAGTAGGGCGAGAAAAAGCGAGAGCGCTAGTGCACCATTGAAAAGCATGAGGTTATCAATTTGAAGATGAAAAGTTTCAGATTTGATTTGGCGTGCTCTAAAAGTTTTGATGTTAGGAATTAGCTTAAAGAGGATAAGCAGCATAAGTAAAGTCCATAAAGGTAAAATACCCAGAAGAATACTAACGAGAATACACAGCCCCGCAAGTACATACATCCCGGTAAACAAGGTCAAACTAGCAGGAGTTTTTAAGTAATAAGGCAAGGTATAACGCTGATTCCGAATATCTTGTTCTAAATCACAAAGGTTGTCACTAAGCATAATATTAAAGTTTTGAGCAAAGCACATAAGACCGATTAAGACCAGCGGAAAAAGGAGCTTAAAATCCCAAATCCAGGTCATTTTCCATCCTTCGAAACGGATAAAAAAGTAGCCTTTATCGTAAGAGTTGATATAGACTGCTAAGAAAAAACCAAAAAAGCCTTCACACAGTCCAGCTAAAATTTCACCGAGAGGAAAACGAGAAAATGCAAAAGGGCCATAAGTATAAAAGATGGCAATAAGGAAACAAAGCCCACCCAAAGGCAAGATAGCCCAATTAGTCAAATAGAGGACAATGAGTCCAACCAAAACGTCAAAAACCAAAAAAGAAATACAAAGCTTGAAAGCTAGCCGAGGATTAATGTTTTTAGCCACGATAATATTCCATTTTTTATACTCCGGATCTAAGGCTTTACGGTAGTCCATTAGATTGTTCCACGCACTGACAAAAAGATTAATACTGGCAAGTCCGAGAAAGAAAAATAGTGTCGGGAGCCAATGAAAACTTTTAAAATACCACAAAGCGTATAAAACACCTGCGAGAGGTGATAATACGGCAGCAGGAAGTGTTTGAATCCGTGTGAAATTAAGGAAAGTTTTTAAATTCATAATAAGCTGATTATAGCAAAATATCACTGATAATTCATACTTCGTCAGCACTGACCAGCTGGTCAGTGTAAAAATGCACTGATTTTCCGAATGAATAAAAAAATAAAAAAATCCTCTTTGGGTGAGGTCAGCAAAACAGAGAAACAAAATGATATAATATAAATAAAAATTTTGAATGGAGAACAAAGATGCGCGCAGTAGTAACAGTGGTAGGAACGGATAAAATTGGGATTGTGGCAGGCGTAACTGCAACCTTAGCAGAACTTAATGCCAACATCATCGAAATTTCGCAAACTTTAATGAGTGGTGCGTTTACGATGATGATGGTTGTTGAGACTGAAAATAGTGATTTTACAGCGTTACAAGCAGAACTTTCCCGTCAAGGAGAAGCTCTTGGCGTCACGGTTCATGTGCAAAACGAAGCTATTTTTAATGCCATGCATAAGTTATAAGGATTGACGAAGCCGTCAGTAAATGAGACAGAAAAAAGATGTACAGAGCAGAAAAAAAGAGAAAAAGCTACTGATGGAGCTATCAGTAACTTACATAGGAAAAATTTAATACTAATGGATATTCAAAATATTAAAGAAACAATTGCGATGATCGAAGAACAAAATTTCGACATTCGCACAATTACAATGGGAATTAGTCTTCTTGATTGTATCGATGCTGATATTGATAAAGCAGCTGAAAAAATCTATCAAAAAATTGTCAAAAAAGCAGGAAAACTTGTTGAAGTAGGTAACGAGATTGGACATGAACTCGGTATTAAAATTGTCAACAAACGTGTTTCTGTAACACCTATTGCAATTATCGGGGCAGCAACAGCTGCTGATGATTACACACCACTTGCTCTTGCAATGGACCGTGCAGCAAAAGAGATTGGCATTGACTTTATTGGTGGCTATTCTGCTCTTGTGCAAAAAGGCTATCAAAAAGGTGATGAAATTTTGATTAAATCAATGCCTAAAGCTCTAGCAGCAACTGAGCGCGTCTGTGCTTCGGTAAATGTTGGTTCAACTAAAACAGGAATTAACATGACAGCAGTTCGAGATATGGGTGAAACCATCAAAATCATGTCTAAAGGTGATAAATGGCTCAATGCCAAACTTGTTGTCTTTGCTAATGCCGTCGAAGACAATCCATTTATGGCAGGAGCTTTTCATGGAGTTGGGGAAGCAGATACGATTATCAATGTTGGAGTTTCAGGACCTGGTGTAGTTAAACGTGCTCTTGAAAAAGTCCGTGGAGCATCTTTTGATGTTTTAGCCGAAACCATTAAAAAGACAGCTTTTAAAATTACCAGAATTGGTCAACTTGTTGGTCAAATGGCTTCAGAAAGACTTAATGTTGAATTTGGAATAGTTGATTTATCACTTGCACCTACACCAGCAATCGGCGATTCGGTTGCACGCGTTTTGGAAGAAATGGGACTTGAAACTGTTGGGACTCATGGAACAACAGCCGCTCTTGCAATGCTTAACGACGCCGTGAAAAAAGGCGGAGTTATGGCAGCTGAACGTGTTGGTGGACTTTCAGGCGCCTTTATCCCAGTTTCAGAAGACGAAGGGATGATTGCCGCGGTCAATTCTGGGGCATTGAATATTGAAAAGTTAGAAGCCATGACTTGTGTTTGTTCAGTTGGCTTGGATATGATTGCAATTCCTGAAGAAACACCGGCATCTACCATTGCGGCAATGATTGCTGACGAAGCCGCTATCGGGGTCATTAATCAAAAAACGACAGCAGTACGGATTATTCCTATGGGCAAAGAAGGCGAACAAATTGAATTTGGTGGACTTTTCGGTGTTGCTCCAGTTATGAGAGTAAACAAGGCATCGTCAGCAGATTTTATTGCTCGTGGCGGTCAAATTCCAGCGCCTATCCACTCTTTTAAAAATTAATACATTTCAAAATGAAGAGGTAAAAATGCAAGTAAAAATGGGCGAACGGATTGTCAAAGCTTGGCAAGTAAAACATGATGAAGCACCTCTAGAGGAGTGGGTTCAACATTTATTCGATCAACAAATTTGTTTTTGGAACCCTAGGGATAATGAGCAACTGCGTTTTAGCCTGATGTTTGGTGGTGCTGCACGCGTGGGCGATTACCTCATTTACTTAGGTAAAAGTGATATTAAAGTTATCTCAGAAAAACGATTCAACAGAGAGTTTACCATCTTATAACTAAAAAAAAGATGAAAACGCTCTAATCTTTTGTTATAATAAAGAGAGTTGGTTACTCATTCATAAGAGTTTTTTAATGAGTGATAACGTGAAAAAGCAAAGGGGAAGACTTATGGTTAATATTTACTTAGTAAGACACGGAAAAACAATGTTTAATACAATTGGCCGTGCGCAGGGGTGGTCAGATACGCCACTGACAGCAGCTGGGGAAATGGGTGTCACCGAATTGGGTCTGGGATTTAAGGCGAAGGGAATCAAATTCGACAGGGCATATTCTTCTGATTCGGGTCGGACCATCCAAACCATGGGTTTTATCTTAGCCAATTCTGAGAATGAAGGCATCCCCTATCGCTTTGATAAACGGATACGGGAGTGGTGCTTTGGATCATTTGATGGCGGCTATGATGGAGAACTTTTTGACGGTGTATTACCGCGTATCTTTGCTGAAAATGGTAGTTTAGAAGAAGGTTTCCCAGATGATGAGAAAGTAGCTAATGCCATCTATGCTGTGGATACAGCAGGTTGGGCTGAAACGTGGGAACAATTATCTGGTCGGATTTTAGAAGGTTTTACAGACATTGCTAAAGAGTCAGAAGCAGCAGACGCCAACAATATCGTTATTGTCAGCCATGGCATGACGATTGGTTCTTTTGTAAAATTGATTCGCCCTGAGCTCCCAAGGCCTCACGGCTTAGATAATGGATCGGTCACTCATCTCACCTATGAAAATGGAAAATTTTCTGTTGGAAAAGTCGGAGATATGAGTTACCGTGAGTTAGGAAATAAAATATTAACAAAATAATGAAAAAACGGATTCTCCTGAGTTTGTCTTTACTTGTTCTTTTGATTGCCGCAGTGATTGCAGCCATCTTGTTTTCGAGTAGCAGCTCAACCAAAAAAGAAACAGCACAAAGTGCACACGAGAGAACAGCACAAACTAATAAAAATGCTGCTCTCTTAAAAGACTTACCCGATGCGAAACGTTCAGATTGGGAACTTGTGCTCGTCAGTAGGGATTCTCCTCAGCCTGAAATGAATCCTGATTTAGCGACGGTTGGTAATATTCAAGTAGACCAGCGAATTGTCCAGTCAACTGAACAGTTCCTTGCTGCTGCACAGAAAATTTCACCTGCAGAACATCTCATCTCTGGCTATCGTTCAGTAGCTTATCAGAATACTCTTTACGAAGGTTACATTAAAGATGAGATGGAAGGGCATGGCACCGTAAATACGGATGGATCGACGATCTCGCGAGAGCAAGCGATAAAAAATGTTCAGACTTACTCCCAACCTCCTGAAAGCTCTGAGCATAATACAGGTCTTGCTATTGATATGAGTGATATTGATAGTTTAAATGAGAGTACTGTAGCTCAACAAGTAGCAGAACTAGCGCCTGATTATGGTTTTGTCTTGCGTTTTCCCAAAGATAAAAAATCTACTACAGGAGTAGACTATGAAGATTGGCATTTTCGTTATGTGGGAGTCGAAAACGCTAAATACATGACGACACATCATTTGACGCTTGAAGAATATCGAAGCTTGCTCCCTGATTAAAGATGGATTATGCAGGTAAGAATTTAGAGGAAAGAATGCTACTTAAGATACGCTTATTACTTACTGTTAATGTGGGTTTGTTTCTTTACACGGTCCTGCTTTGTGTCCAAAAGTTGAAAACTTACCCTAATTTTTTTACAGATTTCTTTAATAATTTTGCTAGTAATACAACAAACCTTACCGCTCGCTGGCACTTTTCGTTCTTGAGTTGGCGCAGCTTGGTGTTCTTAGTCATTCTTGTAGCCCTTCTCTTTTTACTCTTAAAGTTTTGGCGGGTAACTTTTGTCCTTCTCGAAGTGATAGCAGGATTTCTTTTGTTAGATTATTTCCTGCTCCTTTTTCAAAAGCAAATCGACATGTCAGCGTTTTATCCCTTTATTGTTCTAATTATCGCTTTGATGAATATTTGGCATAACTCCAAGGTTTTGAAGCTCTTATAAAAGATAAATTAGCACTCTTATCAAAAGAGTGCTAATTTTTATGACTTTTTCCTTGACAAGGACTTCCCAAAGGGTTATAATAAATTTGTTAGCACTTAGAGCTTTAGAGTGCTAAGTGATAAAAGAGGCTACAACGAAATGCTTTATCCTTTTGTTGTCCAGATGTTAATGTTCCTTATGTTAGGAGCGAAAGGAGTCGTCAATGATTACAGAACGTCAAAGACAAATCTTAAATCTGATCGTTTCTCTTTATGCAAAAGATCATACTCCTATTGGTTCAAAATCATTGCTTGACAGTATTCAAGCATCTAGTGCAACCATCAGAAATGATATGAAGGCATTGGAAAATTTAGGACTGATTCAAAAAGAACATTCCTCCAGTGGACGTGTTCCGAGTGTGTCAGGTTATAAGTACTTTGTAGAAAACGTCATTAAGCTAGACCAGTTTAGTCAAAATGATCTTTTCAAAGTAATGAAAGCCTTTGATGGGGAGTTATATCGATTAACTGATCTATTTGAAACAGGTGCAAAAATTTTATCCGAACTTACGGGTTTAACAAGTTTTGTACTCAACGTTCCGCAAAAAGATCAAGAGTTAGTATCCTTTGAAATGGTCATGTTGGACAGTCATTCTGTCCTTGCCGTCATTACTTTGGGGACAGGTGAAGTGAGAACGAATCAGTTTATACTTCCAAAATCGATGACCGAAGCTGACATTGGCGTGTTTACCAATCTCGTCAAAGAGCGGATGGTGGGTAAAAAAGTAATTGATATCCATTATATCTTACGAACAGAGATACCTCAGATTGTGCAACGCTATTTTAAAGTTACCAGCGAAGTTCTTGGATTATTTGAATCAATCTTTTCTGACCTGTTCGTTGAGCATTTAACGGTTGCAGGTCGTAAAAACATTTTTGATTATGCGACAGATAATTTAGGTGAGCTTTATAAATTATTTAGCGATGATCAAAGAATGTTGCAAGAGATTAGAGAGCTTACTAACAACGACGAAATGCGTGCCGTTAAGTTCGAAAATGATGAAAAGTATATGAAAAATCTAACGATTATATCGCAAAAATTTGTCATACCTTACCGTGGTTTGGGAACATTAACAGTAGTTGGACCAGTTGAGATGGATTATCAACGAACGCTTTCAACACTTGATTTGGTTGCGAAAGTAATCACGATGAAATTAAGCGACTATTATCGTTACCTTGATGGTAACCATTATGAAATTAGTAAATGATAAAAAAGTTATTTAAAAAAGGAGGGCGTATGTCCGAAGAAGCAAAAGAAGAGATTAAAAATGAACAAGCGGAGGAACAAGTCACAGAAGAATTGACTGAAGAAGCGCTTGAAGATATTGTTGAGGATGAAATTTCTGAAGTTGAAGCAGCGCAAAAGCTTGCGGATGAGTGGGAAAATAAATTCCTCCGGGTTTCTGCGGAAATGCAAAATGTACAACGTCGTGCAAATGAAGAACGTCTCCAACTTATCAAGTACCGTTCTCAAGATTTAGCTAAAAAAATATTGGCTTCCCTTGATAACCTTGAACGTGCACTCGCTGTTGAAGGTTTGACAGAGGATGTCAAAAAAGGCCTTGAAATGGTCCAAGAAAGTTTAATTTCAGCCCTTAAAGAAGAAGGTGTTGAAGAAGTTTCTTATGAAAGTTTCGACCATAATCTTCACATGGCTGTTCAAACTGTCCCAGCGGATGATGAACATCCGGCTGATACAATCGTGCAAGTTTTCCAAAAAGGTTATCAACTTCACGAACGTTTACTTCGTCCAGCAATGGTTGTCGTTGCACAATAAAATAAAAAATAAAATGACCGCAAAGTCGTTAAACTATCCATAAGTAATAAGAAAAGGAGATATAAATATGTCTAAAATTATCGGTATTGACCTTGGTACAACAAACTCAGCAGTAGCAGTTCTTGAAGGAACTGAATCAAAAATTATTCCAAATCCAGAAGGAAATCGTACAACACCTTCAGTTGTAGCTTTCAAAAATGGTGAAATCATTGTCGGTGACGCTGCAAAACGTCAAGCAGTAACTAACCCAGAAACAATTATTTCTATTAAATCAAAAATGGGAACATCTGAAAAAGTTTCTGCAAATGGTAAAGAGTACACACCACAAGAAATTTCAGCAATGATTCTTCAAAACTTGAAAGCTACAGCCGAAAGCTATCTTGGAGAAAAAGTAGAAAAAGCGGTTATTACTGTACCTGCATACTTCAATGATGCGCAACGTCAAGCCACTAAAGATGCTGGTAAAATTGCTGGTCTGGAAGTAGAACGTATCGTTAATGAACCAACAGCAGCAGCTCTTGCTTACGGTCTTGATAAAACAGATAAAGACGAAAAGATTCTTGTATTTGACCTTGGTGGTGGTACATTCGACGTTTCAATTCTTGAACTTGGTGATGGTGTATTTGACGTTCTTGCCACTGCTGGTAACAACAAACTCGGTGGTGATGATTTTGACCAAAAAATCATCGACTGGATGGTTGCCGAATTCAAGAAAGAAAACGGAATTGACCTTGCCCAAGATAAAATGGCTTTGCAACGCTTGAAAGATGCCGCTGAAAAAGCGAAAAAAGACCTTTCAGGTGTAACAACAACTCAAATCAGCTTGCCATTCATCACAGCGGGTGCTAGTGGACCGCTTCACTTGGAAATGGCTTTGACTCGTGCTAAATTTGATGAATTGACCCATGATCTTGTTGAAGCTACACGTCAACCCGTTCGCCAAGCTTTGTCTGACGCTGGTTTGTCAACTTCTGATATTGACGAAGTGCTCTTGGTTGGTGGTTCAACTCGTATCCCTGCTGTTGTTGAACTTGTCCGTAAAGAAACTGGAAAAGAACCAAACAAATCTGTTAACCCAGATGAAGTTGTTGCCATGGGTGCAGCAATTCAAGGTGGTGTGATTACTGGTGACGTTAAAGATGTTGTTCTTCTTGACGTTACACCACTTTCACTTGGTATTGAAACAATGGGTGGGGTCTTCACTAAATTGATTGACCGTAACACAACTATCCCAACTTCTAAATCACAAGTCTTCTCAACTGCTGCTGACAATCAACCTGCTGTAGATATTCATGTGCTTCAAGGTGAACGTCCAATGGCAGCGGATAACAAAACTTTGGGTCGCTTCCAATTGACAGACATTCCTGCAGCACCACGTGGTGTTCCACAAATTGAAGTAACATTTGATATTGATAAAAATGGTATTGTTTCTGTTAAAGCTAAAGACCTTGGTACACAAAAAGAACAAACAATTGTTATCAAATCAAATTCAGGTCTTTCTGATGAAGAAATTGATAAAATGATGAAAGATGCTGAAGCAAATGCTGATGCTGATGCAAAACGTAAAGAAGAAGTTGATACACGTAACGAAGCTGATGCTTTAGTCTTCCAAACTGAAAAAACTTTGAAAGAACTTGAAGGAAAAGTTGACGAAGCTGAAGTTAAAAAAGCTGAAGACGCTAAAGAAGAACTCAAAAAAGCGCTTGAAGGTGAAGATATTGCTGATATCAAAGCTAAATCAGAAGCCCTTTCTGAAATCGCTCAAAACCTTGCTGTGAAACTTTATGAACAAGCCAATGCGGCTCAAGGTGAAGCTGGACAAGCAACTGATGCGCAAGAAGGACCAAAAGATGATAATACATTTGATGGTGACTTCACTGAAGAAAGCAAATAATATTTTTAAAAGCACTGACGATTTTGTCAGTGCTTTTTTTGTGTTAAACTTCTTAAGTTTTACTGACAGCTCTGTCAGTGAAGTTAGACACAAATAGACAGAGTGTACAAAAAACGATTGCTAAATTTGCAATCGTTTTCTTCTTGTATTATCATGAAATTAATTAAGAAAAGGAGGAGAGAATAATGCGTTACACTAATGGAAATTATGAGGCGTTCGTACGTCCAAGAAAACCAGAACATGTCGATAAAAAATCAGCTTATATTGTGGGTGCAGGTTTGGCAGGGCTTGCGGCAGCAACTTTCTTACTACGTGATGGGCAAATGAAAGGGGAAAACATTCATATTTTGGAGGAACTTCCTTTATCAGGTGGGTCTTTAGATGGCTCATTTATCCCTCATGATGGCTTTGTCGTGCGCGGTGGAAGAGAAATGGAAAATCATTTTGAATGCCTTTGGGATTTATTTCGATCGATTCCTTCATTGGAAGTGGACAATGCGTCCGTTTTGGATGAATTTTACCGTTTAGACCTTGATGACCCTAATTCTTCCAACTGTCGGATTATCCATCAACGCGGTGAGCGAGTGGAAGATGATGGTAAGTTTACTCTAAGTCCAAAAGCTCAAGAAGAAATTGTTCATTTATTCATGACCAAAGAAGAGTTGCTCGTCGGGCAAACTATTGAAGATTGTTTTACAGAAGAATTTTTTGAATCTAATTTTTGGCTCTATTGGTGCTCGATGTTTGCTTTTGAAAAATGGCACTCAGCTATCGAGATGCGCCGCTATATTATGCGCTTTATCCATCATATTAAAGGACTTCCTGATTTCAGCGCGCTCAAATTCACCAAGTATAACCAGTATGAGTCTCTGGTTAAACCCTTGGTTGCTTACTTGAAAGCACATCATGTTGATTTTAAGTATGGGGCCCAAGTGGAAAATGTGGAAGTTGATATCAGAGCAGGAAAAAAGGTTGCAAGGGCTTTGTTATTTGCTGACAGCTCTGTCATTAAACTGACAGAAGACGATTTCGTTTTTGTGACAAACGGTTCTATTACCGAAAGTTCAACCCAAGGTACAGCTACAATGCCTGCTCCTAAAACTACGGAATTAGGAGGTTCTTGGAAACTTTGGCGAAATCTAGCTAAGCAATCTGAAGACTTTGGTCATCCGGATGTTTTTTGTCAGAACTTACCAAAAGCGTCCTGGGTAGTATCAGCAACGGTGACTTGGAAGAACTTAAAAATACAACCTTACTTTGAAAAACTTACGCATCGTCAGCTGCGCTCAGGTAAGGTAGTCACTGGGGGAATTATTACTGTAAAAGATTCTAATTGGTTGCTCTCTTTTACCACTCATCGCCAACCTCATTTTAAAGAACAAAAGGACCAAGAAACTGTAACTTGGGTCTATGGCCTTCTTTCAAATACACCTGGAAACTATATCAAAAAACCAATTGAGGATTGTACAGGTGAGGAAATCACACAAGAATTACTTTATCACTTAGGAATGCCCGAAGAAGAAATTGATGATTTCGTCAAAAATAACACAAATACTATCCCTGTTTATATGCCCTTTATCACTTCCTATTTCATGCTCCGTGAACCTGGGGATCGCCCACTGGTCATCCCTAACGGGTCCGTGAACTTAGCTTTTATAGGGAATTTTGCAGAAACGCAACGTGATACAGTTTTTACTACTGAATATTCCGTTCGTACAGCGATGGAAGCAGTATATCAATTACTAAATGTAGAACGTGGTGTTCCTGAAGTCTATGCTTCAGCTTATGACTTACGTGCCTTAGCAAATTCCGTCTACTACCTTTCAGATCGTCAAAAGTTGTCAGATATGGAGCTACCATTTGTGAAAAAACAAGCACTTCATTATGGTTTGAAAAAAATCAAGGGCACTTATCTTGAAGAAATACTAGAAGATGCAGGCTTGATTTAAAAACTAAATGACCTCAATGCAAATAACGAAGGCGAGTCTTTCGTTATTTTTGATAGAATAGCACTATGATAATTGATAAAAAATTTGAACAAGAACTCATAGAAATGCGTCGATATCTTCATGCACATCCTGAGATTTCAGAAAAAGAGTTTCAAACGACACATTTTATCCGAGAAAAACTTAAGCAATGGGATATTGAAATACTAGAAGGAGCTCTGAAAACGGGGGTAGTCGCGCAGATTGGTTCAGGCCGGCCTGTCATTGCTTTACGTGCGGATATAGATGCCTTGCCCATTCTCGAAAAAACTGAACTGCCTTATGCTTCTAAATACAAAGGGAGAATGCACGCTTGTGGACATGATTTGCATATGACGAGTCTTCTAGGAGCCGCAAAACTTTTTAAAAAAGAGAGATTTAAGGGGACGATTAAGCTCATCTTTCAACCTGCAGAAGAAATTGGGCAAGGAGCTTTACAAGTTCTAAAAAGTGGTTTAGTTAATGATGTACAAGCTTTTGTCGGCTATCACAATATGCCTACTCTACAAGCGGGAGAGATCCGACTAAAAGAAGGAGCAATGATGGCGGCAGTCGATCGGTTTCGGGTGGTGGTGCGTGGAAGTGGGAGCCACGCCGCCTATCCTCAAGAGGGGACTGATGTTGTTCTTGGCATAAGTACCATCGTTCAAAATCTTCAACAAATTGTCGCACGTAACCTCTCGCCTTTACATGCTGCGGTGGTATCAGTTACGCATATCGATGTTGGTAATACTTGGAATGTTTTGCCTGATGAGGGCTATTTTGAAGGAACGATACGTAGTTTTGACAGTGAGAGTCGACAACTGATCAAGAAACGTTTTGTTGAAATAGCCGAGCTCACAGCGAAAACAGTGGGACTTAGTGCAGAAGTTGCTTGGCTTATGGATGCTGAACTTACTTTCAATGATCCCAATTTAACTGCCATTGTTCGAGAAAGTTTGGCAGGGTGGTATGGCCCTATTGCATCAACTGAACCGTCCAGTGCAGGTGAAGATTTTGCGCATTACCGAACACAAGCCCCTTCCGTTTTTGCTTTTATTGGCTCGAATGCTCCAGAAGCGCCCGGTCTTCATTTTCCAGAGATGACAATAAAAGATGAAACTTTAGCTACAGCGGTAAAATATTATGTTCATTCTGCGTTGTCTCTATTGCGAACACTTGAAAAAACATCTGAGGGATAAAGCTATTTATGTTAGCTTTATTTTTTTTGGTGTTTTTTGAAAGAAAATGATAGTTTGTGATTGATTTTGAAAGAAAAAGGTGCTATAATATCTTTTGTAAACGAATTCAGGAGATGGAAATGTTAGCGAGTGAACGCAAAAGAAAAATTATTGATTATCTCAAAATCAAAAAGCGCGCAACAATTGAAGAATTATTGCCCGTGATCGAAGGCTCTATCTCAACGCTTCGAAGGGACTTAAATGAATTAGAAAAAGAGAAGCGTCTCCGAAGGGTGCATGGAGGAGCTGAACTTACCCAAAACCTTTCTGGAGAATTGAGTATATCTGAAAAAACTTCCAAAAACATTCAAGAAAAAACAAAAATTGCACAACAAGCCTTATCCAAAATCAAGGATGGGGATATTATTTTTCTGGATGCGGGAACGACGACAGGCCTTCTTGCAGAATTAATCAGTCAGTCACATCTTTATCTGACTGTTGTCACGAATTCAGTAACCCATCTTACAAAATTAACTGATGAGCGCCTCATTGTTTATCTTTTAGGAGGACGTGTCAAAAAAGTTACGGATGCAATTATTGGAAGTCAGGCATTAGAGCAGCTTTCACATTATCAATTCAATGCAGCATTTCTTGGAGCTAATGCTTTTGATGAAAATCATGGAGCAATGACTCCCGACCATGAAGAAGCAGCGATTAAAGCTTTGGCTGTAAAACAGAGTCAAAGTGCCTATGTTTTAGCAGATGCTTCCAAAATCGGTCAGATGAGTTTTGTTAAATTTGCCGAAACTGATGAGGTCCATCTGATTAGTGAAAAATAGATAGAATTACTGATGAGTTCATAACTTATCAAATAAAAGGAGAAATATGATTTACACAGTAACCCTTAACCCTGCACTCGATTACTTCATGACTTATGAAGAAATTGAAAGTGGCGCAGTCAATCGAACAAGCCAAACACAGGTTTCTGCCGGAGGCAAAGGAATAATGGAAAGTCGCATGATGAGTCTTTTAAAAGCTGATAACACAGCTTGGGGCTTTCTCGGAGGTTTTTCTGGACAATACATAAAAGATTTTCTTACAGAAAATAAGGTTCATTCTGATTTTACAGCTATTCAAGACTTAACTAGAATTAATGTAAAGCTCCAGACGCTCAAAGATGAAACAAGCTTGGATGCTGCGGGACCTCAACTCCAAGAAAAGGAGATACAGGCCTTTATTGACAAATTCGAGGTTTTGAAAGCCGATGATATCGTGGTGTTTGCTGGAACAATTCCTAAAACATTGGGTGAAGATTTTTATCAAAGACTCATTCAAAAAGTCAAAGAACATCAAGCGACCTTCGTCATGGACGTGGATGGCCATAAATTATTAGAGACCTTATCAGATCATCCGCTCCTTATCAAACCAAATCGTGAAGAATTAGAAGGCATCTTCAATGTCAAATTTGAACGAAATGATCAGATTATCCCATATGGTAAAAAGTTACTTGAGATGGGAGCACAGCAAGTCATTGTTTCTATGGCAGGAGATGGTGCATATCTTTTTACTCCAGAAAAAACTTATTTCGCAGCAGGAATTAAAGGCGAGTTAAAAAATTCAATCGGGGCTGGCGATTCTACTGTTGCTGGATTCTTGGCTGAATATAGCAAGACTAAAGACGCGTTTCAAGCATTTAAGCAGGCAATTGCGTGTGGTACAGCAAAGGCATTTTCAGAGGATATGCCTACCAAATCATTCTTGGATGAAATCTATCAAAAAGTAAATATTTCAGAGGTGGACTAATGGAAATTAAAGATCTATTAAAAACAGAGGTTATGATTCTTGACCTGAAAGCTAACAGCAAAGAAGCTGCTATTGATGAAATGGTCAACAAATTAGTATCAGAAGGTTATGTCAGTGATTTTGATACATTCAAAGCAGGAATCATGAAGCGTGAGGCCCAAACATCAACGGGACTTGGTGATGGGATTGCTATGCCGCATAGTAAAAATATCGCAGTTAATGAACCTGTTGTGTTATTTGCAAAATCAAAAACAGGAGTTGATTATGCAGCGTTAGATGGACAACCAGTCAATCTTTTCTTTATGATTGCAGCACCTGATGGAGCAAACGACACTCACTTGGAAGCCTTGGCGCAACTGTCTACTTATCTCTTGAAAGATGGTTTCCAAGACCGTCTTCGTAAAGTAGAGTACCCACGGCAAGTCATTGAACTTTTTTCTGAAAAACAAGAAGAAGTTCAAACCGTTGAAAATGCTGAACATTATATTGTCGCAGTAACAGCTTGTACAACAGGGATTGCCCATACTTATATGGCTGAAGAAGCACTCAAGAAACAAGCGCTGGAAATGGGCGTTGGTATTAAAGTCGAAACCAATGGTGCCCGTGGTATTGATAATAAATTAACTGATGAAGATATTAAAAAAGCTGATGCAGTAATTGTCGCAGCTGATAAAAAAGTTGAAATGAATCGCTTTGCTGGTAAACAGATGGTACAAGTGCCAGTCGCTCATGCCATTCGTGAAACGGAACACCTGATTGATGAAGCTTTATCGGGTAAAGCACCGATTTATAAAGGGGACGGTTCAGAAAATACTTCTGCTCAAAGCTCCTCTTCTCAACAAACGATGGGACAAAAATTCTATAAACACTTGATGGGTGGGGTTTCTGCAATGTTACCATTCGTCGTTGGTGGTGGGATTATGATAGCCTTGGCTTTCCTCATTGACCAACTGATGGGCGTCCCTCAAAGTCAACTTTCCCAACTAGGGGTCTATCATCCAATTGCTTATTATTTTAAGACGATTGGTGGTGCAGCCTTTAACTTCATGCTTCCTGTCCTTGCTGGATTTATCGCCCAATCTATTGCTGATAAACCAGGGCTGGTCGCAGGTTTTGTAGCGGGTTACATGGCACAAATTGGGATTTCTTTCCAAGGTTTTGCGCACACCAATGCTGATAAATACATTCCATCAGGTTTCCTTGGTGCCTTGGTTGGTGGTTTCTTAGCCGGAGGAGTGATCCTTTTATTACGTAAATGGTTTAAGAAAATGCCGGCTTCACTCGAAGGTATTAAAGCTATCTTACTTTTCCCATTGCTTGGAGTCTTTATTACTGGTTTCTTGATGCTTTTTGTCAACATTCCAATGGCTTGGATTAATACAGGTTTATCTAATTTCTTGACAAGTTTGTCCGGCGCATCGGCCTTGATTCTTGGTATCGTTGTTGGTGGTATGATGGCTATCGACCTTGGTGGACCTATCAATAAAGCGGCTTACATCTTTGGTACAGGGACGTTGACCTCAGCTGCATTATCAACGGGTGGTTCAATCGTTATGGCCTGTGTAATGGCTGGTGGGATGGTTCCTCCACTTGCGACAACCGTAGCAGTTTTATTATTCAAAAATAAATTTACAAAAGAAGAACGTAATGCTGGTTTGACAAATATTGTAATGGGACTTTCTTTCATTACAGAAGGTTCAATTCCTTTTGGAGCTGGTGACCCAGGACGTGCAATTCCTTCTTTCTTCGTTGGAGCAGCAGTGGCTGGAGGTTTAGTTGGAGCAGCAGGTATTAAGTTGATGGCACCACATGGTGGAATCTTCACAATCGCACTCTCTACTAATCCTCTACTTTATCTTCTCTTTATCTTAGTTGGGGCTGTTATCTCTGGAGTTCTCTTTGGAGCATTGAAAAAAGCAAAATAAGCAAGATGTATTGCTACAAAAAAAGGAGCGGTTAAATCCGCTTTTTTTTGTAGGAAGTTTAAGAGAAAAAGGTGCTGAGAAGTGGTCTTTAAGCAAAAGTGAAGAGGAATGACAGAAAAGGTCAACTTTTTGTTATAATAATAGAGGTAAACTGGGGGTAGGAGTAGATTATATGAATTTTATTGCAATATTTGAGTTGATGATTTTTCTTCTCAATATTATGTTATCGTTTGTGATTATTTTTAGGGAAAGAAAGTCCACATCATCAACTTGGTCATGGTTATTTGTCGTTAATGTACTGCCCATTTTAGGATTTATATTATATTTATTGATCGGACGTGGAATTTCGCATTACCGAATTTTTAAAGACCGCAAAAGATTTCAAATTGGTTTTGAAAAACAACATAGTCATGCGAGGAGGGCCTATTCAGATCGTGCTTTTCTTGATATGATGCGTAAGAATCCTGTCATTGGTCAATTGATTAATATGTTATATGTGGAAGAAAAGTCCATTATTTCTACTAATACTGCTGTTAAAATTTTTAATGATGGGCGTGAAAAGTTTGATGCACTGATTGAAGACATCAATCGTGCTAAATATCACATCCACATGGAATATTATATTTTTCGGATGGATGACGTTGGACAAGAAATCTATGAGGCCCTAATTGAAGCACGCAAACGCGGGGTGGAGGTCAAACTTTTGATTGATGCTTGGGGTTCTAATCAAACTAAAATGTCCAAATTTAAAGAATTAGAAGAATTGGGAGGGCGCGTGGCTCAATTCTTTCCTTTAATTTTACCTTTAATCAATCCACGAACTAATTATCGCTTACACCGAAAAATTGTCGTGATTGATGGTGTGATTGGATACACTGGCGGATTTAATGTGGGAAACGAATACGCTTCGGTTACAAAAAAATTCGGTTACTGGAGAGACAACCATTTACGCTTGACAGGAGATATTGTTTATAGCTTGCAGCATCGCTTTATTTTGGATTGGAACTCGCAACATCATTTTGAAATTACGCAGGGAGAGCCTTATTTCCCAGATGCGATTTCTCAAGGCCATGTGGCCACTCAGTTGGTAACTTCTGGACCCGATGAAGATAAAGAGCAGATCAAACTGACTTACATGAAAATGATTTCAGGAGCGGAGCGTGAAATTGTCATCCAAACGCCTTACTATATTCCATCGGATGCATTGCATGAGTCTTTGAAACTTGCGCTTTTGTCGGGCGTTCAGGTAAAAATGATGATTCCTAATAAACCAGACCATCCGCTTGTCTATTGGGCGACTTATTTCCATGCAGCGGATTTGGTAAAGTATGGTGCAAAAGTTTATACGTATGAGAATGGATTTGTTCATTCTAAAACGTTGATTATTGATGGAGAATACGCCTCTGTTGGGTCGGCAAATCTAGACTATCGGAGTCTCCAACTGTGCTTTGAAGCAAATGTTGTTATCTATAATTATGACATTGCTCAAAAACTGCGTAACGATTTTATTAAAGATTTGAAGTTGAGTCGTGCGCTTACGCTTGAGCGGTACGAGCAGCGTTCAAAAATAGTCCGTTTCAAAGAAGGATTGGCACGACTCATCGCGCCAATGCTTTAACAAAAAAAGATTGCTGAGGACAATCTAAAGATATAAAACTAAAATGAGGATTGTATGGATTTACCAGTAGAATTTTTAGAAAAATATAAAAAGATTTTAGGGGAAGAATTTGCAGCTTTTCACGCAAGTTTTGACCAACCTGTTCAAACTGCTTTTCGCGTCAACCCTTTAAAAGAGCTTGACGAACGTTTTAGAGTGGCGAAAGATTTATTGATCGGCCCTCCAAAATCTACTGACGGCTCTGTCAGTAAGTTTGAAAAAATTCCAAAGCAGCACTTTGGTTATTATGGTAAAATCTCTGGGAAATCCATTGAGCATGTGACAGGTCTAATCTATTCTCAAGAACCTGCTGCCCAAGTTGTGGGCGAAGTGGCAGCACCCAAAAAGGGCATGCGGGTGCTCGATTTATGTGCAGCCCCAGGTGGTAAGTCTACACATCTCGTCAGTTTTTTAGAAAATACAGGAATCTTAGTATCGAATGAGATTTCTAATAAACGTAGCAAAATACTTGTTGAAAACAGCGAACGTTTTGGATCGCGCAATACGATTGTGTTAAACGAACAGCCAGAGCGTTTGGCGCGTGTTTTCCCTGCCTACTTTGATTTAATTGTTCTTGATGCACCTTGTTCTGGCGAAGGCATGTTTCGAAAGAACCCTTCGGCCATACAATATTGGACTGAAAATTATCCTGCTGAATGTGCGGAATTACAACGGGAAATTATCACAGAAGCCCTCAAAATGTTGGCGCCAGGTGGTCATTTGATCTATTCGACCTGCACATGGGCACCAGAGGAAAATGAAGCAAACATAAGATGGATCTTAGAAAATTATCCTGAGCTAGCTTTGCAGGACATCCCTAAAACAAATGGTTTACAAGCAGGACTTAATATGCCGGAGGTTGTCCGATGTTGGCCACATCGTTTTCGTGGGGAAGGCCAATTTGTTGCTCATCTTGTGGACACAGGTAAAAAGTTAGAAACTCTGAAAGTAAAATCAGGAAAATCTAATTTGACTAGAGAACAAGTTCAACTTTGGAAAGATTTTTCTCATCGTTATCTACTGACAGAGCTGTCAGCTGGTATTTTGCAAGTCTTCGGTGATCAGTTGTATCTTTTACCTGATGGCCTGCCAGACTTATCTTCATTAAAAATAGCGCGTAATGGTTTACACCTAGGGGTCTTCAAGAAAAAAAGATTTGAGCCCTCCTTGGCTTTGGGTATGGCCTTAAAACCAGCAGAAGTCACGACAAGCTTGGAAATTTCTGAGGAACAGTTTCAAAACTATGTTTCTGGCGCAACTTTTGCTACTGACAAGGCGGTCAGTAAAGGTTGGGTGCAATTAACGGTGGGAGGTAATGGACTTGGTTTTGCTAAAAATGTAAATGGAATCATCAAAAATTACTTTCCTAAAGGCTTGAGGTTTATTTCCTAAAACTTCTGGAAATTTACTTTCAAACTGGTCAGAAAAAAATGAATGTGTTAGTTCAAACAAATGGATATTTGAGAGGAGCTCAAAATGGAGAACACTAAATTAAACATTGTCATCATTACAGGGATGTCTGGAGCTGGAAAAACTGTAGCCATTCAGTCTTTTGAAGACATGGGTTATTTTACAGTTGATAATATGCCCCCAACATTAATTGAAAAGTTTGTCGAATTACTCAAGACGCCAGATAGTAAAATTGACAAAGTGGCGATGGTCGTGGATATGCGGTCACGCGCTTTCTTTGATCACATTCAAAGTATTGTTACCGAGCTGACAGATAATGTAAGTGTTAATTTTAAATTACTCTTTTTAGATGCCAACGATAGCGAATTAGTGTCTCGTTATAAAGAAACACGTCGTAGTCATCCCTTAGCGATTGATGGCCGCACGCTTGATGGTATTACTAAAGAGCGGGAAATTTTAGCAGATTTGAAAAATTTAGCAGAAGTGGTCATTGATACTAGTGAGTTGACACCGCGTAATCTGCGCGCTCAGATTTTACAAAATTTCTCTGGGAATACTGAATCCAATTTTAGAATTGAAATCATGTCTTTTGGTTTTAAATATGGATTGCCTTTGGATGCAGATTTAGTCTTTGATGTACGATTTTTACCAAATCCTCATTATATTTCAGAACTGCGCGATAAAAATGGAACGGATCAAGAAGTTTATGATTATGTAATGGAGCACCCTCAATCAGAAGCTTTTTATCAAAATCTGATGAAAATGCTTGTTCCAATTTTGCCTGCTTATAAAAAAGAAGGAAAGTCAGTATTGACAATCGCCTTCGGTTGTACCGGTGGCCAACACCGCTCTGTAGCTTTTGCTGAACGTGTTTCTAAAATGCTCCAAAAAGATTGGCATGTTAATACAAGTCATCGAGATAAAGATCGGAGAAAGGAAACGGTAAATCGCTCATGAGTAAACCAAAAGTTGTTGTTATTGGCGGAGGAACAGGTATACCTGTTGTTTTAAGAGCGCTCCGAAAAGAAAAAGTTGATTTAACTGCAATTGTTACAGTAGCTGATGATGGGGGGTCTTCAGGGCGGATACGTTCTGCAGTGAGTATTGCACCCCCAGGAGACTTACGTAATGTCCTGATTGCCATGTCAGATATGCCTAAGTTTTATGCTGATATCTTACAATATCGTTTTGACAAGTCCGATGGTGAACTTGCAGGACATCCTCTGGGTAATCTCATCATTGCTGCAGTATCTGAAATGCAAGGCTCCACTTATCGTGCGATTCAAACACTCGCCCAATTTTTCCACGTGGATGGGAAAATTTATCCGTCCTCTGATGCAGCGTTAACCCTGCATGCCGTCTTCAAAGACGGACATGAAGTAGCAGGGGAAAGTCATATTGCGGGTTATAAGAGCTTGATTGATCATGTTTACCTAACCCAGACAAGTTCTGGTGCGTCTCCGATTGCTTCAAGAAATGTTGTGAAATCAATTATGGAGGCTGACACTATTGTTTTAGGGCCAGGTTCACTTTTTACCTCTATCTTACCCAATATTGTCATCCCTGAAATTTGTGAGGCCCTTTGGAAAACATCTGCAAAGATTGTCTATGTCTGCAATATCATGACTCAACGTGGAGAAACGGAACACTTTAGTGATGCTGATCATGTACGGGTTCTTCATGAACATATTGGAACAAAAGTCATTGATACCGTCCTAGTTAATATTGAAGAAGTACCAGAAGCTTATATGAATACGAATAAATTTGATGAGTATTTGGTACAGGTTGACCATGATTTCAAGGCTTTACAGGAAGAAGGAGTCAATATTATCTCCAATAATTTTTTGGAGTTAAGAGATGGGGGAGCCTTTCATGATGGTGCAGCTGTAGCTCGTGAAATTGTAGCCTTATCTCAAAGTAAAGAGGTTAAGCTGTGAAGCGGGTCCTAAAACTTCTTCATTTTTCTTGAAAAAGGCTTGCAGTGAAAAATTGATAAAAGTGTAGGAGAAGGAAAAAAGACCAACAGGGCGTGGATCTTAGGTAGATATATGAGTTTTACAAGTGATGTTAAAAATGAACTAACCCGGAATTTAGCAACAACGGGAACTTTGCTGGCTCTGGTGAGGATGAATGGCTCAGTGGGGATTTTCGGAGGATTAACACTCTCAATAACGACTGAAAATGCGGGGACTGCAAAGTATATCTATCAAATGCTTTTAGAACTTTATGAGATTCGGGCAGAGATTCGCGTTCACCAGAAAACCACCTTATCTAAAAATCGGGTTTATACTGTTTATGTAGAAGAGGGTGCCGCTGAATTGCTTGATGAGTTGAGTCTTGCAGATTCACTCATGCTCGATAACGGGGTCCCTGAATTCGTCAAAAATGATGAATTTATCAAAAAAGACTATCTACGGGGTGCTTTTTTGTCAGCAGGCTCTGTCCATAATCCTGAAAAAGGAGATTATCAACTTTCAATCGCCAATGTCTATCAAGAACATGCGGAGGACTTACAGACCATGTTCCAAGACTTTGGCTTGAATGCGCGGGTGATTGAACGCAAAAATCGTTGGATTCTCTACCTTTCTCGGGCAGAAGAAATTATGGATTTTCTTACTCTTATTGGTGCTATGAAAGCCCGACTAAAGTTTGAGGAAGCCAAAATCGTACGAGAGATGCGAGGACTCGCTAATCGGCAGTCAAATTTTGAAAATGCTAACATTACCAAGTCGGTGACTGCTGCGCAAGAGGCCATTGAAGCTATTCATTTTTTAAATGAAAAAAAAGAACTAGAACAATTACCCGAACAATTAACGGAAATTGCTCGACTTCGATTGGAAAATCCAGAAGCGACCATCAAAGAATTGGGAGAAATGTTAGACCCACCTTTAGGAAAATCAGGGGTTAATCATCGAATTAGAAAGCTTGTTGAACAAGCAAATAATCTAAAAAATACGGAAATTTAAGAGAGAAGGGTAACCTTCTTTTTTTATTGTCAAAATCACCGAATGGTCTTACTTTTTAATTGTACTCTAAGCAATAAAAGCGTACAATATTTACTATGAAAGCGTTATCCATAAATCCTCTACAAAGAAGGAGATGGCCAATGGAAAAAATTGTCGAAGTAAAAAAACTTCAAAAAAATTTTGGAGCGTTCCAAGCTCTTAAACAGGTAAGTTTAGAGGTTAATAGAGGTGAGGTATTAGGCTATATTGGTCCTAATGGTTCAGGGAAATCGACTACTTTACGGATCCTTCTTGGTATCATCAAAGCAACAAGCGGTCAGGCGACTATCTTTGGTCAAGATGTTTGGCGTGACGCGATTGATATTCATAAAAAGATTGCTTACGTTCCTGGTGAGTTGTCCTTATGGCCCAATTGGACGGGTGGGGAAACCCTTGAGCTTTTGTTGAACATGCATGGTAAGGGATCGCGTGCTAAAAAAGAAGCCCTTATTCAGAAATTTGATTTAGATCCACGCAAAAGAATCCGTTCCTATTCGAAAGGAAATCGACAAAAAATTTCATTAATCGCTACCTTAGCAAGTGAAGCTGAGCTTTATATTTTTGACGAGCCAACAAGTGGACTTGACCCTCTTATGGAAGCTGTCTTTCAAGAAGAAGTGGCACTTCTAAAAGCAGATGGGAAAGCTATTATCCTCTCGAGTCATATTTTGTCGGAAGTTGAAAAATTAGCGGATCGTGTAGCAGTAATTCGGCAGGGTGAAATCGTGGAGACCGGTACCCTTACACAGTTACGTCACCTTACGCGTTACCAGTATCGTGTTGAAACAAAAACAGAACCTATAAAATTAAAAACTTTAGCAGGGGTTTATGATTTGAAGATAGAGGGCAAAAAAGCTTCCTTTCAGGTGGAGGCTAACCAACTGGAAAAGATCTTGAAAGTTTTACTGGACTATCAGCTCCTTCAATTGGAAGCCACTCCACCTACCCTTGAAGCACTCTTTATGCGACATTATGAAGGAGGGAATGAGGATGAGAAGGATATTTTATAGGACGGGATTTCTCTTCCAAAAGCTTGTAAAACGAGATCGATTCACGCTCTTATTATGGCTAGTAGGGATGGTTGCTTTTACAGCCTCTGGTGTTGGGAAACTTGAAGTTGCGGCACAGCCTACAACTGCAGTAGTTTTATATGCGATGTTTGTCAAAAACCCAGCAATGGTAGCTTTGTTTGGACCGACGCCGATTAAAAATCCAAGCGCTTATACGTTAGGCCCGATTTTTGGACAAACAATGTCTTTGATTACAGGACTAGTATTTGCCAGCCTCGCCATCCTCTATGTGCTTAACCGTACAAGAAGAGATGAAGAGGAAGGGAGGATTGAATTGTTCCGCTCTTATCCGATTGGGAGATTGGCAAACACGAGTGCGGTGGTTGTTGTAGTGTGGATATTACATGTTCTCATAGCCTTTTTAATCACTGTGAGTCTCCAAGGACAGGGAGTGGCTGGGCTTGACCAGTGGAGTAGCAACAGTTTGTTTGCCCTCTCTACATCAACACAAGGGGTGCTGTGGGGGATGGTTGCTTTGCTGATAGGACAACTTTTCCAAGAAAGTCGTTCTGCGAAAAATCTAAGTTTTACGTTGTTGGGTATTTTTTATCTCCTGCGTCTTTTTACAGATGGACATCAGCAGGAGTTAGGATGGTTTAACCCTCTCTCATGGTCTTATTTAGGTTTTCCTTATGTCAGTAATAAGGAGAGCGGTCTAGGTGTGGCTTTGTCCCTTTTATTTGCCTTACTGCTCTTGGGGGCGGCACTCTTTCTTGAAGGACGACGTGACAATGGAGCAGGCTATTTTAAAGGAAAAAGTGTGACCTTTTTTAAGGGGCCTCGTCGTCTGTTTACTCTCCTATTGTACTTAGAAGGAAAGGTGATTATGGGGTGGTGGTTGGGCCTGTTCATTCTGGGGCTTATCTATGGTTCCATGTTTGAGCAAATAGGCGCTTTCATCGCGCATAATAAACTGGTAAAGCAGCTTTTTGTGGGGAATGCGCAAACGGCAGTGGTGGGAAATTTTATGGTTACTTTATTTTCGATCTTGTCAGTACTGATTACGATGTTAGCTGTCTCACTTTTACTGCGTCTATTGTCAGAGGAGCGTAAGGGGCATTTGGATTTGATCTATGCCTTTCCTTATTCTAAGGTGAAGGTGTATGGCAGCTATGTTTGCTTGGCAATAATAGCTGGAGTTATCGCGCAAGGAATCACGCTTGTTGGTGTATATTTTGCACAGGTTGGAATGGAAAATGCGCTGAGGTTTGGAGAAATCATGCAGGCGGGAATGATTTGGAGCGTGGGTTCAGTTTTTGTTCTTGCTTTACTCGCCCTCTTGATTGCCTTTGTGCCACGATGGGCAAGTTTAATCTGGGCCTATGTTGGTTTTATTCTGTTGATGACTTATTTAGGGCGTCTCGTAGCGTTTCCAAGACTCCTCACTCAATTAAGCATTTATGGCTACATTCCAAAACTTCCAGTTGAGCAGATGAATTGGAGAGTGGTAGTGCTTATAGTGGTCTTCACTGTGTGTTTATTGGTTCTTGGAGCGATCGGGTATCGTCACCGAGACCTGTTGAAGGAGTGAAGTAAAAAAAGAGAATTTAACGACAGCGCTTCCATGCTTTTTGGATATTATTGTGATAAAATAAACAAGGTAATTTATAAAAATTTTAGGAGAAATTTTATCATGATGAATCCGGCAGAAATATTGTCAGCCACTATTCACCACGGTCAGGAAAAAATTAAGCGCCCTTTTTTGGAAAAAGCAGTTCTCGGTTTTATTGGGGGAGCCATGATTTCGTTTGGTTACTTGCTTTATATTCGTTCAGTCGCAAGTGTCGTTGAGCAGTTGGGCACCTTGGCAAGTCTGATTGGAGCGAGTGTATTTCCCATTGGCCTCATAGTTATATTGCTTGGAGGGGGCGAGCTCATCACTTCAAATATGACAGCTGTAGCGACTTCATTTTTTGCCAAGCGGGTAAGTCTTGCTGATTTGTTGAAAAATTGGTTGGTGATTACCTTGTTTAATGTAGTGGGAGCGATTTTTGTTGCTTATGTTTTTGGCCATTTGCTGGGATTGACTAGTACAGGCGCATTTAAAGAAGAACTCTTACGCTTGGCTCAAGGGAAAATTGCAGCGAGCTGGTCACAAGAACTCTTATCGGGGATGGGATGTAATTGGTTTGTTGGAATTGCCATGTGGATGTGTTATGGTGCTCGCGATGCAGCGGGAAAAATTCTTGCCATTTGGTTCCCTATTATGGCTTTTGTCGCTATCGGTTTTCAGCATAGCGTAGCAAATGCTTTCGTCATTCCTGCGGCCATATTTGAAAATGGTGCCACGTGGCTTGATTTTGGCCATAACTTTCTCTTTGTCTACTTAGGAAATGTTCTTGGTGGCACAGTATTTGTTGCTGGCTTCTATACCTTAGGTTACCGACGTCAGATCAAGGAGCTAAAAAATAAATGACGACAGAAAAACTTTACTGACCAAGCTGTCAGTGACCTTTTTAAAATAACCAGCTTAAAATAAGAAAAAATACTGATGAGGCCATCAGTATTTTTGGTGTCTAGAAATGGTCCGCTTAATTCTTTTAACAAAAAAGTTACTGACAGCGTGGTCAGTAACTATTTTTTTAGTTGGTGATAACGATCGTACCAGATTTTAACGTATTCTTGTGAAAAAGGACCTTTTCCGTTATTTATCCAATCAACAAGAATTTTGACGTTCTCTTTTAAAATATGATCAATCTCCTTTGGATAGTGCATCTGGCGACGATGGCGCTCATATTCTTCAACATCTAGCAATTTTTTTTCGCCATCTTTGAAGACTTTTACGTCAAGGTCGTAATCAATGTACTTAAGTGCTTCGTTATCTAAGACGAAGGGACTAGCTAGATTGCAGTAATAGCTGACGCCTTCCTCACGAATCATAGCAATGATGTTAAACCAAAACTTTTTGTGGAAGTAAACAATGGCTGGTTCGCGTGTGACCCAACGCCGGTCGTCGGATTCTGTCACTAGCGTGTGATCGTTCACTCCAATAATCGAATTTTCATTTGTTTTCAGAACCATCGTATCGCGCCAAGTGCGATGGAGGCTCCCATCATGTTTATAGCTTTGAATCGTGATAAAGTCGCCTTCTTTGGGAATTTTCAAGGCTTTTCTCACTTTCTCAATTCAAAGTTCTCGCTTACTACTATACCACTTTTTTACGAAAATTTACAGTATTAATGTTCTATTTGTGAACTAAATCATTTAATAATGTTCGGAGTTTAATCACCTTTTGGAGAAAAAAGAGGCGTCAATTAAGCTCAAAAATTGTCATTGCTGCCTGAAATTCCTCAGCAAGATGCGCTTTGCGAAAGGCTTGCCACTCTGGAAGATGGCGGATAGCATTGTAACGCTTGCGCCAATGCCAATATTCGGAAATCTGATACTGCGGATATGTTGCCAAAAATTGTGCTACCATTTGCCATTCATAGGGATAGCCTAGAGGTTTAGCATGATAGCGAACCCCATCAAGAGCAAGGGGCGCACGGCGTTCGTGCAAATGCCCAAACACCACTTCCTTCACCTTTGGAAAAGTTTTAAAGAGTTCATGAAAATGCTGGGAACCCAAATAAGCATTGAAACGTGCAAATTTTTCATAGCGGGTATCGATGATGAAGGCCTGGTGCGGAACAAAATGTGTACTGACAATGATTTTCTCGATTGTTTCATTTACTGACAGCTCGGTCAGTAGTTTTTTTAGTTGCTGGAGCTCATTTTTGGTCGTCTGGATATCATCGAAAGCACGGTGAATTTTCCGGTCAAAATAAAAAGCATTTTTAAAGGCAATAATTTTTTGAAAATCCGCCTCTTTAGTCATGAAAGAATAGTCATACCAACCATGAAAACTAAGAAAAGCGGTTGTTCCAAAAGTCCTAACTTTAAAATTTGAAGCAGCGATTTCTGACTCTTTTAAGCCGACCATATCATGATTTCCAAGATTATAGGTTACTGACAAACCTGTCAGTAGTTGAAGTTGTTCAAAAAAAGGCAAGGTTATGCCATAAAAGTCGTTGGAAATATCGCCAGCAAAATGAAGATCAGTGATTTTCAGTTGCAATAAAAGTTGAGTAAAAATCTGAAGTTCTTCCTTAGAAAAATCATTGATGTCTAAATGAAAATCTGAGATTACAGCGAGTTTCCTTTGTGGTTTATACATGCTAAAATTATATAACAATTAACAGATTTAAACAATGAATCTTGGACTTGTGGAGGTTATTATCTGGTGTGTGGGATAGGTTTGGGATGATTTCAGCTCATGGATTTCCCCAAATGACTGATAGGCTGCTAGAAAAGTGACGGCTAGTCTTTCTCATCCGCTTATTAAATAATTTCAATAGTTGTACTTCTTTAAATTTACCTTTGACATGTGTAGTTTGAAGTGTTATGCTATTTATGGCCAACAGGAGAAGAATAAAGCGTTAGAATAGTAGAATAAATAACTCAATCATTACCACTTATTATTACTAATCATTCTCGTTTTACCTAAATAGTTGGTTAATTTGTGAGTTAAATTTATCGAGGAAAAAAATGAAAGAAGAATATCTTAATAAAAAAGTCATTATCCCTGCCTATTTTGTCGGGGTTTTATATATTGTAAGCTCAATCATTCTCTTGGCTGTTTCGGAGAATACAGGAGCTAAAGAACCAGACTATAAAGGTCTGAGTATCTTATTAGCTTTGTTTGGCTGGCTAGAATTGGTTGGAATTACGATTTTTACGGTGGTCATGGCAAGAAAAGTGAAGAAGTTGCGTTTGAATCATTCCGTTAAGTAAAAACTTTCCTCAGTAGGATTAAAAATAGTTGCATATTACTTATAGGCAGCTATTTGCTAGCCTTTTTATCATTCTTTCGTTAAAATAGAATAAACCAGCAAATCAAAATTTGTATAGTTTAAGAAAAAGACTTCTCCTAAGCAGGATTTCTTACAAATATCCCACCAATGAAAGGAAAACCATAAATCATGACCTCACTCAAACAGGCCATTCAAACGTTGGCTCAGGAGCTTAATATCCAAAAAATTGGTTTTACCACTGCGGATGATTTTGAATACCTTAGAAAATCTCTTGTGGAGCAGAAAGCTGCTGGGCATACGAGTGGTTTTGAGCACCAAAATCTAGAGGAGCGTTTACACCCACGGCTTGCTGTAGCGTCAGCAAAAACAATTATCTCTATTGGTATTGCTTATCCAAATAAGGCGGATGAACGTCCTGAAAAAACGTCCTATCGAAGAGGACAATTTTCACGTGGTTCTTGGGGAGAAGATTATCACTTTGTGCTTCAACGCAAACTCAAGGCCCTTGCTGAGGGAATTGAAAGATTGGCAGGGGAGTTTGAGTATAAAGCAATGGTGGATACGGGAGCACTTGTTGATGTTGCTGTGGCTGCTCGGGCTGGTCTAGGTTTTATTGGAAAAAATGGGTTACTCATTTCTAAAGAGTTTGGTTCTTGGATGTTTCTTGGCGAGTTAGTAACGGATTTAGAGATAGAACCTGATGAACCGGTCGATTACGGCTGTGGAGAATGTAGCCGTTGTGTTGACTTTTGCCCAACCTCAGCCCTTTTAGGCGATGGGCGACTGAATGCCCAACGCTGCCTTTCTTTTCAAACTCAGGCGAAAGGGAAAATGCCAGAAGAATATCGAGAAAAGATTAAAACCGTGATTTACGGTTGTGACATTTGTCAAACTGTTTGTCCCTATAATAAAGGGATTAATAGCCATTTTCATCCTGAGATGGAACCAGATCCTGAACTGACGAATCCTGAGCTTTTACCGCTTTTAGAGCTGTCTAATAAACAATTTGTAAACAAATTCGGTCAGATGGCTGGAAGTTGGCGAGGAAAAAATCCACTTCAGCGCAATGCGGTTTATGCGCTGGCTAATGCAAATGACCGCAGTGCATTACCCAAATTGCGTGAAATGGCAGAAAATGATAAGCGGGACTACATGGTCGATGCAGCTCAATGGGCCATTGAGCGCTTAGAAAATGGAAAAACAAGGATACGTCCCAAGAGACGTTAACCAAAAACGTCAGGTTTTACTTTGTTACCGAAAAGTACTTGAGCTTTTTTCAAGTACTTTTTTGCTACGCGTTAAGCCAGTAGAATAAGCTTGCTCTGTCCTTAGAGGGGGGACTGTGGTATAATAACAGTTATGGAACTATCAGAAATTAGAAATTTACTTGAGGGATATAGTGAGAAAATCAATGGTTTTCACGACTCACTAGACTTAGATCGTTTAGAAGAAGAGATCGCTTTGTTAGATAATGACATGGCACAGCCCGATTTCTGGAATGATCAGGCTGCTGCACAAAAGGTTATTGATCAATCAAACGCTTTAAAAGCCAAATACGATAACTACCAAGCCATGAATAATATGCTTGAAGAAGCACAGATGATGCTGGAAATGCTTCATGAAGAAGCAGATGCAGAAATGCAAGCCGAGTTAGAGGAGCTGACGACTGCACTTGGGCAAAAAATCGAAGCCTACGAGTTGGAAATCATGCTTAATCAACCTTATGATCATATGAATGCAGTGTTAGAAATTCATCCAGGATCAGGTGGGACCGAGTCTCAAGACTGGGGTTCAATGCTCATGCGGATGTACACCCGCTGGGGCGAAGCACATGGGTTCAAGGTTGAAATTCTCGACTATCAAGATGGCGATGTTGCCGGGCTTAAATCGGTGACCATCCGTTTTGTTGGACGAAATGCTTATGGTTTCTTGCGTGGTGAAAAAGGGGTGCATCGTCTGGTGCGCATCTCACCTTTTGATTCGGCCAACCGTCGTCACACTTCGTTTACTTCTGTTGATGTTATGCCTGAGTTGGATGATTCGATTGAAGTGGAAGTACGCGATGCTGATGTGAAAATGGACACTTTCCGCTCTGGCGGTGCTGGTGGGCAAAATGTCAACAAGGTCTCAACAGGGGTGCGTTTGACTCACATTCCAACAGGGATTGTTGTGCAATCAACAATGGATAGAACGCAGTACGGAAACCGTGACAAAGCGATGGCCATGCTGAAATCTAAACTTTACCAAATGGAAATGGACAAAAAACAAGCAGAAGTTGATGAACTTCGGGGGGACCAGTCCGATATTTCATGGGGTTCACAAATTCGTTCTTACGTTTTCATGCCTTATCAGTTGGTTAAAGACACACGAACAGGTTATGAAACAGGGCAAATTTCAAATGTTATGGACGGAGATTTAGACGGCTTTATCAACGCTTATTTACGTTGGAATCTGTGATCAATTGAGGTTGGCAATTGGCCTTGTTGCAATCTATTTGTGATTTTTTTGTTACTCGAGTAAAATTCAGTTATAAAAAAAACTACACAAAGGCGTGTTAATTTGGTATAATTAGACTGGTTTTACTTTGGACTCTTTTGAAAAAGTAAAACTGGTTCGCTTTTTGTCTTTCAAAAAGTTAGCCAAAACATCCATAGTGATTAAAATATATTTTTATTTGTATGTGTGATAAAAACCGGTTCTGGCTCGTCAAAAGTTGCGGACTGGATGGTCATTCCAACAAATAAATCTTATACAGGAAAGGTACTATGAGTATTATTAAACTAAGCAACGTTTCCAAGAAATATTCTAATGGGACAACAGCTTTACGTAATATTTCGCTTGAGATTGAAGCAGGCGAATTTACCTATATCGTTGGTCCCTCAGGAGCTGGGAAATCGACCTTTATCAAACTCCTTTATCGTGAATTAAAGATTGACCGAGGCTCTGGACAAGTTGCAGAATATGATTTATCTAAATTGAAGCGCCGTGATGTGCCAATGTTACGTCGTTCTGTAGGGGTGGTTTTCCAAGACTATAAACTCTTACCAAAGAAAACAGTATATGAAAACATTGCCTACGCCATGGAAGTTATCGGTAAACGTCCACGTGAAATTAAAAAGCGTGTTAACGAGGTGCTTGATCTTGTCGGTTTAAAACACAAGATACGGTCATTTCCAAATGAACTTTCAGGTGGAGAACAACAGCGTGTAGCGATTGCCAGATCTATTGCTAATGCACCAAAAGTATTGATTGCCGATGAGCCAACGGGGAACCTAGACCCTGAAAATTCATGGGAGATCATGAACTTGCTTGAAAAAATCAATCTTCAAGGGACGACCATTTTGATGGCGACCCACAACAGCCAAATCGTTAACACACTGAAACACCGTGTTATCGCTATTGAAAACGGACGAATTGTCCGTGACCAAGAGGAAGGAGTTTACGGCTACGATGATTAGAAATTTCTTCAAGCATCTTTTGGAATCGCTCAAAAACTTAAAACGTAATGGTTGGATGACAGTTGCCGCTGTCTCATCAGTAACAATTACTTTAGTTTTGGTTGGTCTTTTCCTTTCAATTATCTTGAACACGCAAAGATTAGCAGATGGTATTCAAAACAATGTTCGGATTGTTGCCTATATGAAGTTAGACGTGCATGATCAAGAAGCAAAAATTCAAGATCCAAAAAATAGTAAAAAAATGATTGATAATTCAAATCATCTAAAGATTTATAATTCAATCAAAAACATTCCTAATGTAGAAAAAGCTACTTTTTCAAGCAAAGAACAACAATTGAAAGAATTGACAAAAACATTAGGAAGCACCTGGAATCTTTTCAAGGGTGATGCTAATCCACTTTACGATGCTTATATTGTTGAAGCAGACTCACCTGATCATGTGAAGAGCGTTACCGCTCAGATCAGAAAAATTTCTGGTATTGAAAGTGCAACTTATGGCGGAGCTAATACGCAAAAGATTTTCCAAATCGCCAAAGGAGTTCAGACTTGGGGAACCATTATAGCCGTTCTGTTGATTTTTGTTGCCGTCTTCTTAATCTCTAATACGATTCGAATTACGATTCTTTCACGGCAGCGTGAAATTCAAATCATGCGTTTGGTAGGAGCCAAAAATGGTTATATTCGTTGGCCATTCTTCCTAGAAGGTGCATGGGTTGGTCTGATTGGAGCGATTATTCCGAGTCTTGTAGTTGTGTGGGCTTATCGTTTAGCTTTTGTAAGCCTAACACCGAGTCTTCAGTCGCAAAAGCTTTCTATGTATGCACCTGATCAATTCATCCCTGGGATTATCGCATTGATGGCGGTGATTGGGGTCTTGATTGGTTCGTTTGGGGCCTTGCTCTCAATGCGTCGTTTCCTTAAAATCTAAAAGAAAAAAATACTATCTCTGATGATAGTATTTTTTATTTGTGACATTCGAAATAATTTACAACATCATTTCCTCTTCCAGTTCAATTTCTTATAGAAAGAATCCTGTTGCTAAAGAACTGCAAGTAAAAAAACTACTGACCGGCCGGTCAGTAGTTATAATTTTTAAAAAGTCAAGCTTAAATCTCATAATCATCGTCAGACATGGCTTCAACTTCTCCTAATAAGTAAGAATTTCCGACTTGTGAGAAGAAGTCATGGTTAGAAGACGACGTAGAAATCCCATTCATCACTACAGGATTAACGTCCGCCGCAGTGTCAGGGAAAAGTGGATCTTGTCCAAGATTCATCAAAGCTTTATTGGCATTATAGCGCAAGAAAGTCAAAACTTCCTCAGTCCAACCCACTTGATCATAAAGTAAATGCGAATATTTTTCTTCATTTTCATAAAGTTGGTAAAGCAATTCATACATCCAGTCACGTAATTCACTTTGCTCCTCTTCTGATAACTCATTAAAGCCAAGTTGGAATTTGTAGCCAATATAAGTGCCATGGACAGACTCGTCACGAATGATTAATTTAATGATTTCAGCTGAATTAATCATTTTATTATTTCCTAAATAAAGTAAAGGAGTGTAAAAACCGGAGTAGAAGAGGCACGTTTCAAGGAACACAGAGGCCACCTTTTTTTGCAAAGCTGTACCAGATTCATAAATTTTATTAATAATTTCGGCCTTGGTTTGCATATAAACGTTGGTATCGACCCAGTCAAAAAGTTCTTCGATTTCTTTTTTGGTATTCAAAGTAGAGAAAATCGTAGAGTAAGATTTGGCGTGAACCGATTCCATAAATTGGATGTTATTGAAACAGGCAATTTCTTGAGGCGTTCTGGCATCGTGTTTAAGTACTTCCGCACCATCTACGGATTGCAGGGTATCGAGCAAGGTCAAGCCGGCAAAGGCCTTAGCAAAAGTATCTCGTTCGATTTGAGGTAATTTACGCCAGTCATCTAAGTCGTTAGAAACAGGTACGCGAGTGTCTAACCAAAATTGGCTCGTCAATTTCTCCCAAGTGTATTTGTCAATCGAATCTTCAATAGAGTTCCAGTCAATGGCGCTGTAGTAGGTCGGCACCGTCAAATTTTCAGTTTCAGACATAGTATTAAGATGTGAGCCCTGCGGTAAACAAGATGGGCTCAATTCCTTTCTCTTTTTCTTCGTATAAAATGCCAAGAAAATTTACTGACCGCTTCGTCAGTAAATTTTGTAGCAGTGGTCAGTAAATTTTCCTTAGATAACGCAACTTTCACATTGATTAGCGCCAACTTCTTCTTGATCATCAGTAAAAGTCCGCACGTAATAAATGGTTTTGATTCCTTTTTTATAGGCATAATTACGTAAGATAGACAAATCACGAGTGGTCATTTTGTTGGTAGCTGATTTCCATTCATAAAGGCCTTCAGGCAAAGTAGAGCGCATAAATAGGGTAAGGGATAAGCCTTGGTCAACATGCTCTGTGGCAGCAGCATAGACGTCAATCACGGCGCGCATATCTGTGTCATATGCTGATTTGTAATAAGGAATAGTTTCCGTTGAAAGACCAGCCGCTGGGTAGTAAATTTTACCGACTTTCTTTTCTTGACGTTCTTCGATTCGGTTTACAATTGGGTGAATAGAAGAAGAACAGTCATTAATATAAGAAATTGACCCATTTGGCGCAACGGCCATACGATATGAATTGTAGAGTCCAGAAGTTTTTACAGTTTCACGCAGAGCTGCCCAGTCAGCAAGACTTGGAACTTCAATCCCGTCAAACAAAGCTTGTACTTTTGGAGAGACAGCAGCAAAATAATCATGGCTGACGTATTTGTCAAAATAGCTGCCGTCAGCGTAAGCTGATTTTTCAAATGTTTTGAAAGAGGCCCCTTTTTCTTGTGCTAATTTATTGGAGGCTTTCAACGTATAGTAATTCAATAACATAAAGTAAACGCTAGTAAATTCAACGGCTTCTTTACTATCGTAATGGATTTGATTTTGAGCTAAGAAAGAATGTAAGCCCATGGCTCCAAGTCCGATGGCATGCATTTCATCATTTCCTTTACGTACAGTAGGCACAGTGTCCAGGTTAGATGTTTCAGAAATGAAAGTTAATGCCCGAACCATTGATTCAATAGAAGGGCCAAATTCTGAACCAGAGGTCATCATGTTTAAAACGTTTGTTGAACCCAAGTTACAGGCCACATCTGTCCCCGTCACTTTGTAGGTTTGATCATCATTCAAAACAGAAGGTGTTTGAACCTGCAAAATTTCAGAACAAAGATTAGACATCGAAATCACACCATCAACCGGATTAGCTTTGTTAACGGTGTCTACATTGACGATATAAGGGTAACCAGACTCTTGTTGAAGTTTTGAGAGTTCTTGTTCAAGTTCACGAGCAGAAATTGGTGTTTTACGAATTTCTGGATTAGCTACCATGTTGTCATATTCGGCTGTAATATCCACTTCTGTAAAAGGTTTACCATAGTGTTTTTCGACGAAATAAGGTTCAAACAAGTACATTGTTTCCCCTTTTTTGACCAATTCATAAAACTTATCAGGAACGGTTACACCTAAAGACAACGTTTTGACACGTATTTTTTCATCTGCATTTTCTTTTTTAGTAGATAAAAATTCCATAATGTCCGGATGGAAGATGGACAAATAAACTACACCAGCGCCTTGACGTTGCCCTAATTGGTTAGCATAAGAAAAGCTATCTTCAAACAATTTCATGACAGGTACTACACCAGCTGCGACCCCATCATAACCTTTGATTGGTGCACCAGCCCCGCGCAAGTTTGTCAAATTGAGGCCAACTCCACCACCATTTTTGGAGAGTTGTAACGCTGAGTTGATTGTCCGACCAATGGAGTTCATATCGTCGGTCAATTGCAAAAGGAAACAAGAGACGAATTCACCCCGGCGTTTTCGACCAGCATTTAAGAAAGTTGGCGTGGCAGGCTGATAGCGACGATTGACCATTGCAAAGGCCAAGTCATGCGCTAATTTCTCATTGCCATCCGCCATATACAAAGCATTCATGAGTACACGATCTTCAAAATCTTCCAAATAAAGTGACCCATCATTATTTTTCATGGCGTACTGATTGTAAAATTTATAAGCGGCCATGAATGAATCGAAATGAAACTCAAACTGACTCAATTCTTTTCTCAGTGAGGTGATGAAGTCAAATGAATATTGCGCTAAAAAATCTGCCTCCAGATATTCTTCTTGTACAAGCCACTTGAGTTTTTCTTCATACGTCTCAGCAGTGAAACGATTTGGTGCAACGTTTTCTTTAAAAAAAGCAGTGATTGCTTCTTTATCTTTAGCCAATGGAATGGCACCATTGACGGGAATGTTAATTTCATTATTAAGCTTAAAATAGGTGACATCTTTAAGTTGTTTAAGAGACATATTACTCCTTTATTTATCAATGCGTTTCAGTTGCTACATTTTTACTGAAACTAAAATAATTAATCAATGTAAAGCTAGCTGTTAGAAAAGCAATAGCATTAAAAATGAAAGATGCTTCACGTCAAATCTGTGAAGCATAAGATCATAGTGGATTTTTAAAAGTTACTTTGGCCCCTTGATCAAGCTGTATGGCGAGTTTTTCGACCGCCTCCACATCAGCTGGCGTACCGTTAAACTCAAAGTCATATAAGAGTGGAATTTGATATTTGGCAGAAAGTTCCTTAGCTGTAAAAATATAAATTCCTGCAAAATTGCGGTTTCCTGTTCCAATGATACCACGACAAAGCTTATAGTTTTCATTATAAGCCATGAAATCAAACACAGGATCCATCACGTCAATAGACTTAGAGACGGTAGGGGATTCCTCGGCATAACTTGGTGTGATGAGAAGAAAAGGCTCAGACATCTCTAAATCATCGTCGGGTAGAATTTCAACATGAGGTAAACTGGTTTTACCTACAAAACGTCGAGTTTGCCCGGTTACACTAAAATAAACAAGTTTCATCTTAAGCCAACTTTGCTAATTCGGCAGGACGAAAACCAGAGAAAGCTACTTCTCCCTTAGTAACGACAGGAGCAGCTCTAAAGCCCATTTCGATGACTTTTTCTACAAACTCAGGTTGCTCATCAATGTTGATTTCAGTGAAGGCGACGTGATGTTCTCCGAGCCATTTTTTGACCATTTTACATTGCATGCAGTTATTTTTCGAATATACTGTAACCATTTTAGTCTCCTCAGTGGTGAGTCAAAGTTCTTTTACTTTTTCTCGAATTTTATATTCTTATTTTAGCGTAAAAAAAATACCTAGTCAAATTATATTTACTAGATATTGTGTTGAATTATGTAAAATATGACAAGATGACACAAGATATTGTGCTATTTTTTTTGCTGGTGAGATAGGTTTAAACCAAAGGGGACAAGGGATTCAGTGTGATTTTTAATCCGGATGAGGTTACTTTTGTGTCTATAAATGATAATAATTGCTAAAACAATAACAATTAAAGAGAATAAAAGGTCATAAGAAGGTAAAATAAAACCAAAGCTTGGAAAAATCAAAATCCCCACTAATGCAGCAAGAGCTGCAACAACGCTTGAAAGGCTAATCATACTAAATAACCATAAGACAACGAAGAAGACTAGTAACAGATAAACCAGAAAAAGAGGGGTGAAACCAAGAATGACACCACCAGAGGTAGCAACAGCCTTTCCTCCTTTGAAGTGATCAAATATGGAAAAGGTATGCCCAATAACCGCCATCAACCCAAAAATGAGAGGAGAGAGCCCGTGCACGTGAAAGAGGACAGGTAAAAGGGTTGCAAGTGTTCCTTTAAGAAGGTCAAAAGTAAAGACGGCGATGCCCGCTTTCACCCCAAGAATCCTAAAAGTATTGGTAGTGCCAGTATTTCCTGAGCCATAATCGTGTAGGTTTTTTTTGAAAAAAAGTTGCCCTACCCACAGCCCAGCTGGTATTGCCCCTAGCAGATAGCTCACAACAAGAAGTATAAAAATAATCATAAGTGCTCCAGGTCTATTTCTTTTAAAATAACATATGCTTTTAACTGTACAATTATATCATATTTTACTAAAGAAATAAGTAAATTTTTCAAAAAATGCTTACAGCAGGCTTTTGACAAAGCTTTCTGAACAAGGTACAATAAGCTAGATGAATATTTTTTGTAGCTTAACAAAGAATATGAGCTTTCAATGAGGGGAATGACAGTAATGGTAATAGATATTAATAATTATGATGATAGTGCGATTCAAGTCCTAGAGGGCTTGGATGCTGTCAGAAAACGGCCTGGTATGTACATTGGCTCAACCGATAGTACAGGCTTGCACCACATGGTTTGGGAAATTGTAGATAATGCAGTCGATGAGGCCCTTTCCGGTTTTGGAAATAAAATCCTAGTGACGATTAACAAGGATGGCAGCTTAACCGTTGAAGATGAAGGACGGGGTATGCCTGTTGGAATACACGCCAGTGGAAAACCTACCATTGAAGTTATTTTCACGATTTTGCATGCTGGTGGTAAATTTGGTCAAGGGGGTTATAAAACTTCAGGTGGACTGCATGGCGTTGGCTCGTCAGTTGTTAATGCCCTTTCCACTTGGCTAGAAGTCGAAGTCACGCGTGATGGAACGGTCTATCGGCAACGTTTCGAAAATGGCGGACACCCTGCTACTACGCTGGAAAAAATTGGCAAAGCACCCAAGTCAAAAACAGGGACAAAGGTCACCTTTATGCCCGACCCCAGTATTTTCTCGACAACAGAGTTCAAATATAATATCATCTCAGAACGCCTGAACGAATCAGCTTTCTTGCTCAAAGAAGTGACCATCGTTCTTGAAGACAAACGAACAGATCAAAAAGAAGAATTTCATTATGAAAATGGGGTTCAGGATTTTGTCACCTATCTGAATGAAGACAAAGACAGCTTGACGCCAGTGCTTTATTTCGAAGGCAAGCAAGACGGGTTTGAAGTAGAAGTGGCCATGCAATACAATGATGGTTACTCGGAAAATATCCTCTCTTTTGTTAATAATGTCCGTACCAAAGACGGTGGAACACATGAAGCGGGCCTGAAAACTGCCATTACTAAAGCGATGAATGAGTACGCCCGCAAGGTAGGCTTACTCAAGGACAAGGATAAAAATCTGGAAGGTTCAGACTATCGTGAAGGCTTAACGGCGGTGCTGTCGGTTTTGATTCCTGAAGAACACTTGCAATTTGAAGGGCAGACTAAGGACAAATTAGGCTCCCCTTTGGCTCGCCCGATTGTGGATGGTTTGGTGGCTGAAAAGCTCAGTTTCTACTTGATGGAAAATGGCGAATTGGCTCAGAATTTGATACGTAAGGCCATCAAAGCGCGTGAAGCCCGTGAAGCGGCTAGAAAAGCGCGCGAAGATTCCCGAAATGGCAAAAAGAACAAGAAAGACAAAGGGCTTTTGTCTGGTAAATTGACCCCAGCTCAAACCAAAAACCCTAACAAAAACGAACTTTATCTGGTCGAAGGAGATTCGGCTGGTGGCTCCGCTAAACAAGGGCGCGACCGCAAGTTCCAAGCGATATTGCCTCTGCGTGGTAAGGTTATCAACACCGAGAAGGCTAAAATGCAGGACATTCTCAAAAATGAGGAAATCAACACCATGATTTACACCATTGGTGCTGGGGTTGGGGCTGATTTTACCTTGGCTGACCGCAACTATGACAAAATTATCATCATGACCGATGCCGACACGGACGGTGCCCACATCCAGACCCTTTTGCTGACTTTCTTTTACCGCTACATGAAACCGCTGGTGGAAGCAGGGCACATCTACATCGCTCTGCCGCCCCTTTACAAAATGAGCGAAGGCAAAGGGAAAAAGGAAAAAATTGAATACGCTTGGACTGATGGCGAGCTGGCTGAGTTGCGCAAGCATTTCGGTAAAAATGCTAACCTGCAACGTTACAAAGGGCTTGGTGAAATGAACGCGGATCAGCTTTGGGAAACGACCATGAATCCTGAAAGCCGTACTTTGATTCAAGTGACCATTGACGATGCCGCTCAAGCTGAAAAACGCGTCTCTGTGCTTATGGGTGACAAGGTTGAACCTCGCCGGAAGTGGATTGAAAACAACGTGAAATTTACGATGGAAGAAGAAACAGTCTTTTAAAGTTTACTGACAGCTTCGTCAGTAATTTTTCACACTTGAAAAGAGAAAAAATGCGTTTGATTTTAGCATCTGCGCCAGAAGGCAAGGAAAAATTTATTCGACAAATTGAAAAATGGCTGGGCAAATCTCGCGCCGACATCTCGGTCTGTCTGATTAACGAAGCGCTCGCCCAGTCAGATGATGATTGTCGCTGGCTTTTATCGGCATTTTCAAGTTTGGCCACAACTTTTGGTGGCAAACTAACTTTTGCCAATCTGCGCGCTGTGGCGCCAGAACAGCTCAAGACCAAGATGTTGGGCTACGATTTGATTTGGTGTTTTGGTGGCTACACTAATGAATTGCTAGAAACCTTTGAGAAAACTGGTTTTTCTGAACTTTTGCCAGAACTTTTGGCAGGAAAAATCTGGGTGGGTTCATCAGCAGGCGCTTGCGTTTTGGCGAAAAATTATCTGGGGCTGCTGGATTTCTCAATTTCTCCTCATGAAAAACTTACGATTTTCAAAGAAAATACTTATTTTCTGACTGACTCAGCAGGGCTGATTGTTGATAATCATGAGATTTTGCTGATAGAGAATGCTGTATAATTTGCTGACGAACCTGTCAGCTGGAGTAAAAGAAAAATGAAAGAAAAATACGTCGTTTTTGACTTTGAAACCACTGGTTTCTCTGCTCAAAAAAATGAAATCATCCAAATCGGTGCGGTAAAATATGACGAAAACGATGTTGAGATCGCGCGGTTTAACCAATTGGTTAAAAATCAGCGGTCCTATGTCTCTTCAGAAATTACAAAATTAACTGGGATTAGACCAGCTGATTTGCTCAATCAGCCGACGATTGAAGAAATCCTACCGAAGTTTTTGGCCTTCATCAAAGATCATCTTTTAGTTGCGCATAATGCTCCCTTTGATGTCAGTTTCTTATACCAAGCAATTATTGATTGCGCCCTAAGTGGCGTCGAGGCTTTTCGCGTCTATGACACGCTGACAGAAAGTAAACGCTTATTGACGATGTCATCCTATGCCTTAGAAAATTTTAAATCGGTGCTTGGAATGGATGAACTGCGCTCACACGATGCACTTAATGATTGTTTAATTACAGCAAAACTTTACCAATATTTACAAAAAATCGAGTATTCAGAAGAATTAGCATTTGCCAAAGAAGCTGATCAGTTGGATTTGTTTGGAGAAATGACCGATGAGATTACCGTTGAGTTACGTCGTGAATTGCACCTTCCAATCACGAAAGCTTTGGTCTACTACCATCAAGATGAACAGCGACGCTGGCATCGCTTAGAAGTGGTTGGCATTCACATTGAGCGCACTTACAGTACGGGAGCAAGTCTGACTATCCGTTTGTACGATGGTGAAAAAGTAGCGATTCATTCGGATTTTTTGAAGGAAATGCAGAAGGCTAACTTTGTGAGTCAGATGGAAGAAGACTAGTTAAAAATTAGTGATGCACCTGCCCTAAGGAGGAAAAGATGGAAAATTGGAAACTTAAAACGTTTGATCAATTAACAACTACAGAAATGTACAACTTACTGAGTTTGCGTACAGCTGTATTTGTAGTGGAACAAAACTGTCCTTATCAAGAACTAGATGGCAAAGATCAAGTTGCACAGCACCTCTGGCTTGAAAATGAAGCAGGAGAGGTAGTAGCGCTTTGTCGGCTATTACCTCAAGGGCTCTCCTTTGCTGAAGCTTCAATCGGAAGGGTTCTTGTTAACCCTGCCTATCGGGGCGAAAATTGGGGTCGTGCGCTTGTCAAAGCGGCTTTAGAAGTCTTACAACAAGCTGGTGAGGACGCAGTAACGATTGAAGCTCAATATTATTTACGTGATTTTTATCGAGGATTTGGGTTTGTCGAAAATTCAGAACCTTTCGATGAGGATGGCATTAAGCACGTTAATATGAAACTTATTTTTTGATTCTTTGACTTACTGACAGCTCTGTCAGTAAGTTTTTTACTGAAAAGGTTATCAAAAACGACCTCTTGAGGAAGAAAACAGACCTTTAGATTTTGTCCACTCCGCCTTTTGGCAGTTTTTTTCACTCTGTTTTTGTGGTAGAATAGAAAAAGTGATTGCTGAAAAAAACGGCTCACTGGCTTTTAGCTGATGAGCGGATTAAAAACTACAAGGCCCACCATAATGGGGGTGTACGACAGTTCTCAGCTCACAGTTTTACTGACGAGTGGGTCAGTGAGTGTAAAAAAAGTCAACTTAAAATTAAAAAGCCATTATTAAATGAACTAAAAATTTTCTCAAAAGAAAGTTAAAAAATGTCTAATATTCAAAAATTACCCCTTGAGGATATCATGGGTGAGCGCTTTGGGCGCTATTCAAAATACATTATTCAAGAGCGGGCTTTACCTGATATTCGAGATGGATTAAAGCCCGTTCAACGCCGCATTCTTTATTCCATGAATAAAGACGGCAATACGTTTGATAAGTCTTACCGTAAATCAGCGAAATCTGTCGGAAATGTCATGGGTAATTTTCACCCACACGGCGATAGTTCCATTTATGAAGCAATGATTCGGATGAGTCAAGATTGGAAAATGGGCGAACCTTTAATCGAAATGCATGGTAATAATGGTTCGATGGATGGTGACCCACCCGCTGCGATGCGTTATACCGAAGCGCGCCTTTCAGAAATTTCAGGCTATCTTTTAGCAGATATTGAGAAAGAAACAGTCAGCCACGCGTGGAACTTTGATGATACTGAAAAAGAACCGACCGTCTTACCGGCAGCTTTTCCTAACCTTTTGGTCAATGGCTCAACAGGTATTTCAGCAGGTTATGCGACAGATATTCCGCCTCATAACTTGGGTGAAGTCATTGATGCGACCATCCACATGATTGATCACCCTAAAGCAGACGTCGAAAAGATCATGGAATTCTTGCCTGGTCCTGATTTTCCAACGGGAGGAATCATTCAAGGAAAAGGCGAAATCAGAAAAGCTTATCATACAGGTAAAGGCCGTGTCGTTGTTCGTTCCAAAGTTGAAGTGGAAGCAATGAAAGGCGGCCGTGAACAGCTCATTGTTACGGAAATTCCTTATGAAATTAATAAGGCTAATCTGGTCAAGAAAATTGATGATGTTCGGATAAATGCTAAAGTACCTGGTATTTCAGAGGTTCGAGATGAGTCTGACCGTGAAGGATTACGCATTGCCATTGAACTAAAAAAAGAAGCAGATAGCCAATTGGTCCTGAATTATTTGCTTAAAAATACAGATTTGCAAGTTAATTATAACTTCAACATGGTAGCCATTGATAGTATGACGCCTGTTCAGACAGGAATCCTACAAATCCTACGCGCCTATATTAAGCATCGTGAAGAAGTGATTGTCAAACGTTCTCAATTTGATTTGACAAAGGCTGAAAAACGACTGCACTTGGTGGAAGGATTGATTCGCATGGTTTCAATCTTGGATGAAGTCGTGGCAACAATTCGGGCTTCGGAAAATAAAGCTGATGCGAAGGAAAACATCAAGGTTTCTTTTGATTTTACAGAAGAACAAGCTGAGGCTATTGTGACCTTGCAGCTTTACCGTTTGACCAATACCGATATTGTAACTTTGCAAAATGAGCAAGCGGAGCTTGAACAACGTATTTTGGAATTAAAAGCAATCATTAATGATGAACGGACGCTTTTTAACTTAATGAAACGTGAATTGCGTGAGGTCAAGAAAAAATTTGCGAAAGCCCGTCGAAGTGAGTTGCAAGATGAAGTTCAAACCATAGAGATTGAGGCCAGTGAGTTGATTGTTGCTGAAGATACGGTGGTTTCCGTTACTCGTTCAGGCTATGTCAAACGTACCTCTCCACGTTCATTTGCTTCCTCAGCACTTGAAGAAATCGGTAAACGTGATGATGACGAGCTGCTCTTTTATGCCAATGCGAAAACGACGCAAGGTTTGTTGATTTTTACAACACTTGGAAATGTTATTTATCGACCTATTCATGAACTTGCTGATGTACGTTGGAAGGATATTGGTGAGCATTTATCACAAAGTTTGTCAAACTTTGCTTCTAACGAAAAAATCCTCTATGTGCGCTTAGTCGACCAGTTTGAAGGAGAAACCTTTGTTGTTGTGACCAAAAATGGTCAAGTGAAACAAGTGGATCTAGCGAGCTTCACGCCCTGGCGGACCTATCGTTCTAAATCTGCTGTTTATGCGAAGATGAAGGGCGAGGATGACGAAGTCGTTTTGATTTGCCCTGTTGAATTTGCTGATCTGATGGTGATTTCAGAGCAAGGGTATGCATTACGCTTTAATTTGGATGATGTGCCAATTCTTGGGAATAAGGCAGCAGGGGTTAAAGCGATGAATCTGAAAAAAGGAGATGTGATCAAAGCAGCTTTCTTTGTAACAAGCAACAGTTGGTATTTATTGACACAACGCGGCTTTATCAAACGGATGAAAACTGAGGATATTCCAGTCACTTCAAGAGCAAACCGAGGGCTTCAAGTACTCCGCACTCTGAAAACGAATAACCATACCGTATTTGCGGCGGGTTTGGTCAATGCGACCGCTGATTTAAGTGCTGTTAGCAAAGAAGTTGATCTGTTCACCTCGGCAAATCCTACAAAAGAAACAACGCCACAACCACAGATACTGGAGGTAGCTTCGGTTGATGGAGAGCTTCACGATGTAGTGTTGACTGATTTGACACTCTCTGAACGCACAAGTAATGGTCATCCTCTGTCTGAAAAAATGAGTCAAGTAGGAACTGCTCACTTGAAATAACTTTAAAAAAATGGCTTTGTCTTTAAGACGAGGCTGTTTTTTATGGTCTTATTCTCGCTATCCTGTTATAATTAAGAACAGAAGACACATCACTCAAAAAGGAGCGACATGCAAACAGCATTTAAGTTATCTGTTGAGCGTGCAGCCAATGGAAAAATTGTCCACGTCTATTTTGATGAAACACATGAACCCATGGCCTATGAGGTGCTGATAGGCTTATCAGAGCAAGATTACGAGCTGATTAGTGGGACGCCCTTTCAACAAAAAGTTTGGTTAGAGCTGCGCCGTATTCCCTCAGGACAAACAATCACTTATCAAGAAATGGCAGAACGAGTAGGTGCCCCAGGCGCACAACAAGCTGTGGGGCAAGCCTTAGCCCGTAACCCTCTACCTGTTATTTTACCTTGTCATCGGGTCACAAAAAAAGATGGTACGTTGGGAGGATTTATGGGAAAAGCCAATCGACAAGATATCAAAACAGCCATATTGGCTTATGAAAAAAGCACTGCTGGTCAGGCAGATTAGACGTGAGTTCCTATCATTAAAGTTTCGCGTCCACTGTTAAAGTGCGCTACTGACAGATTGGTCAGTAAATGCTATAATTAAACTTATGAAAAAAATACTGTCACTCCTGATCATTGCCGCTGGGATTGCTTTTGACCAGCTTTTTAAAAATTGGATTGTTACCCACCTTGCGCTAGGAGAGGTGAAAGATTTTTTACCTGGTTTTATGAGTCTGACTTATTTGCGAAACGATGGGGCTGCTTGGTCATCATTTGCGGGTCAACAATGGTTTTTTCTCGTGCTTACTCCGGTCGTTTTAGTCATTGCGGCTTGGTTTTTATGGCGTAAAATTCAACAGAATTGGTATTTTATTGGGCTGACATTGATTATTTCAGGAGCTTTAGGAAATTTCATTGATCGAGTCCGACAAGGCTTTGTGGTTGACATGTTTCAGACCGACTTTATGAATTTTCCAATTTTTAATATTGCGGATACGCTCTTGTCGATAGGATTTGTATTACTTTTTATCGCCATTTTGACGGATAAAAGCGACCGCCTCTAGTAGACAAGATAAAAAAGCTTGCTGACCAGCTGGTCAGTAAAAAGATGAGTGACTTAACAACAAGGAAAGAAAAATTTGAATAAATTTATTATTAAAGAAGAAAATAATCAGCTTCGCTTGGACAAAGCTCTAGCCAATCAAACAGAGCTTTCTCGGAGTTTATTGACTGAGCTTATTCGTGATGGCAAAGTGCTGGTCAACGGCGAAGTTAAAAAAGCCAAGTATAAAGTAAAAACGGGCGATCGCATCGATGTGGAAATTCCTAAAGATGAAGTGCTTGATATTGTAGCTGAAGACTTGCCCTTAGAGATTGTTTATGAGGATCTTCAAGTTGCGGTGGTAAACAAACCTCAAGGAATGGTGGTTCATCCAGCAGCAGGACATGCTTCAGGGACTTTGGTCAATGCGCTCATGTACCATATTAAAGACTTATCAAGCATCAATGGCGTTATTCGCCCTGGCATTGTGCACCGAATCGACAAAGATACAAGCGGTTTGTTAATGGTAGCTAAAAATGATAAAGCTCATGAAAGTTTGGCAGCTCAGCTTAAAGATAAATCCAGTAAACGGCGTTATTTAGCCATTGTTCACGGCGAAATTCCGAATGATAAGGGCACAATTGAAGCACCCATCGGACGAAATCCTAAAGAGCGTAAAAAACAAGCGGTTGTATCTGGTGGGAAACCCGCGATTACCCATTTTGAAGTTTTGGAACGTTTCTTAGGTTATACTCTGGTGGCGTTACGGCTTGAAACAGGGAGAACGCATCAAATTCGGGTGCATATGAATTATATTGGTCATCCTGTTGCGGGCGATCCTTTATATGGACCGAATAAGACCCTTACACCCAACCATGGCCAGTTTTTACACGCTGAGACTTTAGGATTTGAACATCCAACGACAGGAGAATTTATGGAATTTCAAGCAGAAGTACCAGAAATTTTTGCTGAGCAGCTCAAAAAACTCCGTGGACAAGTAGAATAAGGAAACTTATTCTTTTTTTATTAAAATAATGCGCATCTTTTTTGAAATCTGCTATAATAAAAGAAAGACTTCCAGTAACTTTTTGTAATCTTTCAGGAAGTCGCTATATGAATGCACACAGGTGTTTTTATTCCTCTTTTATGGGGAAAGGAGGTCAAATATGTCCTTTTTTGAACAAGTGATGCAAAATCGCATCTTACTGACGGCTTTGGTCAGCTGGGCACTAGCCCAACTGATTAAAATTTTGATCGAGTTAATTCGTACTCACCAGCTCAACTGGCGCCTTGTTTTTGCGACAGGAGGCATGCCAAGTTCGCATAGCTCACTCGTCGTGGCCTTAGCTACTGCTGTAGGTTTGACGCAAGGCTTTGGCTCTCCGCTATTTGCTGTGGCGGTGGTCCTTGCTTTTGTCGTCATGTATGATGCTCAGGGGATACGCCGGCAGGCAGGTAATCAAGCTCGGATTATCAATAAAATGCTTCAGAATGTTGAAAATGCTGGGATTAAAGTTGACAAAAATCTTAAAGAGCTCCTTGGACATACGCCGATTCAAGTATTAGGGGGAACGCTGCTAGGGATTATTGTCGCGCTCCTTATGAACTAAACACACACTTTCACTGACCGGCTGGTCAGTGATTTTTTTGTGCTCATAAATCCCCAAAGGCGTGCTTAGCCTTTTTTAGACACTCTGAATATTTTGTGTTTTTATGATAAAATCTCAGCGATTTAGCAAGGCTATCACGAGAAGTTCGTAAGAAGCTGTGGTAAAATAGTACTATGGAATTTATGAAATTTAAAGGCTACAAACGCACTGTTTTTTATGCGCTTGTAGCGGGGATTTTTATCCTTATTAATGGAATTGCACTGGTTATTACACCAAAGTGGCATCCAGATCATGTCGTTGCTCTCCTGCTTGGAAATCTACTTCTGATTGGTGCCCTTTTTTATTTTGTTTACGTTTACAAGCTAGCATGCAGACTAAAACAACCGATCCCTGCCCTAGAAAACGCAGCGAAATCTGACCTCGCGGTCAATCAGCCTTTTGGTCTGACGGAGATGCAAGTTCAGGTAGGTTACCGCAAAACCTTTGTTTTACTGCTGGTTTTGTCCTTCGTCTTGCCTTTTTTCTTTATGATTCACGTGCCGGATAGTCCGCATGCGTGGGATTATTTTGTCATATTTAACTCGACAACGGCTTTACAGGGACATTCGTTTGAAAATCTACCCATGACTCCTGATCGTTTGGGCTACTTTTTACGCTATCCGAATAATCAATTTTTGGGAATTCTTTTTAACAAGTTATTTGCTCCCTTTGCAGGAAATATTCAACTCAAAATGTGGATCGTGACTGCCGTATCTGCATTGCTTACTACAGTTGGTACCCTCGCAGGAAGTCTAGTCGTGAAGAGTTTGAGTGGTAAAAGACCAGCGATGCTCTATAACGTCATGGCCATGGGCTTTATTCCCTTTTATCTTTACGGGGCGCAACTTTACAGTGACACAGTAACGTTACCTTTTGTGAGCTTAAGTCTTCTTTTCTTTTGTTATGCCCTAAAAGCAGTAACCCAAAAACAGCGGTATCTTTGGTTAGCAGTAGGAACTTTATTTGCAGTAGTTGGTTTCCAATTTAAGCCAACGGTTTTAATTGTCTTACTTGCTGTATTAGGCTATCTTTTGTTGAATAAAAAATGGTCTTCCTTACTTGTATTGTTCTGCTTTTTAGTGGTTGGTTTTGTAGGAACCCACCAACTTGTGAAAACGACTGTGGCAAATGAACCCGCTTTTTCAAAGGCGGCAAATGATCGCTATAATCTTCCGATGTCGCACTGGCTTGCGATGTCTTGGTCGCCTGAAAACAAAACGGGTGGATTCAACAAAAAAATACGTCTGTATTCAGAATCTTTCCCTAACTATGCGGCAAAGGATAAAGCGGATAAGGCTTTACTTCGCGATAATTTTAAAACCATGGGCTTTGGAGGTGTCGTTCGCCAAATCGGAAGAAAACTGAGTTATACGTGGCCTTTTGGGGATCTCAATGCCGCTTTCTATACTTATCGGCATGAAAATCCTTTGGTTAATCGTTACTTTGACTATATTGATCGCGGGACCAAACCACAAGGTAATATCACGGGGTGGTTCATGCTCAAAGCGGTTCAGACCATTTACTGGGTTTTCTTAGTGATTTTATTGTGGCGCGAAATTTGGTGGTTACTGAGTAAGAAAAAGAATTGGGCAAACTTATGGTTTATCCCTGCGCTTGCTTTCTTTGGTCTGAGTGTATTCCTTATTTTATGGGAAACCAATTCACGTTATCTTTATCATTTTGCCCCATTAATGATTGCCCTCGCCGCTCAAAATTTAACCCGTTTATTAGATAACAAACTATTGAAAACTAAAGGAGAAGAAGGAAGATGACTACAATCCTCTATATGGTTGTACCTTGTTACAATGAAGAACAAGTGCTCGATGAAACTTCGCATCGCCTCAAAAGCAAATATGAAGCTTTGATTGCAGAGCAAAAAATCAGCACAAAGAGTCGGATTGTGTATGTAAATGACGGTTCGAAAGATAAAACATGGGAGAAAATCCAAGAAAAACATCAGGAAAATCAAATGTTTAGTGGAATAAATCTCTCACGTAATCGCGGACATCAAAATGCGCTTTTAGCCGGTTTAATGACTGTTCGTGCTCTAGCGGATTGTGTGATCTCTATGGATGCAGATTTACAGGATGATATTGACGCAATTGACAAGATGCTTGAGGCTTTCGAAACAGGATCTGATGTCGTCTATGGGGTGCGAGATAATCGAGAAACCGATACTGTATTCAAGCGGCGTACCGCAGGAGCCTTTTATAAATTGATGGAAGGGCTCGGAAGTCAGAGCATCCCCAATCATGCAGATTTTCGGTTAATGAGCCAACGGGCGCTTGATGGCCTTGCCCAATTTCCTGAGCAAAACCTCTTTTTACGCGGTATGGTGCCTTTGATTGGTTATCCTTCATCGATTGTCTATTACAAGCGAGGAGAACGTTTTGCTGGGGAGAGTAAGTATCCTCTTAAAAAAATGGTGAGCTTTGCAGTAGATGGGATTACCTCTACCTCCGCCGCGCCGATGCGCTTGATTTTTTGGACAGGCTTGGTTTGCTTTTTAGGGGCATTGATCTGGGCCGTTTATATCATTATTAACCACTTTATGTATGGTCCTGATGTTGCAGGGTGGGCTTCTTTGATGGTCGTTATCATTGGTTTTGGCGGTGCGATTTTGCTTGCTCTTGGTGTGATCGGGGAGTATATTGGGAAAATCTTTTTGGAAGTCAAACAACGTCCTCGTTATCTGGTGGAAGAGTTTCTCAATGACGAAGTATGATAAAAGAATTACTTATGGCGCTGTCAGCTACTGACGGTGCTTTTTTAAAGTGAAATTCTGCAGCTTTTTTTAATTTCTGATAAAATATCAGTATTCCTTCATCAGAAAAGAATGGTTTTGTGGTTAGAAAAAAGCTAGAATTGAGAGAGACATCAGTTAGAGCACAGAATTTAGAAAGAGTAGGACATAAAATGAAGCGGCACGTTTTGGTGGTAGAAGATGAGCAAAGCATCTCAGACTATGTCAAAAAAGAGTTGATGTTTGAAGATTATGAGGTAACCACAGCTGCTGACGGTCAAAGCGCTCTAGACATCTTTGAAACTGCAAAACCTGCTGTCGATGTTGTTTTATTGGACTGGATGATCCCCAAACTAGATGGGCTGACCGTGCTTCGAAGGATGAAAAAACAGCAAGCTCAAATTCCCATTATTTTCCTTACTGCTCGAGACTACGTAGGAGATAAAGTAGCAGGTTTGGATGCGGGAGCTGATGATTATATGACAAAACCTTTTGAAATTGAAGAACTTTTGGCACGCTTACGCTTGATTTTTAGAAAGCAGCAACTTAGCCAGCCTAGGTATTGCAGCGGTGATTTAGTAGTGGATGTGAGCGCGCATACGACAGAACTGGCTGGTAAAAGTATTAATTTGACACAACGCGAATTTGCTTTGTTAAGTTATTTTTTAGAACATCGTGGTAAAGTGGTAAAGCGAGCAGACATCTTAGATGATGTCTGGGGAATGGACTTTGATGGTCAAGAAAATACGGTAGATGCGTATGTTCGGTATTTACGGACGAAAATTGATTGGCCTGGGCAGCCTTCAAGGATTGAAACCATCCGTGGCGTTGGCTATCGTTTTAATGATCACTGATGAACATTAAAACACATTAGGAAAAGAGGTAAAGCCATGAAAAATGTAAAAACAAAAGACGAATTGCTGGATGTCAGTTTTAACACCATGCTTATTTTTAAAAGCCTTTTTGCCTTAGGCGAAACTCTGGCGGGCTTAGTCTTGATCTTTATTCCGTTAGACCTGATAAAAGCTGCTATTCATCATGTAGCAGCCGTACTTCCTCTGACGAGTCTGTCAGTACTTGTGACTGAGGCAGGCCAACGCTTAACAAGTGATGCAACACTTTTTGCAATCGTCTATCTTTTATTACATGGTGTTCTAAAGTTGGGTACCCTTGCCCTCTTATGGAAAAAAATCCTATGGTCCTATCCTTTATCGGTCGCTTTACTGGTCGGTTTCATTATTTATCAACTCTTTGAATTTTCACAAAGAGGCGCGTTGTCAATGTTGGTGTTGTGTGGGGTCGATGTGCTTATGATTGCTTTAACCCTGCTGGAATATCGCAAACTGAAAAAGCGCTTGGCAAAGCCTAAGCACGCTCTTCTTGCGTCTATTGACAGGAAAAAAATCTTAAGTGAACTCCATAGTCAAACACGCCCAGCGGGCATGCTAGTGTTCAATTTTGCCCTTTTGCTCAGTATTTTTTTTAGCCTACAATATTTTCTTTAATCAATGAAAAAAAGTTTAAAAAGTACGTCGCAAACGAGTGCCCAAATTATTACCAAGACTTTCGTTCGTCTGTTTTTCATGTTTGTGTTACTCATGGGGATTATCGTATCCGGCGTGGTTGCGCTCACCAGTTTGCAAATTCGAGAATCTGAGGGCGCATCACTTCTTGCTTCTGTACAGGAAGCAGCGGAGAATGGCAATATCAATTGGAAAGAGTTTCGGTTAGAAAACCATGACGAAAAAGGACATGCAGAGACTTTTTACCGCGTGACACGTCCCTCAGGTGCGCAGGACAAAAGTCATGGAACAGCTGCCTTTTTAAAGGAGCGCCGACAATGGGGGAATTTCAGCTTTTCCGGGGATGATATTTTTTGGTATACCTCTTCAGTCGCTTCTAAGTCAGGAATTAAAGTTGAACTCTGGTTAAACATTAATCTTGTTATTAAGGCGATGATGCGAGCCGTTTTATTGATTGGTTTGGTCGTCATTCTTTTATTTTTTATTGCGCGTTTAATGATACGCAAAGCTTCTGATGCAATTAGTAAACCGTTAGTTGATTTGACCCAAGTAGCTAATCAAGCTGAAATTAAAGAGTTTCCAGTCGTTGAAAACCCCAAGGAAGTAGAACAGTTAAGTCAAAGTTTCAATCATCTTTTGCAACGCCTTAATCAGAAAATAAAAAAAGAACAACAGTTTGTTTCTGATGCCTCGCATGAATTGCGCACACCAGTGGCAGCTATTCGCGGTCATGTGACTCTACTCAAGCGCAGATGGCATGATCATCCTGAAATCGTTGATGATTCACTCGCTTATATCGATGAAGAGTCTATGCGAATGAAGCACCTCATAGAAGAATTATTGGACCTCTCTCGTGAAAGCCAACTTCCTTCTCAAAAAACGACCTTTAAGCTCACCGAATTTACTGACAGACTGGTCAGTGAATTCCAACCTGCTTTTGCTCAAAAAATAACTGTCGAAGCGTCATCAGAAGTCATGGTCAATGCAGATCAGACGGCGCTTCATCATATTTTACTTAGTCTTTTGGAAAATGCTGGAAAGTATTCGCCTAAAGAAAGTGTCATAAAGGTGTTGATCACCACGCATCAGCAAGAAATCGACCTGTCAGTAGCTGACGAAGGCAGTGGCATTGCTGACAGTGAAAAAGAAAACATTTTTGAGCGTTTTTATCGGATTGACAAATCACGCTCAAGTCGTATTCCAGGGACAGGACTTGGTCTAGCGATTGCCAGGCAGTATGCTACAAGAATTTCTGCTGAACTTTTTGTTTCAGATAACTTACCGAAAGGATCTATTTTTCATCTCGTCTTCAAACGAGATTAACGATTATGAATAAGAAACGATATTATTTTTTAGGTACAACGAGTACCGTGCTCTTTATTGTACTAGCTCTACTTATCCAAAGCCAAGGATTGAAAGGTCCAGTGCTCTTTGATCATCCGCTCCAAGAGTGGGCCTATTCTGTTCAACAACATCAAGGACTGACTACCTTTTTTTCACATCTTACCAATATGTTTGGTGACACAGGTGGGCTGATTACCGCTGGTCTTGTTGCACTCCTACTCTATTTTGTGGTGAAAGAAAGAGTCGGGGCAATTTGGTTTTCAGGTTTAATTGTCTTTAGCTTTGTCTTGAATAGTTTAGTCAAACATCTCATTGGACGCGTTCGGCCATCCATCCATCGTTTAGCTGCCTTTGCCAATGAACCAGGGCAGAGTTTTCCAAGTGGTCATTCTATTTTTGCAACGGTATTTTTTGGAAGTTTGTTCTTTATTTTTCTTTATCGAATGAAAAAGAAATCAACAAAAATAACCTGCGGCTTGCTCTGTCTGGTGATGATTGGCCTCATCATGTTTTCACGTATTCTTGTAGGGGTACACTATCCGACAGATACCATGGCAGGCTTTTTAGAGGGGCTTATGCTTTTAATGTTTACTTACCCTTATTTCCAAAGCCGTTTTCGCTGAAATATTACTACTCTGTGAAGGAGTAGTATTTTTTTACTCGAAAAATAAATTATACCAATAGATAATAAAATACTAAAAAGGTTATAACACAAATCCTTGACAAAGCTTAATAACTGTATTATAATGCTCTTTGTAAATAAAAAAAAGAAACAGAATTAACTATACCAATTTTTGGTGAGGTTAAAAGGAGTTAAATTATGTGTGGTATTGTCGGTGTTGTAGGTAATAAAAATGCAACAGATATCCTGATGCAAGGTCTTGAAAAATTAGAATATCGTGGTTATGATTCAGCAGGGATATTTGTAAATGGCGCTCATAGTGAACCTAGTCTTATCAAAGCTGTTGGACGTATCGCTGATCTCCGTGCAAAAATCGGGATTGATGTGGCAGGGACGATGGGAATCGGGCACACACGCTGGGCGACCCACGGTAAACCTACCGTTGATAATGCACATCCCCATACCTCAGCTTCAGGCCGGTTTGTTCTTGTGCACAATGGCGTGATTGAAAACTTCGTTGAACTTAAAGCTCAATATTTAGCTGATGACACTTTCAAAGGCCAAACAGATACTGAGATTGCTGTTCACCTCATTGCGAAATTCGCTGAAGAAGAAGGGTTAGATACCCTTAAAGCATTTCAAAAAGCCTTGAATTTGATTAAAGGGTCTTATGCCTTTGCACTCGTAGATGCCTATGGCCCAGAAGTCATTTATGTAGCTAAAAATAAATCTCCTTTGTTGATCGGACTTGGGGAAAACTATAACATGGTATGTTCTGATGCAATGGCAATGATCCGTGAAACTTCAGAATTTATGGAAATTCATGACCAAGAACTGGTTATATTAACTAAAGAAAACGTGCAAGTTTTAGATTATCAAGGAAATGAAATAGCGCGTGATTCTTACACTGCTGAACTTGACTTATCAGATATTGGCAAAGGGACTTATCCATTTTACATGCTTAAAGAAATTGATGAACAGCCTGCTGTCATGCGTAAGCTTATTGCAACTTACACTAATGAAGATGGTTCAATGAAAGTAGATAACAAGATTGTCAAAGAAATTCAAGCCGCAGACCGTATTTACATTATTGCTGCCGGAACTTCATACAATGCTGGCTTTGGTGCAAAAATGATGCTTGAAGCACTGACTAAAACTCCAGTCGAGCTTGGCGTAGCTTCAGAATGGGGCTATGATATGCCACTTTTGAGCAAACGTCCGTTCTTTATTTTTCTCTCTCAATCAGGTGAAACAGCGGATAGCCGTCAAGTCTTAGTTAAAGTTAATGAGCTTGGTCTTCCAAGCCTTACAATAACGAACGTCCCTGGATCTACCTTATCTCGTGAAGCAACCTACACTATGCTTATCGGAGCAGGTCCAGAAATCGCCGTTGCATCAACAAAAGCTTATACCGGCCAAATTGCAACCTTAGCTTTCTTGGCTAAAGCAGTGGGTGAAGCAGATGGAGAGCCAAAAGCCGCAGCATTTGATTTGGTTAAAGAATTATCATTAGTTGCTCAGTCAATCGAATCGACCTTATCAGAAAAAGATGAAATTTCAGACGTCGTTGCAAAACTTTTGCCAAATACCCGCAATGCCTTCTACATTGGACGTAAGCAAGATTATTTTGTAGCTATGGAAGCCTCCTTAAAACTTAAAGAAATTTCATATATTCAATGTGAAGGTTTTGCCGCGGGTGAGTTGAAACATGGAACGATTTCTTTGATTGAAAAAGGAACCCCTGTGATTGCCTTGATTTCTAACAACAAAGAAGTCGCATCTCACACAAGAGGAAACGTCATGGAGACTGTCGCACGTGGAGCCTCAGCCATCACTATTGTTGAAGAAGGAGCCGCTCGTGCGGATGATACAATCGTTGTTAACCAAGTACATCCTTACTTATCAGCGATTTCAATGGTTATTCCTACCCAATTAATTGCTTACTTTGCATCTATGCAACGTGGGCTCGATGTAGATAAACCGCGTAACTTAGCCAAAGCGGTAACAGTCGAATAGTAAACCTCCCCTTCATTTATAGTGAAGGGGCTTTTTTTACTGACGAAGCGGTCAGTGACAAACTTATAATCTTTTCGTATAGAAAGATATGTACGAAGTTAAAGAAAATCCATATCCTATGCGCCCACGTGAGCGACTCATCTTACTTGGTGAACAACAGCTTTCAGACATCGAACTTCTTGCTATTCTTTTGAGAACAGGCACAAAAAAAGAATCCGCCTTGGAGCTTTCAGCGCATCTCCTTAGACATTTTGAAACGTTAAGTAATCTTAGGAGAGCTTCGCTATCTGAACTTTGCGAACTCTCTGGTATTGGACAAGTGAAAGCCACTGAGATGCGTGCGATGATCGAGCTTGGCAAACGAATTCAACTTGCTAAAAATCAAAGAGAGGGACAAGTTTTAGGTTCTCAAGAATTTGGACAAAGAATAGCACAAGAGATGCTAAACTTAGAACAAGAGCATCTGATAGCAACTTATCTTGATGGACAAAATCAAATTATTGAAAAGCGAACAATTTTTATTGGCGCAGTTAATCATGCTCCAGCCAATCCAAGAGAAATTCTGTATCATGCCATTAAAAATTTGGCTGTAGGTTTACTTGTGATTCATAACCATCCCTCAGGAAAAGTAAAACCTAGTCAAGCTGATAAGTTATTTACCAATAAGATAATGTCTTCCTGTGAAAACTTAGGGATAAACTTTGTTGATCATATTATTGTGGGAGCTGGCCAATATTATAGTTTTCGTGAACATTGCTGAAATTCTCTCCTAGTAGCACAAGTTGTGTCTATAACAGCTTGAGTCATTTATTTTTTAAAGGATGCCATTTTTGATACAATAGTTAAAGAAAAAGACTTTAAAAATAAATCAGATAGAACCTAAAAAGGAAAATAATGAGACTTTGGCATGAAAATTTGATTAAAAAACTACCAAGACAACAACTTCTAGGGCAACATCGCGAGTGCTGTGCATTAAGAGGTAAAGGATGGGGCAAACCTCACGCAACGGTAAATTATGTTTTTCAGTATTCCCCTTATAAGCTTTACCAGTATCATCAACACGTTATAGAAGAGATGTTGGACAGAGGCTATCAGCCTGATTTGATTTGGACTAATCCTTGTTATCGCGGGCAATCGCTCCTCCCTTATGCAAACTTAGAGGTTGTGCCACTTTCTTCACCAATTTACCCAGAACATGATCAACGATATCTTAACGAGTGTCTAGCTAATCTCAAAGCTAAGGGAATTTACTTATAAATTTTTCAGTTGGATGGTCGGGCACATTGGTTTGAAAATGTTAGTGCTTATGCTACAATGAAAGTATCTATACCAATCCTTTACAATCCTTTACGTATAGACACGCCCTTTAGGGCGTATTTTTATTTCATTGCGCGTAAAGCGATACGGATAATTTTGCTTAGTAGCTGTGTTACAATAAAAGTGGTACAATTTCTTAATAATTAATATGAAAAATGGAGAATAAAATGAAAAAGAAGTCTCGGTTGAAACGATGGCTAATTGCCTTTGGGGTTATTTTGCTCGCCTTAATTTTGGGGCTCTTTGTTTACGTCCAATTCAATACCTATTACCCTTCACACCAAGCTGTATCAAAAAGTAAAAAAGCCGAAGAACGTGGTGATACTCTTATTTTTAAAGGTCAACCTGAAAATCCAAGTGTGATTTTTTACCAGGGTGCTTTTGTAGATAATAGAAGTTATAGTGTTTGGGCGAGTGAGGTGGCGAAAGCAGGTTATACTGTTTATCTTTTGAAAGCACCACTTAATCTGGCAATAGTCAATCCAAACAAGGCTTCATCTGTTATTGATCGTGAACATTTAAAAAGTTATGTAGTGGGTGGACATTCGTTAGGTGGAGTCATGGCAAGTCGTTTTGCTGAAAAAAATAAACAACAAACTGCTTTACAAGGGGTATTCTTTCTTGCGAGTTATCCAGATAAAAAAGGGAGTTTAAAAGGTTATCAAGGAGCTGTTCTATCAGTAGTCGGCACACAAGATGGTGTCCTGAATTGGTCGACTTATAATAAATCAAAAGCTTATTTACCGAAACAAACAAGTTATCAAACCATCCACGGAGGAAATCATGCAGGGTTTGGAAGCTATGGGAAACAAAAAGGGGATAATAAGGCAAATATTAGCAATTACCAACAACAAAAGGAAGTAGCTACCCTACTTGTACAATGGTTGGAGGATATAGATTAAACACCAAAAGGACCTTTATGAGGTCTTTTTTTATAAAAAAACCACTAGTTATAAAACTAGCGGAATGTATAGAATAGAATATGTTGGCGAGTATTTGCGTATAAAGACCAACATATATGTTAATCATATCACATACTTTAATGCTAAGCAAATAAAAAATGCAATCTTTAAATAACACAAATTATATTCCTTGTGCAATCATTGCTTCGATGACCTTTTCAAAGGCAGCAACATTTGCTCCGAATACATAGTTATCATACTGTTTAAAGCGAGCTGCTGATTCAGAAATTTTTGAGAAAATATCTTCCATGATTTCTTGTAATGCTTTGTCTACCTTTTCAAAAGACCAACTCATACGCTCAGCATTTTGAGACATTTCCAATGCAGAAACAGCTACTCCACCAGCATTTGCAGCTTTTCCTGGAGCAAAAAGAACCTCATTTTTTTGAAGATAGTGTGTGGCCTCTAATGTCGTTGGCATGTTTGCACCTTCGGCAACTGCCTTGACTCCATTTGAGACGAGCTGTTTCGCATCCACTAAAGTAAGTTCATTTTGTGTAGCACAAGGTAAAGCAACCTCACAAGGAATACTCCATATATCCTTACCCTCTTTATAAAGGGCTTCAGGGTGGGTTATTACATATTCAGCAATTCGACCACGTTCAATCTCTTTTATATTTTTAACAGTTTGTAGGTCAAGACCATTATCATCACGGATATAACCTGTCGAATCAGACATTGCTATTACTTTGGCTCCTAGTTGTTGTGCCTTCTCTGCTGCATAGATTGCGACATTTCCTGAGCCAGAAATCACGATTCTCTGATTTTCAAGCGATAAACCATGGGTTTTCAACATCGCATTTGTTAGATAAAGGAGGCCATACCCAGTAGCTTCAGTTCGTGCTAATGAGCCGCCAAACGTCAGCCCTTTTCCAGTTAAGATACTTTGATGACTACTGGTGAGACGTTTATATTGTCCAAAAAGATAGCCGATTTCGCGGGCACCCACACCAATGTCACCAGCAGGGACATCAATATCAGGACCAATATATTTGTAGAGTTCACTCATAAAGGCTTTGCAAAAACTGAGAATTTCTCGATCTGATTTACCTTTTGGATCGAAATCAGACCCTCCTTTGGCTCCCCCAATAGGAAGACCGGTGAGTGCATTTTTAAAAATTTGTTCAAATCCTAAAAATTTAATGATACCAATATTAACATTATCTCGTAATCGTAATCCCCCTTTGTAAGGGCCAAGTACATTATTAAATTGAACTCTATATCCTGTGTTTACCTGCACTTGACCATCATCATCAAGCCACTGAACTCGAAATTTTATTTGTCGATCTGGCTCGGTAAGGCGTTCAAGTATGGCCTCCCTTTTATAATAATTCTCATTTTTTTCAATAAGAGGATGCAGTGAATCGAGAACCTCGTCTACAGCCTGTAGAAATTCAGTTTCATTCTTATTGTTATTTTTAATTTTTTTCTTAACTTCAGTGACATAGGACATAGCTAATCCCCTTTCTTTATGAAAAACTTATTATATTATAACATTTTTTAGTAAAATAAAGAACATTACAAATTATCTGTAAAATAGTTTGAGAGCACTTCAAAATAAGTCATATCTTCTAACCCTTTCACAGAAACTTTGGAATATGTTATACTAAAGTGATTGGTATAAGGAAGGTGGCCGAGGATGTCAGCAACACATTTTATGGCGGTGATGCTTATTGGAGTGATTGTCGCTAATATACTAAAAGAGTATTTTTCAAAAATTTCTGAGACTTTTATTCTTATCGGGGTAGGTCTCCTAATCAGTTTTCTGCCTGGCTTCAGACATTTTGAATTAGAGCCAGATTTTTTTATGATGATGATCATAGCTCCTTTAATGTTTTTTGAGGGCAGCAAGATTTCACTTAAGTCGGTGCGTAAAAATATAAAAGGGATATTTTTTCTATCCATTACTTTAGCGATCATCACTGTTTTACTGGTAGCCTTTCTGACAAGTCATATAATGAACAGTTGGATTTTTGCACTAGCTATTTGTTTTGCGGCCATTGTCACGCCAACGGATTCTGCTGCTGTAAAATCAATTATTGCGGGTAAAGAAATGCCTGTTGGAGTTAATGAGGCAGTTGAATTTGAGTCTCTTTTTAATGATGCAACAGGTCTCGTTTTACTGAGTCTAGGACTATCTGTGTTAGAAAGTGGTCATTTCAATCTTTGGCAAGGGATTGGGCAATTTGCCTTTGTTGCAATTGGTGGGATTGTTATTGGTTTGATTGCGGGTAGTATTCTTATACGAATAAGAATGGGGATAAATTTACGTGCAACACGTCCAGAAGCTACTATCATTCCTATTTCGCTACTTACCCCCTTTTTTATTTATCTCTTAGCCGAACATCTTGGAACTTCTGGTATTTTAGCTGTTGTTGCTGCTGGGCTGGTTCATAATTTTGAAGCAGATGTACTAAAACTAACTTCCACGAATGTACAGTTGACCAATCAAACCATCTGGGAAATAATCAGTGACATGTTAAATAACTTCGTATTTATTTTGTTAGGTGTTAGCCTAGTGGGAATAGCGGAGATTCTGTGGAACCTAGGGCTTATGCGGGCTTTGACTTTATTCTTGGTTAGTGTTCTTGTTTACCTTTTGATGCTCTTTATTCGGAAATTTTGGACATATAAAAGAGGAGTGCAAGCTTTAGATCATTTCTTTAGTGATGATCGCGATGTACGAAGTAAAGAAACGACAGTCTTTGCTTTATCGGGAGCTCATGGTACAGTAACCCTTGCGATGGCCTTCTCTTTGCCAATAAATTCCGCCATTATAAGTACTCAGAATCGTGAATTGATGATTACGATGGCAGCTATAGTTATTGTGTTAAGCCTTGTTGTTCCAACCCTCATATTACCTCGTCTGTTGCCAGCTGCTCGTTCACAAAACCATTCCAATATTAATGATATGCGAGAAGCAATGGTTGATTTTGCGATTATTAATATGTCTCAAAAGGATATGACGCCTCAAATACGTAATAGTTTAATCAAGCAGTTGCAATCTCAAAAAGGGCTACAAATTCCTGATCATAAAAAAAGTCAAGTATTGATGGACCAAATCATTCAGGAACAAACAGACTTCTTAAAAAGTGATGCGGTTACAGCACATTTTTCTGCTCGTGCCATAGAGTATTTTAGTGAATACTTTATTGGCAGAAAGCGAAGTCCACTCTTTCGCTTTAAAAAAAGGAAAAAAAGAACTTATGAAACTGAAAATGTAGACTACAACGAATTAGTACTATTAAGAGATGACTTAATGGGCCTAGAAAAAAATCTCTATGAACACAGTATGCAAACGCTAGAAGAACTTGAAAAAACAAGATTGGCGCAAAAGGAAATGGAATTTAGTGACATAGAAGAAGTAAAGCGGATTTTGGAGAGTAGGCATCATCGGACACGAAATGAAATTCAAGAGGATGCTCAAATACCAGAAGAGCTCCTTATTGAAGCTTTTCAATTGGAATATCAATTTATTATTGAGAAAGTAAACGACGGCTCTATCTCCAAAGAGCTAAGTAATAAATTATTCAAAGAAATAAATAATGCTCAAGTATTACAGTTACAAAGAGAAAGCTAAATATTAAAAACCAGTTCATAGAAAGCTGGTTTTTTTCTTTAATGGGAAATGAATTGCATGCTACAAAGGACACTTCTTAACACCATCGCACAAATTTTTATTAATGATGGATGAAAATCTATTTTTAACATTAATATGAAATCATTTGAAAAAATATTTTAAATATAGAAGATGATTTATATGGTAAAATAAATTTCTAAACTATTTTGAGGGTTAAAGTAACCTAATATTGATGTTGAAGTACTTTAACCCTATGCTATTGTTGGTTGAAAATTTTAAGAAGGAGAGCGTGTTAGATGCAAAAAAAAAGACTGTGGGGGAGTGCTTTATTACTCATAGCATTCGTTTTAACAAGTAAACATGTCTCAGCAAGTGAGAAAGAAGTAGTCTATCGTTTGTACAATCCTAATAGTGGGGAGCATTTTTATACAACTAGTTTTTATGAACAAAACACTCTGAAAAATGTAGGTTGGCGCGACGAAGGAGTTGGTTGGCAAGCTGCAACAAAGGGAACACCTGTCTACCGAGTATATAATCCCAATGTTAAGGGAGGGAATCATTACTATACTATGAGTAATTATGAGGCTAAGAGTTTGATCGAAGCTGGTTGGCGATGGGATAACAATGCCAAACCTGTTTTCTATTCGGGGGGGAGCGTCAACTTATATGTTGCTTATAATCCGAATGCACAGTCAGGTAGTCACAACTATACCACAAATGTTTATGAACAAAATAACCTCCTTAAAAATGGTTGGAAATATGGTGCAATTGCTTGGAAAACGATGCCTTCTGATCCGCTTCCTACACTACCGCAAGGCTGGTCTATTGATCGCGCAGTAAATACCAATAATTACTCCACACAAAGTTATGCATATAAACAATGCACATGGTGGGTCTATAATCGTGCCAAGGAATTTGGTATTAACTATGGATTATATATGGGCAATGGAAAAGACTGGCAGAACCAAGCGGGTTACACGGTAACTAGCACACCACAACTTCATAGTGCAGTAAGTTTTAAAGCGGGGCAGCTGGGGGCAGATGCTAGTTATGGACATGTAGCTTTTGTGGAACAGATACATTCTGATGGGTCTATCCTCATCTCTCAGTCTGGAACAGGCTATAAAACATTATATGATTACCAAGTCCTAAGTAAAAAAGAGGCTGGACAATTAAAATATATTATTGGAAAATGATTTGTTCAGATTTTGACAAATAAGGTATTCTTTTTCTTTCTGATGTAAAAAATTGATAGTGAACAATTAAAATAAATTTGACTTTATCAATTTTTAATGTTAACTTCAAAGGGTATTATTAGGAGAATTATATTATGAAAAAAAAGATACTTTTGTCGGTAACATTTCTGGGTATAATTACACTTAGTGCTTGCTCAAGTACAAAAAATAGTGATGAAAAAACTCAAAAACATTCTGTAACCAGTTCATCAACTCAAAAATCTCTTTCTCGTTCAAAAAGCACATCAAGTTCTAGAAATAACGCTACGGCAAGTAGTCAAACTGAGAAGAGCAGTACAGGAAATATCTCCAAAAGTAGTACTTTTCCTTTATCAGGATATAGCTCTGAACAAATTGAATATGCACGAGTGACGGAAACATTGCTAAATTATTATAAGATCCAGCATCGGCCAGTTTCTATTGAAGTCACTAAAAACGGCACCAACCACCCCGTTTTTCCTTTTTCAGGTTCTGTAGTTGTACCTCGTGATACGGTAACATTATCCTTTAGTTATGATCATACGATGGCTGGAACTAGTACTGTAACCTATAGTTCAAATCATAATGGTACGATTAATTTTTATAAAGATCCCAATCATTACCAGGACGTGAGGTACCTTCAAGATCCGGTTTGGGTTAAACAAGAGTCACAAAAATTATTGGATAGTACGCAATTGATTGAAATTCCTACCTCATTTGATAAGCAAGCTTCCCAAATTATATCTGAGATAGTGATTAAATAATAAGGTAAGCTATAAAATAGCATCAAAAAAAACAGCTAGATTTAGCTGTTTTCTTATTCATTTTTTTCATTATTTCCCATAAAGAAAAGGAGGGTTTGGAGCTCTTTAGTTAAATCGATAGATTGAACAACAACGTCTGATGGAACGTGAAGACGAATTGGTGCAAAGTTTAAGATTCCTTTGATTCCTGCTTTGATTAAGTCATCGACGACTTCTTGGGCATTTTCTTTTCGAACGGAGAGAATGGCAGTTTTTATTTCAGATTTTTTGACATTTTTTTCTAGATCAGAAATATTATAAATGGGAATTCCATCATCGGTTTGTGTTCCGACTAAAGGATTCCCAGCAATATCGTAAGCTTGAGTGATTCTCATTTTATTCCGTTCTTGGAAGTGGTAGTGGAGAAGGGCTCGACCAAGATTACCGACACCAATTAAAGCAATGGGCGTTTCCTGATCTTGTCCGAGTAGTTCGCCGAAAAAATCGCGTAGAGTTTGAGTTTCATAGCCGTAACCCCGACGGCCTAGTTCCCCAAAAAGAGAAAAATCACGTCGAATTGTTGCAGCATCGACGCCGATTTTTTCGGAAATCAGTTGTGAATTAGTACGAGAAATATTTTCGTCGACTAAGCTTTTGAAGAGACGGTAATATTGGGGCAAACGCTTTGCAGTTGCTTTGGGTAAGTTCTTACTTACTTTATTTTCGTTCATGTTGATACCTCGAATTTATAATTACTTTATTTATTTTATAATATGTTTTGTGATTATTTTACCAAAAGTTTGTGAAAAACTCAACTAAATTGTTTTTTCAATTTTTTTCAGAAGTTTAGATGTAAAAAACTAAATATAATTTTAAAGAAATCTCATAAAACGCTTTCTTTAATTTGTCTTTCATGTTAGAATAGAAATATGAAAAAAAGATGAGGAGAAAATTATGATTAAAGTTTATCTCAGTGGTTCCTGTTCGTCCTGCAGAAAAGCTAGAAAATGGCTTCGAAAACGTCAACTAGAATTTATGGAAATAAATTTGTCTTCTACAGTTATGAGTAAAGAAGACTTGATCAAAATCTTATCTTTAACAGAGAATGGCTTGGAAGATATTATTGCTGTACGCGGAAAAACCTATCTAAATTTGGAACAAGAGTTTGAAAGTTTGAGCTTAGAAGAAGCTATCCGATTAATACAGAAAAATCCTCGCCTTTTGAAACGTCCACTTATCTTTGATGATAATCGTTTGTTAGTGGGTTTCAATGAGGAAGGGATTCGTGCCTTTGTACCAACGGAAGTTCGTAAGGTGGAGTTGAAACAACGTTTAATTTTAGCATAATTTTTAAAGAAAAGTGTTCAACTCGCTCAGTGAACACTTTTCTCTTTTCTTAAAAACTACAAAAAGACTTTGTTAAATGTTATAATCAGTTCATATGCTTTCTTTGGAGCAGTTATAATATACCTGCTTTGAAGAAACTTCGATCAGTTATAAAAAGGAAGATACAAACAATGATACTATTGCAAGGAAATGGAATTGCACGGACTTTCGGCGGTGACACCTTATTTGAAAATATCAATTTTAGCCTCCAGGATCACTCCAGAATTGCTTTAGTTGGGCGAAATGGAGCTGGTAAGTCAACTTTACTTAAAATCATCGCTGGAGTTGAAGAGGCCAGTCGTGGAACGATTTCCAAAACAAAAGATTTAAGTATGAATTATTTAGCGCAAGATACTGGGCTGAATTCCTCAAGGACAATATTTGCAGAAATGCTCTCTGTTTTTGATTCGCTTCGCCAAATGGAAAAACAATTGCGCCAGATGGAATTGCAAATGGGAGAACTTGCTGGGGATGAATTGACAGCTTTGATGAAACGTTACGATGCTTTATCAGAAGAATTTCGGATAAAAAATGGATTTACTTATGAATCTGAAATTAAGTCTGTCTTAAATGGTTTTCGCTTTGATGAAACAATGTGGGAAAGAGAAATTTCAAGTTTATCGGGGGGACAAAAAACACGTTTGGCTCTTGCTAAGATGTTGCTTGAAAGACCACAACTTTTGATTTTGGATGAACCAACTAACCACTTGGATATTGAAACTTTAGCTTGGCTTGAAAATTACCTTAAAAATTATGAAGGAAGTTTATTGATTGTCAGTCATGACCGCTACTTTTTGGATAAAGTAGTTAATGAGGTCTTGGAGTTGTCGCGAGGAGAATTGACTCGTTTTTCTGGAAACTACTCGCGCTATGTCGAACAAAGAGAGCAAAAATTACTCACTGAGCTCAAAAATTTTGAAAAACAACAAAAAGAAATTGCTAAATTAGAGGATTATGTTGCCAAAAATTTAGTTCGTGCTTCGACGACTAAAATGGCGCAATCACGTCGTAAAAAGTTGGAGAAAATGGAGCGTTTAGACGCACCAACAGGTAATGATAAATCGGCTAATGTCACTTTCACTCCTGAAAAAATGTCTGGAAATGTTGTTTTGACCGTTTCAGAAGCAACGGTGGGTTATGAAGATAATCGTCTCTCTGGTCCGATTAACATTGATGAGCGTAAAGGCGAGTCCCTTGCTATTGTTGGGCCAAATGGAGTAGGTAAAACAACATTGATTAAGTCAATTGTTGGACAGATTCCATTTTTGGCAGGCCAAGCAAAATTGGGTGCCAATGTTACTTTGGGCTATTATGACCAAGAACAAGGGAGATTGACAGCTTCCAATACTGTCTTAGACGAATTATGGAATGAGCACCGCTTACTCAATGAAGTTGAAATTCGCAACATGCTTGGCGCTTTTCTTTTTAGTGGAGATGATGTAAAGAAAACGGTTGGAATGCTTTCTGGCGGTGAAAAAGCCCGTCTTTTACTTGCTAAATTAGCAATGGATCATGATAACTTTTTAGTTTTAGATGAACCAACCAACCACTTGGATATTGATTCACGTGAGGTCTTAGAGAATGCTTTGATTGATTTTCCGGGAACAATCTTGTTTGTTTCTCATGACCGCTATTTCATTAATAGAGTAGCTACCAAAGTTTTAGAAATTGCTCCCGAAGGAAGTACAGAATTTTTGGGAGATTATGATTATTATGTCGAGAAAAAAGCAGAAGTACAAGCTGAGAGTAATTCTGCAGAACATGGGGAGCCGATAGAAAGTTTAGCTCAACAAGATTTTACAGCTCAGAAAGAAGCTCAAAAGAATCGACGTAAAGTAGAACGCGAAATCAAGGCTTGTGAAGAGAAACTAGCCGATTTGGAAACAAAAATCGCAGCACTTTTATTGGAAATGCAAGAAAATACCGCTGATTTTGTTAAATTAGGAGAATTACAAGCTGAAATTGACCGCTTTAATGACGAAAAAGATGAGCTAGAGCTGACTCTTTTAGAAGCGATGGAAGAATTGGAAAATTTGTAAGTACTGTGAAGAGGATTTAGTGGAAATAAGATAAAAAGACTTGCAAATCTGGCTCAAGTTTGTTAAACTAATAAACAATATAACTTTTAAACTAGTCCAGAGAGGCTAGCAAGGTTGAAATCAGGAAAAATTGATTCTATTTTTACTGACAGGATTTTCTGTCAGTAAAAGTGAATTTGTTTGGATACTTTTTACACTTGCTAGGTTTCTTGGCAAGTGTTTTTTATTGCTGACCATTTTGTCAGTAAATTGAGAAGGAGAAATCATGTCAATATCAAAAGCCATTGCTGCAGATTTATTGGAAATTAAAGCGGTCAGTCTCTCACCAAGTCAACCGTTTACTTGGGCTTCAGGAATTAAGTCGCCAATATATACGGATAATCGGGTGACCTTAGCTTATCCGGAAGTAAGAAACCAAATCGAAGGGGCTTTTGCTGAATTGATTAAAGCGGAATTTCCAGAAGTTGAAGTCATTGCAGGAACTGCTACAGCAGGAATTCCTCATGGTGCAATTATTGCTGACTATCTTAAATTACCATTTGCTTATATTCGTAGCAAACCCAAAGACCATGGAGCAGGAAATCAGGTTGAGGGACGTGTGGCTAAAGGCCAAAAAATGGTTGTGGTTGAAGATTTGATTTCGACTGGTGGTTCTGTTTTAGAAGCTGTTGCAGCTGCTGAACGTGAAGGCGCTGATGTTCTTGGTGTGGTTGCAATTTTCACTTATGAATTAGAAAAAGCAAGCCGTAAATTTGCTGAGGCTGGTGTTAAATTAGCCACATTGACAACTTATTCTGAGCTGATTGAAATTGCTAAAGAAACGGGTTATGTGACAAAAGAAGAATTAGAATTACTTAAAAAGTTCAAAGAAAATCAAGAAACTTGGCAAGATTAATTTACTGACAGCTCTGTCAGTAGATCAATAGCTACTGATGAAAAGAAATTTTCAAAACGGAAGGTGAATAATGGCATTATTAATCAAAAACGGACGTCTCATTGATCCTAAGTCAAAACGCGATGAAGTAGTGGATGTTTTAATTGAAGCGAATAAAATATCAAAAATTGCTTCAAACTTAACCGTAGAAAATGCAGAAATCATAGATGCAACAGGGTTGGTCGTAGCGCCCGGTTTAATTGATGTTCATGTTCATTTTCGTGAGCCAGGACAAACGCATAAAGAAACCATTCATAGTGGTGCTAAGGCAGCGGCTGCAGGTGGTTTTACAACCGTGGTCATGATGGCGAATACAAAACCGATTTTATCTACGCCAAAAGTGCTGACAGAAACTCTAGAAATTGCTGACAAAGAAGACATTAAGATTGAAGCGGTGGGATCAATTACGCAAGATTTTGATGGAAAAAATTTAACAGATTTTGATGCACTCAGGGAAGCTGGAGCAATCGGCTTTTCTGATGATGGTATTCCACTGACAGATGCTGGAGTTTTACGTAAAGCGCTGCAAAAAGCGAAATTAACTGACAGCCTGCTTTCAATTCACGAAGAAGATCCAAATTTGATTGGAACTTTAGGAGTGAATGATGGTGAAGTGGCACATCAATGTGGTTTCACAGGAGCACCGACTGTTTCAGAATACAGTATGATAGCGCGTGATGCCATGATTGCTTACGAAACAGGCGCTCGCTTGCACATTCAACATTTATCAGCTGGAGAATCTGTTGAAGTGGTGCGATTTGCCAAAAATTTGGGAGCAAAAATCACAGCAGAAGTGACTCCACAACATTTTTCGATTACAGAACAAATGATTTTTGAGCAAGGGACAAATGCTAAACTCAATCCACCACTGCGTAGAACGGCTGATATCGATAAAATAATTGAGGGATTAAAAGATGGAACGATTGATGTCATCGCCATAGACCATGCCCCTCATACTCATGAAGAGAAAAATGTCAGCATTGATAAGGCACCATCAGGAATGATTGGATTAGAAACTTCCTTGCAACTTGGCTTGACAAACTTAGTCGCAAAAGGCCATTTAACACTCAGTGAATTACTGACAAAAATGACCGTTAATCCAGCTAAACTTTATAATTTTGATGCAGGTTACCTCGCAGAAAATGGACCGGCTGATCTCGTCATTTTTGACGCAACAACTGACACCGCAGTAAGTGAAACATTCATCTCAAAAGCTTGTAATTCGCCATTTATCAATAAACAGTTGAAAGGTAAAGTCGCTTATACAATATGTGAGGGCAAAATCATTTATCAAGGAGAATAAGAAGCACTAAGTGCTTTTTTATTTTTAAGAGATCTTATCAAAGTTAAATAAATGTCTGGCTTAAGATGTGTTATAATAAGCATATGAATTATTACGATGAATACAGTGTCGGGCATCTGGTGTTACCAAGTGCACTGCTCGCTCACTTTGATAAACTTTTCCCCTCAGCTTTCGACTTTCTAGTCTGGCTTTATTTCTATGAAAATCGGGAAATTGCGCCAAGTGATATTGCCACTCAGACAGGTAAAAGCTTAAATGATGTGAACCAAGCGATTGATCGGCTCGCAAAATTTGGCACAATGAAAGTAGCTTTGTTAGAACGAGATGGGGAGATGGAAACCTTTTTTGACACACGGCCTGCTTTTCAAAAACTTGACCAACTTGTTACGACAGGAAGCTCTGAGCTTACACAACCTCAGCAAGAAGAGGGTCAGCTTAAGACTTTGGTCAGTATGTTTGAAGCTGAAATGGGCATGATTTCGCCTGTGCAAATGGAAGAGTTAAGAGCTTGGCTGTTTGAAGAACATTATGATTTTCAGCTGATTCAACAAGCACTGCGCGAAGCAGTCCTAAATCGCAAAGTTTCTCTTAACTACATTAAGGCAATCTTACGAAATTGGAAAAATGATGGAGTGACCTCTCTTCATGATGTTGAAGAAAAGCAAAGCGAACGTTACCAAAATAAAAGTAAGGTGACGAATGAATCTTTCTATATCCCTTTAGAAGGTCCTTGGGATAACTAAATTACGGAATTAAAATTATGTTAAGCAAGAAAAAATATTTAGAAGCACTAGAAATTATCGAAGAGATGTTTCCTCAGGCCCATGGAGAATTGAATTGGGAAACACCCTTTCAGCTTTTGATCGCTACTATACTTTCTGCACAAGCAACAGATAAAGGAGTCAATAAAGCAACTCCAGCCCTTTTTGCTGCTTACCCCGATGCTGAAACGATGGCCGAAGCATCCGTTGAAGATATTGAACAAAAAATCAGAACAATTGGTCTTTATAAAACAAAGGCTAAAAATATCCTCAAAACGGCACAAATGCTTACTACTCAGTTTAAAGATGAGCTTCCTGATTTGCCAAAGGACAAAAAAGTACTCCAAACTTTGCCAGGGGTTGGACGTAAAACGGCCAATGTTGTGTTGGCAGAAGCCTATGGAATACCAGGGTTAGCAGTTGACACCCATGTTGAACGCGTCTCGAAACGGTTAGATGTTGTTCCTCAGAAAGCCTCTGTTCTAGAAGTAGAAGAAAAGCTGATGAAGTTAATTCCGAAAGAAAAATGGATTCAAGCGCACCACCACCTCATTTTTTTTGGACGCTACCACTGTACAGCAAAAAAGCCTAACTGTGAAACATGTCCAGTTTTAGAATATTGTAAATTTGGAAAGAATTATTTGAAAAAATGACTGAAATTAAATTATCGCAACGCTTACAAGCCATTGCAAATTTTGTCCCGCAAAATGCACGACTTGCCGATATTGGCTCTGACCACGCTTTTTTACCAACTTACCTCATACAGCAAAAAAAGATTAATTATGCTGTTGCGGGAGAAGTCGTACAAGGTCCCTTTGAAATCGCAAAACGTCATGTAGAAGAAGCGGATTTACATAATGAAATTTATGTAAGGAAAGCAAACGGTCTAGCTGCTATCAATGAGCAGGATGGTATTGATACTATTGTGATTGCGGGTATGGGTGGAATTCTCATCACCGAGATATTAAGTAAAGATAGGCCTTTGTTAAACGGTGTATCACGTCTGATTTTACAACCTAATAATCATGAAGATACCTTAAGAAGGTGGCTCCTCGCCCATGACTTTGTGATTTCTCATGAAAGTATTTTGCTGGAAGCTGGAAAATTCTACGAAATCATTGTTGCTGTGCCTAAAAAACAACATCCCGAATTACTGACAGAGCTGTCAGTAACTGAATATTTATTTGGACCGATTCTTCTTACTAAGAAAACAGAGTTCTTTAGGCAAAAATGGGAAAAAGAGTTAAGAACCTTAAACAAAATACTCGCTAAACTTCCTCAAAATCAGCATCAGAAACGGGAGGGTTTAGAAGAAAAAAAACAGAGAATAGAGGAGGTACTCAGTGAAAATTAAAGCACTTATGGCGCAATACGAAACATTTTGCCCACAAGAATTAGCTATGGAAGGTGATCCTGTGGGTTTACAACTTGGTGATCCAGAAAGTGAAGTCAGAAGAGTTTTGGTGACGCTTGATATTCGAGAACAAACGGTCAAAGAAGCCATTGCTCAAAACATCGATCTGATTATTGCAAAACACCCGCTTATTTTTCGCCCCTTGGACGCTCTAACCACTCTAGATACTCAGCAAAAATTAATCTGGGATTTAGCTCAACAAGGTATTGGAGTCTATACGAGCCATACCAACATCGATATTGTTTCTGGGGGATTAAATGATTACTTTTGTCAGCTTTTAGGGCTAACAGATGTTGAAACTTTCAATGATGAAGGTTTGGGACGTGTGGGTAATCTTCCAATGACAGAACTGTCAGTACTGACCGAACGTGTAAAAGAGACATTTAATCTTGATCATTTACGACTGGTGACCTACGATCGTCAATTAAAAGAAAAAATTCAACGCATAGCCATCTGTGGTGGGTCAGGCGGTAAATTTTGGCCGCAAGCCAAAGAACACGGCGCTGATCTCTATATCACTGGAGATATCTACTACCATACAGGACACGATATGCTCTCTGCTGGTCTCCTTGGAATCGACCCAGGGCATTATATCGAACAAGCATTTATCCCACTTGTAGCTAAAAAAATTCGTGCGTTTGCAACAGATGTGAGGGTCATTGAGAGTGCAAGCTCGACCAATCCATTTTATGATATTTAAAAAAAAGCCCTTATTAAGTTAAGGGCTTTTTATTTAGAAGCTAGCACTTGTTTTTCCACGAAAATCTACAATCAACAGGTTAGGACTTAGAAGCTCGGCAGTGCTCCGAAGCTCAATGAGATTGTAAGAGGTATTAAGCACTGTATACATCTCATCTTGGAAGAAGTAGGCACCATATCCTTTATAATAAATTGGTCCAAATTCAGAGTCGATTGTCGCATCAAATTCTTTTGGGACTTTTCCTTTATCGACAGCCACAATACGGTAGCGAGAAATCCCGCCAGCACATGCATCAACTGCTGTATTTTCTTCACTCAATGTATGATCGAAATCAAAGACTAAGTCAGCTTCGCCTAAATCTTTAATCTTAGTAGCAGTCTTTTCATCAAATTTAATCTTCATATCTACCTCCACTTCAAAATCAAACTCAAGAATACAAGGATTCTTGCATCTTTAAGTTCATTTTTTTATCATCTGTTTATAATGTTATTATAACATGCAGAAGGGGGAAGTACAGGAAATCTGCTTATAAATTGTAACTAGGCTTCGTAATCTTTCAAAACCCATTCATTGATAGCATAGGCAACACCAGATTCTGCGTTGGATTTCGTCACGTATTTTGCGATTTTTTTCAATTCAGCTTTACCATTTTCCATCACAACAGGGTTCCCAGCAACTTCAAGCATAGACCGATCATTTTCCTCGTCTCCGATAGCCATAACTTCATCTAGATCCAAGAAAAGTTTTTCTGCTAAGTGTTTAACGGCTGAACCTTTACTTGCTTTTTTATTCATAAACTCGAGATAATATGGAGTCGATTTTACCATGTTGTAGCGCTCGAAAAATTCGAAAGGAAGATAGGCAATTCCATCATTTAAAGCTTGAGGTTCATCAACCATCATCACTTTGGCAATTTCAAGCGCAGCTATTTCCTCAGGTTGTCTGAAGTAGAGCGGCATTTGTACCATCTGTGCCTCTTGAACAGTGTATTTACCAAGATCACGGTTTGGAGTATAAATCCCTTCACGAGTAATCGCATGAATTGGCAACCCTATTTTGCGAGCTGCTGCATCTAGATCTAACCAATCTTCTGAGGTGAGCGTCTCTTTGATAAACTCTTCCCCCGTAGCTCTTTGAACTAAGGCACCGTTGTAAGTAATGACATAGTCTCCCTGTTCGGTAAGGCCTAAAGTTTTCAGTATTTCCACTACACCAGGGAGTGGGCGCCCAGTGGTGATTACTATCTTAACACCAGCGGCTTTTGCTTTAGCGATTGTTTTTCTTACTTCTTCGGTAATTTGGCGGTTAGGGTCAAGTAGTGTACCGTCAAGGTCAATTGCAACAAGTTTAATCATCGTATTATCTTTCTATATTGGATATTTTATAATTTAGAACTTTCGTCACGTTCCTCTTTATCAAAAAAGGTGTCATTCTGAATATGTTTTGTAAATTCCGGATTTTCCATCATTTCTTTTGGAAAATAAAAGCGGCTGTTTCCATGAATAGTACCTGTAAGACTTTTTATTAAGGGAGATAAAACGGACAGCTCAGTTAGAGCTCCATCTTTTTGCAAAATTTTAATTTCTGTCCGTGGCTTTTGAGAACTTGGTCGATAAAAGTCATAGGGAAGGTCATAATTACTGTGAACGCCTGTGTAGTAGTCAGGATCATAGCCCGCTTCCTCAACCAACTGCGTCAAAATTGATAGATCGTCTAGTGAGACAGTATCACGATTAAATTTAATTGATTTTAGTAGATGACGATTAACATAAGCCCTCGCCAAATCTGCCAAGATAGGATCCTCATGCGTCATCCAAATTTGAAAATAAGTATTCATTACGCCATCATCTAAACGTAGATAATCTTCAAGTCGGTGTTCTTCCCTGAAAAAAGGAACTAAACATGGACTACTCATGGCAAAATATTCGGGGTATTTTTTATAAAGTGCTTTGGCCCGTGCTAAAAGTTTTTGAAGCAAGACTTCCATCGAACGAGAAGAAGCATGAAAATAAACTTGCATATACATTTGGTAACGACTAACGATATAATCTTCAACCGCATGCATCCCAGAATATTTAAACGCAATGCCATTTTCTGTAGGGACAATAACACGTAAAATCCAAGTTAAATCAAACTTTCCATATACAGCTCCGGTAAAATATGCATCTCGTAATAAATAGTCCATCCGATCCGCATCTATTTGGCTAGAGATAAGTTGAACCACCTGAGGATTTGGATATTCATGTGAGATAACAGAAGCGACTTTTTCTGGGAAATCAGCAGAGACTTGTCGTAAAATGGCATTGACTTCTGTTTGAGGGGAAGTAATAATTTCTCGGGTGACTGCTTCGTGGTCGGTACCAAATAACCCTTCAAACGTATGAGAATATGCACCATGTCCAACATCGTGAAGTAAGGCGGCACATTGTGTAAGCAAATTTTCATCCGGATTCCATTCTAATGGAAAGTTGAGACTAAAGTAATCTGTTATCCTCTTAGCAATATGATACACACCTAAACAGTGTGAAAAGCGCGTGTGTTCTGCCCCGTGAAAAGTAAAACTAGATGTCCCTAGTTGCTTAATTCGTCGTAACCGTTGGAATTCAGCAGTATCAATTAGAGCAGCAATTACGGGATGCGTCACAGTGATGTAATCATGGACAGGGTCGCGGAAAACTTTTTCCAAGTGAGACCTCCTCTTAAGACTCTAAATATGACTTTAGAATGTTGTTTTTAAGTTAAGAGTCTTTTCTTTATTATACCGTATTTTTCTGCAAAATGCTGAACGATTAGTATGGACAACTCCCTTATCTAGGATTTCTATTCTCATGAATATTATAGTAAAATAAACATATGAAAATTACGATTCGCAATAGAGTAAAGATTGATCAACAAGAAGAATTGATTAAAGAAACCTATAACGCACAAATAAAACAAAGTGCTCAGCATACTCTTATAATGTATAAAAATGGAGAAAATGAAAAGGTACTATTAAAGATCAATGATGCAGAGGTAACGATGACACGTTATTCAAGGCAGGCAGTTAAGATGCGTTTTAATCCTGAAATTCCGAGTCATACCACTTACGAAGGCGTTGGGAAACTCTCCATTTTCACGCATCAATTAGATCTTAATTCTTCAAAAGGTCAACTTAAAATAAAATATCAATTGTCGCAAGGTGAGATGAGTATTGGGGAATATCATTTGAGGATTGATTGGAGTGAAGTGCCCGATGTGAAAGAAGAGGAAAGTTAACAATGGAAAAAATACATCTCCCCAAGGAATTATATGACAGGCTTAACTTGAGCGAGGATGAAGAAATAGAAGTAGTCGCCTTGGAAGCAGATAGTTTTACAATTCGTAAAGTTAACGTCACCAAAACGGACCGAGCGGCAACGTGGTTTATTCTACCAACGATTATCGCTTCCTTGATCTTTATTGCTTTTGCCTTTTTCTTGGAACACCCTCATGTCATACCGCTATCCGGTAATGAATCCATTGCGACAGCGGTTATTATTATTGCTAATGCAATTGGAATGTTCACTTTTATTGGTGCTTATTATAAGCGTCGGCAAGATTTCTACCGACAAATGGGAAAACGAATATTTTGGCGGACTTTTGCAACAGTTGTGTTTTCAGTTTTGCTTATTCTTGTCTTATCGACCATCGCGTTCTTCTGGTTTTTAGGACAAATATTTTACGGCGTCAATTTTGGTTTATTTACCTCAACCTTAATTTTTGGAATTTTTTCTGGGATTATTAACTATCTGATGATTTTTGTTGTAGATACATTCTCCATTAATGTGATGGTTAATATGCTCTTGATGGTTTCAATTGGTGGACTGGTTTCCAGTATGGCCACAAATGGTGATCAATATTGGTGGCAGCGGAATTTTAGTTTATTAGGAACACAAGCTTCGCACTCCAGCTGGCAGTTTAATCTGACCCTCATAGTCTCCGCTGCTCTATTTGCAGCTTTAGTAGATTATATCTTTGTCTCTTTAAGACAAAAGATTGGTACTCACCTTCGACAATCTATCCTGCAGGTTCTATTAACCTTGTGCGCTATTTCAATTGGATTGGTTGGTCTAATTCCCAATAATGGTGGATGGATGCATGTTGCTCATGATGTAGTAGCCCAATTGATAGTATTCTTTATGGGACTTTCTATTTTAGGAATTCGTTGGTTCTTACCTCAGGCAACACGGAACCTCTATCGCATGTCTTATTTAATTGTCGGCTTAATCTTTTTATCTTATCTGTTATGGCATCCGATTCATTATCTCACCCTTACTGCTTTTGAAATCTTGTCCTTCTCTCTTAGTTTTGCCTGGCTCCTTCTTTTAGTCAACTCCTTAATCAACATGCTTTGGAATGACCAAAAGCTTTACCGAGTAGGACTTAATCCACAAACCACAGACGCAAAAAAAAAAAAGGAAAAAGAAAATAATAAGGGTTGAAATCCTCTTGAAGAAGTAGTATAATAATATAGTTGTCTTTGTGAAGTCTCATAAAGTGCAACCGCACGAAGTTTCGTATGAAGTGGCATAAGCCCACGAACTAAGGCGAGTCTAACAGTCGCTTGACTCAAAAAGCGATGAAATCTAACAAGGAGGAATCACAATGTCAAACTATGCAATCATCAAAACTGGTGGTAAACAAGTTAAAGTTGAAGAAGGTTCAGTAATCTACGTTGAAAAACTCAATGTTGAAGCTGGTCAAACCGTTACTTTCGACGAAGTTATCTTTGTCGGAGGCGAAACAACTAAAGTTGGTGCACCACTCGTTGAAGGCGCAACTGTTGTTGGTGAAGTCGAAAAACATGGTAAGCAAAAGAAAGTTGTTACTTTCCAATACAAACCTAAAAAACACTCACACCGTAAACAAGGTCACCGTCAACCATACACTAAAGTTGTTATCAAATCAGTTAACGCTTAATTATGATTGAAGCTTGTATCAGGACAAAAAGAGACAAAATTGTTTCTTATGAAATCTCAGGACATGCTGAATCTGGCGAGTACGGACACGATGTGGTTTGTGCGGCAGTCAGCGTTCTATCGATTACAACGGCGAATAATATCTATGATATGGCTCACATTAAACCTGTGACGCATATGGAAGAAGGTTATCTCTATGTTGAAATCCCTTTGAGCACACCTGAAAAACAAGGCGTATTGGCACAAACCTTGCTCGAAGCCTTTGCAAATGCAATGAAAGCAGTTGAGAAAAATTATGGCCAGTACATTACACTTAAATTTGAAAATGGAGGGCAATAACATGCTTGAACTTAATCTGCAACTCTTCGCCCACAAAAAAGGTGGGGGTTCTACTTCCAATGGACGTGACTCACAAGCTAAACGTCTCGGTGCTAAAGCATCTGACGGTGAACTTGTAAGCGGCGGTTCAATCCTTTTCCGTCAACGTGGTACACATATCCATCCAGGTACTAACGTTGGCCGTGGTGGCGACGATACTCTCTTCGCTAAAATCGAAGGAACTGTTAAATTCGAAATGAAACGTGGTAAAAAACACGTCTCAGTTTATCCAGTAGTGGCTAAATAAGAATTATAAAATCTATCTTGTGAAGATAGATTTTTTTATTGCTTAATGAGGAGTAGAAGAGATTACTGATGTAATGTTTCTCGAAGTTGTCATGCACTATGACTTTTTGAACGTTTGTACTTTCAAAGTCAATTAATACTAGGGTTGTTAAATGACACGACCAATGGCATCGTTCATCGACTTGTGCTATAATGTAAGAAAATGCTTAATTGGAGATTGCTTATTTGACTAAAAGTTCGATTGAATTTAAAATAGAAAATCCAGAGGATACTAGCCTTCTTTTTGGAGTACAAGACAAGTTTCTAAAATTGGTTGAGGCGCAAATGGGCGTGGAGATTAATTATCGGGGTGAAATGGTTCAAATTTTCTCGCCAGATGAACAACAAGGCGAAAACGCTCGAAAGGTGTTGCAGGCTTTACAAGTTCTTGTAAGAAGAGGCGTTCCTGTTCAAACATCAGATGTTATAATTGCTATCAAAATGGTTTTGAATGATGACATTGAAAATTTTACCAGCCTTTATGAAATTGAATTGACAAAAGATGCTTATGGCAAACCAATTCGTCTGAAAAATTTAGTACAAAAAACATATGTCGATGCAGTCAAATACCATGATATCGTCTTTGGTATTGGTCCTGCGGGGACAGGTAAAACTTTTCTTGCGGTCGTTATGGCTGTCCAAGCTTTACGTAACGGTGTTGTCAAACGGATTATTCTTACACGTCCAGCAGTAGAAGCTGGGGAAAGTTTAGGATTTTTACCTGGGGACTTACAAGAAAAAGTCGATCCATATTTGCGTCCAGTTTATGATGCTCTTTTTCAAATACTGGGAAAATCAGCAACAGAGCGGATGATGGAGCGTGGGATTATTGAGATAGCACCCTTAGCTTATATGCGTGGTCGAACACTTGATGACGCTTTCGTCATTTTAGACGAAGCTCAGAATACCACAACCATGCAAATGAAAATGTTCTTAACAAGACTTGGTTTCAATTCCAAAATGATTGTAAATGGAGACAGTTCACAAATTGACTTGCCGGGTAAAGTGAAATCTGGACTTATTGATGCTAAAGAAAAATTAAGTGCTGTTAAAGCTATCGACTTTGTCTATTTCACAGCGAAAGATGTGGTACGTCATCCGGTTGTTGCTGAAATTATTAAAGCTTACGGTGATGATTAAAAGTGCTTTTATACAAACTTGCTGACAAGGCTGTCAGTATTTGACTTAAGAGAAATAACAACTGATGAAGACTCAGTTTTTAATAGGAATAAACATGTATATCGAATTAGTAGATGAAACAAATAAAGTGCCAAAAGAAATTATTGAACAAACAAAGCACATTCTCAATTTTGCTGCTGAAAAATTAGGGTTGAGGCCTTCAACGGAAATGGCCGTGACTTTTGTAGATAATGCACGTTCACACGAGCTTAACTTGCAATACCGAGATACGGACCGTCCGACTGATGTTATTTCACTTGAATACAAGCCAGATGAAGAGGAATTTTTCTTTGATGAAGAAATGGACATTCCAGAAGAACTGTTGGAAGAAATGGATCCCTTTATTGGAGAGCTCTATATTTCGATTGATAAAGCACAAGAACAGGCGCAGGATTTCGGACACTCACTGGAGCGTGAATATGCGTGGCTTGCAGTCCACGGCTTTTTGCACATTAATGGTTACGATCACTATCCTGTGGGCGGACCTGAAGAAGCGGAAATGTTTGGACTGCAAGAGGAGATTTTAACTGCTTATGGACTCACACGATAAGGATGTAAAGCTTTTCAAGAAAAAAGATTTTAATAATGGAAATATCCCTGAAAAAAAAGAGCGTTCCCGTTGGAAAAATCCCAATCTACTTTCCAGTTTAGATTTTGCCCTTTCAGGAATTTGGACAGCTTTTAAAGAAGAAAGAAATATGCGTAAGCACGTTTTTTCAGCAATTGCGGCTATTATTTTTGGACTTATTTTTCAAATTTCTGAATTTGAGTGGCTCTTTTTACTTCTGGCTATCTTTTTAGTATTCATGGCTGAATTATTTAACTCGGCGATAGAGAATGTAGTGGATTTAGCTTCTGACTATCAATTTTATATGCGTGCAAAGCGCGCTAAAGATATGGCGGCAGGTGCAGTACTTGTGATTTCAGGTTTTGCTCTTATTGTTGGTTTAGTTATATTTTTACCTAAAATTTGGCAATTCTTTTTTTAGAAAAGTGTACAAAGATGGGAAGAGAAAAGGAATTTATTACCCTGCTACGAGCTAATAATGAGCTCATGGTTATTTTAGACGAAGTCGCTACTTTAAATTTGCCGAATTACTATATTGCTGCTGGGAGTATCTTTCAGACGGTTTGGAATCAGGTTGATTCGAAATTACCGATGCATGGTGTAGAGGATATTGATGTGGTATATTTTGACGACCATGTTACAGCTGACCAAGCTGTCAGTAAAGATCATGCACTCGAAAAGGAATTATCTCAAAAATTTCCTTTCACTTTTGATGTCCACAATGAGGCATATATGCATTTATGGCGAGGCGGTAATAAAAAGCCTTATCAATCGACGGAAGATGCGATAGGCCGTTGGATTGCGACTGTGCATGCTATAGGGATTACGGGAACATCAAAACACCTTGAGTTTTATGCCCCTTATGGTCTCGATGATATATTTACGAAAACCCTTCGCCCTATTATTCATAAGGATAACAATAAGGAACTTTACGAGAAAAAAATAAAAAGTTGGCAAACACGATTCTCACACTTGAGGATTATCGCATGGCCAGAGAAGTGAAGAACAAATGACATGCTACTCTATTGGCATGTTTTTTTTTTAGGAATTTTTTAAGTTTAGTTTAACGACAGAGTGAGAAGGTCTTGACAGTGTTGCATCCAGCTTCTTTTAATGTCTTACAGGCATGAACCAGAGTAGCTCCAGTGGTATAAATATCGTCCACTACTATTATTTTTTCTGGAATACCGCTATTTTCCTTTATTTGGAAAGGGTTGGTGTGGGTCAATCGTTCTTCGCGTGTAAGTGAACTTTGAGGCTGGCTTTCTTTTTTTGTAAGAAGATGTTGGAGAGGGAGTTTTTCCATAAAAGCTGCAACCTGGTTAAAGCCTCGCTCTTGATAACGCTCTGGACTTAAAGGAATAGGAACAATTGTAAACTCCTTTTTGAATTTAAAGTAACTTTTAAACACTTGATGCAACTGATAATCACCCATGAATTTGTAGCGACTAAAAAACTGTTGCATTGAGTCATTATATTTAAAAATTGCCTGATGATTGATTATAATTCCTTTTCGTTCCCATTCTTGACAGTCTTGGCAGATTTCTTTCTCTCCAGATTTATAGCAGCGTGGGCAATGGTCCGCCCCAATTTTTATAAATGTATTTTTACAAGTCAAACAGAGATAAGAAGGATTGCTCTTCAGAGTGATAAGTGCTTGAAAATCAATTGAGGGTGTAAGCGCTTTGGCCTGGCAGATTAAACAATTCATGAGAGGCTCCCTTTAAGATTACTTTTTTTAATTTCTTGTCTTGCTTTCGTCATTGCTCTAGTGCGTCCTTCGTGAAAAAAATAAACGAGACCATTAGGGCGTTCAGACGAGCGTCCGACACGCCCAGCCATTTGAATTAAAGATGATTTTGTAAAATTTGAATGCTCGGCATGGTTAACAAAAACATCAACTTTAGGGAAAGTAACTCCTCGCTCAAGAATGGTTGTAGAGACGAGAATATCTAATTCTCCTTGGCGAAATTGTTGGATATACTCCTGTCGTAAAGAAGTTTTAGAAGAGACGCACGCTATTTTCTCATGAGGGAAATTTTTTTGTAATTTTTGAGTTAAAAGTTGCCCTGCTTGAATTTCAGCTGCAAAAATGAGTAATGGGAAACCTGTTTTGCGCTGTTTTTTTATCTTCTTGATAAGTTGTGTGTGCCAAAAAAAGCGTGGTAAAATGAGGGGCGACTGATGGAAACGCTGATTAAGCTCCAGTTGTTTTAACGTCCCATTTTTTATCTGCTGCTCTAAATAATTCGTTGAAGTAGCTGTGAGATAAAGAAGTTGTGCCTCTTTTTTCAGCGCCTTTTTCAGTGCAAAATAGAGATAAGGACTTTCAGAGAATGGAAAGGCATCCACTTCATCCACAATAATTAAGTCAAAAGCTGCTTGGAAGCGGAGGAGTTGATGAGTTGTTGCGACAACAAGAGGGGAACGAAAATAAGACTTTCCATGCCCATAAAGGAGAGGAATAGCGCAGGAAAAGTCGTGACTTAATCTGTTATGTATTTCTATGCAAACATCTATTCTAGGACTCACAAAAGCCACGCCTTTTCCACTTTTAAGAAATTGATTAATGAGAGGATAAGTCATCTCTGTTTTACCAGCGCCAGTCACAGCGCGTACTAATGTATGAAATTGTTTTTTGCTATTACTGACCAGTTGGTCAGCAATATTTTGTTGAGCGGGTGTCAATTTTCCTCTCCATCTCAAATAATGGCCAGCTTGAAACTCTTCTTGAGCAAAAGCATAAAGCCATTCATCAGACCGCACTCTCCCTAAATTGATACAAGTAGGGCAATAAAAACACCCTAAAGGGAGTTGGACCTCATGTTTGAAATGAAGGCTGCCACAGCGATTGCATTGTATCTGTCGTTTGTTAACTGAAAACATTCCTTGGATTTTTGTTACTTTAGCGTTTCTCAAAACCTTTTGGGGAGTTATAAGAAATTTATCTTTATTATCACTGACAGGCTGGTCAGTAGCTTTTAGATCGTTTTCTAAGAGGAGTCGTCCATAAAATTGTTCCATATCTTACTATACGGAAATGCTGTTAAATCATCACCAAATTTGTTAAAATCATAAGCATGACCATAACGATAAAAAATGATTTCACCCATGAAGAAGAAATAAAAAAGTCACGTTTTATTTGCCACCTCAAGCGGATAGAAAATGAACAAGAAGCACGAGCGTTTATTAATCAAATTAAAAAGGAACATTGGAAAGCCAATCACAATTGTTCAGCATATACTTTAGGTGATCGCCAGGAAATACAGCGAAGTAGTGATGACGGTGAACCTTCAGGCACAGCAGGTGTACCCATGCTTGAAATCTTAAAAAAGAAAGAACTGATCAATGTTTGTGCTGTCGTCACTCGTTACTTTGGAGGGATAAAATTAGGAGCCGGGGGTCTGATTAGGGCTTATGCGGGCGCAGTAAATCATGCGATTGAAGCAGTAGGTTGTGTGGAGTTTGTTGTACAAAAAGAGTTAGTTCTAACATTAGATTATGCCCTCTATGATAAGTTACAACGTTACCTTGCTAGTCGAGATATTGAAATTATTGAGCCCGTATTTTTGTCTGACATTACTGTCAAATGTTTTATTGAAGAGGATCAGGTCAAATCATTCTTGTCAGAGCTGACGGAGGATTTTAATGGAAAAATTAGCATTCTTAAAGGAAAAACGCAGCTTATTGAAAGAGAAATAAAGGATTGATTTATTGGTGAGTTTAAAGCTTTAACAAGATTAAAATATGGTAAAATAGGTTCAATAACTAATTAGAAGAGGAACCCCATGAAACTATTCAGAGGCTCATTTATTGTCACGCTTTTTGCCCTTATTATCGCGTTTATCTATGGCGGATGGAATGGACTTTTTGTCACATTTATTTTAGCTGTTTTAGAAATTTCCTTATCAATTGATAATGCTATCGTAAATGCGCGAATCCTAGAGAGGATGAGTCCAGCCTGGCAAAAGATGTTTTTGACCGTCGGGATTCTCATAGCAGTAGTAGGGATGCGCCTCATTTTTCCCTTGCTTATAGTAGGTGTTTCGGCTCATATAGATCCTATTAGCGCGCTACGCTTAGCCTTAGCAAAAGGTGATCCTCAAGTAATGGGTACGTATGGCTATATTTTGCACCATGCACATCCTCAAATTGCAGCTTTTGGTGGCATGTTTTTACTGATGTTGGCTTTAGGCTTTTTCTTTGATCAGCGTGCTTATACCTGGTTAAAATTACCAGAAAAACTTTTGCAGCGTATCGGTCATTTCCCTGCTGCGAATGCAATTATTTCACTAGGCTTGCTATTACTTGTTTCTGAAACGTTGGCTGTAGAGTCACATACGATTTTATTTGCTGGCTGTTTGGGAATTTTGACTTTCTTATTAGTTGATGGCTTTGGTGACATGATGAGCCATTCAAAGGCAACTTCAACGACTAATTTTATTATCGCTACAGGAAAAGCTGGTTTTGCTCTCTTTCTCTACCTCGAAGTCATTGATGCTTCCTTTAGTTTTGACGGGGTCATTGGTGCTTTTGCAATTACCTCAGATCCTATTATCATTTTGTTAGGTTTAGGTGTTATCGGAGCGATGTTTGTTCGGAGCTTAACTCTGTACCTTGTCAAAAAAGGAACACTTAACGAGTTAGTTTATTTAGAGCATGGGGCTCATTGGGCGATTTTGACCTTAGCAATTTTAATTTTAGCAAGCATCAAGTGGGAAATTGGTGATGTTATCACTGGACTCATAGGAGCAGTAATTATTGGTCTGTCTTTCACTTCTAGCATTGTTTATAATCGCAGACATTAATCTATTGCTTTGCTCAAGCACAATAAAGCAAAATAAAAAAGTTTGATTTAAAAACTGATCAAAGGAGATGCATCAATGAAAGCTTTATATTTTGACAAATTTGGTGATTCGGACGTTCTGAAATATGGAGAGCAGCCAGAACCAGTTCTTAAGGATGACGAAGTATTAGTAAAGACTTCTTTTATCGGTTTAAATTTTGCTGATATATATCGGCGCAGAGGTGAGTATACAATTGCCCAAAGAGCGCCTTATATTAATGGCTATGAAGGTGCTGGTTTTATCGTAGAATCAAGATATAAGTGGCTTATTGGTAAACGGGTACTATTTGTCGATGTTCCTTTTGCAAATGCTTCTTTTGTAGCGGTACCTAAAGCGCATCTCATTATTTTACCAGATGATATTTCTCTAGAACTGGCGGCTAGTATTGGGCTACAAGGTCTGACTGCTGATTTTTTAGCGCATGATTTAGCTAAAGATCAACAAGGAGCTAAAGTCTTTATTTCTGGCGTGACAGGAGGAGTTGGACAGATCCTTAGTCAAATGCTCCGCGCTGATGGGATGAGCGTGTATGGCTCTGCTTCAAAAGAAAAAGTGGCTACTGCCATAAAACTTGGAGTAAAAGAAGTTTTTCCAAGTCGAGAATTTTCTTGGGTTGAGCAACAGAGTCAGCAATTTGATACCGTTTATGATGGGATTGGCTCAACCTTAAATCAATCTATTAAACTACTTAAAAATCGAGGGAAAGTTGTTCTTTTTGGTATGGCTGGAGGCCAGCCACCACAAATAGATTTTGTAAATCTTTTTTCTCAATCAAAGAATATCCTCACCGGTGATTTATGGCATTTTCTAACGTCTTATGAAGAAAGAAATAGCCGTGCTAAACGCCTGTTTAACTATTTTTTAGAAGAAAAAATTACGATTACCCCACCTACCATTTTTCACCTTTCTGATGGAAAGGCAGCCCATGACTATTTAGAAAAGGGGAAGAACGTAGGAAAAATCCTCTTGGTTCCGTAGTGTTGAGGTTTCTCTTGACAAAATGGGAAAATAGGGCTAGAATTTATAGGTAGCGACTCGAAGATAGTGGAAGTTCGGGAAAAATAATGGCTTAACTTAAAACTGTAATGAACACAAATAAAGTAAAAAATAAAGGTGGAACCGTGCATTTGCACCCTTTATCATGATTTTTGATAATTATGATGAGTGTGCGAGTGACGGTTTTTTTGAATTTTGGAGGAAAATAATGACAAATAAAAAACTAGCATTTCAAGATATTATCTTGACCCTACAAGGCTTTTGGTCTAAACAGGGAGCAAACTTGATGCAAGCTTACGATAATGAAGTAGGAGCAGGAACAATGAGTCCTTATACTTTCTTGCGTTCAAACGGGCCTGAACCGTGGGGAGCCGCTTATGTGCAACCATCACGTCGTCCTGCTGACGGTCGTTATGGTGAAAACCCAAATCGTTTGTTCCAACACCATCAGTTCCAAGTTGTCTTAAAACCCTCTCCAAAAAATATCCAAGAACTTTATCTTCAAAGTTTAGCTGAACTTGGAATTGATGCTTTAGAACATGACATTCGCTTTGTTGAAGATAACTGGGAAAATCCTTCAATGGGATGTGCTGGTATTGGATGGGAAGTTTGGATTGATGGGCAAGAATGTACTCAATTTACTTATTTCCAACAAGTCGGAGGAATTGAAGTTGATTCCGTAACTTCAGAAATTACTTATGGTTTGGAACGTATTGCGACAGTTATTCAAGAGGTTGATTCTGTTTATGACCTTGAATGGGGAAATGGCGTAGCTTACGGTGATATTTTCAAAGAACCAGAATACGAACATTCTAAATTTGCCTTTGAAGAATCAAACCAAGAGCTTTTACTTAAACTTTTTGGAGAATATGAACAAGAAGCGCTTGATTTATTAGATAAAGGCTTGGTTCACCCAGCTTATGATTATATTTTGAAATCTTCACATACCTTCAATTTACTTGATGCACGTGGAGCAGTTTCTGTAACTGAGCGTGCAGGCTATATGCATCGCGTTCGTACAATGGCACGTAAGGTAGCAAAAACTTTCATTGAAGAACGTGCAAAACTTGGTTTCCCGCTCTTAAAAGATGAAGCGTTGCGTGAAAAATACCTTGGTAAAAAGGGAAAATATACAAAGATTGTTGAAGGAGAAGAAAAATAATGACAAATTACTTACTTGAAATTGGTTTGGAAGAAATTCCAGCACATTTGGTGACTCCTTCAATCAATCAATTAGCCGAAAGAATGGAAACTTTTCTTAAAGAAAATCGCTTAAAATTTGATAAAATTATTAAATTTTCAACTCCACGTCGCTTAGCAATACTTGTTGAAGGTTTGGCAGAAGCGTCAGAAGCGATTGATGAAGAAGTCAAAGGGCCATCTGCTAAAATTGCTAAAGATGCGCAAGGAAATTGGTCAAAAGCGATTCAAGGTTTCTCAAGAGGACAAGGAGCTACACCAGATGATTTAATCCTTAAGGGGGATTATTATTATGCTAAAAAACATATTGACGGAGTAAAAGCAGAAGAAATTCTGTCTAAAGTTGGCGATGAAGTCATCGCAAAAATGACATTCTCAACTTATATGAAATGGGGAAATAATGATTTTCTCTTTGTTCGTCCGATTCAATGGATTGTTTCACTTCTAGAAGATAAAGTTGTTGCTTTTGATTTATTGGACGTAACAGCAAATCGTTTTTCACGAGGCCATCGTTTCTTGGCAAATGTTGAGGTTGAACTCAAAAATGCAAATGATTATGCTAGCAAAATGCCAGAAAACTTTGTTTTAGTTGATGCTGAACAGCGTAAAGCAGAAATTTCAGCTCAAATTTTGACTCTTGCGTCTGAAAATAAATGGCAAGTTACTTTGCATAAAGATTTATTAGAAGAAGTAAATAATATTGTTGAATATCCAACTGCCTTTGTCGGGTCATTTGATCCTAAATATCTTTCTGTTCCAGCAGAAGTTTTAGTGACATCAATGCGTGATAATCAACGTTATTTTGAAGTTTATAACCAAGAAGGTCAACTCGCACCAAACTTTATCTCTGTCCGTAATGGGAACGCTGAAAATATTGAAAACGTCGTGCTCGGAAATGAAAAAGTTTTGGTTGCTCGTCTTGAAGATGCAGAGTTTTTCTGGAAAGAAGACCAAAAACTTAAAATTGAAGATTTGGTCGCTAAACTTGCTAAAGTAACTTTCCATGCAAAAATTGGTTCAATTACTGAACACATGGCGCGAACAAAAGAAATAGCCGCTAAATTAGCTGATATTGCTGGCTTGACTGATGAAGAAAAAAGAGACGTTGCCCGTAGTGCTGAAATTTATAAATTTGACCTTTTGACAGGAATGGTTGGAGAATTTGATGAATTACAAGGGGTAATGGGTGAAAAATATGCGCTTTTAGCTGGTGAAAATGCAAATGTTTCCGCAGCAATTCGTGAACATTATATGCCAACTTCAGCCGAGGGAGAATTGCCTGAAACAAAAGTTGGTGCTGTGCTTGCAGCAGCTGACAAAATTGATTCAGTCCTCTCTTTCTTTAATGTTGGTTTAATTCCTTCTGGTTCAAATGACCCTTATGCCCTACGTCGAGCAGTACAAGGCTTGATTCGTATTATTGAAAAAATGAATTGGCATTTCGATTTATCTTTATTTATTGACCAATTTGAAGGTGAAAATCATCTTGAAATTTTGGATTTTGTCAAAGCGCGTATTCAAAAACTCTTGCTTGAAAAACTCGATCGTCATGATATTGTTGAAGCGGCAATTAATAGTTCAAACTTTGATGTTGCTAACATAATGGAAGTAGCTTTTGTCATTGATGCGCACAAGGATCATCGACCATTTAAACCATCTATGGAAAACATTACGCGTTCAATTAATATTGTGAAAAAAAATAAGAGCACTTCGTCAGTAAACGCAGCCTCTTTTGAATCACAAGCGGAACAAAACTTATATGATGTGGTGGTTTCATTACAGGATGAGTGGATGCAACTGTCAGCTGAAAATAAATTTAGAACACTTGTTCATGATTTATGTCCCGCTATCGAAAACTTCTTTGAAAATGTTATGGTAATGGCAGAAGATGAAGCTGTTCGTGAGAATCGTCTGGCGTTGCTTTCGGAAGTTGTTACCTTAACAAGTTCTATGGCTGACTTTAGTTTGATTAATACAAAATAATTGTGGTAAGTAATAAAATCTTTTAAAAAAACTACTGACAGATCGGTCAGTAAAAAGAAAGGAACTTTAAATATGGCAATGACTAATGAACAAATAGCGCGCATTAATGAACTAGCACGTAAGAAAAAAACAGAGGGTTTGTCAGAAGCAGAGCTTGAAGAACAGACTGTTTTACGACGTGCTTATATTGATAGTGTTAAAGCTAATTTCCGTTCACAAGTTGAAACCATCAAAGTAATTGATGAAAAAACTGGGGAAGATGTTACTCCTGAGAAGATAAAAGAAGCTCAAAGAAAAAATGGAATGCGTGACTAGGATCATCCTTGCAAATTATTTTAAAAATGAGTACAATAAGATTATAAATGGGAATGGTGCACTCCCAAAACCGCTGATTTAAAAATCAACTGATGGCGCCTACAAACAAAAGGCTGTTACTGACAGTCTTGTTTGTAGCGCCTTTTGTTTTGAAAAATTATAAGGTGAGGTTTTTTTAGAGAAGTTCCTCACTTCAGAATATAAGGAGTAGTAATTCATGAATTTTTTTAAACTGGGTATTTCTCGTGTACAAATTCTCTATGTATTTTTGGCGATTGTAATGGGACTTATAATTGGTGGAGTAGACGCACTTTTTGGTCGTGGTCTCATTTATATTACAAGCTTTAGAGACGCTCATGCTCTATATCTCATTCCCTTTTTAGGACTGTCAGGACTTTTGATTGTGTTTATCTACAGAAAGTATGGTAAAGAGAGTCAAAAAGGAATGGGCCTAATCTTTGAAGCGGGAAACCATGGAAGAAAAGAAATTCCAAAGCGCTTGATTCCATTGATTGTATTCTCAACGTGGCTTTCACATTTATTTGGAGCGAGTGTGGGGCGTGAAGGAGTCGCTGTTCAAATAGGGGGTGTGATTGGTCATACCATTGGTAAGAAATTATCAACCGAGGAAGCAGCAAAAATCTTACTTATCACAGGGATGGCAGCGGGTTTCGCAGGTCTTTTTCAGACCCCTATTGCGGCAAGTTTTTTTGCTATCGAAATTTTAATGTTAGGTAAGATAGAGTATCGGGCCTTAATTCCTGCATTGGTTGCTTCATATGTTGCGAGCGAAACTTCACATTACTTAGGACTTGAAAAGTTTTCATTTCATATTTCTAGCTCAATACAAATAGAGCCTGTGACACTTCTCAAACTTTTGTTTGTTGCAATTTGTTTTGGCTTAGTTGGTCGCTTATTTGCTGTTTCATTGGCTTTTATGAAAGCTAAAGTCGCTAAAAAGATTGAAAATCCTTATCAAAGAATCCTCTTACTCGGTATTGTTCTCAGTATCGGACTTTTGTTGATACATTTGGATCGATACGCGGGACTAGGGACCAATTTGATTGCTCAAAGCTTTCACGGAGGTTCTATCAATGGATATGATTGGCTCTTAAAACTTATCTTTACTGTTTTAAGCATCTCCGCTGGATTCCAAGGTGGGGAAGTCACACCGCTTTTTGCTATAGGATCCTCATTAGGTGTTACTTTAGCACTTTGGTTGGGCTTACCAGTAGAACTGATAGCTGCTGCAGGTTACGTCTCTATCTTTTCAGCTGCAACGAACAGTTATTTTGGACCAATTTTTATTGCAGCAGAAGTGTTTGGCTTTGGTTCAGTTCAGTATATCCTTCCCATCATGACCATTGCCTATGTGATTAATGGTAATGCATCCATTTATGCGCAAGAAGTCTTAAATCTTGAAATGTAAGTGAAAAGTTACCTGAGAAAATGTAAAAAAAAAGCATGTTTATCCATGCTTTTTTTTATAGAGGTTGTTTTTTTGAATATACTGAAGCACACTTTGAGGCAATAGATAGGTAGGTTCAAGTTGTCTTGCAAAAGTTTCCCGAATCATGGTGCTCGAGATAGGTAAAAGTGGCGTTTCAAGCCAAGTGACAGGATAAGGGGACTCTGGTAAAAGTGGAGTGCGCCGGATGGCAATAAAGTTTACCAGCTTTATAAGTTCATCAATTTTATACCATTTGGGTAAATATTCAACCATATCACTGCCGATAATAAAATAAAAGTCAGTATCAGGGTGTAGTTGTGTGAGGAGCTTTAAGGTATCATAACTGTAAGATTTTCCCCCCCGTTCAATTTCGATAAGCTCCAAACCGAGTCTTGGATTATCTTTGATAGCAAGCTTTAGCATATTGACACGATGCTCGGCCGCAATTGTGTTCTTTGTGTCTACGTGCGGAGGGATGTTTTCAGGCATAAGGAGGACTTGGTCAAGGCTCATCTGTTGAGCTACTTGGTCAGCCATCATGAGATGGGCATGATGGATAGGATTGAAGTTTCCTCCAAGTAGCCCAATTTTTTTTCGTTTTTTCATGTTTTGATTATATCAAAAATGTCTCTTTTGTAAAAGAAAGAGGAAAATAAGAAACAGTCAATGTAAAGGCAAAGCGCTTATTTTTTTATCTGGTCCTTTAAGACGTTTGTAGTACAAATTTATGCAAAAATTTGATAAAATAAAGATTAGAAACGTCTTAAAATCAGTGAACTTCACAAATGTGAATGACGGAGGAATTATGCCACATCTTTATCCAGACGATAGTCTTACATTACATACCGATTTATATCAAATCAATATGATGCAAACTTATTTTAAACTTGGGCGACACAATCGCCATGCGGTTTTTGAGGTTTTTTTTCGAGAGATGCCCTTTAAAAATGGGTATGCTATTTTTGCTGGACTTGAGCGGATGGTGGAGTATTTAAAAACTCTCTCTTTTTCCGAGACAGATATTGAATACCTGCGGGAATTAGACTATCCTGAAGATTTTCTTAGTTATTTAAAATCATTAAGGTTTACAGGGACAGTGAGGGCGATGCGCGAAGGGCAGTTGGCCTTTGCAAATGAACCGTTAGTTCAAGTAGAGGGCTCACTTGCGGAATGCCAGCTGATTGAAACAGCCCTTTTAAACATCATTAATTTTCAAACATTGATTGCTACGAAAGCAGCTCGGATTAAATCGGTGATTGGTGAAGACCCTCTCTTAGAATTTGGGACACGCCGTGCCCAAGAAATGGATGCAGCCATATGGGGGACTCGTGCGGCGGTCATTGGGGGAGCGGATGCGACCTCTAATGTGAGAGCGGCGAAGATTTTTGGTATTCCGGCGAGTGGGACGCATGCTCACGCTTTAGTACAAAGCTATGGAAATGACTATGAGGCTTTCAAAGCTTATGCATCCACCCATAAAGATTGTGTTTTTCTTGTTGATACCTATGATACTTTGCGAGTAGGTGTGCCTGCTGCGATAAAAGTGGCACGAGAATTTGGTAATAAAATTAATTTTCAAGGTGTGCGTATTGATTCGGGAGATATGGCTTATATTTCTAAAAAAGTTCGTCAGCAGCTGGATGAGGCCGGTTTTCCTGATGCCAAAATTTATGCTTCTAATGACTTAGACGAAAACACTATTTTGAGCTTGAAGATGCAAAAGGCGAAGATTGATGTGTGGGGCGTGGGTACAAAACTTATCACCGCTTATGATCAACCAGCACTTGGGGCAGTTTACAAGTTAGTATCTATTGCAGATGAGAAAGGTCAAATGCAAGACACGATCAAATTATCAAGTAATGCTGAAAAAGTGTCTACACCTGGTAAGAAACAAGTTTGGCGCATCACGAAAAAAGGAGATGGTAAATCAGAGGGAGATTACATTACTTTTAACGAAGAGCGCCCTGATCAAGCAGATGAAATTTATATGTTCCATCCGCTCTATACTTATATCAATAAAAATGTGCGTGATTTTAATGCAAAACCGTTGCTAGAGAATATCTTTGTTAAGGGTGAATTGGTTTATGAGCTTCCCGCCCTCCAAGAAATAAAAGCTTTTGCTCGTGAAAATTTAGATGAATTATGGGACGAATATAAGCGTGATTTAAACCCACAGCCGTATCCCGTTGACTTGTCGCAAGAGCTTTGGAACCACAAGATGCGCTTGATTTCGCAAGTGCGTACAACTGTTTCAATGACGAGATTGGATGATGTATAATGAGAATAAGAAGGATTGATATATGTGATGCCCGACTGTTTTGGGATGTCCAAAAACAGTTGGACACGGAAACAAAATTTATGATGTTAGAGCCGGATGAGCGGCGGTTTGATTTTAGTCGTACGATTGGGCAAATTTCACGTTTTGATTTCCTAATTGGTGCAGAAGATGCTGGAAAACTCGTTGGTTATTTATCGGCGAAACGTGGAAAAGCTCGACGAATCAGAAATACGGCTTACCTTGTGGTTGGGATTTTAGAAGCATACCAGCACCAAGGAATTGGGACTCAGCTCTTTGAGTGGTTAGATGACTGGGCCAAAGATAAAGGCATCAAGCGACTTGAGCTCACGGTAATGGTTAATAATTATGCAGCTATTGCCCTTTATCACAAACAAGGTTTTGTAATTGAAGGGGTACGCCAAGAAGCCATGTACGTAGATGGAAAATACATTGACGAATTTTATATGAGTAAAATTTATCCGTCAGTAAGTCCTGATGAAACGGTCAGTAACTGACCAAGCCATCAGTTGTTGAAAGGAAATAAGATGACATTGCAAGACCAAATTATTCAAGAATTAGGCGTTAAACCGGAAATTGATCCGAAAGCAGAAATTCGCGTATCAGTGGAATTTTTGAAAGCTTATCTCAAAAAATATCCTTTTATAAAAGCATTTGTATTAGGGATTTCTGGCGGGCAAGACTCCAGTTTAGCAGGACGTTTGGCTCAAATGGCAATTGAGGAGATGCGAGCTGAAACAAAAGACGATACTTATCAGTTCATTGCAATCCGACTGCCTCACGGTGTACAAGCTGATGAAGCAGACGCCCAACGCGCTCTTAAATTTATCCAACCCGATGTGAGTTTAACGATTAACATTAAACCTGCAGTAGATGGGCAGGTTGCCGCTCTTAAGGAAGCCGGGATTGAAGTTTCTGACTTTAATAAAGGAAATATCAAAGCCCGTCAACGGATGATTACGCAATACGCCGTTGCAGGGGAGTACCACGGAGCTGTCCTTGGAACGGACCATGCGGCAGAAAACATTACAGGCTTCTTCACTAAATTTGGGGATGGAGGAGCAGATTTATTACCACTTTTTCGTTTGAACAAGCGTCAAGGTAAAGCGTTGCTTGCCGAGCTTGGCGCCGATCCTGCGCTCTATGAAAAAGTACCGACCGCCGATTTGGAAGAAGGCAAGCCAGGGCTAGCAGATGAAGTGGCTTTAGGCGTTACTTACCGTGATATTGATGACTATACAGAAGGGAAACAAATCTCTGCTGAAGCGCAAGAAAAAATTGAAGCTTGGTGGAATAAAACACAACATAAACGTCATTTACCAATTACAGTATTTGACGATTTCTGGAAATAAAAGACAAAAAGTTACTGACCAGCTGGTCAGTAACTTTTTCTTATCCTTTACAAAGGAAATCTAAGAAAATGAAAAGAATTATGTTATAATTATCATAATAGCGTTTTCATAATAGGAGGACTTTATGACTTTTATTCAACTTAAGGCCGAATCAAAAATTTATCAATCGGGACAAGAAAAAATCTATGCGAATGACCAAGTGACTTTTGATATTGAAGAAGGAGAACTAGCAGTTATATTAGGTTCTTCTGGTGCAGGAAAATCTACGGTGCTTAATATCTTAGGAGGGATGGATACGAGTGATGCTGGTGAAGTGTGGATTGATGGGCAAAACATCGCCAGCTTCTCTGCGAAAGAATTAATAACTTATCGGCGATACCAGGTAGGTTTTGTTTTCCAATTTTATAATTTAATCAATAATTTAACAGCAAAAGAGAATGTTGAACTGGCTTCAGAGATCGTTGAAGATGCGTTAGATGCTGAGAACGTATTAAAAGAGGTCGGCTTAGGGCACAGAATCCATAATTTTCCCTCCCAACTTTCGGGAGGTGAGCAGCAGCGTGTAGCAATTGCGAGAGCATTAGCTAAAAATCCCAAACTGTTGCTTTGTGATGAACCAACAGGCGCGCTTGATTATCATACGGGTAAGCAAATCTTAAAACTTTTACAAGAAATGGCACGTGAACAAGGGACCACAGTGATTATTGTGACGCATAATGCAGCCATTGCTCCAATTGCTGATCGAATCATCCAAATGCATGATGGTAAGGTGAAGGCGGTAAAAGAAAATGACCAGCCTGAAAGTATTGAACAGATCGAGTGGTGAGACATGCGTAAAAAGACACTAAATAAAGAAATACGACGCTCTATTACTGGTTCGCTGGGCCGCTTTTTATCGATTTTTTCATTGATGGTTTTAGGCGTTTTTGCTTTCGTTGGGCTCAAAGTCTCTGGGCCGGATATGCGTGCCACCGCCGAACACTTTTACCGACAGCAGCAATTAGCTGATCTGACAGTCACTTCAAGTTTGGGGCTAGATCAAAGTGATCAAAAATTTTTGAAACAAACATCGGGTCTAAAAAAGATAGAGTTCGGCTATTTTCAGGATGTTGTTATTAAAGATACTCACACGAGTTTACGCCTTTTCTCGCAACCTGATACACTCTCAACCTACCAACTCATGTCTGGTAAAATGCCACAAAATTCTGGTGAAATTGCTTTAGATTACCGATTTAAAGCGGACTATCATCTTGGTGAAACCCTTCATTTTGCAGCTGAAGCACAAGATGAGTCCAGGGTTTTGCGCAAAGATAACTTTAAAATAGTTGGCTTTGTTAAATCCAGTGAATATGTTGATAAAAACACGTTTGGACCAACAACAGTTGGTACGGGACAACTTAATGGCTACGCCGTTGTTCCAAAAAAAGCTTTCCAATCAAAGGTGTACATGATGGCACGCCTCAGCTATAAAAATCTCTCTGAACTGTCCATCTATGATGAAAAATACAATCAGCGCCTAGAACAATACCAAAAGCAATTAGAAACTCGCTTAAAGCAACAAGGAAAATCCCGTTTATCCGAGCTTCGGGAAAAATCTCAGATCGAGCTGGATGAAGCAAGGCTAGAGCTTGCTCAACAAGAAACCATTCTTACTCATCAGGAAAACCAACTCACTGAACAAAAATTACAACTTGAGCAAGCACAAGCGAGGGGAATCGTGATGAGTGCTACCCAAACGGCACAGCTCCAAGCGGCACAAAAACAATTGCAAGAGGGAAAAGATACCCTCAAAAAAGGACAAGAAAAGCTCAAAGTTCAACAAGAAAAAATAGATGCTTTGAGTGTGCCAAAGTATACGGTGAACAGCAGAAAAGAGGGTAACCCTGGTTATCAAAGTTTTATAGATGACTCTACGCGGATTGATACCCTCTCAAATATTTTCCCCGTAGTATTGTTTGCTATCGCGCTTTTAGTTAGTTTAACGACAATGACACGTTTTGTAGAAGAAGAGCGGAGTAATTTAGGGTTACTAAAAGCGTTAGGGTATAAAAATGCTGAGATACGTAAAAAATTCTTGATTTATGGTCTGGTATCAAGTGGTGCGGGGGCATTGGTGGGAACGATTTTAGGACACACCTTTTTACCTTTAGCAGTTTTTAACGCCTATACGTCTTCTTCAACTTTTTCTAATCTTCGGTTGAGTTTTTCACTTTTTTGGACGATTGTGGCTTTTCTTATTGCAATAGCTTGTAGTGTGTTACCTGCCTATTGGGTGGTGGCTCAAGAATTAAAAGAGGTTCCTGCTCGTCTATTTTTAGCAAAGGTTCCTAAAGCTGGCTCTCGGATCTTTTTGGAGCATATTACTTTTATTTGGGAACGGATGAGTTTTACTTATAAAGTAACGGCTCGTAATCTTTTTCGCTATAAAAAGCGCATGTTGATGACCATTTTTGGTGTTGCTGGATGCACTGCCTTGTTGGTTATGGGATTTGGTATTAGAGATTCAATCTCTGGCTTATCAACTCGTCAGTTTGATCAAATCTTACACTATGATATGATTGCAATTAAGCAGGATTCAACTAAGAAAGCAGCTCAAAAATCCTTAGATAAGCAATTAAATTCAACAGATATTCAGGAAAATTTACCCATAGCTTTTGAAAATTTAACTAAAAAAACGGGTGCCGCAAATGAAGTCCAAACGTTGAATGTTATTGCTACATCTGATGAGACAGCTTTTTCTCGATTTGTAACTTTACGAGAGCGAAAAAGTCAGGATAAACTTCAACTTCAAAAGCAGGGGAGTGTGATTTCTGAGAAACTCGCAGAAGTCTTGAAAGTTAAAGTAGGAGATACTTTTACCGCTGAAGATGAAGACAAAAAACTGCATAAGATTCGCGTAGCAGGAATTACTGAGATGTACATGGGGCACTACATTTTTATGAATCAAACCCAGTATCAGCAAACTTTTGGGCGTACTTTTCAAAGCAATGCTTACCTTATTACACTTAAAAATCCAAGCGCAAAGCGAATTAAGGATCAGTCAGCGGCTTTCATGAAACTTCCAGCAGTCAAGGCAGTCTCGCAAAATAGTGATTTGAAAACAACCATTAATTCCTTTATGCATGGGATTAATAGTGTGATGTTTGTCTTAATCACTTGTGCCATCTTGCTTGCAATTGTTGTGATCTATAATCTTACAAATATTAATGTGTCAGAGCGGATTAGAGAGCTTTCGACAATAAAAGTCCTTGGTTTTTATAATTCTGAAGTGACTTTGTATATTTACCGGGAAACGATTCTACTGAGTTTCTTAGGAATTGGCGCTGGCTTTGGACTAGGTGCTTTCTTCCACCACTTTATCATCAGTCAATTAGTACCAAATCAAATCATGTTTGCCCCTGAGTTATACTGGACAAATTTGGTAATATCGGCAACCATTACTTTTGCAACGACGCTCGCACTCGCTTTAGTTGTGCACTTTAAACTAAGAAAAGTTGACATGCTCGGAGCGTTAAAATCAGTAGACTAAAAAAACTTACTGACCAACTGGTCAGTAAGTTTTTGTTTTATTTTTCAACTTTTCGTTTGATATCACCGACCTGTTGTCCTTTTTCTTCATCTGCTAGGATTGCTTCAAAAGGGGGAAGTTGTAGATCCGCACCATATTTTTGGTAAAGGGCTGTAGTGACTAAACGGTACGCAAGGCGAGCATTGCGAGAAAGAATCGGCCCATGAAAATAAGTTCCGAAAGTATTTTTGTAAATCAAACCTTCCGTATCGTCATCAGGGTTATTTCCTCCGCCGTAAACAACACGACCGAGTGGTTTTTCGTTTTCAGAGAGGTAAGTAATTCCTGAATGATTTTCAAACCCATAGTAAGTTTCCCCAAACTCATCGTTATGTGTTTCGATATCTCCAATGAAGCGATCCGTCCGTAAGTTTTCAGTGTAGTGACCTAGGATCCCTGTTCCTTTGATCTTCGTACCTGCTGAGTTAACATAGTACTGTCCGAGCATTTGATAGCCTCCGCAGATGGCTAGCATGGGTTTTTGCGCTTCAATATAAGCTTTGAGAGGTGCTGATAGCGCCGTCAGTGATTGATCCGCGATGATTTCTTGCTCATAGTCTTGACCGCCTCCCCAAAAGACGAGGTCGTAATAGTCTTTATCAAACTTATCACCCAGCGAGACAATTTCAAAAGTCATTTCGGTGCCCAATTTTTCACCAACGTACTTAAGCATGAGAATATTGCCATTATCTCCGTAGGTATTCATTAAATCGCCATAAAGATGAGCAATATTTAAAGAATATTGAGGAGCTTCTAAGTTAGATTTTAAAGAAATATAAGTCATAAATTTCCTTTCAATTTTTCGACGAGTGCTTCGAAATACAGCTGAACTTGTCGCTTGTTATAGCCATAGAATTGTGTTTTGAACTCGGCTGATGCAATTGTCTCAAGATTTGGCTGATGCTCTAAAAAAGTATCCACTTGCTCAATACAGTAGCCACGCAGACTCTTTGAAAAATTAGTCTGGGTCAAGTCAATTTCTGCAAGAATTGCACGTCGAGCATCTTGAAATTCAGCCTGGTGGTTCAAGCGATAACGGTAAGAAGCAAATTGTTTCAGGTAAAAGCGAACGTCTTGCTTGTCATAACCAAATGCACTCGTGGAAAAGTTTTGCTCCGTAAGCGCTTTTGGACTTATATGATCGGGAGCATCTGCGAGTTTTCGCATGAATTGGTCCACTTCGACACGATTATAACCTAGGCTTGAGGTGATAAAGTGCTTTTTTTCAGGATGCTCGTAAGCGGTATTTTTTTGAAATTGATCGCCCGTCTTTACCATATCAGTGCATTTCCTTTTTAAGGTAATGATTTTCTGCTAAAAGTTCCCGCATTTGAAGCATGGCTGTATAGGTAGCAAGGATATAAACGTGTTCTTTTGGACTTTCTTTGATTGCGCTTAAGATTTCAGATAAGTTAGCGCGCTCAGAAATCTTTTGTGCGTCAAATCCTGTAACACGCATGCGGCGCGCCATTTCAGAAGAACGTGCTCCACCAGTTATAATCTGATCAATAGCCATTTCATTTAACAACTCAAAATTGGCATCCCAAATCCAGCTTGTATCAATCCCATCTGCGTAGTTTGCATTAAGGAGACTGACTAAAGTGAAAGGATAGGGTGCTAATTTCATCATTTCCAAGGCTTGGTTGGCACCAACTGGATTTTTAATGAGAACAATCGTCACTTTTTTCCCATCAATTTCTAGTGTCTCTTGTCGACCAAAAACGGCCTTGGAAAGTTCGAATCCCGCAGCAATCGTTGCTTTTGGTACGTTAAAATATTCAGCAACAGAAACAGCAGCCAGGGCATTATAAATATTATAGAGCCCTCCCACATTAATCTTATAGTCCGTCCCATCAATGACAAACTTAGAAGAAGTATTCGTAATCTCTGACAGCTCTGTCAGTTGATAATCAAGCTCCGGACGCGTAAAGCCACAATTTTCACAGATATAATTTCCTAAGTTAGCATAGGTATTCATCTGATAAGCTAAGATATGATGACAAACGGGACAAACCACGCCTTCTGTGTTGTAATGCGCATGGGTTGGTTGATGATTTTCATGATTAAAACCATAATATTTGACGGGATTGACCAACGTTTTAGAATGAAAGAGGGGACTGTCTCCATTGAGCAAGACAGTAGCTTCTGGTGCATTTGCAGCGCCTTTTACAATGAAATCATAGGTCGTGTAGATTTCGCCGTAGCGATCCATTTGATCTCGGAAAATATTCGTGAAAACAAATAAAGAAGGCTTGATGTATTCCGTAATTTTAGGTAAGCTGGCCTCATCAATCTCAAGGACCGCAAATTTTTTCTCACCAGCTTTTGCTTTTGGAGCCTTTAAAAAGGTGGAGACAATCCCTGTAATCATGTTGGCACCAGTTGGATTAGTCACGACGGGTCCAAAGGCTTTCTCAAGAATACCCACAGTTAAGGCCGTGGTCAATGTCTTTCCGTTTGTTCCGGTGATGACAATAATTTCATAATTTTGTGTTAAATTTTTTAAAATATCTGGGTCCACTTTCAATGCCACTTTGCCGGGCAGAGTCGAACCACGATGCAGAAAAGTTCGTAAGAACCATCCGCTTGAATTTCCTGCAAATTTTGCGAGAGATGTTTTCATAGTCATGAAACTATTTTACCACAACAGGACTTTTTTAGATACTTTGAATTTTGAAAAAAATACACTTGAAAAAGGCCCACTTTTCCTGCAAATTTTTCAAGCATTAGAGCGGCTATTTTCGACAGCCTGTGATACAATTTTATCTATCAAACAAAAAAGGTACAAGAAACGAAAAGATGGAAACTAGTAAAATATTTCAACATAACACATTTACAACGCTTTCAGGTGGTTTTTATAAGGGCACTATTCGCCTGAAAGAGGCTTTGCAACATGGTTCAGCAGGTATTGGGACACTAGATACCGCCGATGGCGAAGTGACAATTATTGATGGAATTGCTTATCATGGGGATGCTCATAATCAGGTTCGTTTGGTTAATGATGAAGAAACCATGCCCTACGTAGCGATGGTTGACCATCATCCACTTCAAACATTTACTGACCAGTCCGTCAGTAACTCTAAAGATTTTTTAGCTCATTTAATTGAAAAATTTCCTACAAAAAATACAGCTTACAGTCTCGTCATCCATGGAAAATTTAAGACGGTAACGCTCTCTAGTAAGCCTGCCAATAATACCCGTTCTTATCCAGAAATCATGGCGGACCAACCCTATTTCACAAAAGAGGAAGTAGAAGGGACAATGCTAGGCATCTGGTCACCTGAACACCTCAAAGATCTCTTCGGTTCAGGTTTTCACTTGCATTTTGTAAGTGATGATCGTACCTTTAGTGCTCATGTACAACATTTTATTACCAAGGAAGTAACTGTCGAAATAGGACAAATTAGTCAAATCGAGCAGGAATTCCCAACTGATGATGAAACATTTACACATCACCCTTTTTAAATGCTCTGACCAGCCTGTCAGCAGACATTAACTTGGGGGGAAGTCCTCTCTTTTTACCCTGCCGTCTCTTACAAAAGAGACGGTTTTTTAAGGTGAAATATGATATAATTAACTCAACTGACTTTTTAGTTAACTAAATTTCTAGCGCCTGCAGGCGAAAAAAGGAACACTATGAATCTACAAGAAATGAACGCGCGTAAGGAAAAAATTCGTAATTTTTCGATTATCGCCCATATTGACCACGGGAAATCAACACTTGCTGACCGTATCCTCGAGCAAACTGAAACGGTTTCAAAACGAGAAATGCAAGCACAACTTCTTGACTCAATGGACCTTGAACGTGAACGCGGCATTACCATTAAATTAAATGCGATCGAGCTCAATTATAAAGCCAAAGATGGTGAAACTTATATTTTCCATTTGATTGACACGCCAGGTCACGTCGATTTTACTTATGAAGTTTCACGAAGCCTTGCTGCCTGTGAAGGAGCAATATTAGTTGTTGATGCCGCACAAGGAATCGAAGCCCAAACCCTTGCAAATGTTTATCTTGCTTTGGATAATGACCTTGAAATTTTACCCGTCATTAATAAGATTGATCTACCAGCTGCTGACCCAGAAATGGTCCGTCAAGAAATTGAAGATGTGATTGGTTTAGACGCCTCTGAAGCCGTTCTTGCTTCGGCCAAAGCTGGGATTGGGATTGAAGAAATTCTTGAACAAATTGTTGAGAAAGTTCCTGCCCCTCAAGGGGAAGTTGACGCTCCGCTCAAGGCTTTGATTTTTGACTCAGTTTATGATGCCTATCGAGGCGTTATCCTTCAAATTCGGGTCATTGACGGCTCGCTTAAAGTTGGGGACCGTATTCAATTGATGAGTAACGGTAAAGAATTTGATGTCACAGAAGTTGGGATTTTTACACCAAAAGCAGTCGCTCGTGATTTCTTAATGGCTGGAGATGTAGGTTATGTCGCAGCCTCTATTAAAACCGTTGCGGACACACGTGTCGGAGACACCGTGACCCTCGCATCAAATCCAGCAACTGAGGCTTTAGAGGGTTATAAAGAAATGAACCCCATGGTATTTGCGGGGATTTACCCTATCGAATCAAATAAATTCAATGACCTGCGCGAAGCCCTAGAAAAACTTCAATTAAACGATGCTAGTCTTCGTTTTGAACCTGAAACATCACAAGCGCTTGGTTTCGGCTTCCGTTGTGGTTTCCTCGGTCTCTTGCATATGGATGTCATTCAAGAACGTTTAGAACGTGAATTTGGTATTGATTTGATTATGACCGCACCATCCGTTGTTTATCATATCAATACAACGGACGGTGAAACCCTTGAAGTAGCCAACCCATCAGAATTCCCAGATCCTACGCGCATTGAAAACATCGAAGAACCCTTTGTTAAAGCTCAAATCATGGTACCAAATGATTTCGTTGGTCCGGTTATGGAATTAGCTCAACGAAAACGTGGAATTTTCCTAACAATGGATTATTTAGACGCAAATCGTGTCAATATCATTTATCATATTCCATTGAGTGAAATTGTTTTTGATTTCTTTGATAAACTTAAATCATCAACTAAAGGTTATGCCAGCTTTGATTATGAAATTTCTGATTACCGTCCATCAAATCTTGTGAAAATGGACATTCTCTTAAATGCCGAAAAAGTGGATGCCTTAAGTTTCATTGTCCATAAAGATTTTGCTTATGAACGTGGTAAAATTATTGTTGAAAAACTTAAAAAACTCATTCCACGTCAACAATTTGAAGTACCAATCCAGGCAACGATAGGAAATAAAATCGTTGCGCGTTCAGATATTAAAGCTCTTCGTAAAAACGTCTTGGCCAAATGTTATGGTGGCGATATTTCCCGTAAGCGAAAACTCCTTGAAAAACAAAAAGCCGGTAAAAAACGGATGAAAGCCATTGGTTCAGTAGAAGTCCCTCAAGAAGCCTTCTTATCTGTCCTTTCAATGGATGAAGAGTAAAGAAAATTCTCAAAACCGCCAATAGGGTGGTTTTTTGTTACAATGAAAGAAGTAGAAAAGAGGTAGAAAATGAAAATATTTATCGTTGGAAGTACCGGACGTGTAGGTAAAAGTTTGCTCAAATCTCTCTCAACAACGGACCATCAAATCTATGCTGGAGCAAGAAAAGTTGAGCAAGTTCCTCAATATAATAATGTAAAAGCAGTTCATTTCGATCTTGATTGGACACCGGAGGAAATGGCCAAGCAATTACATGGAATGGATGTTATTATTAATGTTTCAGGATCAGGCGGAAAAAGCTTGTTGAAAGTTGACTTATATGGGGCTGTCAAACTCATGCAGGCAGCCGAAAAAGCAGAAGTGAAACGATTTATCTTACTAAGCACGATTTTTGCTTTGCAACCTGAAAAATGGGTTGGTCCCGGTTTTGATAGTTTAAAAGATTACTACATTGCTAAATATTTTGCTGATTTGTACTTGACTAAAGAAACGCGTCTCGCTTATACCATTTTACAACCTGGTACCCTTACTGAAGAGAAAGGGACTGGTCTTATCGCAATCAATGATAATCAATCTGGAAAAAATACAATTGAAGATGTCGCACAAACACTCAAAGCACTGATTCATACAGATCAAGCCATTGGTAAAGTAATTACCATGCATAACGGCTCTCTACCAATCACCCAAGCTCTGGAAGAACTTTAAAATTAAAGGCTATAAAAAATGTACCCTACACGTTGCTGGAGCGGTGCATTTTTATATGCGGTAAAAAATTGACATCACCAACGCTTTCATTTATAATTTGTTGTAATCTTTTTCTAACGAGAGGGGATTAGAAAGGCTTGTCACTGTCCGCAAGTTTTTCAAAAAATTATTTTAAGGAGTAGTATGGACACTAAAAAAATTAGATGGTTTACCGTCGCATTCATTGCCTTTAACATGGTTTGGGGAATGGGGAATGTTGTCAATAACTTTGCCCAACAAGGAATTACTGTTGTTACCTCATGGCTGTTAATTTTGGCTTTGTACTTTATTCCCTATGCACTTATTGTTGGTCAACTGGGTTCAACTTTTAAAGATAGTAAAGGTGGGGTCAGTTCATGGGTTGAAAATACCAGTACGAAACGCTTGGCTTATTATGCCGCATGGACTTATTGGGTAGTTCACATTCCTTATTTGGCTCAAAAACCACAAGCGATTTTGATTGCTTTTGGTTGGGTGGGTCAAGGAAACGGAAATCTGGTTAATCAGATGTCAATGACCGCTGTTGCTCTGGCTTCCTTAGCAATTTTCTTAGCTTTCTTATGGTTGTCAACAAAAGGGTTAAATACGCTGAAAGTGATTGGTGGACTTGCGGGAACAGCAATGTTTGTTATGAGTTTACTTTTCATTGTCATGGCGATTGGAGCACCTTTTATCGCAAAAGATTTTCATATTGCAACGCCGGACATGGGAAATATTAAAACATATCTCCCTAAATTTGACTTTAGTTATTTCACAACGATCTCAATGTTGGTTTTCGCTGTCGGTGGTGCTGAAAAAATTTCTCCTTATGTTAACCAAACGAAAAACCCAGCAAAAGAATTTCCAAGAGGCATGTTTTTACTTGCTGGAATGGTTGGTATCTGTGCCGTCTTAGGTTCGATTGCCATGGGAATGATTTTCTCAAGCGGTAATTTACCAAATGACTTGATGGCTAATGGTGCTTATGCAGCATTCCAAATTTTAGGTCAACACTTTGGTGTCGGAAATTTTTTAATGATTGTCTATGCTTTAACGAACGGTGTAGGACAAATTGCTGCCTTAGCTTTCTCTATTGACGCGCCATTACGCATTTTACTTGCTGATGCCGACCCAGAATTCGTTCCAGCATGGTTACGTAAAAAGACAAATAAAGGAACACTAAAAAACGGTTATACGCTTACCGGAATTTTGGTAAGTATTATCATTCTTTTACCAATTCTTGGAATTGGTGATATGAATGAATTAGTCAAATGGTTGACTAATTTAAATTCAGTTGTGATGCCAATGCGTTATCTTTGGGTCTTCTTTGCCTTTATGATGTTAAATCGGGCAGTGAAACATTTTCAATCTGAATATAAATTTATCAAACAAAAACGTCTTGCCATGATTGCTGGTGCTTGGTGTTTCCTCTTTACACTCATTGCCTGTGTGTTAGGAATGGTTCCAAAATTAGACTATGCCGCTAATCCATCTGCATGGTGGTTCCAACTGGCATCAAATATTTTGACACCAGTTGTGTTGCTCTTATTGGGAATGCTTTTACCCTATATCGCACGACGTGAGCAACGCCAAACCAAGGATTTGGTTATAGATTCAAATTTAAAAGCGGAGTAAAGAAGACGTCCTAATTAAATTAGGGCGTTTTTTATAAAAACGTCTAGATAATTCACAAGCTAGGTGAAAGCAGCGGCTATAATTAGCTAGGATGTGTTTAATATAAAAATTAATAATTAAGTTACTGGAACGATAGTTTCAGTAACTTTTTCTTATTGAAATATCATTTAATGTTTTCATAAAGTTAAAATATTTTCGATGACAGTTCGATTTATTGAACAATTTCTTGTAAAGGATATTTTGGTAGAGTACGAAATGCATATAGAAGAGTCTTTTTTGTGTGATTTAAATTAAAAAAAAGGTATTTGTGTAGACAATTATAATAAAAAAGATATTGATTTAATTTATTTTTCATTATAATATGAGTATCTAAGGAATAATAAAAAGGAAGCCCAATTCTAGATGGGGCAAAGTCCTTTCATTGTCTTTGCCTATAAATAAACCAAGGAGAAAAAATGAAAAAATATCAAATATTACACAAAGCGCTATCTTTGAGAAGAATCATTATGGTTTCTTTCATAATAGCATTTTGTACGCTCTTAAATATATTACCTGTACGCGTATTTGCAGCAAATGGTGGAGCAATCACAACTGCGGATAAAACTTATACTTTCGATTATAAAACACATATTCCATGGGTAGGAGCGACCAATAGCTTGTTTAAAGCTTCCTTTAATATCCCCTCACCAGGTACCAATACAACAGATGGGGACCGTTATCAAGGAACGCTTACATTTACGAAATTGCCTAACAGTGATTATCGACTGATAAAGGTTATTCCTTACATGGAGGCCCCTACTTTTACTATTACAAATTCTGGTAATTCTACAGCTGCAGCTGGTTCTTATAACTGGGATGAAAGTTTACAAGCTTGGGTCCTTCCCAATCCCCTCATAGATAACACTTCTACTAGTGTTGATACAAGTCAAGCGGTCAATGGCAGTGCTGGGGTTAAAATCTATATGACAGGAAAGTCAACGGGGTTCATGCCACTAAGTACGCTTAAAAATGATTCTACATTAACCGAGACTAGGCCTGTGTTTTTATTGGGCGATGTTGCTGAACTTGAACCAAATCTGACGCAAAATGTTCCCTTTACTCTCTATCAAGAAAGAGCATATAATGGAGATCCAAATAAATGGCATGCTTTCAACTTTGATGTCCCAGCTTTAGTACAGTATGAATACGATGGACAGGTAACTGGAACGAATCCCTATGATCAGATGTCCTTAGTCCCAGGAGATGCTGCGCATTTCGAATCAGAGATAAGCTTGGCTTCTCCTCAGAAAATGACAGTGGACATGATCTGGCAGGTAAGTAGAGATAGCGGGGTGACCTATAACGATATAGAAAGTTTGACAAATTCAGGAGGAAATCAAAGTATTTCTAAGCCACTCGACTTTGTTTCTGATATTTCAGATGAAGGAAGCTTCTACCGCTTGAAAATCATACCGGTTAATTCAATAAATAATGACCCAATTTACACTGAGCCCGCTGTTTTAACATTCAGAGCAGAGAGCTTAGAATTTAATATCAATTACGTTCTCAATGGTGGAACAAACCATCCTAATAATCCTTCAACATACAGCTATGGTCACGGAGTAAATTATTTCGAAGCTCCAGAACGTGAAGGTTATACTTTCATGGGGTGGACAGATGAAAATGATAATCCTGTAACCAATATTGGAACAAATGCACAAGGCGATAAAACACTCCATGCGAAGTGGCAGGCTAATTCTTATAACATAATTTATCTTCTAAATGATGGAGTGAATTCTGATAAAAATCCAAAAACTTACACCTATGGACAAGGCGTAAATAGCTTTGAAAAAGCAAGGCGTGAAGGTTATACTTTCATGGGGTGGACAGATGAAAATGGGAAAAAAATAGAAGTCATCTCTACGCAAGACCAAGGTGATAAAACCCTTTATGCCAACTGGAAAAAAGTAGCAGTAGTGCCAGAGGATGTTCAAGAACTTAAAGATGATAAAAAAACTGAAGAAAATAAAGGTACACAAGAAAATATAAAAATTCAAAAAAGCCATGAATCATACAATATCAAGAACGCTCAAAACATCTCTATGCCTATTGAGGATGGCAAAGAAAGTGAAAAGCTTCCCTTGACAGGAGAGAAAACAAAATTTTATTTTTCTATTCTAGGTGTGATTATTCTCCTGTCCCTTTCCTTACTAGGAGTAAAAAGATACTTAACTAATAATAAAGATTAACAAAAGCAAAAGGAGAGGAAAAGACTAGCTAAGGGCTAGTCTTTTTTGGTGTGTTATAGCTACTACGTGTTTATTCTGTGAAAGAATCCGCTTCTTCAATTCTATATTTTTAATACTTTTGAACCAGCTCGTAAGCTACATCAGCTTGTTGTGTGACACCTTGATTATGGATGGCCAAAGTTACAGTTTGTATTGCTATTTTTGAAGTGCCTGTGTGAGGTAAAGCTTTTCTAGATTTAGGTTCACTCACTTTATCGCTATATTTGTGAGTACCATATTTTCCAGAAGTAGAAAAAGTAATTATTGTTGTCGGCCTTTATAAAAGCTGACTTTTTTCGCATTTTTTGATATAATTAAGTTAATCTGTTTGCCCCTGAGGCAAACTTTTCCGAAAGCAAGAAAGGAACGTAAATTCTCTATCGAAAGCGGATTTACAACACAAACATGCAAGACAAAAATGTGATTAATGTCAATTTGGTTGAGGAGATGAAAACGTCATTTCGTGACTATGCCATGTCAGTTATCGTGGCACGAGCACTTCCTGATGTACGAGATGGTCTAAAACCAGTTCATCGTCGGATTCTCTACGGTATGAATGAGTTGGGGAATACCCCAGATAAACCACACAAAAAATCAGCGCGTATCGTCGGTGAAGTTATGGGTAAATATCACCCACACGGTGACAGCTCGATCTACGAAGCCATGGTACGGATGGCGCAGTGGTGGTCATACCGTCACATGCTTGCAGACGGCCATGGGAACTTTGGTTCAATGGATGGTGACGGAGCCGCAGCGATGCGTTATACCGAAGCCCGTTTAAGTAAAATTGCCTTAGAAATGTTGCGTGATATCAATAAAAATACAGTTGATTTCACCGATAACTTTGATGGAACAGAGCGTGAACCACTGGTTTTACCAGCGCGTTTTCCTAACCTTTTAGTCAATGGGACCACTGGTATTGCTGTCGGAATGACCACAAATATTCCACCACATAATCTGGCTGAAACAATTGATGCAGTAGACCTCTTAATGGAAAATCCAGAAGCAACCACAATGGATTTGATGTCAGTGATACCTGGTCCAGACTTTCCTACTGGTGCTTTAGTCATGGGCAAATCAGGAATTCGCCGTGCTTATGAAACCGGGAAAGGTTCAATTACTTTGCGTGCGAAGACGCATATTGAAGAAATGCCCGGTGGTAAAGAACGTATCGTCGTGACTGAACTGCCTTATATGGTCAATAAAGCGCGTTTGGTTGAACACATTGTTCGCTTGAACCATGAAAAACGCATTGAAGGTTTGACAGCTGTTCGTGATGAATCCAACCGTGAAGGAATTCGAGTAGTCATTGAAGTGCGTCGAGACCTCTCAGCTCATGTTATTTTGAACAACCTTTTCAAATTGACGAGCCTGCAAACCTCTTTCGGGTTCAATATGTTAGCCATTGAAAAAGGAATTCCAAAAGTCCTTTCGCTTAAAGAAATCCTTTTAGACTACATCGAGCATCAAATTGAAGTCGTTGAACGTCGAACTGCTTTTGATAAGGCGCGCGCAGAAGCGCGTGCACATATCTTAGAAGGTTTGCGGATTGCCTTAGATAACATTGACCGCATTATCAGTATTATTCGCGAGTCTCAAACGGATGCCATTGCCCAAAAAGCAATGATGGATGAATTCCAACTTTCTGAAAAACAATCACAAGCAATTTTAGATATGCGCTTGCGTCGTTTGACTGGATTGGAACGTGATAAAATTGAAAATGAATATCAAGACTTAGTGGCCTTAATTGCGGATTTGGCTGATATTCTCGCAAAACCTGAACGTGTAAAGAAAATTATTCGTGAGGAACTTGAAGAAGTTAAACGTAAATTCTCTGATAAACGTCGTACGGAGCTTCTGGTGGGTGAAGTCCTCAATCTTGAAGATGAAGATTTGATTGAAGAAGAAGATGTTTTGATTACTTTGTCAAATAAAGGATATATCAAACGTCTGGCAAATGATGAATTCCGGGCGCAAAACCGTGGAGGTCGTGGTGTGCAAGGGATGGGGATGTCGGATGATGACTTTGTGCAACATCTCGTTTCCACATCAACTCATGATCAACTTTTATTCTTCACTAACCTTGGTCGCGTCTATCGAATGAAGGGGTATGAGATTCCTGAGTACGGACGAACTGCCAAGGGTCTTCCGATTGTAAATCTTTTGAAATTAGATGATGGTGAAAAGATAGCAACCATCATCAATGTCGACCGTGATCAAGCAGCGAAATACCTGTTCTTTACAACACGTAATGGGGTTGTTAAACGTACAGCTACCGCACAATTTGCTAATATCCGGACGAATGGTCTGAAGGCACTCAATTTGCGCGAAGGTGATGAGTTAATTAACGTCTTACGAACTTCAGGAGATGACGAAGTCATTATCGGAACTCACTTGGGCTATTCTGTACGCTTTAAGGGTGCAGTTGTTCGTGATATGGGACGTAGTGCAACTGGTGTTAAAGGGGTAAATCTCAGAGAAGGTGACTACGTCGTTGGAACTTCAACCATCAATAACGAACAGGAAGTTCTTGTAATTTCAGAAAATGGTTTGGGTAAACGGACTCAAGCTTCTGAATATCCTACTAAAGGACGTGGTGGTAAAGGGATCAAAGTCATGAATGTGACTGAACGTACAGGTAAGCTTGCTGGCTTAACGGCGATTAATGGTGATGAAGACATCATGGTCATTACGGATACGGGTGTCATTATCCGGACGAATGTCTCTAACATCTCACAAACTGGTCGAGCAGCCCAAGGTGTAAAAGTGATGCGACTTGATGACGAAGCGCAGATCGTAACCTTTGCGTTGGTTGAAGCTGAGCTTGAAGAAGAAACAACGGTTCAAACTGCTGACGAAGCTGTCAGCAGTGCTGATGCAGATCAAGAATGAACATAAAATAAAAATGGGAAAGCCTGTCAGCTACTGGCAGGCTTTCTGAATTAAAAACTGGTGCTGACAGAGCTGTCAGTAAAAATAGGATGATGAAAAAAATATTAGGACTAGTTGCAGTAGGGGTGAGCCTGATTTCACTTAGTGCTTGTGGGAACAAAAGTGCTAAAGTAAAAGATACAAGAGATTTACTCAAAACGCCGCTTGAAAAAGACGTTACAACAATGGGAACTTTTGTTAAAGTCACTGTCTATGATAAAAATAAAGAAGCTGCTGTTGATCAAGCCTTGAAAATCCCTGTAACCTACAATAAATTAACAACAGTTAACCAGTCGGGATCTCAAATCGATCAAATTAATCAAAATGCTGGAGTTAAACCGGTCAAAGTTGATGCTGGTGTTTATGAACTGATTAAAGCTGGCTATCGTTATTCTGCTAAGGATTTAGGCTATGATATCACCATCGGTTCTTTGACAAGTCTTTGGAACATCGGTATGGATAACGCCCGAAAACCCTCACAAAAGGAAATTGATCAAGTGCTTCCACTTATCAATTACAAGTATATTGAGTTTAATGATGAAGCGCATACTATTTATCTGACAAAGCCATCAGTACGTTTAGACCTGGGTTCTATCGTTAAAGGATTTGTAGCGATGAAGATGGTGAACTCGCTCAAAGAAAACGGTGTGACAACTGGGATTGTCAACTTGGGTTCGAGTTCAATCTATGTGATTGGGCATTCTCCTCGGGGCGCTAGTGACCCTTGGAGTATCGGGATTAAAGATCCTAATGATCCAACGGGACAGCAAATGGGAATTCTAAAAGCAAGCAATCAACATGTGAATACATCAGGAATTTATGAACGTTATCTCGAGGTAGATGGCCATAAATACAGTCATATATTAAATCCAAAGACAGGTTATCCTTTTGAAAATGATATTGCTAGTATTACCTTACTTATCTCGGGGGAAGATCAGACCAATGGAGATGGCCTTTCTACCATGATTTATGCCATGGGTACGAAAAAGGGATATGAATACATTGAAAAAATGAAAAACGTTGAAGCTGTATTTGTTGATAAAGACAATAAAGTATATCTGACCTCAGGTATAAAAGATCAATTTGAATTAACAGAAACAAAGACCTTCAAGATTGGAAATATCAACGACTTAAAATAAAACACTTGTTTTAGCAAGTGTTTTTTTATTGTGTAGGTATTATGCTTTAGTGGAGGAGTAAAAAATAATTGAATGTTATTATAAAAGATCTATGAAGGTGAATTTCACGAAACTTATTCTTTACTCAAAAATTGGAGGATAAAGTGAGTCATCTGATATATATTGCGGATTGAAATTACTCAAGCCATAATTACTAATTATTTAAATCATTTTTAGAGTTATTTCAAGTACAGTTACCTTGTGCCAGTGAATTTAGGCTCAATCTTTTAAGTGAGTAGAGAAGTGAAGAATGAAGATTAAAAAAATAAAAAGTCGATATTATTCGACTTTTTTTGAACTAAAATATTAGATTTTTATGCAATAATGTATGTAACTTTATACGTAACAAATTATTGACAAAATTTGAAAGTTAGTAGTATAATCTCTTTAGTAGTTTATATGAAAAGGCTTGCATATAATAAGTGGGGGAATGGTATATTTTATTATATACATGCTGTCTTTATAAAAATACTAAATTTTTAAAAAAGGAGATTTACAATATGAGAAAAATCGTTATATTCTTTGCAGCCTTATTTTTAGGTTTCCTTATGCCAGCGAATGCTATTGCTCAGGCTGATGCTATTTCCAGTTCTGCTGCTTTGATGGCACAAACAGATAAAGTATCAAAACTTAAAAATCCAACGACTAATAATCCTGAAGTAAAGCAACTTGAAAAAATGTTAGCTCAATATAAGGTGACGGATTCCAGTTATTGGACTCCAGAAAATTCAGATTTAACTTCAAGAGGATATGGACAATGGCATGATTTGGGTGGCGGATGGAAAGCTAGAGTTGATCGTCCAGCTGCTGGAGATGCTAAACCTCATGTTCATGTTGAAGGACACGGTAAGAGTGGGGCAGAGAATGTGGATGGTACCAATTCACATGGATCAAACTTAGATAAAGCAGGCATTCCTAAGGGAGTTCAAAAGAAGGCTAAGGCTTTAAAGGATTACAAAAAAGGGCAAGATGATTTGAAAAAAGAAAAAGCGGCTAAATCTGAAATTAACAGACGGCACCTTAACTTAAAAAATCCTGCACAATTAGCAATAGCTATCGCCATCTTTATTTCCATTGTAGGCTTGGTTATTTTTGCACCTGAAAGCGCTCCAGCATGGGCAGCTCTTCTTGCAGCAATTTAAAAAGGAGAATTATGAAATATTTTGTTGACCCCAATTCAGATGATAATACTTTATGGGATATTAAAGGATATGAGCAAAACGTTGAAGATTTAAAGGAGGTTTTAGGGACTAGCTATACTTTTTTCAAAAAAGGACTTCATGATTATTCATTAAAGATAGAAATTTATGAAAGCAGTCGAAAGAACGTAAAAGAAGTAGTGGCTAAATTAGTTTTCTATGACCCGTATGAAAAATCATTCCAAACTCTTCTTTGTGAAAATACAAAAGTCATTAATATGAATTATGATGCTTCAAAGTATCTTTTTGCTGATAGTCAAAAGCTTGTGGAAGATGAAGGTTATGGGGAAATTTTAATTGGAGAAGTTCGGTTTGAAAACAAGTTACTAAACCTAGAATTGGAGTTGGTTTCTAAAACAAAGATTTATATCGCAGCTGAACGGTTAGTAATGCAAAAATGATAAGTTTTGAAAAAAATTTAATCAATTTAATCATGTTAGTTTTTATCGTATTTTTTCTATTGGCAGATAGCGGTAAAGTTAAAGCAGAAACCTTAACCGATGAAAAAACACAGACAACCAAAGCGATTGATGAAACGTCGGGACTGTTGGGAACCTGTCCATGGACGTTTCGTGATGGTATTTTGAAAATAGATTCTGGAACTATTGATGGAGTTCGATTTCCAGATAATTGGTATTACTCAAACTATCAAGAGATAAAAGAAATTAATTTAATTGGTCCTATTGTAGCTCAAGGGTCTTGTTATGCACTTTTTGCTGGTTTTCCCAATTTAACAACAATTCAAGGAGTTCAATACCTTGATACTCATAATGCAACAAATATGTATGAAATGTTTGCGAATGATTCCAAATTAGAAAACCTTGATTTGACAACATTTGACACTTCAAATGTTACAAACTTAACAGCAATGTTTGCCCATGATGCTGCATTAAAGGTTTTGGATTTATCTTCTTTTGATACAAAACAGGTTTATAGCATGAAGGCTATGTTTGCGGGAGACGAGGGATTAAAGAGTCTTGATTTGTCTAGCTTTGATATGAGAAAAAATGTCGGTACGTTAAATATGTTAGCCACTGGTGACTATCCCCCACAAGAATTAAAATTAGGAGCTAACGTTATTTTAACTTCAGATATGAATCTTCCTGATCCTGAAGAAACAGATGTTTACACTGGCTTTTGGGAAAATGTTGGAGAAGGAAACGCCGAAGAACCAGCAGGTCAATATATTTATGATTCCTTTGATTTACTAACCTTATTTCAAGGTCAGAAAATGGCTGATACTTACGTATGGCAAAAAAATCAACAGAGTCCTCACTCCCAAGTTCCAGTGAAAAAGAAATTTCTCAATCAAAAGAAAATAACTTTTCTTCAGTTCTACCTAAACCTCAAAGTTTTTCTAAAAATAATCCTCAAAATATTGTATCAACAACTAAACAAAGTTCAAGTCAGAAAGCTACCACAAGCCTCCAAAGCCAGACACAGAATTATCAGATGAGAAAAGGTGAAAAAAATTTACTCCCAAGAACAGGAGAGAGTGATAATGATTTGATGTTATCAGGTTCGATAATTATTAATTGTTTACTTGACTTACTAGTGTTCAAAAAAATTTTTTTAGAAATATAAATAAAACTCATAGTGGTAAATTAAAATGAGATAAGAATGCAATTTCATGAGTAGGATGATAAATTAAGTAAGATACAACTATTTGAGGGAAAGAGTTAATAATCATAGATTTCGGTCTATGGTTTTTTTTGCATCCATTTTTGGAAGCGAAATGGCATACTCCAAGAGATATTTTTGAGAAGGTTAAACTGGAAATTTTCTAGGGACTAGACTTTTGAGTAATGGCAGCAGGATTTTCCCCTAGTTTATGGACTGGTTGAAGCGGATCATAATGGTGATTGCTCGCTTAATTGTTTTATGCGAAGCTCAGATGCTTCGGAGTGGTTTAAAAAGGCTGAAGCGACCTTATACAAGGTAAAATTTTGGAACTTTTTAAATTTTAGAGCAAATTGTTTTTTGTAAAAAAGCTCAGAAATTTAAGGTTTTAGTCCTTTTGTGTTGCGCTCAGTTATATGGTTTAAAATAATATTTTTAGTCGTTATTAAATATGCTTAAACTTGGGGTTTAAATTAAAATGAAGAATGAAATGAAATAAACGCAGCGTTATTTTTACATATAAAATAATGTTGCACCCAAAAGCTTTATTCTTACTTTTGCAATCATTTTGACTAGTTGCTTAAAGAATGCTACAATTGAGAAAAGAAGTCAAGAGACGAGGAAGTGCTAAATGAAGAAGAGAACAAGCGGTAAAAAGAAAAAAGGGAACTGGCTCATTAATTTACTGATTTTAGTACTTTTTATTGTAGGGTTGGTCTTGGTATTTAATAAACCCATAAGAAATATGATGATTGCTACCAAAAGTAATCAGTATCAGTTAAGTCAAGTCACACCTGAAAAAATTGAAAAAAATAAAGAAGCTAAAGCCAGTTTTGATTTCGATGCGGTGCGTTCTGTAGATTTTCAAGCTGTTGTTTCTAGTCAATTTGATAAGCAACCTCTACCAGTAATCGGAGGGGTTGCTATTCCTGATTTAGGCATCAATCTTCCAATTTTTAAGGGTGTAGGGAACACTTCCTTACTCTATGGGGCAGGAACGATGAAGGAAGATCAAGTAATGGGTCAAGGAAATTATACATTAGCCGGACATAATATGACAGGTTTTACGTCTGATCTTTCAATTTTGTTTACTCCACTTGAAAAAGCAAAAAATGGGATGATGATTTATGTAACGGATAAAAATAACGTGTATGCTTATAAAATTGATAAAATTAATGTGGTAACGCCAGAGCATGTGGAAGTTCTTGACGACACGCCTAATCAAAAAGAAATTACACTAGTGACCTGTGCAGATGCAGAAGCAACCCATCGGATTATTGTGCATGGTACTTACGTCAGCACAACAGCTTTTTCAAAAGCTTCCAGTTCAGTCACTCAGGCCTTTGAAAAAAAATACAATCAAATCAAAAACTTTTAGTGCTGAAAGCAATCTATGAAAGATTGCTTTTTCTATTTTCTCAGTTATTTTTTGTCGTCCAAAATATGCTATAATTAAAAGTGATTTTCAGCTAGGAGAATAAAATGAATCCATTATTACAAGGAATGAACGAAAAACAAGCAGAAGCGGTCAAAACTACAGAAGGGCCTTTATTAATTATGGCAGGAGCTGGTTCAGGTAAGACTCGTGTCTTAACCCATCGAATTGCTTACTTAATTGATGAAAAAATGGTTAATCCTTGGAATATTTTAGCGATTACCTTTACAAATAAAGCGGCAAAAGAAATGCGGGAGCGTGCTTTATCACTTACTCCAAGAGCACAAGATACATTAATTGCGACCTTTCACTCCATGTGTGTACGAATTTTAAGACGTGATGCTGACCATATTGGCTATAATCGTAATTTTACAATTATAGATCCAGGGGACCAAAAATCGTTGATGAAACGAATTTTGAAGGAAGCGAATTTAGATCCTAAGAAATGGGAGCCCAAAGGGCTTTTAAATGCGATTTCAAATGCTAAAAATGATTTGTTAGATGAATCAGCATATGAAGCTCAGACAAACGCTAGACATCCCTATGAAATGGTTGTTGCACGTGTTTATAAGATTTACCAAAAAGAATTACGAAAAGCAGAATCAATGGATTTTGATGATTTAATCATGCAGACATTGCGTCTTTTTGATGAAAATCCAGATGTTCTTGCCTACTATCAGGGGAAATTTCAATATATTCATGTGGATGAGTATCAAGATACTAACCATGCACAATATCAGTTGGTGAAACTTTTAGCCAGTCGTTTTCAAAATATCTGTGTTGTTGGGGATGCGGATCAATCAATCTATGGTTGGCGTGGCGCAGATATGCAAAATATCTTAGACTTTGAAAAAGATTATCCCAAAGCTAAAGTGGTTTTGCTTGAAGAAAATTACCGCTCAACAAAAACAATTCTTGATGCGGCAAACAACGTCATAAAAAATAATTTAAAACGCCGACCAAAAGAACTTTGGACGCAAAATGATGCTGGAGATAAGATTATTTATTTCCGTGCTGGAAATGAACAAGAAGAAGCAAATAAGGTTTCTGAAATTATCACATCAGGTATTCGTTCCGGACGTTCTTATGCTGACTATGCTGTGCTTTATCGGACAAATGCTCAGTCTCGGACAATTGAAGATTCTTTTGTTAAATCTAATATTCCTTATACAATGGTTGCGGGAACGAAATTCTACTCACGTAAGGAAATTCGTGATGTTATTGCTTACTTAAATGTAGTAGCAAATCCAGCAGATAATATGAGTTTTGAACGAATTGTTAATGAACCTAAACGAGGAGTCGGTCCAGGGGCATTAGAAAAATTACGTCGTTTTGCTGACAGTCGTGGACTTTCTTTAGCAGATTCAAGTTTTGATATTATGTTATCCGATATTCGTGGAAAAGCGGCCGGTGAAATTTACAATTTAGCTCTTACTTTTGATTTATTAAGAACGCACGCTGAAACTTACACCATTACAGAATTAGTCGAAGAAATGTTGGAGCGTACTGGCTATGTCAAAGCTTTACAAATGATGCCAAGTATCGAAAATCAAGCACGAATTGAAAATATTGAAGAATTCTTGTCAGTAACTAAAGGATTTGATGAAAAATCAGAAATTCCTCTAGATGAAGAAACAGGAGAGCCAATTACTGAAACTGGTTTAGATAAGTTGAGCCGTTTCCTTAACGAAGTTAGTTTGCTTTCTGAAACAGATGCTTATGAAGAAGAATCTGACCAAGTAACCATGATGACCCTGCATGCGGCAAAAGGTTTGGAATTTCCAATTGTCTTCCTAATTGGAATGGAAGAAAACATTTTTCCTTTATCACGGGTAAATGAAGACATTGATGAATTGGAAGAAGAACGTCGTTTGGCTTATGTTGGAATTACACGGGCAGAAGAAACGCTTTACTTAATGAACGCCAATCAACGTGTGCTTTATGGGAAGACGAACTATAATCGTCCCAGTCGCTTTATTTCGGAAATTGACGATGAGTTGCTTGATTATACTGGTATTGCTCGTAAAGCAAATTCAAGCTTCAATGCTTCTTATAAATCGGGTGGTTTTGCTACAGGACGCTCGATGTCAGATGCTTTGCACCAGCGTAAAGCAGTGATTAATCCTACAGCAGCTCAAACAACAATAGATCAATCTTCAACAGAAGATTGGCAAATCGGTGATACAGCAGTTCACCGCAAATGGGGCGAAGGTCTGGTATTGGCTGTCTCAGGAACTGGAAAAAATATGGAACTTAAAATTAATTTTCCTGAGGTTGGGATGAAGCGTTTATTAGCCGCAATGGCACCTATAGAAAAGAAATAATTTAAATTTGGGGTAGAGGAATAATGACTTATCACGAGCTCGAAAGAGTCGAGTTAACAAACATGTGCGCCATCATTGACGAAAAAAATAAAAAAGTTTTGGTACAGGAACGTAAAAAAACGTGGCCGGGTGTTGCTTTCCCAGGAGGACATGTCGAAAAGGGTGAGGCGATCGTTCCATCAACAATTCGTGAAATAAAAGAAGAAACTGGATTAGATATCAAAAATTTAAAACTCTGTGGGATTAAAGATTGGTTCGAGCCTGATAAAGACAGAAGATATATGGTTTTTCTTTATGCTACTACAGAGTTTTCAGGGGAATTAATTGATGAAACATCTGAAGGAAAAGTATTTTGGCATGAAATCAATGGCTTGGAGCAACTTAACTTAGCGAGTAGTTTTTCAGAAATGGCCGAAATGATGCTCCGTTGTACCTATAATGAATTTATCTATGAAATTAAAGGGTCAGTGTGGGAGAAAAAATTCTTTTGAATTTGCATAATTTTAATTATGTTAAATGATGGAAAGGAGTTTGTATGACAACAAAAATAAGGTGCCAATGGTGTCTTTCATCTGATAGAATGGTTGATTATCACGATACTTATTGGGGAGTTCCTTTGCACGATGATCGGGAACTTTTTGCCAAACTGATTTTAGACATCAACCAAGCAGGTCTTTCTTGGTCAACAATCTTAAACAAGCAAGAAAATTTCTATAAAGCTTTTGATGACTTTGAGATAAGAAAAGTAGCTGCCTATGATGAGTTGAAAGAACAAGAACTTTTACAAAATTCCGGGATTATCCGTAATAAGCTGAAAGTAAAAGCAGCTATTAATAATGCACAACGTGTACTGGAAGTGCAAAAGGAATTTGGATCATTTGATGCTTACATCTGGTCATTCACAAAAGGTAAAGTTCAACAACATCATATTGAGGACGGAGAGGTGACGCCAGCTACAAGCGAACTTTCTGATCGTATGAGCAAAGATATGAAAAAACGTGGATTTAAATTCACAGGTTCCACGGTGATTTATGCGTTTTTACAAGCAGTCGGGGTGATCAATGATCACGTAAAAACCTGTTTTAGATATGCCGAATTATCAGGCAAATAAAAAATTACTGACGAGTTGGTCAGTAATTTTTTTAAGCTTAATGAAAGCTAGATACTTTGAAAAAATGCTGAAATTTCAGTATAATGACACTATAAAGGATATATTTTTTGAAAAAGGGAGGCCCATATGGCTAAACATGTGAAGACAAAAGATCGCAAGAAAACAATAGGTATAGTCAGTTTGGCGGTCCTATTGGTCGTTGCACTTGGGATTATAGCTTATCAGGTATTTTATCCTCAACAAGTGGGACCGGATAAAACGAATTCCTTTGCCCAATCCAGTAAAAGTAGCGGCACTCAGTCAACAAGTAAGAGCACAAAGGCCTCAAGTACGTCTAGCAAAGCTTCATCTAGCAGTACTTCGGAGTCGACCGTTGCATCCTCCTCATCTTCCTCATCGTCCACTGCAACTGCTAAGACTTGGAGTGCGTTGAGCGATAAGGAACATGATGCAGTCTATGCCCAGTGGGTTAATAATGCACAAGGTAAATATGAGCTTTACACAGGGGAAGCCAATCTCATTTATTTAGTAAACGTAGGGGACAACGGTGTTTCGAGTTATAATGATCCTGTGAATGTGATTCAAAATACAGCACGTATTCAAATTAATGCTGATGGCACCTATTATTTACAAGCCCCTAATCCTTCACAAACTGGATTACGTATGGCACAAAATCCTTGGCCAATGGTAGAGTGGCAAGTAAAAGAAACCCTAACTGGCGACCAGTTGTTTGCGAAATATGGTGCGGCGGAGGCACTTAAAGGTGGAGCTGCGCAAATCAAATCAATCAATAATACAGGTGTTCCTCAAGGAGCAGCTTAATAAGTGGTGGTAAAGCTGATTAAATCAGCTTTTTATTTTGTAAAAATGGCTGATGGTGTGGTCAGGAGCTGACCAGTTTGTCAGCTGACAAAAATGTGCTTTTTCAAGCAAAAAATGCTATAATTTTCAAGATGAACGAAAATGTTAATGGAATTTTAAATGTTTACAAAGAGTCAGGCTGGACATCGTTTGACGTGGTGGCCAAACTTAGAGGTATTTTAAAAACAAAAAAAATCGGACACGGGGGAACGCTTGATCCTTCGGTAACAGGGGTTCTACCGGTAGCCGTAGGCAAAGCAACGCGCCTTCTGGAATATATGGAGAACGCTGGTAAAGTCTATGAAGGGGAAGTGACGATTGGCTTTTCAACCGAGACAGAAGATGCTGACGGCCACATCGTTAAAAAAACACCCGTGATCAAAGAAGGACATGCTTTACTAACACCTTCTGAGATTGATGAAACTATGAAAGAGTTTACAGGTAAAATCCAACAGATTCCACCCATGTACTCTGCTGTAAAAATTAATGGGAAAAGACTCTATGAATATGCTCGCGCTGGTCAGACCATAGAACGACCTGCACGTGAGGTAACCATTTATTCTTTTGAACGGACGAGCCCGCTTACGCTTGATGAAGAGAACGATAGTTTACGTTTTTCCTTTAAAGTAGCTTGTAGTAAAGGAACCTATGTCCGGACGTTGGCTGTTAACCTTGCGGAACGTCTAGGTTATGCTGGTCACATGTCAAAATTACAACGCACAGCGAGCAATGGTTTAGAGATCCAGCAAGCTGTGACTTTAGCTGAGATTAAAGAAGCTCAAGAACAGGGCCAATTGATGGAGTTGCTTTATCCGATAGAATATGCAGTTACTGACTTACCACGGATTGATTTGTCAAGGGAGCAGTTTGATAAGGTTAAAGTAGGGAAAAAACTTGATACGAATCAACTGACGGCTGATTTGTCTTTTCATCCACTTGATGAAAAGTTACTGACGACGCTGTCAGCAATTACTACAAGTAAGTGTGCTGCTTTCTATGAGGATCAGCTGGTCGCTGTTTACATGAAACACCCTGAAAAACAAGGAGTATGGAAGCCAAATAAAGTCTTGGTCTAAGGCCGCATTCAAGTCCAATTCCTCGAAAGTTAAAAGTGAGAACAATGGAAATATTAGAATTTAATGAAGAACTAAAGTTTGATGAAGAACTTATCCTAGTCCTTGGCTATTTTGATGGCCTTCATCTTGGACATCAAGCGCTTTTTGCTGAGGCAAGAAAAGTCGCTGCGGTCCTCAATCTCAAGATTGCTGTCCTGACTTTTCCGGAAAAGCCGACGTTAACCTTCGAAAAATTTAGCCCTGATATGCTTTTGAAGTTAACCTCTGACCAAAAAAGAGCCGATTTATTTGCGAAAAATGGCGTTGATTATCTCGTATTTAAAGATTTTACTTCCGATTTTGCCCACCAAACTTCTGAAGAATTTTCAAAAAACGTTGTCCTTAAATTTAATCCAAAAGTCGTCATTACAGGATTTGATTATACCACAGGTTCAGACATGCAAAATCTTAAATCGACCGAAGATTACCGTGTCATTATTATTCCAGAACAAGCCGATGATCAAGGAAAGATTTCGTCAACAAGGATTCGCAAGGCAGTAGAAGAGGGAGAAATCGCCCAAGCTAATGCGCTTTTAGGTTATGCTTACGAAACAACAGGTCTCGTCGTTCACGGCTTTGCACGTGGGCGACAACTTGGCTACCCGACGGCTAATCTCGTTATCAAGGATTTTATCCATCTGCCCGCTGTGGGTGTCTACACGTGTGATGTCCTATTTCGTGGGGAGCGACATCGCGGTTTTGCCTCTATCGGTTATAACGATACTTTTAATGGTACGGAAAAGACAGTTGAGGTCCACATTTTTGACTTCAGCGGAGAAATTTATGGTGAAAAATTAACCGTTTTATGGCTCGATAAGATTCGCGATATGATTAAATTTGAAAACATGGAGCAATTGATTGCTCAAATGAAAGAAGATGAAAGAATTGCCCGACGTTACCACCTGTAAAATTGGACATTTTAGATAAAAATTAGTTTGGAATGAGAAAGGAAGCAGGAGGGATTAATGTCTCCTGAAAAATGAGAAACGGATGAAAGTTAACAATAAGAAAGTCGTCATTGTCGGAGCTGGTGCTGTAGGAAGTACCTACGCACATAACTTAGTAGTAGATGATTTAGCTGATGAGATTGCCATTATCAACACCAATAAGAGCAAAGCTTCAGCTAATAGCTTAGACCTTCTTCATGCGCTTCCTTATCTTAATTCTGCACCTAAAAATATTTATGCTGCTGATTACTGTGATGTGGCTGATGCCGATATTGTTGTACTTTCTGCGAATGCACCTTCTGCGACTTTCGGTGCGCAACCTGATCGTCTCCAACTTCTTGAGAACAATGTTGAGATGATTAGAGATATTACCAAACAGACAATGGCTGCAGGTTTCGATGGTATATTTCTCGTTGCATCAAATCCAGTAGATGTACTAGCTCAAGTTGTGGCCGAAGTTTCGGGTTTACCTAAAAATCGAGTGATTGGTACAGGAACGTTGTTAGAAACAAGTCGGATGCGACAAATTGTGGCTGAGAAGCTACAGATTAATCCCAAAAGTATTCATGGATATGTACTTGCTGAACACGGCAAATCTAGTTTTACCGCATGGTCAAATGTGACAGTAGGGGCTATTCCTCTTACAAGATGGTTAGAAAAGTATCCCAGCCCAGATTTTCCTTCTTTTGATGAAATTGACCAAGAAATACGAGAAGTGGGATTGGATATCTTCATGCAAAAAGGGAACACTTCTTACGGGATAGCCGCTTCTTTAGCGCGTCTTACTCGAGCTATTTTCCGAAATGAAAGTGTTATTTTACCGGTTTCAGCTTATCTGACAGGAGAGTATGGACAAGCCCAGCTCTATACTGGAAGCCCAGCAATTATTGATCGTACAGGAGTGCGCGCAGTCCTTGAACTGGATTTGACTCCCGCAGAAGAAGAAAAGTTTGCCCATTCAGCAGAACTTTTAAAGGAAAATTTTGATTCCGTAAAAGATAAGTGCATTGTGCAATAAGATAAAACTTAAAAGTAGGTGACGCCTACTTTTTTTAGTAAAAATAACTGCTTTACTGGTAAAAAACTGTTAAAATTAACTTAAGAAAATCTGATGCATTAAAGATATCGAGTTGAACATTAAGGAGGAGTGAAATGTGTGGAAGATATACTTTGGAACCTGAAGCTAATGAAACATTAAAACGTTTATTTGATAAGGCTAACTTACGCCTCGAAGAGTCTGCGGGAGTTTTTCCAATGCCTATGAAAAAAATAGCTACTGGTGAAATCTTTCCGTCCGATACCATTCTCACTCTACTTGGTGATAAAGCAACAGAAAATGTGGGTGCCTACGCTACGCGATGGGGAATTCGGAGTAAATCTCTAGTGATTAATGCACGTGCGGAAACTTTGCTAGAGAAAGTAACGTTTAGGCCTCTGTTTTCTCGTCAGCGCTGTGTTATTCCTACTAATGGTTTTTTTGAGTGGCAACATGGAAATAAAAAAAATGAAAAATCTACAAAATATTATTTTGGATTAGGAAGAAATACGCCGCTTTATTTAGCAGGGCTTTATCGCGTTCATGAAGGAGAGCTAGAGAGTGTGATTATCACAACAGCTTCAAACCCTTCAGTAAGTGATGTTCATGATCGCATGCCGCTTATCATTGCACAAGAAGACCTAAGAAAGTGGCTTTTTGATGATTCATTTGCGCAAAAACAATTACAGCGGGAGATGCCCTCACTCATGAAGGACTCTCTTTGTTGAGGGAAAAATAATAAAAAAGAATAAAGAAATTTATTCTTTTTTATTATACAAAACGATGAAATAATATTTCAAAATAAAAAAAGATTAAATTAATACTTGAAATAATAATTCTTTTAAGTTATAATGACTACGTTATCAGGAAATAATATTTCGGAAGGATAAAAAATGTACGGTTTTTCAATTTTTATGAATAGGGACTTGGATGAAAAGGACTATTTATATATTGACAAGATGACTAATCATGGTTTTAAAGGGATTTTCACATCGATGCATATTCCCGAGGATGAAGCAAGTCTATATAAAAAAAGGCTAATAGACTTAGGAACAGCTGCTAAAAAGAATCATTTGAAACTTATGGTTGATATTTCAGGTCAAGCTTTAGAAAAAGCTGGATTTTCTATTGATAGAGTAGAAGAACTTCAAGAACTTGGAGTAACTGGACTCAGAATGGATTATCATATCAGCAATGAGACAATTGCGCAAGTTAGTCAAAAAATGACTGTCAGTCTAAATGCCAGTACAATTAGGCAAGAAGATATTGACGAGTTAAAAGAAAACAAGGCAAACTTTAATCAGCTTGAAGCCTGGCACAACTATTACCCAAGACCAGAAACAGGCCTTTCTTGGGAGAGCTTTCTTAGAAAAAATGAATTTTTGAAAAGAAATTCATTTAAAGTTATGGCCTTTATTCCGGGAGATGATGCTCTACGCCATCCTTTATATGAAGGATTACCAACCCTTGAAGCGCACCGCTATCAACATCCACTCTCTTCCTTACTTGATATGGAATCTCTAAATATAGATCATATTTATGTTGGGGATGGAGGCTTAAAAGCAAGAACAGCTTGGCAGATGAACCAATATCTTCAAGAGGGGGAACTTGTATTGCAAGCAACCCAAGCAACAAGTGATTTTGCTAAAGTCCTCGGTGAGCATGAAAATAGACAAGATAATGCTAGAGATGTGGTCCGCAGCACTCAGGCCCGGTTCAATGAAATTTCTGAAATAAGTCCAGAAAATACAATTGAGAGAAAAAAAGGCTCAATTACTATTGATAATTTTGAATATGGGCGTTATATGGGTGAAATTCAAATTACTAAAAGAAATTTGCCAGCAGATAAAAAAGTAAATGTTGTGGGAAATATTATTAAAGAAGATTTGGAACTTATTTCTTTTATTGGCCCAGGACAAAAATTTAAAATAGAAAAAGAGAAAAATAATGATTGATTTATCAACACTAACAACAGAACGACGAAATAACGAAACCTTTAATCTTGACCAAATGACTGTCGCAGAAGCGCTTATTAAAATGAATAATGAAGATAAAAAAGTTGCTTTTGCAGTTGAAGAAGCACTTCCAAGTATTGAAACAGTTATTTCATCAGCGATTGAAGCTTTTAACAAAGGCGGCCGTTTGATTTATATGGGTGCTGGAACAAGTGGTCGTTTAGGTGTACTTGATGCCGCTGAATGTGTCCCAACCTTTGGCGTACCAGCTACACAAGTGATTGGTTTAATTGCCGGTGGTGACAAAGCAATGACGGTTGCTGTCGAAGGGGCTGAGGATAGTCTTGAACTTGGAAGACAAGATTTGATTGATTTGAAGTTGAATGAGAACGACCTTGTTTTAGGAATCGCTGCCAGTGGTCGGACGCCTTATGTAATTGGAGCTTTAGATTACGCTAAAGAAATTGGTGCTAAAACGGCAAGCCTTTCTTGCAATCTTAATGCTGAAATTTCAAAACATGCCGAATTTCCAATTGAAGTTGATTGTGGACCAGAATTTTTAACAGGCTCAACAAGATTAAAATCGGGAACAGCTCAAAAATTAATTTTGAATATGATTTCAACAATTTCAATGATTGGGATTGGTAAAGTTTATAATAACTTGATGGTCGATGTTAAACAAACAAATGAAAAATTAGTTGAGCGTAGTAAGCGCATCATCATGCAAGCGACAGATTGTACTTATGAAGAAGCCGAAGAAAAATTCATTGAAGCCGATCAAGATGTTAAACTTGCAATTGTCATGCTATTAACTGATTGTGCAGCAGAAGAAGGAAAAGCCAAGCTTGTTAGAGCGAATGGTTTTGTGAAAAATACTCTGAATTAAGAATTTACCTTTTAAGGTAGGAGAAGGAGCAAAAATGGCAGAAGAAAAAATAGCTCGTATTGCACGAGAGATTTATGAAAATGTTGGTGGAACACAAAATGTAAAAAAATTGATTCATTGCATGACTCGTGTTCGGATGACCATTATTGATGATTCAAAAGTTAACTTAGCTGGTTTAAAGGCAATCGATGGAGTGATGGGTGTCGTTGAAGATGAAACACTACAAGTTGTCATCGGACCTGGAACTGTAAATAAAGTTGCTCAAGCAATGGTTGAGACAGTTGGGGTAAGGTTAGGAGAGACTTTCCCAAGTGCTGAAGGTCAATCAATTGATGATTTAATGGCAAAAACAAAATCGGAAGCTAAAGAAAAATATAATAAGCCTTCAAAGTTTAAAGCAGTTCTTAATACAATTTCTAAAATATTCGTTCCATTGATTCCTGCTTTTGTTGGTGCCGGTTTGATTGGTGGGCTGGCCTCTGTTTTAGGGAACTTAGTCACTGCTGGTACCTTAGATGCCGCAACATGGACCCAATTTATTACCGTCTTAAAAATTATTCAATCTGGAATTTTTTCTTACTTAGCCATCTATGTCGGAATTAATTCAGCTCAAGAATTTGGAGCGACACCTTCGCTTGGTGGAGTTATCGGTGCGGTTTCCTTGCTCACAGGAATGAACCCAGAAGCGCCATTAAAAAATATCTTTAATGGAAGTGCACTTTCGGCAGGACAAGGTGGAATTATTGGCGTAATTTTCGCTGTTTGGTTACTATCGATTTTAGAAAAACAACTCCGCAAATTTATTCCTGACTCAATTGATATTATTGTGACACCAACCATTGGTTTATTGGTCATTGGTTTTGCGGAGATTTTTGCCATTATGCCGGTAGCGGGAGTTATTTCTTCAAGTTTAGTCGGGGCAATTAACTTTATTCTTCAAGTTGGTGGTGGTTTCTCTGGCTTTGTTTTGGGTGTACTTTTCTTACCAATGGTTATGTTTGGTTTACACCAAATCTTAACCCCTATTCATTTAGAAATGATTGCTAAAACGGGTTCAACACAATTATTGCCAATCCTTGCAATGGCTGGAGCTGGTCAAGTTGGTGCTGCAATTGCGCTTTGGCTTCGTTTGAGAAAAGATAAAGAATTTGTCGAACTTGTAAAAGGTGCTCTCCCAGTAGGGATTTTAGGAATTGGTGAACCTTTAATTTATGGGATTACCTTACCACTTGGTCGTCCATTCATCACTGCCTGTATCGGTGGGGGGATTGGTGGTGCAATCATCGGTTCATTAGGTCAAGCTGGAGCCATTGCTATTGGCCCTTCAGGCCTTGCCCTCCTTCCGCTTATTGCCAATGGCAAATGGTGGGTTTATCTTCTTGGACTATTGGGTGCTTATATTGGTGGATTTATTGCTACTTATCTCTTTGGTATTCCTAAAGATGCAAAAGAAAAAGCAGATAATTATGGAAAATCAGTCCAAATGGAAACTATTCAACCTACTTTACGGGTTGTGACAACTCCAGAATTTTCTAGTTCGACAATCGCATCACCACTTGAAGGGAATGTGAAAGAACTTTCTACAATTGAAGATGAAGTTTTCTCAAGCGGAATGTTGGGTAAAGGAGTAGCCATTGAACCAGATAATGGAGATGTCGTTTCGCCCGTCAATGGACTTGTTACGACAGTTTTTCCAACTAAGCACGCGATTGGTTTGACTAGTGATGACGGTGTTGAAATTCTAATTCATATCGGAATGGATACTGTTGGCTTAAATGGTGAAGCTTTTGAAAGTTTCGTTAAGCAAAATGACCGTGTCAAAAAAGGTGATTTATTGGTAAGAGCAGATCTTTCAAAAATAAAAGCGGCAGGTTTACCTATAATTACACCTGTGGTGATCACAAATTCTGATACTTATCGAGAAATCATTGTCAGCCATGATGGAAAAATAAGTAAGGGTCAAGAGATTATAACAGTTAAAGCATAAAAGTTAGAGGTTGGTTTATACCAACCTCTTTGTTATAATTAAAGAAGAACGGAGAGGTTAAATGGATACTTTACTTATCATTAGGCAAAATTATTCTAACTTTACGACAGTTGAGAAAAAAATAGCTGACTATATTTTTGAAGTCGGAGAGAAAATGCTAGTAAAAAGTGCGCAAGAAGTGGCTGGAGAAATTGGTAGCTCCTCTGCGGCTTTAGTAAGATTTTCCAGAAAGTTAGGTTATGATGGATTCTCTCAGTTTAAACAAAAATTGAGTGCCTCGTATGCTGCTCACGTAGACGATGAAGAATACTACAAGGAAGTAAATGATTCAGAAACGCCTACTTCAATCAAGAATAAACTCAAAGTCCGGGTAAATCACATGGTAGAGACGACAAATTCTGCTCTATTGGATGATGAAATTATGGAAGCTGTGTCTTCAATTGATGATGCTGAGAATATCTTTGTTTTTGGAATTGGAGCATCTTCAATGGTTGCTCAGGACATTTTTCAAAAGTTTAGTCGAATTGGCAAGCAGGTTATCTTTATTCAAGATGCCCATTTATTTGTTTCCTCTCTTTCTGTTTCTAATAAAAAAACAATCTTCATTGGAATTTCAATGAAGGGAGAAACAAAAGAAGTTTTGGAACTTGCAAGGGTGGTGAAAAATATGAAAATCCCCATTATTGCAATTACTTCTCGGGAAAATTCAAGCTTAGGACAAATGGCTGATTGTATTCTTCGTTCTGTTTCTGGTGAGGATTACCAAATGCGGACTGCTGCAACAATGAGTTTGATGGCTCAGCTTTATGTTGTTGACATTCTTTTTTATATGTATGTATCAGAGCATTTTACAGAAAGTTATGACAAGTTGGAAAAAACACGCGATGCTATAAAATTATTAGAAAAAAAGTGACAGGATTGAAATTTATGAATGATGAGTTGATTTCTGCAATTTTTTTCACAATGTGATAAAATAGACCATGTAAAAGATGGACTGAAGTCCAAAATTTAAGAGGCATAAACGCCTTATAAGGAGAATTAGAATGTCACGTAAACCAATTATCGCTGGTAACTGGAAAATGAACAAAACTTTGTCAGAAGCACAAGCTTTTGTTGAAGCTGTAAAAAATAACTTGCCTTCATCTGATAAAGTTGAATCAGTTATCGGTGCACCTGCACTTTTCCTCGCTCCTATGGCTTACCTTCGTCAAGGTTCAGAATTGAAACTTGCTGCTGAAAATAGCTACTTTGAAAATGCTGGAGCATTCACTGGTGAAAATAGTCCAGCTACTATCGTTGATTTAGGTGTTGAATACATCATCATCGGTCACAGCGAACGTCGTGAATATTTCCACGAAACTGACGAAGACATCAACAAAAAAGCAAAAGCAATCTTCGCTGCTGGAGCAACTCCAATCCTTTGTTGTGGTGAAACTTTGGAAACTTTTGAAGCTGGTAAAACAGCTGAATGGGTTTCAGGTCAAATCGAAGCTGGTCTTGCTGGTTTGAGCGCTGAACAAGTTTCTAAAATGGTTATTGCTTATGAACCAATCTGGGCAATCGGAACTGGTAAAACTGCAACAAACGAAATTGCTGACGAAACTTGTGGTGTTGTTCGTTCAACAGTTGAAAAACTTTACGGAAAAGAAGTTTCAGAAGCTGTACGTATCCAATACGGTGGTTCAGTTAAACCTGAAACAATCGAAGGATTGATGGCTAAAGAAAACATCGACGGTGCCCTCGTTGGTGGAGCATCACTCGAAGCTGATAGCTTCCTTGCATTGCTTGAAATGTACAAATAATTTTATAATTATGGGTTGAATAAAAGTACTGACAATTGTGTCAGTGCTTTTTTCGAGCTTTTTTGAACTTTTGTCCTTTAATATTTTGTTAAAATAAAGAGATGATAGATTAGTTAGGGGAGAAAAATGTGTACTAGTTTTCAAATGCACTCACGTGATGGCGGATTAATGTTTGCTCGAACAATGGATTGGCGAGCCTTTGAGGCAAGTCCTATGAATCTACCAAGAGGTTATCAGTGGCAAAGCGTCTACAATGGTCAAACAATCGAGAATACCTATGCAGTATTAGGTGTTGGAGCACGCAAAGCACGTCCGCATGTGGATTTATCCGATGGGGTCAACGAGTTTGGTCTGGCAGCTCAAAAACTAACGTTTTCAAATCACTCAGAATATGCTGACGAAGCAGTCAGCGGAAAAATTCAGCTGGCTGGCTTTGAATTAGTGCTTTGGATTTTGGGAAATTGTCGTTCAGTGGCAGATTTACGGGAAAAGATTTCCAATGTTCAGCTCATGACAGATTTATTTTCCACCTATAAATTTGGCCGTAATGACTTACATTTCTCTGCAACCGATCCTACAGGTATGATGGTCAATATTGAACCACGGGGAGGGCAACTGGTAATTATTGATAATCCAGTAGGTGTTGTGACCAATGCCCCAAAATTTGAGCGTGAAGTAGAAAAATTAGCGACTTATATGGATATAAAACCACTGACCAGCCTGTCAGTAAATCCGTCAAACCCCAATCGTATTTCGAGTGGTAATTTTTCAGGAAAACCTGTGTTTCCAGGAGGTTTTACTCCAACTTCACGTTTTATGCGGGCAGCGATTTTCAAAGAGCGAGCGATATTTCCAGCAGATGAGCAAGAAAATGTTATTGAAACATGGCACATATTAGATGGCGTAACTGTTCCTAAATCCGATGGTCGCTCGGATACCTATACCATTTATCGAAGCGCTGTTGCGGTGGACAGCCGTACCCTTTATTTCCAACGTTATGATGATTTAGGAGTGAGCACCTTTCAGTTTCCAGAAAAAATAGGTTAATAGAAAAACTTATTCTAAGGAAGTACATTAAATATATTTGAGTTTTTTTATAGATATGTTAAAATGAAATGATAACATTACTATAACATGTAAATAGGATAATAAAATTTAATGAACATTTTTAGAAAAAAGCCTTTTTCAATGGAGAATGAAAAATTGGAGAGGGTTCGTCGTTTAAATAGCATGGACCTTGTCTTTTTAGGATTAGGCAGTATGGTAGGGACCGGAGTTTTCACTTTAACTGGGCGAGCTGCGGCAACAGTTGCAGGCCCCTCCTTGATTGTTTCGATTATCGTTGCATCAGTTGCCATTGGGTTTTCTGCGCTAATCTTCTCGGAATTTGCCTCGCGCATCCCTGCACAAGGCGGACCATATGGCTATTTGTACACTCTTTTTGGTGAATTTCCTGCTTGGATTGCTGGAACACTCTTGATGATTGAATTTTTCACGGGGCTTTCTGTCACGGCTAGTGGATGGGGGTCCTACATCAAAGGGTTACTGGGGCTCCATTTGCCTGCTGTCATTAATGGTCCTCTAGGGACAGCGTCCCATTTTTCAATTGATCTTATCCCTGTGCTTATTATTATTGCGATTACGCTTTTGGGTTTTTTAGGAACGCATGCTATGCTCCGTTTTAATCGTGTGTTAGTAGTACTAAAGCTCGTTGCTTTAGCAATTTTTGTTATCGCAGGCTTATTTTTTCTTAATCCTGATAACTGGCAAAATTTTGCACCATTTGGTTGGACCTCGATTTTTAGTGGGAAAGGGATGCTCGCAGGCGCATCTTTGATGTTCATGGCCTTTCTTGGGTTTGAAACCATTTCGGTATCTTCCGAAGAGACGAAAGATCCAGAACATGCCATCCCCTCAGGAATCATGGGCGCATTATTTATTACAGCAATCATTTATATTCTTGTGACATTAGTTTTAACAGGAATGGTCCACTATACTCAGCTCGATGTGTCTGATGTTCTGGCTTTTGCATTACGCTCTGTTGGATTAACGTGGCTTGGCAACATTATCTCAATTGTTGCGCTCTTCACCCTACTCACTGTCGGGATTACTATGTCTTATGCCCTCGTCCAAACCTTGTATGGCATCAGTCGGGATGGTCTACTCCCTAAAAAATTAAGTCGCTTATCTGGGAAATATCGTGTTCCCAAAAACGCTATTCTCTTGATGGGAATTCTTGCAATGCTAGTGACAGGCCTTTTCTCTATTGAACGTCTCTCAGGTTTTTTTAATCTGTGTACCCTTCTTTATCTGATGATGCTTGCAGTAGGAATTATAAAGTTACGGCATGATTATGGAGAACCAGAAGAAGGCGAATTCCGTACCCCTTTTGTTCCTTTTTTACCAATCGTTTCATTGTTAATTAGCTTTGGGCTGTTACTGAATTATGATTGGATAACTTGGTTTGTCTTAATCATCTTGCTGCTGTTAGCCACTCTCTTTTATTTTGGCTATAGCTATCGCCATTCACATTTAAAAAATGAGGACTGAAAGGTCCTTTTTATCATCCTAAAACAGATACTCTTATAGCCTTTTTCTGATATAATGAAGCTATGCAATTTATGATTTTCGTAGGCGCGGCTGTTACGCTCGTCTTTAATATTCCCTATGCTTGGGCAACTGTGACGGGCCGTGTTCGTCCCAATAAAGTTTCTTGGTTACTCTGGTCGATTGCACCAGCAATCGGTTTTTTTGCTGCTCTTTCTAAAGGATGGAGTTGGGGCCAGTTTCCTGTACTGATCTCCTTTTCTTCCACAGCACTTATTTTTCTATGTTCATTTATTAATCGCAAAGCCTATTGGGCTATAGGACGATTTGATTTCATTTGTGGCGTAGTTTCTCTATTAACACTAATTGTATGGGCCATGACAAAAAATCCAAATCTTGCAATAGCCTTAGCAATAGTCGCAGATATTTTAGCTTCGGTACCTACCCTTGTTAAATCTTGGCAGTATCCAGAAACAGAGTCGTGGGAGCCATTTGCTGCAGGTGTTTTTAATGCTGCAACAAGCTTTTTTGCAATGTCAATCTGGAATTTTACAAGCCTCGCCTTTCCAATTTATTTGATGGTGGTTAATGGCCTGCTTGCAATTATCGTATTACGAAAAAAATGGATGAAAGGGGCAAATCATGAGCTATCCCGTTGAATCAGCCTATGTGCACATTCCTTTTTGTTCACATATTTGTTATTATTGTGATTTTGCTAAGGTGTTAATGCAAGGTCAACCAGTTGATGAGTACCTTGAGGCTTTGATTGAAGAATTTCGAGGCTACCAGATTAAAAGGTTAAAAACTCTTTATATCGGTGGAGGGACACCAACTGTTTTAAGTGCGCCCCAGCTTGAGCGCCTCCTAAGTGCCTTAGCAGCTGAAATAGATCTCGAAGAATTAGAGGAATTTACCGTCGAAGCTAACCCAGGAGATTTATCCGATGAAGTTGTAGAAGTTTTAGCGTGTTCAGCGGTCAATCGAATCTCTTTAGGTGTGCAAACTTTTGACAATAAACTTTTAAAGAAAATTGGACGGACGCATACTGAAGCCCAAGTTTACGACTCTATTGAAAAGTTAAAAAAAGCTGGTTTTGAAAATATCACGATTGATCTGATTTATGCCTTGCCAGGCCAGACAATGGAGATGGTCCGAAGTGATGTTGAGAAATTCTTAAGTTTGAATTTACCCCATGTCGCGCTCTATAGTTTAATTTTAGAGGATCATACCGTGTTTATGAACCGGCAGCGACGAGGACTTTTACGTCTACCAAATGAAGACAAGAATGCGGATATGTATGAATATATCATGGCAGTTTTATCTGAGCATGGTTTTAACCATTATGAGGTTTCAAATTTTGGGAAACCAGGCTATGAAAGTAAACATAATTTAACTTACTGGAACAATGCAGAGTATTATGGTGTGGGAGCTGGGGCTTCTGGTTATTTAGAAGGGATCAGATATAAAAATCATGGTCCCGTCCATCATTATCTCAAGCAAGCTCCTACAAAAAAAAGAATCCATGAAGAAGTGTTGAGTAAAAAATCGCAAATTGAAGAAGAAATGTTTCTTGGTCTCCGTAAAAAATCTGGTGTCCTCGTCGAAAAATTCGAATCAAAATTTGGTCTTTCTTTTAACAAACTTTATGGACAAAAAGTTTCTGATCTAATCAACCAAGGCTTGCTATTTGATGATAAGTCTTGCATTCATATGACGGATAAAGGGTTTGAATTAGGAAACAATGTTTTTGAAGCATTTCTTTTAGATGAGGGACAAGTGGATTAATGCCAGCAAAGATGATGCGTAAACTTAAAATTTTTGTTACAATATAGTTAATGAAACCTAAAATGAGACGTAAACTAAAGAAGTTAGGTGCGCTTGTATTTTTGGCAATCATGCTTTCAATGATTGCTTTGCTTGGGTTGGTCCGAATTCGGCCTGTGGAGCTTAAAGAGTCGTCAGAACCAAAGATTGTGGTCAATCATGTCTTAGACCAAAAAGTGTTAGACTTGAATAAACCAGTAGTTGATTTGTCGGGTTGGCAGCCGCCGAAAGACATTGACTATAATACGCTTAGTCAACAAGTTATTGGCGCGGTCATTCGGGTAAATGGCTCATACGGTCATGCAGATAATTCGGCCAATAAAGATGGGGAAGACACAGCTTACAAAACCCATATTAAATCTTTCCAAGAACGGGGGATTCCAGTTGCCGTTTATGCTTTTGTAACTGGGGAAACAGAAGCAGAAATGCGTAAACAAGCAAGAGATTTTTACAAACGTGCCAGTCCTTTTCATCCTACTTATTATTGGTTGGATGTAGAAGTGACCAATATGAAAAATATGAACGGTGGGATTGAAGCTTTTCGTTCAGAATTAGAAAAGCAAGGGGCAGAAAATATTGGGATTTATGCTCAAGATTGGTTTATTAAAGAACATCAGATTAATGTCGATAAGTTTGAAGCCATTTGGATTGCGGCCTACGGTCGTAATACAGGGGTTTGGGACGCCTCGCCAGAGACTAGCTTAAGCTATGGGATGCAACAGTATACTGATCAGGGAAGCCTACCAGGTTTTGATGGAAATCTGGATTTGAATATGGTGCTTAATCAAGAAAACTACGACAAGCTGTTTAAAGATAAGTAAAAAAACACTTCTCTTTCGAAAGGAAAGGTGTTTTTTTCTTATAGGCTTGATGAAAAATTTTTGCTATAATAAAGCAAAAGTGTAAAGAAGGAGAAAGAATGTTAGATCAATATACCCGCCCAACGAAAGATGAATATTTTAAAGAAATTGTGCAAGTGGTTGCAAAGCGTTCAACTTGTACCCATGCTCAAGTAGGAGCCTTATTAGTAAGTCCTAATGGACAGCTCCTCTCAACGGGGTATAACGGTGCGGTTTCCGGCATGCCCCATTGTACAGATGTAGGCTGTACAGAAGATAAATATGGGCACTGTGTAGCGACGGTCCATGCAGAGCAAAATGCAATCGCACAAGCGGCAAAACATGGAGTTTCTCCTGAGGGTGCTATCCTTTATACGACACTTTTTCCTTGTCTTGCTTGCTTAAAATTAGTGGTTGCGGCTGGTGTTAAAGAAATTAAGTACATTGATGAATATCATGCAAAAGATCCATATGAGGAGTTGCTGATTAGCACATTGGGGATTGCCTGCCAACAAATATAAGAACTGGACTTTTATGAAATCTGTTCTTTCAAAAAGAGTGAGTTATGAAAATCACTCTTTTTTTTGCTAAAATAGAGGGCGAGGTTAATAAAATGGGTTTAAAATATCAACAAAAATACCGGGTACCTTTCTATGAAAGTGATGCCTTTCAAAAAATGAGACTTTCGAGCATTCTTGCAGTCGCGCTACAAATTTCGGGTGAGCAGTCTACGGAGCTTGGGCGCTCAGATGTCTGGGTATCAGAACACTATGGCTTGTTTTGGGCAGTGATTGAGTATGATGTAAAAATCACTCGTTTTCCAATGTTTAACGAAGAAATTACAATTGAGACTGAAGCAACAAGTTATAATAAATTCTTTTGTTATCGTCGTTTTGCTTTTCTTGACTCCCAAGGTGAAGTAATGTTAGAGATTGCTTCCACCTGGGTTTTGATGGATAAAGAGACACGTAAGATTGAGCGTGTTCTTGATGATATTGTCGATCCTTATGCATCGGAGAAAATATCAAAAATATTGCGCCCACACAAGTTTAAAAAAAGAGAAGCGTTTGAGAACCCTACCCTTATGACTTACCCTGTCCGTTTTTCAGCTTTGGACATGAATGGGCACGTCAACAATGCAAAATATTATGATTGGGCAGCGGATATGGTCGATTTTGAATTTAGAAAAAGTCACGTGCCGTCCCGCATTTTTATCAAATATAACCATGAAGTGCTGTATGGTGAAGAGATTCATGCTGCAATGAGTTGGGAGGGGGATGTGAGTCATCATAATTTCAATGAGGGGTCGACTCAAATCGAAATTCATTGGACAGAGCATACTGCTTCTCATCCGTTTTAATGACGGTTCTGTCAGTAAAAGTTTGAGCTGTAAAGCTTACTGACAGACTGATCAGTAAGCTCAATGAGTAGTTTAGAGAGAAAACAAAATGACAAATAAAAAATATAAAGGTTACTTGATTGATTTGGATGGTACGATTTACCTTGGAAATCAACGAATTCCTGCGGGTGAACGGTTCATTCATCGGCTGCAAGAACAAGAAATTCCCTATCTTCTATTAACAAATAACACGACAAAAACACCTGAAGTTGTTCAAAAAAGATTGCGTCGGCAATTCGATATCGAAACTCCTTTAGAAACAATTTACACGGCAAGTTTAGCGACTGTAGATTATATGAATGACTTGGGGCTTGAAAAAACTGTCTATATTATTGGGGAAGACGGCTTAAAAGAAGCGATTTATGAAGCAGGCTACAAAAAAGAGCGTGAAAATCCGGCTTATGTTGTTGTCGCTTTGGATACAGATCTGACTTACGAAATGCTTGTTTTAGCGACTTTAGCCATCCAAAAAGGGGCGAAGTTCATCGGAACAAATCCTGACTTGAATTTACCAAACGAGCGAGGGTTAACGCCTGGGGCAGGCTCTTTAATCAAGATGCTCGAAGCTGCGACGCGGGTTGAAGCCACCATTATAGGAAAACCTGCGTCCATTATTGCCGATAAGGCAGTCGAAAAATTAGGGTTACCCAAATCGGACTTGGTGATGGTCGGGGATAATTATCTGACGGATATCCATACTGGGATTGATAATGGGATTGATAGTTTATTGGTTACTACTGGATTTACAAAAGCCGAAGAAGTACCTCATTTACCAATTGCACCAACTTATGTGGTTGCAAGCCTGGATGAATGGGACGTTTAAAATATCATAACAAATGAGTCTTCTTTAAGTTTACTGACAGCGTCGTCAGTAAATTCTGCCGAATAAATAAGAACAAGGAGTCAATATTGCGCGATAGACTGATTTTTGGATTGACCATCTTGTGGGTGATTGCTCTCTCTGTGAGCCTTACAATTTTTATAGCGATACCCTTGTTTGGTGCGGAAATGTCATGGTATGCTTTAGCAGATGTCGCTAAAATGAGTGCCGCTAAACTCTGGGAAAATTATTTGGCATTGATGAATTATCTCATTAACCCTTTTGTGGGACATCTCCATATGCCAGACTTTCCCTCCTCTCCTTCTGGCTTGCAACATTTTACAGAAGTCAAGCGCTTGTTCATGATTGCCTTTGGCTTGAGTCTTATTTTGATACCGGCCTTTGTGTATTTTTTAAAAGAGCATCTTTTATTGGTTTTTCATAATGGTTTACGCGTGGTAATGCTTTTTCCTTTGGCAATCGGGGGCGTTGCTTGGTTGATTGGTTTTGATCGTTTCTTTGTCGCTTTTCATGAATTGCTTTTTAGAAATGATGCTTGGCTTTTTGATCCTACGACAGATCCGATCATTAATGTTTTACCAGAACAATTTTTCATGCATACATTTTTAGTTTTTCTTCTGGTTTATGAACTTATCTTCTTCATGATGTATCATCGAGGAACATTATTTATGAAAAGAAAATACTGACCGTCTGGTCAGTATTTTTTAGTGAAAGTTCTGTATTTACGAACAATGCGTGCGTATTTTTTTGAAAAAACCAGCTATTTCTCTGTAAAACCGTTTGTTTATTGTAAAATGATTAAGGAAGGTTGGGCAGACAGAGATTTTTTAAATCGCCTAACTAGTGAAACCTCAAGCGGTTTGGTCGGTCTTCTGTAAATCAAAAATGAATTGAGTGTGCGCGAATCCTGTCTAAATTAAGACTGACAGTGCGACACATCATAAGGAGAAATTTCATGAACAACCTCAACTCTGTATTTGACTACGAAGACATCCAACTGATTCCTAACAAATGTATCATCAACAGTCGCTCAGAAGCAGATACGCATGTGACATTAGGCAATTATACTTTCAAATTGCCCGTTGTTCCTGCTAATATGCAAACCATCATTGATGAAGATATCGCTGAAATGCTTGCAAAAGAAGGTTATTTCTATATCATGCACCGTTTTGAAGCAGAAAATAGAGCGGCATTTATTAAAAAAATGCACCAACAAGGTCTGATTGCCTCAATTTCTGTTGGTGTTAAAGCAGATGAACATGCCTTTATTCGTGAAATTTCAGCAGACGCACTCATTCCCGAATTTATTACAATTGATATTGCTCATGGACATGCAGATTCTGTTATTAAAACGATTCAATTGATTAAACGTTTGATGCCACAAACTTTTGTTATTGCTGGAAATGTTGGAACGCCAGAAGCTGTCCGTGAATTGGAAAACGCTGGAGCAGATGCGACTAAAGTCGGCATTGGCCCAGGGAAAGTATGTATCACAAAAGTTAAAACTGGATTTGGTACAGGTGGTTGGCAACTTGCAGCGGTAAAATGGTGTGCTAAAGCAGCAAGTAAACCAGTTATTGCTGACGGCGGAATTCGTACCCATGGCGATATTGCGAAATCAATCCGTATGGGAGCAACAATGGTCATGGTCGGTTCACTTTTTGCTGCACATGAAGAATCACCAGGACAAACTGTTGAACGTGACGGACAACTTTTCAAAGAATATTTTGGTTCGGCTTCAGAATATCAAAAAGGTGAACACAAAAATGTCGAAGGAAAGAAAATTCTCCTTCCTCACAAAGGCTCACTTAAAGATACATTGAAAGAAATGGAAGAAGATCTCCAAAGTTCAATTTCTTATGCTGGCGGTCGTGATTTGTCTGCGCTGACAAAAGTTGATTATGTTGTGGTTAAAAATTCAATTTGGAACGGTGATGCGATTTAAAAATAGGTCATTTTTTGAGTATGGCTTCTTTAACATTTTTATGATAGAATATAATTCTAGAAAAGTTCAGGAGAGATCCTAAACTTATTCTGGATCATCTTATTTATACCTAGAATATGGCTGGGCGTTTCTACCTCGTACCGTAAATGCGAGACAATAAGGAAATTCGATTTTTCACTAAATTTAATTTCTTTTTTTGCGTATTAGAAACGTCCTGTTAGTTTAATAACAGGGCGTTTTTCATCTGTGGGCAACAGCTGAACTAAAAACTGTTTCATCAATTTGTAATGAAAGTGAGCGAGATTCGCTCACCTTTTAATCCTTGTGATTAAAAGCAGTTGCCTCTCAGTAATTTTTCTGAGAGAAAAAATTATAACTAAGGAGAAACTATGAAATTATTAGAAGACCGCATTCATAAAGACGGTCAAGTATTGGGTCAAGACATTCTAAAAGTAGACCGTTTTTTAACTCACCAAGTCGACTATCAGTTGATGAAGGAAATCGGGAAACGCTTTGCTGAGGTTTATGCCAATGCAGGCGTTACAAAAGTCGTAACCATTGAGGCAAGTGGGATTGCACCCGCTTTGTATGCTGCCGAGTCACTCAATGTGCCCTTGATTTTTGCCAAAAAAGCAAAAAATGTCACCATGAATGATGATTTGTTGGTTACAGAAGTTTATTCTTTTACTAAAAAATTGACATCAACCGTTCAAATTTCAAGTAAGTTGCTTGAAGCTGGCGAAAAAGTACTCATTATTGATGATTTTTTAGCCAATGGACAAGCAGCACTTGGCTTGCTGGATTTAATGAAGCAAGCTAAAGCAGAAGTGGTTGGTCTAGGAATAGTAATTGAAAAATCTTTCCAAGACGGTCGTCAAAAACTCCTTAATGAAGGAATGAATCTCACAAGCCTTGCCCGCATTGAGAAATTTGAAAATGGTAAAGTTATTTTCGCCCCAGCTGATGATTCAGCATTTGATAAAAATTAAGAAGTATCACTAAAAAGAAGAAATTAAGGAAAATCAGAACATGTTTCACAAAAATGAACAAAGCAACTCGAAGTCAGCCATTCTGGGGCTTCAACACCTTTTAGCAATGTACTCCGGTTCTATCTTAGTTCCCATTATGATCGCAGGAGCTTTAAATTATTCGGCAGCGCAACTGACCTATCTTATCTCAGCAGATATATTTATGTGTGGATTAGCGACGTTTTTACAACTTCAGCTACGCAAGCATTTTGGGATAGGTCTTCCAGTAGTATTAGGAGTAGCTTTTCAGTCTGTAGCTCCATTGATTATTATTGGACAAAGTCATGGTTCAGGAGCTATGTTTGGCTCCCTGATGGTCTCGGGTGTGTTCGTGATTTTAATTTCAGGAATTTTTTCAAAGATTAGAAAATTATTTCCACCTATTGTGACAGGTTCTGTGATTACAACTATTGGTCTAAGCTTGATTCCTGTTGCCATCGGGAATATGGGAGATAATGCGGCAAAACCAACACTTCAAAGTGTTATTTTAGCCCTCTCAACCATCTTAATTATTTTACTTATTAATATTTTTTCTAAAGGCTTTATTCGCTCTATTGCTATTTTGATTGGGCTTGTAGCAGGAACAGTCCTCGCTGCAAGTATGGGCTTAGTTGATTTCAACGTCGTTAGTCAAGCTCCTTGGGCACATTTACCTCAACCTTTTTATTTTGCAGCTCCTAAATTCTACTTTATGGACTGTCTGATGATGATTATTATTGCTATTGTTTCCTTGGTTGAATCTACCGGAGTTTATCTGGCGCTGGCTGATATCACTGGTGAAGAGCTCGATGAAAAACGCTTGCGTAATGGGTATCGCGCAGAAGGCTTTGCAGTATTTCTTGGGGGAATCTTTAATACCTTCCCCTACACTGGTTTCTCACAAAATGTTGGTTTAGTCCAATTATCAGGGATTAAAACACGCAAACCTCTCTACTTTACTGCAGGTTTCTTGCTAATTCTTGGGTTGATTCCTAAATTTGCGGCTGTTGCTCAATTGATACCTAACCCTGTCTTGGGTGGGGCAATGCTTGTCATGTTTGGAATGGTAGCAACCCAAGGGGTTCGCATGCTTGGTAGTGTTGAGTTTGAGGGGAACCAAAACTTACTTATTGCAGCCGTATCTGTAGCGATGGGAGTTGGTTTTAATTCCAGCAACTTATTTACAGCACTTCCTACTTTTATCCAACCTTTCGTTTCAAATGGGATCGTGATGAGTACCGTATCAGCGATTGCCTTGAATCTTATTTTCAATCATAAAAAGACAAGCGTTGCGGAACATTCAGAAGCAACTCAGGCTGAACCAGTAAAATAAAAAAACTCTATCGTTTGATAGAGTTTTATTTTTTACTGACAGAATGGTCAGTAAAAATTATTTCAATTTATCTTTTTCATAAGTATGGACACGCTCCAAACCAGCAAAATGTTGTTGTCTCAGAGCTTCATATACAATCATACAAGCGCAATTTGATAAGTTCAAAGAACGTACGTGCTCATCATTCATAGGGATGCGGATACATTCATCACGATGCTCATGCATGAATGTTTCGGGCAATCCCGTGTCTTCGCGGCCAAATAAGAAATAATGCTCTTGCTCATTATCTGAGTAATCTACGTCTGAATAGACATGCTCAGCAAATTTACTCACCAAATAGAGCTGGCCATCCGCTGGAATAGAGGTTACGAAGTCCTCCAAATTTTTATGATAAACAATATTAACTTTATCCCAGTAGTCTAAGCCAGCACGCTTGAGGTGCTTATCAGTAATTTCAAATCCAAAAGGTTCGATCAGATGCAAAACGGTGTTGGTTGCAGCACAAGTACGGGCAATATTTCCAGTATTAAAATGGATGCGAGGTTCAAAAAGGGCAATATGATTCATGTTTCACACTTTCTTCTCAAAATAATTAATGACAGCTCCATCAGCAGTTTGAACACAGCTTACAGAGCCATCATTAAGTTTTTAGGGTAAAAAACAAAAAAACTAGACCCCTCGGAGTCAATCTCAGCAAGAAGTCTAGTTGGGGGACTAATTTGCTTTAATCATAACAGGAAAGATTGAAACAAATTAATGTAATTATTATGATAACACTTATTTTTAAATTTGTAAAGAAAAATAATGATATTTTTAATAAAAAATCAACGTTTTTTTATTAATCCCTACAAAAGTTGAAAAATAACCGCTGCTCTGTACTAGACAGAGCGAAAATAGCAAATTTTTGCTATAATAGTAAAAGCAAAATTCAATAAGGGGGCATGATGATTATTGGAATATGGGCAGAAGATGAGCAAGGCCTGATTGGACAAAACGAAAAAATGCCTTGGCATTTACCCGCTGAACAACAACATTTTAAGAAAACCACTATGGGTCAAGCCATCCTTATGGGGCGTAAAACTTTTGACGGCATGCAAAAACGTGTGCTTCCTGGTCGGATCAGTATTGTTCTAACACGAGACCAAAATTACCGTTCTACAGATGAACATGTGCTTATCATGCACAGTCTAGAGGACGTCTTAAAGTGGTATCGCAATCAGGAAAAAGATTTATTCATTACGGGCGGTGCTGAAATTTTAGCACTTTTTGAAAAAGAACTTGAGATACTCTACCGTACTGTTGTACATGGTAAGTTTTCTGGAGATGCTTATTTCCCAGCCTCTTTTGATTTTAAGAATTTTGAGGAAGTTTCAGAAAACTTCCATCGTAAAGATGAAAAAAATCCTTACGACTTTACGATAAAAAAATATAAAAAAGTGAAATAACCATGACAAAATCAATTTTCGGGCTGTTTACAGCAATACTTTGCTGGATTTGCATTATTATTGCCATCCAGTGTTTTCGCAAAAAGCGTTGGGGACTAGGAATGCTTTTTCTCCTCAATGCCTTTACGAATATTGTCAATTCTATTCATGCTTTCCATGGGCTTCTTTTTTAAAAAGAACCTTACATAAAGCAATCAACCCTTTAAGGTTTTTTGTGGATTTCAATGAAGGAAATCCTAGAAATCTTAGAAGTATTTAGGAACAAATTATTATGTCAAATACACAAAATCAAAATATTCATTGCTCATTTTGCGGCAAAAGTCAAGATGATGTGAAAAAAATGATCGCTGGTTCAGATGTGTTTATCTGTAATGAGTGCATTGAGCTTTCAACACGAATTTTAGAAGAAGAACTCAGAGAAGAAAAAGCCTCAGAAATGCTTGAAGTTAAAACACCGCGCGAAATGCTTGAATTACTCAATGCTTATGTAATTGGGCAAGATAAAGCAAAACGTGCTCTAGCAGTCGCCGTCTATAACCATTATAAACGCATTAATTTTTCAGGTAGTGCAAATAAAGAAGAGATTGAACTTCAAAAATCCAATATCTTACTCATTGGACCTACTGGTTCTGGTAAGACTTTTCTTGCTCAAACTTTGGCTAAATCACTTAACGTGCCTTTTGCAATCGCAGATGCGACAAGTTTAACTGAGGCAGGATATGTAGGTGAAGACGTAGAAAATATCTTACTCAAACTCTTACAGGCAAGTGACTTTAATATCGAAAGAGCACAACGTGGGATCATTTATATCGATGAAATCGATAAAATAGCTAAAAAATCCGAAAATGTCTCAATTACACGGGATGTTTCAGGAGAGGGTGTCCAACAAGCTCTTTTGAAAATTATTGAAGGAACAGTAGCAAGTGTCCCCCCTCAAGGTGGTCGAAAACATCCTAATCAAGAAATGATTCAAATAGATACAAAAAATATCTTATTTATTGTTGGTGGTGCTTTTGATGGGATTGAGGAAATTGTCAAACAACGTTTGGGCGAAAAAGTAATTGGTTTTGGGGCGAATAATAAAGCAATCAGTGAGAATGATTCTTATATGCAAGAAATTATAGCAGAAGACATTCAACAATTTGGATTAATTCCAGAATTTATCGGGCGCCTTCCGATCGTTGCTGCACTAGAGCGCTTGACAGAAGAAGACTTGATTCGCATTTTGACAGAACCAAAGAATGCTCTAATCAAACAATACAAGCAATTACTCTCTTTTGATGACGTAGAACTTGACTTTGATAAAGGGGCTTTACATGCTATAGCCAGTAAAGCCATCGCCCGCAAAACAGGGGCTCGAGGCTTGCGCTCAATTATCGAAGAAGTCATGATGGATATCATGTTTGAGGTTCCTAGTGATAAAACAATTAAAAAAGTTGAGATTACTGAGGCGGTTGTCGAAGGAAAAGAAGAACCCAAATTGGTACGCGAGGTTGAGAAAAAATGACAATTAATACGAACAACCTGAAGCTAACCATTTCAGCTGCTTCAAAAAAACAGTATCCAGAAAATGACTGGCCAGAAATTGCACTTGCTGGACGTTCCAATGTCGGAAAATCAAGCTTTATCAATACATTGTTAAATAGAAAAAACTTTGCTCGGACATCTGGTCAACCAGGGAAAACCCAACTTTTAAATTTTTATAATATCGATGACCAAGTTCATTTCGTTGATGTCCCTGGTTATGGCTATGCTCGGGTTTCCAAAAAAGAACGTGAAAAGTGGGGGAAAATGATTGAAGAGTACCTCACTACTCGTGAAAATCTGCGGGCCGTGGTCAGTTTGGTTGACATTCGTCACGAACCCTCCGAAGATGATATCATGATGTATGAATTTTTGAAATATTATCATATTCCGGTGATTCTTGTCGCCACTAAAGCAGATAAAGTCCCTCGTGGTAAGTGGAATAAACATGAGTCAATCATCAAAAAGGCTGTGAAATTTGATAGTACAGATGATTTCATTATCTTTTCATCTGCAGACAAAACTGGTTTTGAAGAAGCTTGGCAAGCAATCATAAAATATCTCTGAAAATAGAGCTATGAAGAGATTCATAGCCTTTTCTACACCTAAAACGAGGCATTATGTATAAAATAAAGCTAAATAATATGAAGTTTAGAGCACATATTGGAGTACTTCCTGAAGAAAAGATACTTGGTCAAAATTTAGAAATTGATCTTATCGTTGAGACCAATTTTACTTATTCTGGTTTGGATGAACTCGAAGATACCCTTTCTTATGTTGATTTTTATGAGGCAACCCGAGAAGTAGTAGAAAACTCCAAGGCTGATTTAATTGAAAAGGTTGCCTATGATATTATTCAAAGGGTTAAAAAAACAACTCAGCGTATTGAAACTGTCGAGGTTCATCTTAGAAAACTTGCAGTCCCCATTGAGGGAATCTTTGATTCAGCAGAAATTGAAATGCGAGGCTAAGCAGTAACTCTAAAGTTACAAGTCATTTTTAGGAATAATGCATGTGGAGGAACTATGCAAACGATTTATTTAAGTTTGGGGAGTAATATTGGCGATCGCCAGTACTATATCCATGAAGCCATCCGTCTCTTAGGAGAACATCCGAAGATTATCGTTGAACAACAATCGCAATTTTATGAAACTTCTCCGGTAGGCGGTGTTAAACAAGACGATTTTATTAATATTGCTCTCAAAATTTCTAGCTTATTAGCTCCCCAAGCCTTATTGGATTTCATCCATGAAGTAGAGTTAAAGCTCAACCGCGAACGTAAAATTCACTGGGGCCCACGCACGATCGATATTGATGTTTTATTCTATGGGGAAGAGGAAATTTTTGAGCAAAATCTAGTGATACCGCACCGAGAGCTTCTTAATCGACTCTTTGTTATGCTTCCATTGTTGGAACTGATAGAACCCCCTTTCAAATATTATCAACTTATCCAAGAAGCGGTAACTAAACTGAATCAAAGTGAACAACATGTGCAAGTAGTTGCAGAGGATCCTACTCCCAGAGGCAGGATTGCTTCTGCGGTCGAGGAAATTTTATTTGCACTCGGGGAAGATCCACACCGTGAAGGACTTCTTGAAACGCCCCAACGTGTGGCTAAAATGTATGAAGAAATCTTGTCATCGCAGCGCTCTTTAAAATTTGAAGCGTATAAACTTTTTAAAATTGAACCCACAGAAGTTGATTCTCCCGTCCTTATCAAAGATATCCCCTTTTATTCGATGTGTGAACACCATATGCTCCCGTTTTTTGGAAAGGTGCATGTAGCCTATATCCCTGATCAGGGAAATATCATTGGCCTTTCGAAAATCCCAAGGCTTGTTGATTACGTTTCACATAAGCTTTCTGTTCAGGAAAATATTACGAGTGAAATTGCAGAGACGCTTGATGAAATTTTGCAACCTAAAGGAGTGGCCGTTGTGGTGGAAGCGCGGCATATGTGCGTGGAGATGCGAGGAGTTAAAAAACTTAACTCAAAAACAAAAACTTCTTACTTCTCAGGAGCCTATGAGAAAGACTTCGTAAAACGAATGGAATTTTTAGAAAGTCTGCTATGAAAATTATAGAATTAAATCAGGAACAATTTTCTTTAAAAAACATCACAATTAAGTTTGAGCAGCTCAACCAAGATGAACATATTTTTCTTTCCCGAGTTTTAAAACGTGTGAGTAGTAAGGTTTTTCTTGATACCAAATCACTCTTAGTATTCCTTGATATTGATGAACTTAGAAATCTACTCCCCTTTTTTAAAGTCGAAGAGCAACGAAGACAATTGGAGCTGATTATCCAACGGCATCAATTAATCTGGTCCTCAGAGCGTTTTCGCTTTGATTTAACCTCCTCTGCGATTGTCTATTCGATTGTCAATGTAACGCCAGACTCTTTCTATGATGGGTCGGTAGATCATCTTCAAGTGGATTATATTTTAAAACGTGTTGAATCAGACTTGGAAAATGGAGCAGCGGTGATTGAGTTGGGTGGCAAATCTTCTCGACCAGGTTATGCAGACATCAGTCCTGAAGAGGAATGGTTAAGGCTTGAAAAACCATTAAAAGCAATTAAACAACATTTTCCTCAGGCAATAGTGGCTATTGATACGGATGAGGCGCTAGTAATGGAGCGTACATTAGATTTAGGCGCCGATATTATCAACGATATTGACGGCTTTGATACTCATGAAAAACTTGAGGTTATTCAAAACTATCGTCCGGCTGTGGTTGCTATGAATAATGGACGAGCAGGATTTAACTTTGCAGAGAATGTTTTTGATGAATTGCCACTGTTTTTCGAAGAAAAAGCAAAAGAATTACGAGCTATAGGCTTGAAGAATGAGCAAATTTGTATTGATCCTGGGGTAGGTTTTTTTAAGGGTGATTCTGGATTAGATAGCGTTCAGCGCTTGAAAGCAACAGAACGCTTAACGCATCTAGGCCTTCCTGTCATGGTTGCGATTTCGCGCAAGTCCTTTATGGAAAGTATCTTTAATGTTGTTTCTAAAGATCGCTTATTTTCAACATTGATGCTTGAAGCTCAGATGATTCTGGATGGTGGTCGGATCTTGCGTGTGCATGATGTGAAAGAGACCAAAGTATTAATTGATGCGGTAAAACGTTACAAGGAGATATGATGGCACATGATCAACTCATTAGGCAGATCCAATCACTAGCTGGAAAAGTGGATCAGCAAAAAATTAATCAGCTTTGCATGCTTTTGAAGGCGACAGATGAAGAACTAAGGGGAAAGCAAAATCCGAAACTTCAGCTTTCTGCAAGTGCTCTTGTTTTTGAAAACAAACGTCTGTTTTTTATCTTGCATCCTTATCAAAAAGAACTGCTCCTACCAGCAGGACATGTAGAGTTAAATGAAACACCTCTACAAGCCGCTGTTCGAGAATTTCATGAAGAAACTGGCTTCTCTGCAAAAGAAACAGGGGATCTGATAGATGTCAATCTCATCAACATTCCTGAGAATTGGGTGCAAAATGAACCTGCTCATCAACATCTTGATTTTCGTTACCGCTTGTTTAAAACAGATAAGAAACCTGCTCGTGCTGAATTGCCCGTGTCATTATTAAAAAAGGAAGATGCGCCTGTCGAATTTCAAGGATATTATGAATTAGAAAAGGGTTAACATGACAATTGAAGAAGCATTAGAATGGATACATTCTCGTTTAAAATTTAATATTCGTCCGGGTCTTAGTCGGGTAGAAGCGCTATTAGATCTTTTGGGTCATCCTGAGGAAAAATTATCAATGATTCATGTGGCGGGTACTAATGGTAAAGGTTCTACCGTCGCCTTTACGCGCTCAATATTTATGGAAGCTGGCTTGAAAGTAGCCTCTTTTACAAGTCCTTTTATTGAAACTTTTGGGGAGCGCATGAGTATTAATGCACAGCCCATTGCTGATGAAAAGTTGATTCAATATGTGCAATTACTTCAGCCGTTAGTTGAGAAACTTGATGCTCAAGAAGAATTATCTGGAATTACAGAGTTTGAAATTATCACAGCGATGGCTTTTAAATATTTTGCTGATGAAGCAGTAGATATCGCTGTTATTGAAGTCGGGCTTGGAGGACTTTTAGATAGTACAAATGTTATTACACCAGTTGTTTCTGGAATTACTACGATTGGATTGGATCATATTGATATTTTAGGTTCCACAATTGAGGAAATTGCCGCACAAAAGGCGGGAATTATTAAACCAGGAATACCTGTTGTCACAGGTAATATTGGCCTTGACGCTTTACGTGTTATCTGGGAAACAGCAAAACAAAAAACAGCACGTGTTTACCAGTACCGTTATGACTACCGTATTGAAATTGAAGCTGATGAAAAGTTTAGTTTCAAAACAGAAGCAGGGGAACTTGAGCATTTAGAGAAATCTTTAAAAGGACTTCATCAAATTGAAAATGCAGCTATGGCTATCGAGCTGGCTTTAGTTTATGCTCATAAGATTGGTTTGCCACTCAGTGAACAAGCAATCCGTTTGGGGATTAAGAAAGCTTACTGGCCGGCTCGTATGGAAAAATTAAGTGATCACCCCCTCATTATTTTGGATGGGGCACATAATGTCCATGCGATGACCCGCTTACTGGAAAATTTAAAAGTTGAATTTCCTAAGAAAAAGTTTAAAATCTTATTCTCAGCAATCACGACTAAAGATATTCGTCAGATGATTGAAATGTTGCAAACAGTTGATCACGCAGAATTAATTTTGACAACTTTTAATTATCCTAAAGCTTTAGCTTTAAATAATTTTACAGACTTAGAGGAAAAAGGTGTGACATTGGCTCCCGATTGGGAAGTAGCATTGGATGGATTACGCCAAGGTTTAAAAGCTGATGAGGTGTTGGTCATTACCGGTTCACTTTATTTTTCTGCTCAAGTGCGTGATTACGTATTGAATTTAGAGGATGAAAGTTAAAAAGATAGTCGAAAATTTGTAATTTTATATTTTTAGTCTATAATAAAAGAAGTTGAAAATTTCGGAACTCATGATTTCTAGGGTGTCGATTGGGAGGAAAATAGAATTTTGATCGTATTAGCAGGTACCATTGGTGCGGGAAAGTCAAGTTTAGCAAAGGCATTAGGTGCACATCTGAATACAGAGGTGTTTTATGAAGCAGTGGATAATAATCCCGTGCTTGATCTTTACTATCAGGATCCGAAAAAATATGCTTTTTTATTGCAAATTTATTTTTTAAATAAACGATTTGAATCGATTAAATTAGCTTATCAGCAGGACAACAATGTTTTGGATCGGTCAATTTTTGAAGATGAGCTCTTTTTAACTTTAAATTATAAAAATGGGAATGTAACAAAGACAGAGCTGGATATCTATAAAGAATTGCTAGCAAATATGCTGGAAGAGCTAGAAGGGATGCCTAAAAAGCGACCAGATTTGCTCGTGTATATCGATGTTTCTTTTGAAACGATGCTGGCTCGTATTGAACAAAGAGGCCGTTCTTTCGAGCAGATTGATGCACAAGAGGGGCTAAAAGCTTATTACCATCAGGTTCATGGAGAATATCCTTCTTGGTACGACGCTTATGATATTTCGCCTAAACTACGTATAGATGGAGATAAGATTGACTTTGTTAATAACCCTGAAGATTTAGAAATGGTCTTATCACAAATCGATCAAGAATTGAAGGCATTAGATTTATTAAAGTAAAAAGGGAATTGGTCAAAGCTGACTGGTTCTTTTTTAGCAAAAAAAGTTACTGACAGGCTGGTCAGTAAAGAATTTTACTTATCATGTTATAATGTTAAGCAATAATAAAAATTTTAGAGTTTGGGGAAAAGATGAAAATTGCACTTTTAGGCTTTGGAACCGTAGGTTCTGGACTGCCCGCCTTGATCGCAGATAATCAGGAAAAATTAGCAGCACTATTAGATGAAACGATAAGTATTTCAAAAGTTCTCGTTCGTAGTGAAGAAAAAGCAGCACAATTACGGCAAGTAGGTCATCCTTGGGATTTTGTAACTTCAATCGAGGCTATTTTAAATGATGATACTATTTCAATTGTTGTTGAGCTAATGGGGCGCATTGAGCCTGCAAAAACTTATATTTCACAAGCTCTTGCTGCTGGAAAGAGTGTTGTGACGGCGAATAAAGATTTGCTCGCACTCCATGGCGCTGAACTACAAAAGTTAGCCCAAAAAAATAAAGTTGCCCTTTATTATGAGGCTGCTGTAGCTGGTGGGATACCTATTCTACGCACGTTAGCGAATTCGTTTGCTTCAGATAAAGTCACACGCCTCTTGGGAATCATTAATGGGACAAGCAATTTCATGCTGACCAAGATGATGGAAGAAGGTTGGACATATAAAAAAGCGCTTGAAACCGCACAATTACTTGGTTATGCAGAGTCTGACCCGACAAATGACGTAGAGGGGATTGATGCGGTTTATAAATTAGCTTTGCTTAGTGAATTTGCTTTTGGCATGACAATTTCGCCTTCTCAAATCAAGCATCAAGGCATCCCAACCATTCAGCAAGCAGACGTGGAAATCGCTAATCAGTTGGGGTATGTGATCAAACTTGTCGGAGAAATCGTTGAAGTTTCTTCTGGAATTTTTGCTGAAGTCAGTCCGACATTTCTTCCAGCTTCTCACCCGTTAGCAAGCGTTAAGGGCGTGATGAATGCAGTCTATCTTGATTCGATTGGTATGGGTGCTTCAATGTTTTATGGGGCTGGTGCCGGACAAAACCCTACCGCTACAAGTGTTTTAGCAGACATCGTACGGATTGTTAAACGGTTTAAAGAGCAAACCCTTGGTAAATCTTTTAATGAATACAAGCGAGCTACCCGTTTGGCAGAGAGCTCAGAAGTTCTGAATAAATACTATTTTTCAGTTGAAACACCTGATTCCACTGGACAGTTTTTGCGTTTAGTGCAGCTTTTTACAGCCGTGAATGTTTCTTTTGAACAAGTCTTACAACAAAAAGGCGATGGGCAACGTGCTGTTGTAGGCATCATCTGCCATAAAATAAGTCAAACTCAACTCGCATCTCTTGAGACGAAGTTAGCAAAAGAAGATGATTTTAACTTACTCAATTATTTCAAGGTCGTGGAGGAAAATTAAAATGAAAATTATTGTGCCCGCAACATCAGCCAACTTAGGAGCGGGGTTTGACTCGATTGGGCTTGCTGTTAACCTCTATTTAACAATAGAAGTGCTTGAAAAAGCAGAGGCATGGCGGATTGATCATGATTTAGGTGTCAATATTCCAACTGACGAAAAGAATTTATTACTGACGACGCTGTCAGCAGTCTTAGCTCAGAAAAAGCAGCACTTGTCAGCAAAATACCATTTGAAAATGAGCTCTGATATCCCCTTGGCACGAGGATTGGGTTCTTCAAGCTCGGTGATTATTGCAGGCATTGAGTTAGCCAACCAACTTGCCCAATTAGGCCTAAGTGATGAAGAAAAATTAGCTTTGGCTTGTCAGATTGAGGGGCATCCTGATAATGTAGCGCCAGCACTCTATGGTAATTTAGTCATTGCAAGTAGTGCAACCGAAGAAGTACGGGCAATCAAAGCTAAACTGCCCCAATGCAAACTTTTAGCTTTTGTTCCAGACAAAGAGCTTAAGACCGTAGCAAGTCGCCAAGTCTTACCAGAAACCCTCTCCTATGCTCAAGCTGTTGCAGCAAGTGCCGTGGCAAATGTTCTGGTGGCAAGCTTGCTTTCAGGAGACTTGGTTACAGCAGGTCAGATGATGAAAGAAGATCTTTTTCATGAAAAATACCGCTCAGCTTTAGTGCCCGAATTAGCAGCATTTCGTGAAATTGGTCAAACCTATGGTGCTTATGGCACTTATCTTAGTGGAGCAGGTCCAACGCTCATGATGCTAGCTCCTGAAGAAAAAATTACTTTACTTTTGCAACATTTGTCGGAAAAAAATTGGCAAGGTCGCTTTTATGAACTCGAAATCGATAGTAAAGGGTTACAAGTCGAAAAAAGTCTGTTATAACATACAGATTTTTTTGATTATTTAACAAAAAATTGTTATAATCATCACAAGGAAAAAGTTGATCGATGAATAACCTTTTCCTAAAGATTCTATTGCTTATTTTTTCGTCGAAAAAATGAACCAATGGAAACTTTGTCGCCCTTATTGTCCGCTTTTTAAAAGCAAGAGTTCTAAAAAGGAAACGCAAATGACTCAAACCAAAAATGCAAAAGTCAGAAACCTGATTATTGCTGCAATGCTCACTGCACTTGGGATCTTGATTCCGGCTATAATGCCGGCTAAAATCATCATTGGTCCTGCCTCATTTACGCTCGCCTCACATGTTCCTGTAATGGCAGCAATGTTTTTTAGCCCCGTAATGACAGCTTTTGTCGCTATTGGGACGACACTTGGCTTCATGATTAGTACCCCCGTTCCTACGATTTGGCTCCGGGCCTTGATGCATCTTTTTGTCATGACCGCAGGTGCTTATTTCTTGAAAAAACATCCTGAAATCGTGCACCAAAAAGTTAAAATTCAAATTTTTAACCTTGTTCTAGGGATATTCCATGCTGGCTTGGAAGCACTCATCGTCTATGTTTTTTATGCCTTTGGCTTTGCGACAATGGACCAAGCTGCCCTCCTTAATCTTCTCTTATTGATTGGTTTTGGTGGACTGGTTCACAGTATGATTGACTTCAACCTCTCACTAGGTCTTTGTAAAGTTTTAAGTAAAGCATTTAATATTGAAATTTTTGAACGTGCAAAAACTTTTTTGAGTAAAGATAAAATCAAAGTAAAAACGAACTGATCGTCTGGTCAGTTGGAAATACTAGATGGGAAAAAAGGACTTTATTGTAAGTCCTTTTTTTGCATCAACTGAAGTAAACTCCTATCATTTGAGTGTCGTATAATTAAACTTTTAATGAGAATTAGATTTTGATAAAATAGTACTGGATGTAAAAGGTCTTTTACAGTGCTGGCATCTGAAAAAGGAGATTAGAATGATACAACTGGATATAAATGCTAAACTTTATGATTTAGCAACAGAGCACCCTGAAATTATTGAATTAATGGACACCTTAGGTTTTCATGAGATAAAAATACCAGGAATGCTACAAACTGCTGGAAAAATGGCAACCATCCCCATGGGGGCAAAAATGAAACATATCGACTGGGATGAAATCGTGAGCACTTTTGCTGAGGCTGGATTCGCTTTTTCAAAACATGAGGGGGATAAATAGTGATGGATATGAAAAAATCAACCACGATTGAGCGCCAAAAAAGAATTGTTGAAATATTGACACTCTTACACGAAGGAGGGACGTTTGAGAACGCCAAAAAAATTTTTAATGAAGAATTTGACGGTGTAGATGTTTCAGAAATAACTGGTGCTGAAAAGGCATTGATCCAAGGGGGGCTCAATCCCTCTGAAATTCAAAAATTATGCAACGTTCATGCAGCTGTCTTTAAAGGGGCTATTACAGATATTCATAAATCCTCTTTAGAAGAAAATACTCCAGGACATCCTATTCATACAATGAAACTTGAAAATCAAGTGATTACATCGCTATTAAATGATGAAATTCGGTGGGTTTTTTCAAAGATTGAAAAAGGAGAGTGGTCTTATAAAGAACGTTTACTTGTAGCGGTTATTGATTTGTATAATATTGACAAACATTATGCTAGAAAAGAAACTTTAATTTTTTCTTTTATGGAAAAATATGGAATCACAGCGCCACCAAAAGTTATGTGGGGTGTAGATGATAGTGTTCGTGAGATGATTAAAGAAATGATTGTTTATTTAAAAACAGATAAAGCAGCTTTAAATCCCATGCGTGAAATGCTAGAAAATTTACTGACAGAAATTGAAGAAATGATTTTTAAAGAAGAAGCAATTATGATTCCAATGTGCTTAGATATCTTTTCTTTAAAAGATTGGGAACAAATAGAGGAGGATTCTAAAGAGATTGGCTATGCATTTATTGCTGAACCTTTAAAGTGGAAAGCTTCTAAAACGGCAATTGAAAAGGAAAAAGAGCGTGAACCTCAAAGATTGGCGGCGATCGAATCTGCTAAAGCAATGACTGAGGCTATTGGCAAAGAATCAGGTTTAGAACCAAGTAAACCTAAAAGCGTTAAGCGGCAATATGATTGGGAAAAAGTTACAAGTGAGGGAGTAGTTGTTTTGCCGACTGGCATGTTGCACCTCAATGAGTTGACAGCTTTGTTCAATATTTTACCAGTTGATCTAAGTTTTGTTGATAAAGAAGATATCGTTCGCTTTTTCTCGGGAGGAGAACGAATTTTTCCACGAGCTAAGTCTGTAATTGGTCGACGTGTTATTGATTGCCACCCGCCAAAATCAATGGCGGTAGTAGAAAAAATACTAGAAGATTTTAAATCTGGATCACGCGATCAAGCTGATTTTTGGATTGATTTACATCGTTTTAATAAGAAAATTTATATTCGATATTTTGCAATGCGTGATGAAGAAACAGGAGAATATCTGGGCTGTTTAGAAGTTTCGCAGGATATTACAGCCATTCAAAATTTGGTGGGAGAAAAAAGATTAGATGGTCATGAAAAAACGACTTCTGAATATGAAAATCAAGTCGCTCAATCAATAAAAAAATCTACTGACGGAGCTGTCAGAGGCGAAATGCCTGATTTTGTTAAGCAGATGTTAGCTGATAAATAAATCTCACTAGTAAAAGGCATCTTAGTCTGCATTAGGACGACTCAGAGACTATTGGACACTTCTTTAAACCATCGTTCTTCCAGTATTTCCAGACGCTGGATTGTTCTTAGCTCTTGAGGAAGGAAGACTCTTATGTCTTCTTCATTAAAGCCTATCTGAATGTTACTTTCATCCATAATTATGGGCCGCTTTATCAAGAGGGGGTAAGTTTCAATTGTTTTTATAAATTCACTAAACTTCATGGTCGTGAAATCAAGATTGAGCTGCTTATAAAGCTCACAGTGGGTTGAAATGATATCCTCAGTGCCTTTATCTGTATGGGTAAGGATATCAATTAAATCTTGTTTGGTAAGGCTAGTTTTTATGTTTATTTCATTAAATGGTAGTCCGTTTTCTTGTAACCAACGCCGAGCTTTTCTACAAGAGGCACAAGAAGAAGTAATAAAAAGTTTAATCATGATGCTCCTTTTGAGTTTTTAGGTTTCAAAATTATAAAAATGAATTGATCTGTTTATAAAAATTTTAATTATTTCTTAAATAATTTTCATTTTCCCTAACCATTAGTGAACAATACTAGTTAATAAAAGGACAGATAAGAATGAGAAGAAAGCCATTATCTGTCAATGCTACCTTTATAAAAAAACAGTCCCCTTATGATTTTAGTCCGTTTGATATTTATGAGTGATTTAACCAATATGTTTAATAATAATCTAACATAATAAGTTTTTTATTTCAAAAAATGTGCTCTTTATAATACAAAAATAGCTTATTTGTTCATAAAATGGATAAAAACTAGGTAATTCTCTTTTTGTATAACTACATTTTTTCTTACTTTTAATTAATACTATTTTAAACTTCTTAGAGCAATCAATGAAGTAAAGATGTGGCTAATTTGCATACCTGCTACCCAGCATTCAGATCAGATTGAATCCAATTGATAGAGTGTGGTATAATTAACCTATGTTAAAACAAAATGAACTTGAAAATATTTCTCATCTGATTGTTAAGTATAATGAGCCACTTTCTCATTATACTTATACTAAAGTTGGTGGCCCTGCAGATATTTTAGCCTTTCCTGAAACAACAGAAGCACTGACAGAGCTGTCAGTACTTGCACAAGCAACAAACACACCTGTCACGGTGCTCGGCAATGCCTCAAATCTTATTGTCCGAGACGGAGGGATCCGCGGTCTTGTGATTTTACTTGAAAAACTCGATCAGGTAAATGTTGCAGGCTATACCATTGAAGCTCAAGCAGGTGCAAAACTCAAAGCAGTAACCCAAATCGCACAAGAACATGCATTGACGGGGTTTGAGTTTGCCTGTGGTATTCCTGGCTCTATTGGAGGGGCTGTTTTCATGAACGCAGGCGCTTATGGTGGCGAGATTTCACAAGTTTTAGTGAGCTGTAAAGTGATGAATGAAAGTGGGGAACTTTTCGTTCTCACAGCGGACGAAATGAGATTTGGCTATAGACATTCAGTGATTCGTGATGAAAATCTTGTTGTCATCTCCGCAAAATTTGAACTTACGCCTGGAGATCCTGAGCAAATTCAAAATGAAATGAACCGTCTCAATTTTCTCCGGGAGAGCAAACAACCACTTGAATATCCAAGTTGTGGCTCCGTTTTTAAACGACCTGAAGGACATTTTGCAGGACAACTTATCCAAGAAGCACAATTACAAGGCACACGAATTGGTGGTGTGGAAGTCAGTAAAAAACACGCTGGTTTCATGGTCAATGTTGATCATGGGACAGCCACGGATTATGAAGCCCTCATCGCCCATGTAATCCAACGTGTCAAAGAAAATGCTGGACTCACTTTAGAGCCCGAAGTCCGTATTATTGGTGAAAAATAAAGACAGGCTTATCCTGTCTTTTTTAAATTTTCAGCTTGAAAATCCCAACAATTTAAGCTATAATTAATAAAGTTCTGTTGTACGCAGAAGATTTGACCGCTCGATAAGTTACTGACCAATCTGTCAGTAACGTTTAGCTATTTACTAACGGTATTATCGAGCCAAGGCCAGACGGACAGCCGGGTCAAAAGCCGAAATTGGCGACTTTCGTTGCCTTATTGATTAGCTCGTCAATGATGAGTTATGGGGATTCTTTTTTGAACCACCCCACCCAAGAAAAACACGCTTTGGCGCATCAATAAGAGTATTAAAAGTTCTTCTGCTGTATAGACTCTGCACTAGATTTTTCTGTTTGCTACTATTTGAAACAGAGGCTAAGATTGATGATGAGACCAAGCGTTTGCTTGGTTTTTTGTATCGTAAAAGAGAAATATCATGTTATGCCCATCATCTATAACATGCTAGAAAAGGATGACAAAGAAATGGCAAAAACGATTATTGAATTCAAAAATGTCAGCAAAACATACGCAGATACTGATACCACTGTACTTAAAGACATTTCATTTGAGTTAGAAGAAGGAAAGTTCTATACGCTCTTAGGAGCTTCAGGTTCTGGTAAATCAACAATCTTAAATATTATCGCTGGACTTTTGGATGCCACTACTGGAGACGTAATTCTGGATAATAAAAGAATCAATGACTTACCAGCCAATAAGCGAGATGTTCACACCATCTTCCAATCTTATGCGCTTTTTCCAAATATGAATGTTTTTGACAATGTCGCATTTGCCCTCAAAATCAAAGGGGTTGATAAGAAAGAGATTGAAAAACGCGTTTCAGAGAGCTTGAAGATGGTTCAACTTGCTGGCTATGAAAAACGTTCTATTGCAAAACTTTCGGGTGGACAAAAGCAGCGGGTCGCCATTGCTCGTGCCATTATTGATCGGCCAAAAGTCTTATTGCTTGATGAATCGCTATCGGCTTTGGATATGAAATTGCGTAAAGACATGCAGTATGAACTGCGTGAACTTCAACAACGTTTAGGAATTACTTTCATTTTTGTCACACATGATCAAGAAGAAGCATTAGCGATGTCTGATTGGATATTTATTATGAATGAGGGGGAAATTGTCCAATCAGGTACCCCAACAGACATTTACGATGAACCTATCAACCACTTTGTCGCCGATTTTATTGGGGAATCAAACATTTTGAATGGTCGAATGATTCAAGACTACCTCGTAGAATTTAACGGTCAACAATTTGAGGCGGTAGATGGGGGGATGCGCAAAAATGAACCCATTGAAGTCGTCATTCGTCCCGAAGACATTTGGTTCACCATGCCTGACGAAGGAAAATTCAATGTTATTGTAGACACACAACTTTTCCGTGGTGTGCATTATGAAATTGTAGCCTATGATGAATTTAAAAACGAATGGCTTATCCATTCAACACATAAAGCCATTGTAGGTGAAAAAGTTGGTCTTGATTTTGATCCAGAAGCCATTCATATCATGCGTCTCAATGAAACCGAAGAAGAATTTGATGCTCGTATTGAAGAATATGTTGAAGAAGAAGAACAAACCATTGGTTTGGCTAAGGCAGTAGAAGAAGAAAATGCTGAAGAAGAGGCGGCTATTCAAGAAGCAGTCAAAGAAGCCCTTGAAAATACAATGGAATTGACCGAATTAGCTGAGACAGTCAACGAAATTCTTCATAAGCAAGAGGCTGATGCCCTTTTAGAAAGTGAGGCAGAAAAGTGACCAAACGTATTTATTCTGTTCCCTATTTTCTTTGGATTTTATTTTTTGTTGTAATCCCCTTGGTCATGCTCTTTTGGAAATCGCTATTTGACCTCAATGGTCATTTTACCCTTGACAATTATATCCAGTATTTTTCAAGTGGCACCTACCTCATGATGACTTGGAATTCGGTTCTCTATGCATTGATTATTACGGTTGTCACCTTACTTATTTCTTACCCCGTAGCCTTTGTTTTGACCAAGCTTAAGATGAAACAGTTTTGGCTGATGCTGATTATTTTACCTACTTGGGTAAACTTATTATTAAAAGCCTATGCTTTTATTGGGATTTTCGGAAAATATGGCTCTGTCAATAATTTTCTCAATTTTTTAGGCTTGGGACGAACTCAAATTCTCTTTACCGATATGAGTTTCATCTTAGTGGCCAGCTATATTTCGATTCCTTTTATGGTTCTGCCAATTTTTAACGCACTTAACGATTTAGACGCCAACTTAGTACATGCGAGTAGTGATTTAGGGGCTTCTCGTTTTCAAACCTTCAGTAAAGTGATTTGGCCTTTATCTTTAAACGGTGTTCGCGCAGGCGTTCAAGCTGTTTTTATTCCGAGCTTGTCGCTCTTCATGCTGACACGTTTGATTGGAGGAAATAAGGTCATTACATTAGGGACTGCTGTGGAAGAACATTTCCTCACTACCCAAAACTGGGGAATGGGCTCCACCATTGCTGTTGTCTTGGTTGTTGCCATGCTCGTGGTCATGCGTCTCACTAAAGAAAGGAGAAACTAGCAATGCAAACAAAAAGTTCTAAGTTAGGTAAAGCCTACCTTGCGGTTGTCCTCATTCTATTGTATGCTCCGATTTTTTACTTAATCTTTTATTCCTTCAATGCAGGAGGAGATATGAGTAAATTCACTGGATTTACCTTGGAAAATTTTAAAACTCTTTTTGCTGACCAACGCCTTATTTTGATTGTTGTTCAAACTTTCTTTCTCGCTTTTTTAAGTTCTTTAGTTGCAACGATTATTGGGACAGTCGGAGCCATTTATCTGGTAAAAGTCAAAGGGCGTAAAAAAGATACGTTACTGGGATTAAATAATGTCCTCATGGTCTCTCCCGACGTGGTGATTGGAGCTTCGTTTTTGATTCTTTTTACGATGATTGGGATGCAGCTGGGCTTTTTATCCGTATTGTTAAGTCACATTGCCTTTTCCATACCAATTGTAGTGCTTATGGTCATGCCCCTTTATCAAGAAATGGATGGAGCTTTGGTTGATGCCGCTAACGATTTAGGAGCCACTCCAGCACAGATCATGCGGGAAATCATTTTACCTTATCTCACACCCGGAATTATTGCAGGATTCTTTATGGCCTTCACCTATTCCTTAGATGATTTTGCAGTGACCTTCTTTGTAACAGGGAATGATTTCACAACACTTTCAGTAGAAATCTATTCTCGAGCTCGTGCGGGGATTTCTTTAGAAATTAATGCTTTATCGGCGCTTGTATTTCTCTTTTCAATCGTCCTTGTTTTAGGGTATTATTATATTATGAAAGATTCCGATACAGTTGGAAAATCTTCCAATTTGACGTAGCTCGCTCTAATAACCTAGACTCAGTAGTAAAAAGTTTATTTTTAAAAATAAGAAAGGAGCAATTTGAAAAAACTAATCTATTTCTTTGTGGCACTCTTAGCAATTACCGCTTCCTTAGGTTTACTCTCTCATCAAATGAAGGCAGCAGATGGTGTCAAAACAGCAAATAATAGCTTGACTATTTTCAACTGGGGTGAGTACATTGATCCAGAGCTCATCACAAAATTTGAAAAAGAAACGGGTTATAAAGTTAACTATATGACTTTTGACTCAAATGAAGCCATGTACTCTAAAGTCAAACAGGGCGGAACATCTTATGATATCGTTGTTCCTTCTGATTATATGATAGAAAAAATGGCCCAAGAACATCTCCTTCAAAAGCTCGATCATTCTAAAATTAAAGGCTTAGAAGATGATGATCCAAAATTGCTTAATCCTGCTTTTGATAAAGGAAATCAATACTCTATCCCTTACTTTTGGGGGACTTTAGGGATTGTTTACAACGATAAAACGGTTAAAAATCCTCCCAAAACTTGGCAAGATCTCTGGTCTCCCACTTATAAAAATTCCATCTTATTGACAGATAGTGTGCGTGATGTCATGGCAATGGTTTTGAGTAAACATGGTTACTCTCTCAACACCACTAATCGAGAAGAATTAGAGACAGCTTACAATGATTTACTCGAGCTCACCCCTAATGTCAAAGCAATCCTTGGGGATGAGATTATGAATTATATGATTAATAATGAAACTCCCCTAGCGGTGGTCTATAGTGGCCAAGCGGCTGAAATGACGGCAGAAAATAAAAATCTTCATTATGTTATTCCTGAACGAACCAACATATGGTATGATAATCTCGCCATTCCTAAAGGGGCTAAAAATGTGAAGGCTGCTTATGCTTTTATTAACTTCATGCAACAACCAGCCAATGCCGCACAAAATGCTGAATGGATTGGTTATGCGACACCAAACTTAAAAGCCAAGGCCTTGCTCCCAAAGAGTTTACGTGAAAACAAAGCCTTCTATCCCGATCAGACCCTCATTCAAGATGATGAAGCCTATAAAAACCTTACCCCATATTGGACAGGGGTTTATAACGATCTTTATCTTGAATTTAAGATGAACAAATAAAAATGATATTCAAAAAGCAGAGTTAATCTTCTGCTTTTTTATTTTTGAACGAGAGGATTTTTTTAAGAAAAAAGGAAAGAGTTTGGTATAATAAATCAAAGTGCTCATAAGGAGAGAATTAATGATTCAACTAAAAAAATCAAAAATCCCCCGAATTGAAGAAAACCTTATTCCTATCAACTTAAGTGATGAGACAATGCAAGAACGAAAAGCAAAACTTCTTTCAAAAATGAAGAAGTCCTCTTATGAGGCTTTGATTATTTATGCTGATTTAGAGCATGGTTCAAATTTTGAATATTTGACAGGCTTCTTACCTCGTTTTGAAGAGGCATTACTTGTTATCAAAGTTTCAGGGGAAAGTCATCTTGTTTTAGGAAATGAAAATTTAAATAAAGCAGACAAGGCACGACTTCCTGCCAAAGCTGTTCATCTCCCGCATTTTTCTTTGCCTAATCAACCGATGGATCCTGAGAAGAACCTTAAAGAAGCTTTCCTTGCATGTGATTTACCCTCCCATGGAAAAGTTGGCTTAGTGGGCTGGAAAAACTTTACGAGTCAAACAGAAGATAATAGGAGCTTATTTGATCTTCCCTATTTTATCGTAGAGACTTTATTCAAAATGTTTCCAAGCGTTACATTTTCGAATGCCACAGCACTTTTTATTGGTGAAGAGGGTGTGCGCACGACAAACAATGCTAATGAATTTGCGCATTATGAGTTCGGGGCTGCTTTAGCTGGAAATTGTATGTTGGAAACAATGAACCGAATCGAAATAGGCAAAACTGAGATGGAGCTGGCTACAAGCTTATCTGCTTTGGGACAGTCTCATAATGTTGTGACCATTTTAGCTAGTGGAGAACGCTTTGTGAAAGCAAATCTCTATCCCACGCATAAACAAATACAATTAGGGGAACGCTTAGCTTTAACCACAGGCTATAAAGGTGGGCTGCAAAGTCGTTCAGGCTATGCCGTAGCAAGACAAGAAGAACTTCCAAAAGGCGAACAAGATTATCTGGAACGCATCGCGATTCCTTACTTTAAGGCGGTTAAAACCTGGTTGGAAAGCATCAAAATAGGAATGAAAGGTCAAGAACTGTATCAAGCCATAGAGGCTGTCTTGCCTAAAAAGACCTATGGTTGGCATTTAAATCCAGGACATTTAACCGCTGATGAAGAATGGCTAAGCTCGCCCGTATACCCTGAATCAACAGAGCTGTCAGTAACTTTTTATTCTCCTTCAAGCTCAGCCAGAGGATTAATTTTTGAGAGCAAGTCTTGGTCTATCCAGACAGAGATGCTCGCATCATCCACGTGAAATTCTGCGCCACCTTTTTCGTCAAGGGTTATAGGGATAGCGTGTCTGCCCAAGAGATCCACATACACTTTTCCAGCTTGAGATTCATTAACGATCATGTATTTTGTTCCGCCTTTGCGGTTGGTTAAGAGTGTGGCTAGTCCAGTTTTTTCACCCTCAATTTCGATTTCATTTGTCCACCCAATTCGATCCGCGTCATCAAAATAATCATACTCACTTACAAAGTCTGCATGACCGCATAAAGCAAGCATACGGCGCAGGTTGATACCGACAGGTTCAACATTTTGCTCTGGAATACCATATAAATCTCCCCAAAATACACAAGGAGTTCCTCTTTTACGGAGTAAAATTAATCCATAAGCTTGTTCCTTAAACCAAGGTTGAATCCATGATTCGAGCGCTTGACCTTCTTGCGTATCATGATTGTCTACAAAAGATACCGCTAGTTCTGGATGACGCTCAATCATTGTATTGGCATAAATCCCTCGCATATCAAAGTCGCCGTTAGTAGAAGCAGCTTGATCCAAATTAAAGTGAAGGGGCACATCAAAAAGTTGGATTTGACCGCCAGATTGGCTAAGATAGTATTCTAACTTTTCGATGTCGTCTGACCAATACTCTCCAACAACAAAAGGCTCTTTCTCCATTTGTTCTTGGCGTTTATCAAGCCAGGTTTTGAAATATTCAAAGTCAATATGCTTAATCGCATCAAGTCGGAAGCCATCAATCTGCGTCGTATCCACAAACCATTTTCCCCATTTTTCAAGTTGGGCTACCGTTTCTGGGACACTAAAATCAAGGTCTGCTCCCATCAAAAAGTCAAAGTTATTATTCTCATCGTCGACGTTATCATCCCACTCATGACCTTCAAATTCCAGTATTTCATTTTCCTCTGTTCGTTCATCATAATCTACGCCTGTAAAATTATGAGAGGTCCAGATATAATCATCATACTTTCCTTTTCGTCCTGGGAATGTAAACTTGGTCCATACTTCAACTGTTTTGTCAGATTCCACTTCATTGAGGCGATCGTCTTCTGCCTTGACATCCGCTTCAATCACTTCGGTATCATCAGCTCCCATCATGTGATTAAAAACAATATCTGCATAAGCTTCGATACCATTTTCATGGAGTTGTTTAATCAGCTCAAGATAATCCTCTTTTGTTCCATATTTCGTCGCAATAGATCCTTTTTGATCAAACTCACCCAAATCGAACAAATCATAAGTTCCATAGCCGACGTCTTCCATACCTGAAGCAGCTTTAGAAGCTGGTGGAAGCCATATTCCTGATAGACCCAGTTTCTTAAAATCAGGTATCGTTTGAGCTAATCTTTTCCAATGTTTTCCGTCTGCTGGTAAATACCACTCAAAAGCTTGTAAAATGACCTTCATCGATTATCTCCTTTACTGTAAGCGATCAGCTTAACTTATGCTATATTTTTTGTAACTATTTCTAGTATACACAAAAAAATGAGAAAGCCATAAAAAAAGATACCACTTATTCAAAATTAAGATTATAAAGGTATTTTCAGTTAATTTAATAAAAATTGATGGATTCGTAAACGAAATAGTTGTGAGATCCACTGAACATGTTCTATAATGAAAGTAATTGCAGGATTCGTTAAGAAAATAGAAAGTTGGTTAATATGAAAGAGAAAGAAAATCTCAAAGAAAAATTAAGTCCAATCGCTTACAAAGTAACACAAGAAAATGGGACGGAAGCACCTTTTACTAATGAATTTGATGATTTCTTTGAGCCAGGATTATATGTCGATGTCGTCAGCGGCGAACCTTTATTCACCAGCCTTGATAAATACCAATCAGGCTGTGGCTGGCCTGCTTTTACTCAACCTATCGAACGCCAAGCTATCAAAGAAAAACGAGATCGTAGTTTCCTCATGGAACGCACAGAAGTACGTTCTAGCCAAGCTGATAGTCACCTTGGACACGTCTTCACTGACGGACCTTTGGATAAAGGAGGGTTAAGATACTGTATCAATTCGGCTGCCTTGCGCTTTATCCCCGTAGCAGAATTAGAAGCAGCAGGTTATGGAGATTATCGCCATTATTTCGAGTGACTTCATCTTGAAGTTTTGAATTCATAAAAATACCCCCCAACTGTAAAGAAGAAAGAGTATCAAAAATTAGGGATACTCTTTTTTTATAGGAGTGTCCATGAGCAAGCAAAACTTTTTCTGGTGTTGTAAGTGACGAAGCCTAAAAAATACATCGAAAGTCTGAGTTTTCTGTTTTGATTTTACGTTATAATAAACTTTAAGAGCGAAAGGAGTCTGAAAATGATTAAAATTTACCAAAAATCAAATTCAAATCAGTCTGCTGAACGTGTTGTAGACTGGTTTAAAGCTCGCGAAATTCCCTATCAAACAATTTCGAAAACCTCTTTATCTAAAGAAGATTTAATGCGGGTTTTGGCATTATCCAATGAAGGTTTTGAGGAAATCATTGTTTCTGAATCTAAGGCCCCGAAACTTTATTCTGAACTGCGCAATGCCTGTGATTTGGATCAAATTTCTACAAATGAGATGATCCAGTTTATCTTACAAAATCAGCAATTATTACGCTCTCCTATTACTTTTGATGATCGTCGCCTTTTAGTCGGTTATAATAATGACGACATCCGAACTTTTTTACCTTGGCGTGTTCGTTCATGATAAATAAGAGGACTGACCAAGCGGTCAGCTCCTTTTTTGCTTAGAAAATTTACTGACAGAGCTGTCAGTGATTTAAGTCAGTGCTGATCCTATTTAGGACAGTATTTATGGTATAATATGGTCATGACAAATTTCAAGAAAAATGACACATTTGAAGCGGAAGTGATAGACCTCACCCATGAAGGACAAGGGGTGGTCAAAATTGATCAGTTTCCTTTTTTTGTTGATAATGCACTTCCTGGCGAGCAAATCAAGATGCGGGTTTTAAAAGTAGGTAAATCCTATGGTTTTGGACGAGTAGATGAATTTTTAAAGCAGAGTCCTTCACGGGTGACATCGCTCAATTTAGATTATCTCCGTACAGGTATTGCGGATTTTGGTCATTTGATCTACCCCGAACAGCTTAAATTTAAGCACCAGCAAGTCGTAGAACTTTTGTATAAAACAGCCCATAAGTCCAATTATCCTGTCTTACCCGTCCTCGGAGCTACTGAAACATTACGTTATCGCAATAAAGCACAGGTTCCTGTGCAAATGGTAGAGGGACAACTCACGACAGGTTTTTACCGTAAACATTCCCATCAACTCGTTTCTGTAGAAGATTTTTATATCCAGCATCCAGAAATAGATGCCGTCATTCTTTCTCTTCGAAATGCTTTGAGAACAGTTCATGTAAAAGCTTATGATGAGCAAACAAGGCGAGGCTGGTTACGTCATATCGTAGTACGTAGAGGTTATCATACTGGTGAAATGATGGTAACGTTAGTGGCGACGAGTGCACAGCTTCCCCAAGGCGTAGATACAGTACTTCAACAGCTGAAAGAAAACTTCCCAAACATCAAATCTATTCAACTCAATATAAATAAGGGCACAGGTTCTTTTATTCTTGGTAAAACCTTCAAAGTTCTTTATGGAAAAAACTATATTCAAGACACGATGTTAGGTAAAACTTTCCAAATCTCAGCTCCTGCTTTTTATCAAGTCAACACAGCTCAAGCTGAGCGCCTTTACCAGACAGCCTATGATTTTGCCAACCTTTCTCAAGAGGATATTATTGTGGATGCTTATTCAGGGATTGGAACAATTGGATTAGGCTTGGCAGATCAGGTCGCACAAGTCTATGGAATGGAAGTAATCCCTCAAGCAGTAGAAGATGCACAACATAATGCAAAACTCAACCATATTGAGAACGCCCATTATGAAGTGGGAACCGCAGAAGCAATCATGCCTCAATGGCTCCAAAAAGGAATCAAACCAGATGTGATTTTCGTCGATCCCCCTCGTAAAGGCCTAGATGAGCAATTTATTAAAGCTGCAACAGCGACAAATCCTAGAACTATTGTTTATGTATCTTGTAATCCAGCAACTTTCGCACGAGATGTCCTTCGCTTTGAAGCTGAAAATTATACACTGGATAAGGTTCAACCTGTTGATCTTTTCCCACAAACCCACCATATAGAACTTGTCGCAAGTTTTATAAGGAATTAACTTCGCCTTACTGTTTAGAAAGAACATCATGATTCGTATTACACAACTCAAACTTTCCATTGATGAACCTGTCGATAAAATTAAAAGTCTTCTCTTAAAAAAACTCAAAATCCAAGAATCCGATTTAATAGACTATCGGATTTATAAAGAATCAATAGACGCTCGGCAGCGGGGCGAGATCAATTTTATCTATACTGTAGATGCTACAGTCAAACACGAAGGTAAAATCCTTGGAAAAAAACTCAAAAATGTTGCGCTTGCGCCCAAATTAGATTATAAAAATCCTCCTATTGGTCAAAAACCTTTAAATCATCGTCCACTTGTGATTGGCTTCGGTCCTGCAGGGATGTTTGCCGCCTTACTCCTTGCTCAAAATGGATATCGTCCCATTGTATTAGAACGGGGACAAGCAGTAGATGAACGTGTAAAATCAATTGATGAATTTTGGTCTAAAGGTCAACTCAATCCTAAATCCAATGTCCAATTTGGTGAAGGTGGTGCAGGGACCTTCTCTGATGGTAAACTCACTAGTCGTGTACGGGACTTAAGAGGGCGCAAAGTGCTCGAAGAGTTTGTGCAAGCTGGTGCACCAGAAGATATTTTATATAAAGCCCATCCTCATGTGGGGACAGACCTTCTTCGAGATATTGTAAAAAATATTCGTAAACAAATTATTGCGCTAGGTGGTGAGGTCTACTTTGATTCTCAGGTTGACCAATTCATGATTGAGAAGGATGCACTCACGGGCGTTAAACTTGTAGATGGGCGAATTTTCAAGGCAACACAGGCGGTTTTGGCCATCGGCCACTCTGCTCGAGATACATTTAATGAGCTGTACGACAAGGGAATCAATATAACCGCAAAACCATTTGCAGTTGGGGTCCGTATTGAACATCCACAGCGTTTAATTGATAAAGCTCAGTATAAAGAATTCGCTGGTCACCCTAGGTTAGGTGCAGCTGAGTATCGTTTGACTTACAAAGCTTCATCAGGGCGTGGGGTCTACACATTTTGTATGTGCCCTGGTGGACTTGTTGTACCTGCTGCCTCTGAGGAGGGACGTTTGGTAACCAATGGAATGTCCGAACACGCCAGAAATCAAGAGAATGCTAACTCTGGCCTACTTGTCCAAGTTTTTCCAGAGGATTTTCCAACAGAACATCCGCTTGCAGGGGTCGAATTTCAAAGAATGCTTGAACGTAAAGCATACGAGCTTGGAGGTTCTAACTATCAGGCTCCTGCTCAACGTGTGGGGGATTTTCTTGACCGCAAAGCTTCAACGACAATGGGGACGGTCACGCCAAGCTATGCCTTAGGTGTTACACCTTCTAACCTTGACGAACTTTTCCCTGAGTACATCACACAATCGATGCGTGAAGCCATCATTGGTTTGGATAAGAAACTGCACGGCTTTGCACTTTCGGATGCTGTAATGACTGGAGTGGAATCTCGGTCGTCTTCTCCGGTTCGTATTAATAGGGATGAGGAAAGTTTCCAATCTATTTCTACCAAAGGAGTCTATCCTTCAGGTGAAGGAGCAGGATTTGCTGGTGGTATCGTGTCAGCTGCTATTGATGGCCTGAAGTGTGCCGAAGCATTGATTTCAACCTATAATCGACCTGTTGAGGAGAGCTAATATGGTTAGGCGTGCTCACAACTATGAAAGAGAATCTGAAGCTTTTTATGATCGCCTTGCGGACCACTTTGATGATAGTTTTGATGGGTTTTTAGCGAGTTTTTTTAAAAAATTTATCTTAAAACAACTTGAATATCCTCAAAATAGTCGCCTACTTGATGTTGGTTGTGCAAACGGGAGATTACTGGAAATGCTCAATCATAAGCAAGCACTCGAAGGTACTGGTTTGGACATTTCTTCTAATATGGTAAAAATAGCTCGGATCAAACACCCCGACCATAAGTTCATTCAAGGAAATGCTCAATCCCTTCCTTTTGAAGATGCCTCCTACGATGTCATCACCTGCTCGGCAAGTTTCCATCATTTTCCAGACCCTGACCGCTTTTTAGAGGAAGCGCGTCGTGTGCTTGCTTCTGGTGGAAAGCTCGTCATCGCAGAGATTCATCTCCCAGTGATAACGCGGTTATATAACTGGCGGCTTAATCGTTTTTCAACTGAAGGAGATGTAAAAGTTTACACTTCAAGGGAATTACGACAAAAATTTGAAAAACAAGGCTGGCAGTTGCTACGTAAAAAAATTTTCTTTCAAATCCAATATTATGAAATTACCCCAAAAGCTAAGGAAGAATGAAGCGTTTAGAGTATAGTTATAATGTTCATTCTGATAATTAAAAAAATAAGAACTAGGAATTAATATGGAACAAGAACAACATCGAACTTTCAAAGCCTCTTGGTTTTTCAAGTGGTTCATCAACAATAAAATAGTTGCTGGCTTAGCCATTATCCTTCTTTTTTTACTTAATATTTACTTACTTAATAAAGTAGGCTTTGTCTTTAAACCTGTCGGAGATTTTATTACAGTAATCTCATTACCTGTGGTTTTGGCAGCTATTTTCTATTATTTGCTCAATCCAATTGTCGATATGCTTGAAAAGCGGCGTGTCCCACGAATTGCAACGATTATTTTTTTATTCGTTATAATCATTGCGCTCATTGTTTGGGGACTTGTTGTTGCCATCCCAAATATCATCAGTGGAGTTGAGAAATTTACAGCAGCGATGCCACATTATGTTGATGTAGCGCAAGATCAAGTTAATGCCATTGCGAGTAATCCTCATTTTGAGCAGTTCCGTCCTCAAGTGGATCAATTTGCCAATTCTATTGGAGACCAACTGATTGGTTGGTCGAAGTCTTTCTCAGTCAGTGCCGTCTCTAGCTTGACAAATCTAATCAGTAAAACAACAAGTGTTTTAATTTCTTTGATTGTTTTCCCATTTGTACTCTTTTACCTTTTGCGTGATGGTAAAAACCTGAATGGATTTGTGACGGGACTCTTACCAAATAGTTGGCGTAAGGATACTTCAAAAGTCCTTCATGAGATTAATAGCCAACTCTCTAACTATGTGCGTGGGCAAGTTTTAGTCGCGATAGCTGTTGCTGTAATGTTTATGATTGGTCTACCAATTATTGGAATGCGTTATGCTGCTGCCTTGGCAATTACTGCTGGTTTTCTGAATCTTGTTCCTTTCCTCGGCTCATTTTTAGCAGCAATTCCTATGATTATTGTAGGGCTTGCAATTGGTGGCCCCTTCATGTTAGTTAAAGTTCTGATCGTTATTGTGATTGAGCAAACTCTCGAAGGAAGATTTATTTCTCCACTCGTGCTCGGGAAACAACTATCCATACATCCCATCACAATCTTGTTTGTTTTATTAACAGCAGGGCAAATTTTTGGAATCTGGGGTGTGTTACTTGGTATTCCATTCTATGCAACAGTTAAAGTCGTTGTGGTACATTTTTACGAATGGTATAGAGAAATTTCTGTACTTTATCGGGATGAAGGTAAACAAAAAATAGAATAAATAATAAAGGAGAAAAATGTCTTATTCAGAAGATACAATTGATTTTTTACACCAAGGCGATTTAATCGGAATGAAAAATTCATTGGCCAAAGCATTAAAAAATGATAATGAAGAAATGCTGGCTGATTTAGCCGAATATTTGCAAATGATGGGTTTTATCGATGAGAGCCAGACGGTATATGATAAAATCATGGCAGAACATCCCGAATCTACTGACTATCTGATCAACCTGTCAGAGATTGCAGAGGATAATGGAAATTTGGAGGAAGCTCTGGGCTATCTCTATCAGATCCCTGAAGATGATGAAAACTATGTAGCGGCATTGGTAAAAATTGCTGATTTATACCAGTTAGATGGCGACTTTGAAACAGCAATTTCAAAGTTAGAAGAAGCACGTGAGTTATCAGACTCTCCGCTTATAACATTTGCACTGGCTGAATCTTACTATGAGCAAGGTGATTATACGAAAGCCATAGCAGAATATGCTAAGTTATCAGAGCGCAAGATCCTCCATGATACAAAAGTTTCTATTTATCAACGGATTGGGGATAGTTATGCTCAGCTAGGAAACTTTGAGAATGCTATTTCCTTTTTAGAGAAATCACTTGAATTTGATAAAAAAGCAGAAACCTTATTTGAAATTGCTTTACTTTATAGCGAAATTCATAATGAAACCAGAGCTATCGCAAGTTTCAAACGTTTAGAAAAAATGGATGTCGACTTTTTAAATTATGAATTAGCTTATGCCCAAACCTTGGAAGCTAATCAGGAATTTGAAGCTGCACTAGAGATCGCTAAACAAGGTTTAAGAAAGAATCCAAATGCTGTATCGCTTTTACACTTTGCTTCAAAGATAAGCTATAAGTTAAAAGACACGCAAGCAGCAGAACGCTATCTGATGGATGCCCTGAATTTGCCAGAATTACATGATGAAACCGTCTTTCTCTTAGCCAACATGTATTTCAATGAAGAAGATTACGAAGCAATCGTGAACTTGCAACCTTTACTCGAAGAGGAACACCTCTTAGCTAAATGGATTTTTGCTGAAGCACATAAGGCTTTAGAAAATGATTCTGAAGCTGAGGCACTCTATGAAGAACTCATGGAAAGTTCACTGACGGAAAATCCAGAATTCTTATCAGATTATATTGATTTTTTACGAGAAATCGGTCGACTAGATAAGGCTAAAGACTTAATTCAACAGTATTTAGTCCTCGTGCCTGATGATGAAGCAATGCGTGCTTTACTGCTCGAAGAATAAAAAACTACTGACAGGTCTGTCAGTAGTTTTTTAAATATTAAGTTTAACTTATCACATGCCAACGTCAAAAATTTTTTATGAAAAATACTTCATAACATCATAAATCGTAATAATTGTAAATGAGGTTGAGTTCTGATAAAATTATTTTGAAGTAATCCGAAAATTTCGTTGATTACGGCTTAGAACAGATGAGGTAATTAAACTATGTCAGATAAAAAATTTGGCGCAAATTTGGTGGTTGATAGCTTAATCAATCATAAAGTAAAATATGTTTTTGGAATTCCAGGTGCAAAGATTGACCGGATTTTTGATTTATTAGAAAACGAAGAGGGACCACAAATGGTGGTGACACGTCACGAGCAAGGTGCAGCATTTATGGCACAGGCTGTAGGACGTCTCACAGGAGAACCTGGTGTGGTTGTGGTAACAAGTGGACCTGGTGTATCAAATCTTGCCACTCCGCTTTTGACGGCTACCTCTGAAGGTGATGCGATTTTAGCAATTGGTGGTCAAGTTAAACGTAGTGATCGTCTTAAGCGTGCCCATCAATCCATGGATAATGCGGCCATGATGCAAGCAGCAACTAAATATTCTGCGGAAGTACTAGATCCTACCACACTATCTGAAAGTATTGCTAACGCTTATCGAATTGCGAAAACAGGTCGTCCTGGAGCAACTTTCTTGTCAATCCCTCAAGATGTTACAGATTCAGAAGTATCAGTCAAGGCAATTAAGCCACTTTCTGATCCGAAAATGGGGAATGCCTCAATCGATGATATTAATTATCTAGCCCAAGCGATTAAAAATGCAGTTTTACCTGTGATTCTAGTTGGTGCTGGTGCCTCAGATGCTAAAGTAGCTGCCTCATTGCGTAACTTATTGACACACGTTAATATTCCCGTAGTTGAGACCTTCCAAGGCGCTGGAGTTATTTCACACGACCTTGAGCATACCTTCTACGGCCGTATTGGCCTTTTCCGTAACCAACCAGGGGATATGTTACTAAAACGTTCAGATTTAGTAATTGCAGTAGGTTATGACCCTATTGAGTACGAAGCACGTAACTGGAATGCAGAAATTGATAGCCGAATCATTGTTATTGATAATGCCATTGCTGAAATTGATACTTACTACCAACCAGAACGTGAGCTTATCGGTGATATTGCAGCAACGCTTGATAATCTGTTACCGGCTGTAAGAGGGTATAAAGTCCCTGCAGGTACGAAAGAGTACCTTGACGGACTTCATGAAGTAGCTGAGCAACACGAATTTGATACTGAAAATACTGCTGAAGGTCGCATGCATCCATTAGATCTTGTAAGTGTATTCCAAGATATTGTGAAAGACGATGAAACAGTAACTGTCGACGTAGGTTCACTCTATATTTGGATGGCGCGTTATTTCAAATCTTATGAACCACGTCACCTTCTCTTCTCAAACGGCATGCAAACACTCGGAGTTGCTCTTCCTTGGGCAATTACAGCCGCTTTATTACGTCCTGGCAAAAAGGTGTACTCACACTCAGGTGATGGAGGTTTCCTTTTTACAGGACAAGAATTAGAAACTGCGGTCCGCTTGGATCTTCCAATTGTTCATATCATTTGGAACGATGGCCATTATGATATGGTTAAATTCCAAGAAGAAATGAAATATGGACGTTCAGCAGCGGTTGATTTCGGTTATGTTGATTTTGTTAAATATGCCGAATCTATGGGTGCTAAAGGGTATCGTGCGCATTCTAAAGAAGAATTGGCTGAAATCCTGAAATCCATTCCTGATAGCACAGGTCCTGTATTAATTGACGTACCTTTAGATTACACAGATAATATCAAACTTGCTGAAAAATTATTACCTGAAGAATTTTATTGATTACAATCAAGCAATTTGTGAAATAACAAAAATAAAAGAAGAAGCCCTTGAACACCTAAGCGTTCAGGGGCTTTTTTTGTGAAATAAAACAGACGCAGATATTGTATGTGAAAATTATTGATGATAAACTTTGAAGGATATAAACGTGAAAGTGTGAGCATTCTTAGATACTCACACTTTTTTGTTCCAAAATTTTCTTAAAACAACGTATCATATATAATCTATAAAATAGCCTTCTTATCTGTCATGTTAATCATAGAGATAATAAAAAAAGTAAAGTAAAGTAAATGAGTTTCAGAATATTTAGTGCAAAGAAAATCCAACTGTTGGTTGGATTTTTACTTTATTTTTAATCACGAAAGACTAAAATTAAATTTTTGCAATTTTCACTAGACTTTTTGTAATGAGGGGAGTATAATAATTGAAACTATAAAACTTAAAGGAAATTTATTTTATGAGCAATAAAAAATTCTTATTTGTATTTTTTGTAATGCTATCGTCGCTTTTTGGTATTCCTTCTGCTTACGCAAGTATGGTGGTCAACCACCAAGCGACCCTTTCTGACGGTCTTCAATACCAAGTCAGCGGGACTATTAACTCCATTGCGGATGTTTCCAATGGCAATTTGAAAGCCAAACTCTTGGTTGATGCTTCTCTGACACCAGATCAAGTGAAAAAACAACTTCTAGATGGTGCTCTTCAGATTAGCCCGAATAGTCAGTTTATTGTTCAATCAGGGACGCCAATCCTTGACAATGCTAAGTCCAAAACATTTGATGTGAATGAAGGAGAAAGTGTTCAGCCGGCTGTTCTTGTTACCCAAGTAGGGAAAACACAAACAGGGGAAAGTTTGGATGTATTAGTGAGCCTTCAAAAAGTCACTGGCACAACGGCTGGAAAGTCGGAGTTGACCATTAATGGCAATACATCAGATGGTTCGCTCGATATTGGAGAAACTGCTTTAGCGAGCTTGCAAATGGCTTTTCAATTTCAAGATTCTACCACACATCAACCTGTTAAGCTTTTCATGTTTCCCGTAATCGGTGATATTGATGGTAACCAACAAATATCACTCAACGGGACTGTTTTAGCGCATGGGCCAAATTTGACAGAAACTCCTTCAGGATTGTTTGCCTCAGATAGTACTTTAACGAATGGTTTTTCGGACTTTCCTTTAGGGGGATTGCTTTATGAGTTTTATGGCGATACCATGATGTCAAATTTTAATACAACATCAGACGGGTCTTCCAATGTTTCAGGAGTAGGCTACGGGATTTTTGGTTCTTATGGGTCTGTTAAAAATGTGCCTTTAATTTATCCTCAATCTACGGCAACTTTAAACTTTTTCAATGCATTTACTAAGCAAGTCATTCAGAATCCTCAAATTAATACAGGGATGATTTACTCACCTTATGCCTTTTCTGCGCCACTTTTGCCGGGCTATCAATTCAATGAAAGCTTGACTGATAAGAGCAAACTGTCTGGGACATATCAAACAGCTAATACGAACATTAACCTCTATTATGACAAGGAAAGTTCAGTAACTGTCAATTTTCTTGACAGCCAAACTAAACAACCGCTTCAAAGTGCACGCACCCTCTCTGGCTTTGAAGGGCAACCATATACGGTCACAGCGTCAGAAATTTCAGATTATCGCCTCAATACAAAGAACTCTGATTCATTGACAGGCACTTATCAAGCTGAAAATCAAAGCATTAATCTCTATTATGATAAGAAAAGCACGGTAACGCTTAAAGCCATTGGTGAAGACAGCCATGGCAATAAAACACCGCTCCAAACCTTAGCGACCTTGACAGGCTATGTGGGCGACACTTATTCTCAAGCTTTACCTCATATTCAAACCTACAAATTTCCAAGCGCACCAGCCACAGGAACTTTCACAGAGAACGACCAAAACATTGACATCATTTATCTGAAAGAACAGGGAGCAGTCTCGGTCAATTACATTGATCAAAGTAACCAGCAACAGCTCTTACCTACTTTGAATATCTCAGATAATATTGGCGATAAGCAAATCATTCGTGCCCCGTTTATTCCAAATTATACCGCACAAAATTTGACGGGTTCTGATGCTTTATTTACTCAGCTTTTGCCTTTCCAAACGGTCAATGTCAATTATCTCCCAAATCAAGAGAAAATCACGGTTAATTTTGAAGATATCGCCGGGCACTCGCTCCGCTTTCCCCTCACTTTGGCGGGTGCTTATGGGAGAAGCAGTCTCTATAAAGCCCCACTGATTAAGGACTATGATTTAGCGCCAGGTCAAGTGCAAAATATAAATTTGCATTTCACGCAACCGAATAGTGCCCTTACGATTCGATATCAACACACACAAGGTTCAGAACATTTCATTTTTGAAGATGAAAATGGCAAACAGGTGGCACAACCGCAAACCATTTCTGGTGATGTGGATTCGTCTTATAATGTTGTGGCACCGTATGTGAAATATCTGAAAATCTCTAATCCGAAACAACGGATCCTTTCAGGTAAATATAGCACTCAAAAGCAAACGGTCATTGTCAAATACACCCACTTGAAAGCCAAATTAACCGTTTATGGTGTGGACGACCGTGGGAATCAGGTCAACCATCAAGTCTTTACAGGCCTTGAGGGCGATACGAAAACAGTCCAAATGCCAAAATTCCGTACGCTTCAGCTAAAGAACGGTAAATATCAACATTTCGCAACACGTTTAAATAGTCAAAATCAAACGATTTTTGTCCTTTACAAGCATATCAAATCCACGTTAACAGTTAATCTCAAAGTGGATGGAGTCATCAAATCTCGCTTTTCTGTGACAGGTTTCATTGGCGACAAGTTCTCGATGAAAGTGCCGACCTCTAAAACACCAACGTTGGTGGGTGGAACCAGTCATATTTCAGGACAATACACGCAAGCGCATCAATCCTATGATGTGAATTATCATTACAAACGCTCAACCATTACTTATAACCTTTGATAGTGCAGGAGATTATATTACCTCACGGTCACTCAGCGGGAAGTATGGGCAAGTCTTCAATTACACGCTACCAACTTATGTTACAGACGGTTATGGATATACCTATTACGCAGAATTCAATATCCATCAACAAGGCTACTTTGGAGCGTACAACGAAAGTCATGATGTGGTCTATCAGTACACTGGCCCACACGGGACTTATGAAGAAACGGCTCATCATCCTTATACAAAACCATCAGGCGAAACTTACAGTATCAAATTAAGCTCGGTTCAAAAAGAAGATGCACAGTTTGAACGTTTAGCTACACAACTCCATACTACAGCAGAGAACCTTCAACTACAGTTACTTTCAAGCAGTGGAAATATCATTGTTGGTGGGAAGGAATATATTCGAGGATATACGATTGACCAGTGGGGCAATACGGTCATGAAGTTAGTACCAGTGGCATCTAGTCCTTCAAAAGCAACACCTTCTCATTCCTCTTCCAACGCGTCAAATAACTCTGGAAGTGGTTCTAACCATTCTTATAGCCTAGCACCTCCGCAACATCATACAATTTATGTCCCCGCAGCCCGAAATTTTTGGAGATTAGCTGGTACAAAAGGCTTACAGTCGGGAAGTTTCTTCTCAGGTAGTTCGTTCTCTTTAGTACAAATCGGTGGTCGTTGGTATTACCTAAGTGGCACTGGAGTCAATGAAAAGCAATCTAATCATGGTTTAGAAAAATTTTTACTTGAAACAGGATCAGGTGTCATTACAGGTGTTCAGGCCGCTCAAACTGTAGCAGCAATCGTGTTCACTCCAGAAACAGCGGGTGGCTCTGATGCGTTAGATGTAGTAGCGATTGGAGCAGAAAATGGTGCGAAGGACGCAATCAAATCTGAGATTGAAAAAATGGCGGAAGAAGATGGAGCGACTGAAGTTGCGGAGAGTACTGCAGGTTCATATGGAATAGATATAGATAATTTGAACTGGTCTAAAACAGTTCAAAATCATTTAGATAGACCATACCAAGACTCTAAATTATTAATAAATGAGATCATTGATAGTTCTGCACCGGTTGCCGATATTAGAGGAACGGGTGCATTATCTTGGACCGTAACGGGAACTTTCAACGGTAGCAAAGGTATATACGAACTCATTATTGATCCTAAAACTAATACAGTCTGGCATTTTGTATTTAAGTCAGTGAAATAAAAAAGAGGAATATCAATGAAAGAAAAAATGATTTATGATTTTAGTACATACGGCTTATACTATGAAAATAAAATTTATAGTGATAATAATCCAACATTTTCCCTGCTATTAGGTACGTTAGAATTAGAGTACGATTTTAAAAATATGGAATTGATAGGTGTATCAGGATATTTGCCGATTCTTGAGGAAAACAAAGAAAAGATTGTTTTAGAAAATATTGTGCAAGAAAATATTGTGTTACAACTTCCTAGAAATACAGAAATTAACGTAGGTGATGTTTGGTCACTATTTGATATTTCACCTCAGATGAAGAAATATTTTGCACCGTTAAACATAAGTTATGATGGAAAAAAAGGAATAATCCAATTAGGGGTGAATGACAAGGGAAACAAAAGGTTATTAAAAGTTACAAATAATATTTTTTGTAAATTAGATAATAAAGGGGTAATAAAATGTTTATTTATTCATCCTGATAGCTTTATAAATGAACCGAAAGGATAAAAATTTTGATAAACAAGAAAAACAAATTTTTGATTGCAAGTGCTGTGATGGTACTAGTACTAGGCGCAGGAATCGGCAACCATGACACATTCTGGATTTACAAGGTGAGGTGGAAGATGGGAGTATACGATAGAAAAAATTAACAACAAATAAATATCAGGATGAAAGTGTGAGGACAAGAGAAAAACTCTGATACATGGGTAGAATACAAGTAAGAAGTGATAAATGGACGAACAAAAATTTATAAATTTTATAAGAAATGGAAAATTTGTTGAAGCAAAACAAGTTTTTGATTTCTCAAAATGATAAAGAATCGTTAAAAATTATAAAACGTATTGAAATAAGAAAGAAGAATCATAATGAACACACGAAATAAAATATTAATCACCATCGCTAGTGTTGCACTTGTTGGGGTAGGGGTTATTGGGATACATGAACGTCTTCTCACAAAAGCTTATCATGCGGTAAGACAAACAGAATCAAAATTGAAGAAAGAAAAAAGTGAGTTGGCAATCATGCAAAATGCATTGACCGTTTATGAAAACTCAAAAACAAGTAACCTAAAGGGACAATTTCCAAGCACTCACTTTGTAAAATCTCAAAAAGTAGTCTTACCAATTCAAGCTAATTACAAAGCTGATAATGCCAAAGTAGCCCAATGGGTCACGTCTTATCTAACTGAATTAAGAAAAGATAATGGGATAACTAGCAAAGTATCTTGGCAAGCCACATCTCCAGAACAAGACTTTGCGCATAAGATTGCGACCAATCAAAAAGCTACATTCAATGGTAAGTACTTGGTCGCAGGCTATAGCTTAGCATCTTCAAACCCAATTGCGGGAAGCAATTTATCCGATCAAGAAACCGCTTATCAAATTGTTATGAACCTCTATGATCAATCGGGACAGGAAGGGTTCATTCCAAATACAGCAGGTAATTATGGGGCAAGGGCTTATCTGCTTTATTCTGGCAATCATATCGGTGTAGATACCACCAATGGGGCCGCAATTTCCTTTGATTATCAAGATAGCAAAGCTTATCAAACTATGCTTAAAGCTACAACAGCTCCAAAGACCACGCCTCTTCCCAATGTGACCTTTGAGTATGTTAATATGGCGAATTGGCAAAAAGCGCGAGATAAGATAAAAAGTGAAAAAGCAGAAGTCTCAAAAACGCAAGATTCTCTTGAAATGTCTGAACAACAGCTTCAGCAGCTAAAAAAATATTTTTTGTAATTGTTAAGAAAGGATAAAAATAATGAAAAAATTAGTGCTTATTAAATTTGCGACCACAGCTGTAACTGTCACTGCGGTTTTAGCAACTTCAGGCTTTGTAAAAGCAGACCAGAATGTTTATCGCCTCTATAATCGTAAAACGGATAATCATATTTGGACGGGTTCGGCCAGCTACCAACAAAAGCTATTAACTCAAGGGTGGACGACTGAAGGGATTGGATTTGCTTCGGCTGATAAGAGTAACACTCCCGTTTATGAACTTTATAATCCTAAGAATGGTGATATTGTAGATACACCGAATACTTCTGAAATTACGCAAGCAGTCAAGAAATTCCACTGGCGTAAAGATGGTATCGTCGCCTACTGGAGTGGGAATATCCCAGTTTATCGGCTCATCAATAAGAAAACAGGAAAGCATCTGTTTACCTCAAGTGTTTCGGAGCGAAATAATTTGCTTAAGTCAGGTTGGAAATCTGAAGGTACGAAAGGGATTGGCTGGTATTCTACTGCGCCAGTCTATAATGTCAATTACACACAGAGCGTAAGTGTCTATTCTGCCCAAAAAGATGTCAATGAGGTACAGTTTGATTATCTGGACGGCAACCAACATTTTCAAACAGGTTATCAAAATAACAATACCTATGCAGCCTATAATAACGTGATTTATAATTTGAACACACAACTTTCACAAGATGCGAAAAACGCCGATTACCAAAACTGGCAAGCACGTCAAGCTTGGCAAGCAAAGGTAAATCAATATAATCAAACCATCAATGCAGACCAAGCGGCATTAGATTCTGCTCATGGACAAGTTACCCAGTATCAAACCTTAGTTAATCAAGAAAATACTTATTTGGCGCAAGAAAAGCAAAACAATCTTCCAATGGATCAAGACAATGCGTTGCTTGCGGAATACACCAAAGATTTGAATACCGCTCAAACAAGTGTGACAAAAGCACAAGCAACTTTAACTAACGATAAAAATCTACTAGCAAGTTTACAAAAAACAGGAACAGATTTTGTTAAATTGGGAATGACAGTTTCACGAAGTAATGCGGGTAAAAATGTGACAGTTACAGCAACCGAAATCCTTCATAATGCTGGAAAGGATACTGTGAAAACTTGGAAATACAATAAAACGCTGAGTCAGTATTAAAATAGGATTTTTTATGACAATTTTATTTCCAACAGGAAAGCAGGCAAATGCCATTTGATAGAAAACATTCAATTGAGTTAGAGCTAGGGATAATATATGGAATTTGAAGTGAATTTTAAAGATTTAAAGTTTACAAATGAGTATGGTGAGGATAAAAAACCATACAAGTCATATGCGCATTTTATGGATCCAATTACTGGGAAAAAAAGAAAAGTTTCCGTGAATTGGGAAACCTACAAAATTTCAAATGAAAAGACTGCAATACGATTGTTGGTGTCTAAAGTTGATACAGTTATCAAAAAAGAGATCATCATCAAGACTGGTGGGGTGCAAAATTTTGGACAATTGAAAGAAAAATGGTTTGATAGCTGGTCATTAACTGTCAAGCCTCAGTCAACTAGGACCGTTCGTTCCATTATGGCTACAGTTATTCCACGGATGATTTCAGATGATATCTTACTTACCCTAATTTCCCCTTTGTATATCCAAGAGAGGTGGAATGAATTCACAAGAGGTGAGAAGGCAGTTCAGACTGGGGAGCCACTCTCCTCAAGTACGCTTTCTAAGGTTAGGAATATTTTAAAACAAATTTTTGGATTTGGAGTGATTAATGAAATTTTAGAAGCCTCACCTATGCAATATCTGAATTTGAAAGTGCCTAAAGAGCGTCTTGAGATGACTTATGAAAAAAAGCGATTCAAATTTTTAGAGGGGGAAGAAATTGACTGGATGCTTGAGGTGCTTTATGAGATAACCACTCGTGAGAATTCAAGAGTTGAATTTTATTTTGACTCTGCAGTCTTCCTATTACATACAGGGTTAAGAATTGGTGAATTAGGAGCTTTAACTGTAGATGATGTTGATTTTGAAAATAATTGTGTTTATGTTCGAAAAAATTTGATTTCACAAGGCCTAAAAAAAGAAGAATTTCAGACAGGTGGGACAAAAACTTTAAGTTCTAAGAGAACAGTTGTGTTAAACCCAATCTGTATGGAAATTATCAAAAGACGGATAGAAAAAAATAAAGAGCGACAAGAATATGTTAAAATCATGATGCTTGATAAAGATTCAAGTTACTGGTATCCCCTTAGAGGCTTTATCTTTACGAATTATCTTTTCCAAAATAATATGGGAACACCGATTACACCTAATTTATTTACGGGATTTTTCAATAATAAAACTTCTCGTAAGGGAGGAAGCATTGATGATATGATCAAAGAACGCTATCCAAAGTTTACTAAGCACATCACTTCCCACGTTTTTCGCTATACGCATATCTCAATGCTTGCGGAACGCGGCTGGCAGTTGAAAGAAATCATGGACCGAGTGGGACACAAAGATTCTAAAACGACACTTGAAATCTATCAGCAAGTGACTAAGGATATGAGAAAAAATGAAGAAGAGGATCTGAAAAAAATCATGATTGGATCTCAATTTTTAGAAGATTAATTTAAAGACTTTGCCAAAAATTTGGCAAAGTCTTTTCTTTTTAGATTAACACTTCAACATAAATTTCTATTGTAGTAATCCTAGAATCCCAATAATTTTTGTATGTTGCGTATACTCGCCCCATTGTTAAGTTAATGATTCGAGCAAAAATCTTCCAATAATCATTTATTATTGGAAGATTTCAAGACTGTAGAAAAGATGTTTTTTCAAATTGTTGATATTCTCAATAAAGTTATTTTCTAATTCTTAAAAATGGTATAATTTATTTAAAGAAAGCTGAGGAAGTATATGATTAAATCAGATTGGAATATATTTAAAGCGAAATTTGAAAATTATAGAGAAAATTTTGAATGGCTTTGTTACATATTATTTTGTATAGAATATAAAAAAGAAAAAGGTATATTTAGATACAAAAATCAAGCAGGAATTGAAACGGATCCTATAATAGAAAATCAAAATGTTATTGGATGGCAAGCAAAATTTTATGAAACGACTTTGTCTTCAAACAAGAGAGAAATGCTAGACACCTTAGATACGTGTAGTGAAAAATATCCCAAATTAAATCACTTAATCTTTTATACAAATGAAGAGTGGGGGCAAAGCCCTAGTAAAGGAAAAAGTGATACTGCAGCAAAGATTGAAATTGAAGAAAAAGCGAAGGAACTTGGTATCCAACTTGAATGGCGTACAGCAAGTTATTTTGATTCACCAGAAGTGGCTATCAATAATCAAGAAATTGCAAAATATTTTTTTAGTTTTGAAAAGAGTGCATTTGATTTGATTAATGACCTTGAGTTTCATTCGCAGTCGATTCTTGAAGAAATTGCTTCATCGATTATTTTTGATGAACAAATTATTCGATTTGATAGAAATAAAGTGAAGGAAAAGTTAATTGATGAAGTGAATAATCAAAAAATGATAGTTCTTTCTGGTGAAGGTGGAAGCGGTAAGACTGCTATCATTAAAGAGATATATGAAGAAACTAATGATGAGCAACCATTTTATATTTTTAAAGCTTCCGAATTTGAAATTCCAAATATTAATTCACTTTTTAAAGATTATGATATGTATGGTTTTATAAAGGCTCATGAGATTGAAAGTGAGAAATTAGTAGTAATTGATTCGGCGGAAAAGTTGTTGGATATAAAGAATCCTGAACCATTCAAAGAATTTATTTCACTCATGAAGAAGAATGGTTGGACAATTATTTTTACAATACGTAGTAGTTATGTAAATGATTTAATCATTCATTTCATTGAACAACACAATGTGAATCCTGTTCAAATTAATATACCTACTTCAACCAAACAAGAATTATTAAGCTTATCTGAGATGCATAATTTTAACTTACCCAGAGATGAGAAAGTTTTGGGTCTTATCAGGAATCCATTCTATTTAAACGAATATTTGAAGTTGCATGATTCAGATAATGGGCTTAATTTGAAAAAATTTAAGACAAGATTATGGGATAAAGTTGTCAAAAAAGGGAAGCCAAATCGAGAAAAAGTTTTTATTGAAATTGCAAAGAAAAGAGCAGACTCTGGACAATTTTTTGTGAAGATAGACCATGTAGATGAATCCATTACAGGACTATTGGATGATGGTATTCTTGGAAGTGAAGCTGATAAATATTTTATTACTCATGATATCTACGAAGAATGGGGACTTGAAAAAATTATTTCTAATGAATTTTCAAACAAGAAAAGTTATCCAGAATTTTTTGTGAATATTGGTGAGTCATTATCTATGAGAAGAAGTTTTAGAAAATGGATGACAATTGAAATAGATTCAGAAAATTCTTTAGGAAATTTTATAGATGATGCGATTTATGATGAAAAAATACCTCAGTTTTGGAAAGATGAGATTCTAGTATCTATTTTGTTGTCAGATTCTTCAGATTTATTTTTTAAGTCTATGGCCAGACTGTTAAGCAAAAATGATTTTTCTTTATTTAAAAGAGTTTTATTTTTAATAAGGATTGCCTGTAAGGAGATTGACTTTAAAACTGCAGAAAGATTTAAAGAGAAAGTAAATTCTGTTTCAGCACAGTATCTTTTTACGGTACCCATGGGTCATGGGTGGAAATCAGTTATCAGTTTTATTGATAAGCATCAAAAAGAGTTTGAGCTAGAGGATTTAAAACTTATTGTTCCTGTTCTTAAAGATTGGACAACTAAAAATAAAAGGGGTGATATAACAAGGAAATGTGCAAGTTTTGCGTTACGAAATTACCAAGAATTATTTATCTCAATGAAGAGCGATTACAAACTTTCAGACATAAAAGCTGAACTCACACAGATAATTTTGGATGGTAGTGTCGAAATAAGAAAAGAAATATCTGATATTTTGGCTGATATTGTCAAAAATAAGTGGAGTAAATCAGAGACCCCTTACTATGATTTGATATATAAAATTGTAAATACACCGATGGATTCTATTCCAGTATATGCGGCAGTTCCTAAGAAAATTTTAGCATTTTTGAAAATAGTTTGGTCAGATGATTCTAAGCAAGTTTCTGACGAGTTCCTCATGCCATTTGATTCAGAGAAAAATGAGTTTGGAATCAATTCAACAACACAACATAATTATTTTCCAGCAAGTGCATATCAAACACCAATTTATTGGTTATTAGCATATGATTTTAGTGATACCATGCATTTTATAATTGATTTTATAAATACAAGTTCTGAGTTTTATTTTGAAATAGCAAATACTAATGATAAAAAGAAAATAGAGGTACTAATCAGAGGAAAATCGTACACTCAAATTTCAAGCTCAACACTATGGAATGCGTTTAGAGGAAACTCCAACGTACCATATGTTTTTTCATCAATTTTGATGGCCTTGGAAAAATATTTATTGGACACTTATGAAGAAACTAATTTAGAAATTTTTGAAAACAATCTAATAGAAATTCTAAAAATGTCAAAATCTGTTGCTATTTCGGCTGTAGTAACTAGTGTAGTTTTAGCTCATCCAGTTGAGTTATTCAATGTTGCTGAAATATTGTTTCGAACAAAAGAATTTTTCCTTTTAGATCATGAAAGAAAAATTTTTGACTTAACAAATCATGAATTTCCTATGGAATTTGTGACAAGTCAGATACACGATGAGTACAGAAAAGCTAACAATGCGTTAGAGCATCGAAAAAATGATTTAGAATTTCAAGCATTGACATATCAATTTTTCAGAGCAGAAAATGTGTCAGAAGAAGAGGCTGATAGAAGACAAAAGAAAATTTTTGGCATATTTGATACCTTTTATGAAGAACTATCAGTCCGTCCAGGAATTGATGATAGAGATTGGCGGATGTCTTTATCTAGGATGGATCGAAGAAAGATGTCTCCAGAAGTTGAACAACATCATCAGGGATTTCTAATTAATTTCAACCCTGAGTTGGAACCAGATTTAAAAGAGTATAGTGAAGCTTATAATTTATATTTAGAAAAAACTAATGCTCAGGTGAACAAATATTTGCTATTAAGCAATTGGGCTAAAAACTTAATTGATGGTAAATATTCTGATAGAGAAGCTAGTGAATTTGATAATAATCCCAATTTAGCAGTTCAAAGAATCCAAGAGTTTCTTGAGGATATTGAAGAAATGGATGAAGGACGACATTTAATCTTTAAATCTATGCCGGCAAATGTTAGTGTTGCGCTTATGGAGAATTATATCAATGAGCTGACACAAGAAAACAGAGAATTCTGTGCAAGAGTTATTTTAGAGCACTCATTAATTCCTTTTAATGATAACAGAACTGCTTATTTTGGAGAAGGTGTTGAAGTTGCAATTAGAGCACTTCCAATTATTATAAAGGATGTGCAAAAATTTAGTAATGAAGCTAAAATGGTATTGATAGTTGGACTATTGTATTCTAAAGCTATAAGAAATGATGTTCGTATGTCTGGGTTAGCAGCAGATGCTATAAGAGAATCCTTATGGAGGCTTGATAAAGAAACTGCTGACTCTATTCTTACAAGCTATATCATACTAAAACCTAAATTAAATACAGAAAAAATGCCTTCCCAAAATAATCTATATGATTTTGAAAGTGTACAAATTAATCAATTTGAACAATTAAAAAGTTTTGTGGAATCTCAAGAGGAATTTATCGATAAAGTGATAGTGAATCAGATTGATATACCAAATAAATTTGTGTTGGAAAGTGATAATCTGGAATATTTATCAACAATTTATAGAATGATAAACTCCAAATTTTTATCTCAACCTATTTATGAGCTTATAAGAGATGTTCAAGAAGTTTTTCTTGATAAACTTTATAATAACGGGGAATATTCGACAACTAATTTTTATTTTGACAAACTGTATTTTAAACAGAGATATCCAGAAACGGTATTAATGTTACCAGAGGAAAAATTGTCAGATTTACTAGACCCTTTTTTGAAACGAATTTCTTCAAATGAAATTACTGCTGATTTATTACAAAATTTTATCTATGTGGAAGATAGACTTCAATCAGGAGATACGTTTTGGAATGTTTGGGAAATGTTTTATGAAAAGATATTGAATTTGAACAATCAGTATAAAAATGACTATTTCCTTCCTAAAGTAGTTCATAGTTACCTTTTTGCAGAAATATTTTGGAATAAAGATGCGAGTAGTTGGTCAGGATTTGGCATGAGAGGGAAAGGATTCTTTAAAAACGTAATACGAGAATTTGATTTAACACCTGCTATTTTATTTTCTTTTTTACGTATTTTAAATAGCGTAGGTCAGGTTTATTTGTTGGAAGGAGTTTATTGGATTTCTTCAATTTTGAAAAGTGATTGTTTAATATCAGAGAATTTGGAGAAAGGAACGATTTATCTTCTTGAAGAATTTTGCAAAAAATTTATATTTAAGTATCGAGATAAATTAAAGAAAACTCCTGAAATCAAGTCAAGCATTCTTGTACTGCTAAATTTCTTGATAGAAAATGGATCTGTTACAGGATATTTGCTAAGAGAGAATATTTTGTAATTATCAATAGAATTAGTTCGAAAATGAATAATAGAGGCTAAGATAATAAATTTGATGTAGCATATGAATAATCGACTTATGGTCTTTTTTATGAAAAATATTAGCTTATAAATTTCGATAAAATACTCTATAACACAAATGTTAAACAATAATTATAATCCCATGTTATTTTGTTATTACAAAGAAGATGAGTTTTTCTAAGAATAATGGTGGGAACAGTTCCCAATAAATCAAAATTAAAACTAAAAATTCACCAAATGAGCGTTAGAATAATAATCAAAAAGTGCTATAGCTTACTGTAATAAAAAGTGAGGACTAACACTTTTTATTTTGAAGTTAGAATTGTGATATTTGATGAAAAAGGTAAATGAGAAAGCAGAGTGATATAATTATATTAATAGACTAGCTAACAAAGATTAATGACAAAATTAGGATATAGTACGGTTGGAAATATGGTTTTTGCAGGAATTACGGTAGTAACAGCAATTGTAGCGATTTTTCAATCAACAAAACAAGGAAAAACTAGGAAAATATCACAGCAGAAAATCGGTTGGCGTAATGGTTCCTTGGATATATTTACAGAAGAGGAGTATAAGTATTATTTTGGAAAAATATTTATGGAGATTATCCAGGATAAAGGAATTTTAAAGATTAGAGTAAAAAACCTTAATAATATAAACATTAAGGGAGACTATAAATATATTTTTGATTTACTGATTACTCCAAAAAAATTTTCAGTTTATAACAAATTGAAAAATTTACAAAGTGGAAAATATAATCTTGCAGTGTATGGAAAGCTAAAATTCTATGAAAAAGTAGCTGATAAAAATACGAATATGACCTTTATATTTAAAGAACTTTGGATCAACAAGCCAAAATATATTTATTTTGAAAAAATTTCTTCATAGTGATATAAGAGTCATGTTCTTAAAGAATTGTCTATTAATTGTCAATGTCGATATTGATAGCAGTAATACAAAGTTATTTTGATATATAACTTTCGAGCTAAAATATAGGTGTTGTTTTAGCACGAAAGTTGGTAATTATATGACCAATAAAGAGAAAATTTTAGAGATTTCAAAAAAGAATAATGGTATTGTATTGACAAAGCAAGTTACAGAAGCAAAAATTCCAAGAGCAGTTTTGATTAATATGGTGAATGAAAAAATTCTTTTCCCTGTTCAGCGTGGGATTTACGTGATGGATGAAGGATACACCGATCCTTTTATAATGTTAGTGAAATCCGAGAAACAGATGATTATCTGGGATTTTAACTCAAATTATATGCTGATTTTGAGAGAATCCTTGAACTAGTATTGATTGATGTAACGACCGGAGAAGCTATCACACCGAGGGAAATTGAGTTCAGTATCAATCGTCTTTTTACCGATGACAAACTATCTTTGTTGCCATATCCGATTGAAACAATCATGGCTGAAAGCTGAAACTGTATTAGCGCGTGGTGTTACCTCAACAAGAACGCGTGATTTCTATGAAGTCTATATGATTTCAAAACTAAGATGGAATGAAATCAATTTCACTATATTAACTACTGCTTTGAATAATACAATGACCAAGCGAGAGTCGTATTTTCAGCTGGATAATTATCTTGCTATAGTAGAACAACTCAAGAATTCTCAAGTTCAGCATCGTTATGGGAAAAGTATCAGCGTGAATATAACTATGCTAAAGATTTGTCTTTTAATGAAGTGGTTGATTCGGTATTAAAGATTATTGATAAAGTGATGAACTCATGAGCTTGGGATTGTTTCTTAAAAGGCAGGGGAGTTTTTTAAACACGTTTTAGTAAGATAAAAGGAAGAAATAAAATTATGGAATTTAAATCGCTACAGGTTAAAAACTTCAGAAGTTTTGAAGATATAAGCATTGACCTATCAAATAAAAATGTATTTTTCGGACTCAACGATGTCGGAAAAACAAACCTTCTGACAGCTTTAAGATTTGTTTTTGACAGAGATACTCGTAGGAATGACTTCATAGACTCAGACTATTTTGAGAAGAAAACGGAAACCCCAATTGAGATTTTGGTTACCGTTGATATCAGTGATAATAATGAGGACAGTTCTAAATTGCGTGCGAGGCTTAGGGGATCAATTTTATCTGGGCAAGACTTGATATACATACGGTTACTAGCGGAATATGATAATTCTGAAATGGTCGGAGTTGCTGAATTGTTTTGGGGTGGAGATAAAGAAAATCTTCAGGAAATCAAACCTAGAGGAACCCGTTTTGATATTGATGACGTATTTAATGTTTTTTATATAGATTCTTATGTTGATATGGATGTTCTTTTTAAACGAAACATCAAGAAGTTTATCCAAAGTGATACAGAGGACGACAAGGCTATCAATGACTCTATAAATTCTATTGTAGATGAACTGAACGAAAAGATTTCAAGCCTTTCTGGAGTTTCAGATTTTGAATCGAAGATAACCCCTGCTTACCAAAAATTCAATGATGAAAACATCTCAATTTCAATTAAATCTGAAATTGCAGTAAAGGGTCTCTATTCTAATATTGTCCCTTACATGAAGAAAAAAGACGATGATAACATTTATCCAACGGCAGGCGAAGGCAGAAAGAAGCTTGTTGTGTACTCTTTATTTACACTTTTAGCGGAGCAAGAAGCAGATAAAAAAATAAATTTATTTCTTGTAGAGGAACCTGAAAATAATCTTCATAAATCTTTACAGATAGAGTTATCTCAGATTCTGTTTGGTAATTCTGAAGGGTATCCGTATTTATTTGTTTCTACTCATTCTCCTTATATTTTGTATGAAATGAACAAAGTCACTTTGGTGCGAATTTTTGCCGAGAGGAGAGTGACAAGCAAGAGTGCTTTTTATAATGTACCTTCTGACTTTCAAGATAATAAGAAAATGCTTAACCGCTTACTTGCGGAAGCAATTTTTGCGAATAGGGTTTTGTTAGTAGAAGGACCCTCTGAACAGCTTTTATTTGATAAAGTTCTTTCAGTAATCAAACCATATTATGAAGTTAACGGAATGTATATCCTTTCAGTTAATGGCATAGGGTTCAAAAACTATCGACCTATGTTGAAAATGTTGGGGATTCATTGTGTCATTAAAACTGATAATGATATCCAATGGCGAGCAAACAGCGGTCACCATGCCCTTGGATTTTCCAGAGTTAATAATCTAGTTAATGGAACGCTTGGTATAGACTGGACAATTACTCCTCTTCCTGACACTAAGGAAGAATTTATTGACAAATCTGTCGGGTATCGAAGGCAGCTTTATAATCTTAAACAAAATCTTCCACTACTAAATGACATAAGGAAGAACTCTCATGTTTATTTATCAAAAGTTGATTTAGAAAATGACCTAGATGAGGTTCTCCATGAAAATCTTGTTGAGTATCTCGATAGAAAAAATCCGGTTACTTATCTACAAGCGGCTAAAAATAATCACATGGTTGAGCTTGTTGAGAAATTGACTGATGAAGATTGCCGAAAAGTATACGATGATTATAATTTTGCTTGTCTAAAGGATTTGGTAGAATGGAATTAACAGGAACTCAGAAAGAAATTGTTGATGCTGTGGGAAATTTAATTGTAAGAGCAAGTGCGGGAACTGGAAAAACGCATACGATGGTCGCAAAAATTGCTAAAGAGATTGAGGAAAATGAGAGCCATCGTGTCATTGCGGCAATCACTTTTACAATCAAAGCAGCACGAGAAATACAAGAAAGGCTATCTGTTGATACTACAGGACATTTTATTGCTACTAATAATAGTTTTGCTATTGAAGAAGTTATTAAACCGTTTATGAAAGACGCCTATAGTGTACAATTTGATTGTGAGATGACGACCGACTACAGTCTAAAATTTGATAATTATGAAGAAGGGCTGACTTACATTTCTGAAAACTGTACTTTAGGAAGTTATAAGGATAACAATAAGAATTTTATTTTCGAATTGGCTTTAAAAATACTTAAAAAATCAGAAGTAGCGCGGCTATATCTGCAATCCAAATATTTCAAAATTTATGTCGACGAATATCAAGACTGCGATACGGCAATGAATGGTTTTTTCATGTATTTGACAGATTCGCTGAATATTGACTTATTTATTGTTGGCGATGACAAGCAATCCTTGTATACTTGGAGAGGCGCTAGACCGGAAGCATTTAAGAATATTTTGACTAAAAGCAATTTTAAAAGTATTTTTATGGGAGATAACTTTCGTTCAAATAAACAGATTCAAAATTACTCAAATCTACTTTTTGAAGAGACTTCCAAACTTTATGATGAACAAACCAGTTTAGAGAATATTATTTTGTTAAATTGTACGGAACAAGATTGGATTCAAAAAATCAAAAATTTTTGGGATAAAGATAAATCTTCCGCTTTATTGAGATTTTCTAATGCAAATGCGGAAAATAATGCTAATATTTTGTGCGACCATGATATGAATTTCAAATTTATTCCTAAATCTCCAATTGAAGATATTTCGAATGACACAGCGTGGCTCTACTATGCAATAGCACAGTTTTTGCTTATCGATACCTATTCAGTTTTTGATTTTATCTATGACATTCCTTCAGGAACAGAAGAAGATTCAAGGATTAAAAGGAAGTTGGAGAGATATCTACGGGGGATAAAGAACAATATTGCTGAAGAAAATCAATTTAAAGAAAAAGTTTCAGATCTAGCTAGGTTCTTAGGATATGGAGCTCAGCCTAAGGACTTATCGGCTCTTTATGAAACTATTTCTACAGATAGATATATTGATGCTTTTAAGTTAGAAGATATCAAACATAGGACGATGACATTTCATTCTTCAAAGGGGTTGCAATTTGATCAGGTTATCCTGTTTGTAGAAGATTATAATTTGCGAGATGAGGTAAGTTTCTATAACCATTATGTAGCAACAACAAGGGCAAAAAGTAAACTAATTTTTATTAGTATCAAAGGAAACTATGGAACAAGGCTATTCCATCAAAATATTGCTAAAAGGTTAGAACAAAGTGGATTAACTTTGGAAAGTTTAGTTACTATTATAAGTTGATGAGCCAATTAGTCCTTGGGTTTGACTGCTTCAAATTTAATTTCCGAAGGAAAAAACTTTAAGTATTTTATAATAAATCCCCCTTATAATATGACAAATATAAAAACAGAAAATAACACAAGTACAAGTGATATATACGATGACTTGATTGCTATACCGACATAAATAATGTACAAAAACTGTAGTTTATGAATTAAGCTATGATTCATGAAGATTTATCATTAGTTCAGTATATTTCTGCACATAGATAAATAGTTTTTGATAAGGTTGAGGAGACACTATGGAAAATGATAAAAATGTAACAATTCTGTACTCTGGAGACAGCGAAGAACATAAACAATGGGTACAATCTTTAGCAAATGAATTAGAATTAAATCAGATTAATGTTACCTATGATCAAAACTCTCTTGAATTTGGTGATGATATTAATCAATTTATGGAAATTGCTGTCGATTCTGCTAGTACTATTCTTGCTATTTGCTCAAAAGAGTATAAAAAGAAACTTGATAACCGAGATGGTGGGAGTGGTTATGAAGGAAGAATGATTGCCGATAAAATAAAAAATAAATCAGCAAGGGTTATTCCTGTTGTTCGCGGTGGATTTGAAAACGTTCTTCCTAAGATGATGGTTAGTTTAACTGGAGTAGACTTAGGTAAAGGATTTGAAGATAAAGAATTTGCCAAATTGTTAACATTAATTCATGGTTATAAAATTAATCCATCAAAACCAATAAAAAATCCAAGAGAAACAATTGCAAAAATTATGAATATTTCTCAAGAAAACATTGAAGTTGATGATGAAATCAATTTTCACAATATTTTTATAGAAGGAATTATCTCGGAAAAAGTTACTTCTCCTAAAAATGATGGTACAAGAGGTTCAGCGCTTTACAGTATACCCTTTCAATTGAATTACAGTCCTAAACATAGATGGTCGGAATATTTTTTACACTATTGGAATAATCCACCTAGATTCACAACAATGCATCGTTCTAACATTGCTTCAATAAGCAGAGATATTATTTGGCTTAAAGGAACAACATTAGAGGAAGTTAAAGATTATCATAAGGACACGTTGCTTTTAGCGATTGCTGAAGCAAATAAATCATTTCGTTCAGAATTATTGAAAGCTAAGAAAGAAAAACAGGTTGAGGAACAAAGAGAAAAAGATTTTAGAGAAAGAGTAACAAAAGCGGTTGACGATATAATTTTTTGAACAAGTTGTTTAACAATTAAAACTATTCATTCAGATACCAAGGACTTGGAACAATTGTTCGATAAAATTTTGGTTAAGATAAACTAGTTTCAGAAACTTCTAGTAAATTTAGGAAGAGCATGCCTCCACCAAATTTCAAAATTAACTTGCTTATACTTGCCAAAAAGCCACGCTCATTTCATTATCTTTCACCAAAAAGGGATGATTAAGAGCGTACAAATGTTGATTTAATAGCAATCAGAAACAAATTTAATATTACCTGAGGAATTTTATTGATAAATAAATATTCTAGACTCATTTTTTTTAAAAAAACCTGAACGCTATTTTTGTCCAAGGTTTTTTATTTTTTTAAGATTATATCCTTAGGAAACTTACAAAGTTTATGAAGGATTAGAATTCGTCAGAACGATCTTGCCTATTGTTCTATTGTTTTCAATTTGTAAGTGGGCTTTTTTAAGATTTTCTGCATTAATTTCCCCAATGTTTGCAGTCATTGTTGATTTTAATATTCCTTCATCTAGCCATTTTGAAATTTTATTAAGGGCATCATGTTGAGAGATCAAGTCCGAGGTATTAGATACAACCTTTGTATACATCCACTCGAAACTAAAAGAAGCTGATTTATGAGCAAGTTTTTCTAAGTTTAATGGACCTTTAGGTTGTACAATATTAGCAATATGACCTTGAGGGGCGATCAACTCACTTACTGCAGCAATATGTTGATCCACCGCATTTAAAATCAAGATATAATCAACATTTTGAAAGCCTAGATCTCGCACTTGTTTAATCAAATCCTCATGGTGATTTACAGTAAAATCTGCTCCTAAGTCTTTTACCCAATGAATAGCTTGTGGATTAGAAGCAGTAGCAATGACAGTTAAACCAGTATTTCTGGCCATTTGAGTGGCTACAGAACCAACTCCTCCAGCGCCATTAATAATAAGGATAGATTTATTATTGTCTTTCTCAGAGATTTGTAATTTTTCAAACAGCAGTTCGTAAGCTGTAAGGCTGGTTAGAGGCATTGCAGCGGCATGCTCTAAAGAAATATTTTTAGGTGCAAATCCTACTACTCGTTCATCAACAGCCTCATACTCAGCATTAGAACCATCCCTAGTCACATCTCCGGCCCAGAAAACAGCATCTCCCACCTTAAATAACGACACTTCTGAGCCCGTCTCTACAACTTTTCCTACCCCATCCCAACCTAAAATTTGAGGTGAAGATAAGTTACCCTTAATACCTTGTCTTATCTTAGTATCTATTGGGTTGACGGAAATACCCTCTACTTTTACCAATAAATCATGTGGTCTTAAAGCTGGGAGTTCAGCCTCAAACTCAATAAATGTATCTCTATTTTTTGATAGTGGTCCGTATGCTTTCATTTAATTCTCCCTCAAACTTTTTTTAGTTATTTTATAATTTCGACAATTTCTTCAATGGCTTGTCTTTTTTTGATGGGTACATCCATTGCACGATGTCCAAAACCAACCATATATGCCACACCAACTTCTTTTAAGTCAATCAGGCCTTTTTCAGAAAGGTATTTCTCAACCAGATCAATGTTAAAACCTTCGATAGGACAGCTATCAACTCCAAGAAAAGAAGCGGTCGTCATCATATTAGCGAGTGGAATATAAGTTTGTTTAACCGCCCAATTGAATAAAGAACTTTTATCCGTGAGTTTGAAGTCTGATTCTTGAAATTTTTTAAAGAACTGGCTTTGAGGTGAAGTTTCAGAGTAGGGCAATCCTAAAATATCTTTCACAATATGTTGCACGTGAGGGCTGTTATAGACAATATCTTTTTTGGCTAAAGCGATAACGAATTTATCAGCTCCTTCCAGACTGTTAACAGCTCCCCAAGCAATTGATTTCAAGTCGTTTTTCATTTCTTTATTTTCAATCACCAAAAATTTCCATGGTTCATACCCAAAAGAGCTGGGAGATAATCTTGCACTTTCGAGTATAGCAGTCCAATCTTTCTCATCAATTGGTTGAGTGGGGTCGAACTTCTTTGTTGCAAAGCGGTTTTTATGAGCTTGAAGGATCATTGTTCTTAATTGCTCTTGTTCCATTTTTATTTTATTTCCTTTTTTAGAATGTTTGTTCTAAAATAATCAAAATAATAATATCCATTTAAAATAACTATGGATACACATTAATTAATTATGATTAACTTTTAGAACAGATAATGTAGTACTTATAATGTTGGTTAGTTCTTTCTCAGCGGGAGAGCATCTGACCAGTACACGTATTCCTATTAAAGCATTATTTAGATAACTTGCCAAAGTATAAATATCAGTTTCTGGGGCAAGCTCTTTTTTTTCTTGAGCCATAGACAGTAAATGTTCAAAAAAGCGTTTCGTCTCTTCAAAGAATTGTTCCACTAAAATTGAAATTTCTTTATCCCGCATGGCCAACTCGGTAGCAGAATTAACAAATAGACATCCTTTAGGACAATCTTTTTTAGGAAAAGCAGAGTAATTAAAAATCGTCTCGAACTTTTCTGTAATGGTCATGCTATCTTTAAGAAGTGAAAAGTAATTTTGATTGACAAAACGCGCATACTTTTTTAATGATTTTAAGTACAGTTCTTTTTTGTCACCATAGGTATCATAGATGCTTCGGCGATGTATCCCTAAGTGATCAACCAAATCTTGAAAAGAAGTATTATCGTAACCCTTTTCTAAGAATATGGTAGTTGCTTTATCTAGGATTTCCTCGTAGTCAAATGTTTTCGCTCTAGCCAAAATATTGTCTCCTTTCTTCATTTATTAGAACGTTCATTCTAATAATAGCAAAAACAATGATATATTGCAATAGTTTTTATTTATAATTCCTTAATCCTCTGAAAATATATTTGAACTCTGATTATTAATTTGAAAAATTTAGGTGGTTCAAAATAACTTACTTAGGAGTCGATTATTGTTTATAGATTATGTTATGATAGAATGAAACAGTTGGAGGAAAAGAATAGATATGGTTCAGCTATCAGAATTAGCATCAGCACTTAATCAGACAGAAAGTAAGGGGATATTTTCCAAGCATCCTAAGGGATTCGGTTTTGTACATCCAGATGGAGAAACGGATAAATCAAACGACATCTATATCGGAAAAAACGACACTAAATTTGCGATGGACGGAGATCATGTGACTGTTAAGGTCATCCACCCTAAGTCGGATAAGCGTGGCGCGAGTGGGCAAATTACAAAAATCAATGAGCGAGCAGTCGTTGAGACGGTAGGAACATATCGTGCTTTATCAAATCGACAAGTCAAAACCTTAGGTTATAAAGGAAGAATTGAGCTCTTCAATGATCGCATTTCTGATACACTTTACATCACACAACCCTTGGTAGGTGTATTAGAAGAAGATGTAGTCGGCGTTAAGATTACTCAATATCCTACTGATCTTAAAGCTTTTGAAGGTAAAATCACTCAAATTATAGGACACAAAGGTGAGGTAGGACTCGATATCTTAGAAGTACTCTGTGCTATGAAGATTCCACAAGAATTTTCTGAAGAAGCGTTAGCAGAAGCAGAGGCATTTTCTGAGCAATTAACCGCTGATGATTTAGTGGGACGTGAGGACTATCGTGCGGAGATTACTTATACCATTGATGGGGAAGACTCAAAAGATTTGGATGATGCAATTCACGTCAAAAAATTAATAAATGGCCATTTTGAATTAGGGGTGCATATTGCCGATGTCAGTCATTATGTAAAAGATGGCTCTCCGCTAGATAAGGAAGCTTATTCACGCGCCACCTCTGTCTATGTGACCGATAGAGTTGTTCCAATGCTACCTGTTAAACTTTCTAACGATTTGTGTTCACTTAATGAAGCGCAAGAACGCTTAACGTTGTCTTGTGTGATGGAAATTGATGAAAAAGGGAAAGTTGTTAATTATAAAATATCACCATCTTATATAAAAACGACGTATCGCATGACTTATTCTAACGTGAATAAGATGATTCACCAAGGGCGTGAAGGACACCGAGAAGCCCTAGAAAGTTACTCAAAAATCGTTGATTCAATAAACGCAGCTGTCGAACTTCACGATATTCTTGAAGGCATGAGAAAAGATAGAGGAATGATCGAGTTTGATGAGAGTGAAGCAAAAATCATTTTAGATGAAAAAGGGCACCCGATAGAAATTATCAAACGCGATCGAGATACAGCTGAGCGTATGATCGAATCTTTCATGTTGATGGCTAATGAGACCGTCGCTCTTGATTTTCAAAAGAAAAAATTACCTTCCCTGTATCGTGTTCATGATAAACCTAAAGAAAAAGCTTTTGCGAAACTTATGGAAACAGCAGCAGAAGCAGGGTTTTCACTTTCCTCTAATTCTCATGAAGCCGTCAATTATTTTGCAGATGAAATTCAAGGAACTAACTTTGAAAAAGCCTTGACCTATCAGCTTCGTCATACAATGTCCACTGCCGTTTACTCTGAAAAAAATACCAAGCACTATGGACTTGCTGCTGCAAATTACACGCATTTTACCAGTCCTATTCGACGTTATCCAGACTTAGTTGTACATCGTCTTTTGCATTTATATCCTTCCGATCATTCTAATCGTACCAAAGAAGAATGGAAAGAACGCTTACCAGAAATAGCAAAACATTCTTCAGACATGGAGCATCGCGCAGTGGTCACTGAAAGGCTTGTTGATGCGATGAAGAAAGCAGAATACATGACGGATCATATTGGTGAAGTCTACACAGGAATTATCACAAGTGTTCAGAAATTTGGTGTTTTTGTAGCCTTAGATAATACGATTGAAGGATTAATTCGTGTACTCAATCTCCACACAGGAACTACAGAAGATTTAGAATTCGATGAAGAAACGAATACTTTTACCGGAAAAAAATCAGGTAAAGTGTATCAAGCGGGACAAGAAATCAAAATTCGCGTTCTTGCGGCGAACAAGCGTAAAGGAACTGTTGATTTTGAACAAATTATAGAGGATTAAAACATACTCGAAAGTCTTTAAATCAAGCACTTAATTAAAATAAAAAGTCTATTAAAGAATAATAGACTTTTTGTTTTATGATGCTAACTCTTTTTCAAGGAGCGCAAGACGTTCTTGAACTTCTTGATTTGATAGTTGGTGGGCTTTGATGTAACGGTTATTGGGATGAACTCGACATTCATGTGAACAAGCACCAAGATATTTTGCTTCGTTTTCCTCTGAAGCTAAAATTTGTCTGTTACATTCTGGATTTCCGCAATTGATGTAACGTTCACACGGACTGCCATCAAACCAATCACGTCCGACAATAACATGTTCTTTTTGGTTGATTGGAACTGCTATTCGGCTATCAAAAACATACATTTGTCCGTCCCAGAGATCGCCTTGAACTTCTGGATCTTTTCCGTATGTGGCAATTCCTCCGTGAAGTTGACCAACGTCTTTGAAACCTTCACGAACGAGCCATCCTGAAAATTTTTCACAACGTATTCCACCAGTACAGTAGGTTAAAACACGTTTTTCCATGAATTGTTCTTTGTTATCTCGAATCCATTGAGGAAGTTCTCTAAAACTTCTTATTTCTGGACGAATGGCGTCACGAAAATGTCCTAAGTCAAATTCATAATCATTTCGTGCATCAATCACTACTGTATTTTCGTCAAGCATGGCCTCACGAAACTCTTTTGGATCAAGATAAGCCCCAGTAAGTTCCAAGGGATTGACGTCATCTTCTAAACTTAAATTGACTAATTCAGGGCGATAACGGACATGCATTTTCTTAAAAGCATTTTGCTCGGCTTCATCAATTTTAAAAATTATTGAGCTAAAGCGAGGGTCATTTTTCATCAGTTCCATGTAAGCATTTGTTTGATCGACAGTACCAGAAACAGTTCCGTTAATACCTTCGTCAGCAACTAAAATGCGTCCTTTTAAACCTAATGATTTACATTCTGAGAGGTGTTTTTTGGCAAAATTTTCTCCGTCTTCAATGGGGACATATTGATAATATAGTAAAACTCGATAATCCTGAGTCATAGAGAGCTCCTTAAATTTATTGATTACATTATAATCCAATATAATTTAACCATTTAATAAGCTATAAAAGCAAAAAACTTGCTTGTGTCTTATTTAACAAATCCATCCTACTTGCTTAATAAAACTTTGTGATAAAATAGATAAAGAAACGGATAGAAACTTCTGTCAGCTACTGACACGAAGATAGGGAGAAAAAATTTGATAGATAAAACTACAAAAATGTTCCATCATAGTAGTTTAGCTGCTTTAATGTCTGGACTCTATGAAGGAAGTATTACTATTTCAGAATTACTAGAACACGGTGATTTTGGGATTGGCACGCTCGCTGGCATTACAGGAGAAGTAATCATTTTAGACGGTGAAGCTTATCAAGCACGTGCTGACAACACGGTCAGTAAACTAACTGGATCGGAAACAGCACCTTATGGTGCTGTGACTCCTTTTACTAAGATTTTATCATTTAAAGTGGAAAATACGATTAATTCAGAATTACTGACTGCAATTGAAACCCAGTTCTCAAGCAAAAATTTGTTCCATGCTATAAAATTGGAAGGAAGCTTTGATAGCATGCATGTACGGATGTCCCCAGGGGGTAAAGAAGGTGAACCTTTTGTCGAAATTGCTGCTCGACAACCCGAATATACGGAAAAGAAAATTACCGGCACAATCGTAGGTTTTTGGACACCCGAACTCTTCCATGGAGTTAGTGTAGCTGGTTATCATCTCCATTTTCTTAGCCAGGATAAACAATTTGGAGGACATATCATCGATTTTGAAGGATTTTCTGGTAATGTTGAAATTGGTAAGATCGACCAACTCCTCCAAAGTTTCCCAACCGAAAATCGAAACTTTCTTGAGGCACAACTTGATCTTGATAAACTTAGAGCAGATATTACTGAGGCTGAATAATCTATAAAAGTACTGACAACTCTGTCAGTACTTTTTAGTGACATTTTTCTATTTTTTTCGTATATAACTCTTAAGAAGCTTTAATGGAGGTATCTATGATTACAAATTTTGATTTATTTCGCTGGAAGACTGCAGGCATGACTAATCTTGGGGTAAATAAGTTGCTGAAATTTTATCAGCAAAATCCTGACAAGTTAAGCTTACGGCGCATGGCTCAGGTTGCACAAGTAAGATCTGTTGCTGATTTTATCGAACGATACAAATCTCAAGATACAAAAGTTTTAAGAGAGAAATATAAGCAATTCAATTCTCTTTCAATTCTTGACAAAGATTATCCAGAGCGATTACGAGAAATCTATAACCCACCAGTACTTTTATTCTATCAAGGGGATCTTTCTCTTCTGAGGAACCCTAAGCTGGCATTCGTTGGCAGCCGAACTTCAAGTTCTCAGGGCTTAAAAACAGTTCAAAAACTTATTGGGGAGCTTCATCAAACTTTTACAATTGTCAGTGGCCTTGCTCGCGGTGTTGATACCATAAGCCATCTTTCAGCCATTCAAACACATACTCCAACTATCGCTGTAATAGGAACTGGTTTAGATGTATTCTATCCTAGTGAAAATCGTAAAATACAAACCTATCTCGCACATCATCAACTTGTGATTTCAGAGTATGCTCCAGGCGAAAAACCACTTAAATATCATTTCCCAGAGCGCAATCGTATTATTGCTGGACTTGCACGTGGCGTGGTCGTTATTGAAGCTAAGTTGCGCAGTGGCAGTTTAATCACATGTGAAAGAGCAATGGAAGAAGGGAGAGATGTTTTCTCAGTACCAGGTAACATCTTAGATGGACAATCTGATGGTTGCCACCATCTTATTCAACAAGGAGCAAAATTAGTCTATCAGGCACAAGATATTTTAGAAGAATATATTTACCAATAAAAGCAATAAAACCCCTTATATTATAAGGATTAAAAGGCTTACTATTTAATCACATAAATATCGGCTTTTCCTATAAGAAAATGAAATAGCTTGACATATTGCTTAAAAGCATTTATTATTGGAGGGTATCATTAAAATGAAAATTTAATGTTTTAAGAGAACATTCTAATGAAAGAAGCACAGGAATGTTCACCTCTCATATAATTAGCTAGGAATAAATATGCCAACAGCGACTAAAACAAAAACAAAGAAAAAAACAACAAGAAAAAAAGTAACCCCAGGCAAAAATTTAGTTATTGTAGAATCACCTGCAAAAGCTAAAACAATTGAAAAGTATTTAGGACGTAATTACAAAGTTGTGGCCAGTGTAGGACATATCAGAGATTTGAAAAAATCTACGATGTCCGTTGACATCGAAAATAACTATGAACCCCAGTATATCAACATCCGCGGAAAAGCTCCCTTAATTAATTCGCTAAAAAAAGAAGCTAAAGCTGCGAAAGCAGTTTATCTTGCAAGTGACCCGGACCGTGAAGGAGAAGCAATTTCATGGCACTTAGCACATATTTTAAATCTTCCACTTGAAGAGAAAAATCGTGTAGTTTTTAATGAAATTACAAAAGATGCAGTTAAAAATGCTTTTAAAGAACCGCGTAAAATTGATGTTGATTTAGTTGATGCACAGCAAGCACGCCGTGTGCTAGACCGTTTGGTCGGTTATTCAATTAGCCCTATCCTTTGGAAAAAAGTTAAAAAAGGCCTATCTGCTGGTCGTGTACAATCTATTGCCTTAAAACTAATAGTAGATAGAGAAAATGAAATTAACGCTTTTATTCCAGAAGAATATTGGTCAATCGATGGTGAATTCAAAAAGGGAACAAAGAAATTTAAAGCTTCTTTTTGGGGAATTGATGGTAAAAAGCATCCTTTAAAAAACAATGATGACGTTGTCCAAATAATGGAACGACTTGATGGTCCTGACTTTAATGTTGATAAAGTTGAAAAAAAGGAACGCCGTAGAAATGCTCCACTTCCATATACCACGAGTTCCATGCAACAAGATGCTGCTAATAAGATTAATTTCCGAACTCGTAAAACTATGATGGTTGCCCAACAACTTTATGAAGGTCTAACTCTTGGAAGTCAAGGACACCAAGGGCTAATTACCTATATGAGGACAGATTCAACGCGTATTTCACCCGTTGCTCAAGCAGCCGCTCATAACTATGTTGTTGATAGATTCGGAGAAAAATACAGTAAACATGGTTCAAAAATTAAAAATGCTGCTGGCGCACAGGATGCCCATGAGGCTATACGACCATCAAATGTATTTAATACTCCAGAATCAATTGCCAAATATCTAGATAAAGACCAATTGAAACTCTATACGCTTATTTGGAATCGCTTTGTAGCCAGTCAAATGGTTGCAGCTGTTTTTGACACAGTAAAAGTTAATCTCTCACAAAACGGAGTCATTTTTGTAGCTAATGGTTCCCAAGTAAAATTCGATGGTTACCTTGCCATATACAACGACTCTGACAAATCAAAAATGTTGCCTGAAATGTCAGAGAACGATACCGTGAAAAAAACAAGTGTTAAACCTGAACAGCACTTTACCCAACCCCCAGCGCGCTATTCCGAAGCAACGCTTATCAAAACTTTGGAAGAAAATGGGGTAGGGCGCCCCTCCACATATGCTCCAACGCTAGAAACAATTCAAAAACGCTATTACGTGCGCTTAGTCGCTAAGCGTTTTGAACCTACAGAGCTTGGAGAAATTGTCAATAAGCTTATTGTTGAGTTCTTCCCTAATATTGTAAATACTGAATTTACAGCTGAAATGGAAAAAGACTTAGATGAAGTTGAAGAGGGAAAACGGCAATGGATAGAGGTAGTTGACCAATTTTATAAACCTTTTGCTAAAGAATTAGAAAATGCTGAATCTGGCATGGAAAAAATTCAGATTAAGGATGAACCGGCTGGTTTTGATTGTGACGTTTGCGGAAGTCCTATGGTTATTAAACTTGGACGTTTTGGTAAATTTTATGCATGCAGTAACTTTCCTGACTGTCGAAACACAAAGGCTATTGTGAAAGAAATAGGAGTTAAATGTCCACTTTGTCATGAGGGAAATATCATTGAACGTAAGACAAAGAAAAACCGTGTATTTTATGGATGTGATCGCTACCCAGACTGTGAATTTACTAGTTGGGACAAACCAATTGGGCGTGAGTGCCCTAAATCTGGAGATTTCTTAGTAGAGAAAAAAGTCCGTGGTGGAGGTAAACAAGTTGTTTGTTCAAATGAGAAGTGCGATTACCAAGAAGAAAAACAAAAATAGGAAAAAATAATAGTAGGACTTACTATCTCTTATTAATCTGATAAAACGCTCCATTTATATAAGATATGGTATAATTATATAATGAAAAAAACACATATTAATGTTATTGGAGCTGGTCTTGCAGGATCTGAAGCTGCTTACCAAATTGCAAAACGTGGAGTCCCTGTTAAGCTTTACGAAATGCGTGGTGTAAAATCTACCCCGCAGCATAAAACGGATAAATTTGCTGAACTTGTTTGTTCAAACTCACTTAGAGGAGCTGCAATTACTAATGCTGTTGGTCTTTTAAAAGAAGAAATGAGACGCTTAGATTCAGTCATTATGAAGGCAGCGCAAGAGACCCAAGTTCCTGCTGGTGGAGCTTTAGCTGTAGATAGAGAAGCTTTCTCAAGCTTTATCACGGAACAAGTCTCACAACATCCACTAGTTGAAGTAATTCGTGGAGAAATCACAGAACTTCCAAGCGATGAAATCACAATTATTGCTACTGGACCATTGACTTCAGATAAGTTGGCTGCTAAAATCCATGATTTAAATGGTGGGGACGGTTTTTATTTCTACGATGCTGCAGCTCCAATAATTGACGCTAGTTCAATTGATTATAATAAGGTTTATAAAAAATCTCGCTATGACAAGGGTGAGGCCGATTACATTAATTGTCCAATGACAAAAGAAGAATTTCTGGCTTTTCAAGAAGCTTTAATCTCTGCAGAAGAAGCTCCACTTAATTCCTTTGAAGATATGAAAGTATTTGAAGGATGCATGCCCATCGAAGAAATGGCCAAAAGAGGCTATAAAACCATGTTATTTGGACCTATGAAACCTGTAGGCCTAGAGTACCCTGACTCTTACAATGGTCCTCGTGATGGTGATTTTAAAACTCCTTACGCAGTTGTTCAACTACGTCAGGACAATGCTTCTGCATCGCTCTATAATATTGTGGGTTTTCAAACTCACCTAAAATGGGGCGAACAGAAACGGGTGTTTCAAATGATACCAGGTTTAGAGAATGCTGAGTTTGTCCGCTATGGAGTGATGCATCGTAATTCTTATATGGATTCCCCCAACCTTCTTAAACAAACTTTTCAATCTAAAAAACAAGCCAATCTTTTCTTCGCTGGTCAAATGACAGGAGTAGAGGGCTACATTGAATCTGCTGCATCTGGTTTAGTGGCTGGGATTAATGCTGTGCGCTTATTAAAAGAGGAAGAAGAAGTCATTTTTCCTAGAACGACCGCTATCGGTAGTCTTCCTTACTATATCACACATACTGACAGTAAACATTTTCAACCGATGAACGTTACATTTGGCATCGTACAAGAATTAGATGGACCTCGAATTCGTGATAAAAAGGAGAGATATAGTCAGGTTGCTGAACGTTCTCTGTCCACTCTAACAGCAATCATCAAAAATAATAATTTATAAAAAAAGCCAGTTTATCCTGGCTTTTTTTATAAATTATCTAAAGCATTTTTCTGTTCTTCGTTAATAATGTGGGTATAAAGATCAGTTACCTGCGTAGAGGCATGCCCTAACTGATTACTCACCAAAACTTGAGAATTTGTTTGGGCATATAGGCGAGTTGCTAAAGTATGACGAAGTTTATGAGGTGTTACTCTTACTTTAAAGGCTTGAGAATACTTAGCAACCAACTTTTCAACACTAGATGGGTCAATTCTACTCGGAGTATCACGATACAACGTTACAAATAAAGCATAATCTTTCTTAGTCGTTTTATAACGCTTTTCTCTAATAGCTAGATAGCGTTCAAAGTAAACTTTAGCAAATGGAGCAATGGGTACAGCATCCCTTTTCCCTCCTTTACGTGTAACTTCAACAACCATCGTATTTGTATTTAAATCTTTTAAATCTACATTTACAGCCTCTGAAAGACGTATACCAGAAGCTAATATTAGGGCTATAATCGCTAGATCTCGTTCCTTATTTTTAAAAAAGCTAGCTTTAGCACGATTTGAAAGGATGCTTTCGTATTCGTTATCAATATAGTCTAAAAAACCCTGTGTTTCATCACCTAAAAACAGCTTACCTTTTATATTTTCAGCACGAGCCGCTAAGGTTTCCGATTTCTTTTTAGTTTGAACTTTTTTCATTACATTTCGATAGAAGTAGGGTTCTCCCTCCTCATTCTCAACCTCCTCCGTCAAATACTTATATAAGCTAGATAAAGCAGATAAGGTGCGGTTAATAGTTGTTTGACTAACTCCATACTGAGTGGAATGAGTATTGAGTCTTGGACGTTCTCGTAAGTAAAGAATGAAAGATTCCATATCCTTTTTCGTCAGATTTTCAAGAACCGATAAAGAAATATCAGAAATATATTGAACATCAGTAATCCCTGAATCAACTAACCAACTGAAAAATCGTTCGTATTCTTTTAAATATTCATAAAGAGTATTTAAACTATAAGGAATTGCAAGTTTTGATTGGTAATACTCCAAAACATAAGAAGGCATTATCTTTTTTAGTTTTTCAATATTTTGTATTAATTGCTCACGTTTCATAAATTCCAGTATACCAGAAGCACTTATAATTGTCAAGAAAATTACAGTTTTTCGGAAAGTTGTTAGGGAATTTTTGGAGGAGAGCTGTGTTACCTCTTATTCAATGGTTTTGATAAACCTTGATATAATTGGCTTTTATAACACTATCCTCTCCTGCTTTTTATTCCTTTTTTGAGCAGGTAAGGCAATTACGTTATTTGGGAAAGCAAGTCTAAAATATTCTGCGAAAGAAGATTTACCGGCACCATTACTCCCAATAATTACTGCGTTCTTTTGTCCATCCAGTGGAGATAATTTTATCATGTTCGTAAGTTTGCTTATACTACCTTGTAACCATCCTTCAATATAGTCAAGGCAGCCAATAGCGTTTCCGGTGCTATTGTAGTAGGGCACTTCTCTCTGGAATTGATCTTCTTTAAAAGCGTCGATGATTAATTTCTCAAATTGTAGGGAAGCTTGCTTTTGTTCCAGAATGTTATATAATTTTTCAATGTTTTTTACATAGGAAAAAATAATCCCGATAATTTGTCTAGAGTATCGTATTGTGCATCACTCATTTGTACTTTATTAATTGATGTGCGGTTCTGTGAAATCTGCTCATCTAATATTTGTTTATAAGCTTCAACATTGTTAATTAATTCCTCCTTGCGGGGTAACCCCTTAGTATTATTCACTTCACTTGTATCCTTTTCTAATTTTTCTATTAACTACTATTAATTGATATAGAGAATAGCATTTAATTTTCTTATGTTTTTCTACAATTTAAATTTTACCATAAAATAAACTACTATAAAAACTGAATATAGAAGTAGTCCTTATAGATAATAATGTCGTATAGATTTATTGACGTAAATCGTTCTTTACGTTATAATATAAATATCAAGAAGTAAAAAAAGAGCTTGCGTTAACAAGCTCTACAGAGACCGTTTAAGACGGTTAGCATTATTTAGTCAAAAAATAGACCGAACTCTGCCAAAAGTTAGCGGTCTATTTTTTTATGTTTTTTACAATCACAATAATGAGATTGAGCAACATAACAATGAAACTTGCAAAAGCAAGCATCAAGGTTAAGCTGTCTGAAACACTCAAAAATACAGCCTTTCTAGCTTGATAGGATGTTACCTATTAACATAGGCCTCACCCCTCTTTCTTTACTCAGCCAACCGCTATAAACTTTCTCTACAAATATTATAACAAAAAAATACCCTGCAAGCTATTACTTGTAGGATATTCAAGTAGTTAAAATGGTAAATCATCATCATTAATATTCAATGGTTCACTACCTTCGAATGGATCGTGTGAATCTATGTAAATTTTTTCTTAATTACCTTTAATGACTCCCAATTCCAACATAGTTTGAGCTGTTTGAATGATAGCTACTTCTCCTGAACGTGGTTTCCAGCCTAAAAGTTTAACTGATTTTTCATTTGAACAAGCTGTGTTTTGCCCCAAAAATGTAGCCGGCATCGCCAAACTTTTATCAAATCGAGCTAGAATTTTAACTAAAAAGTCGGGAATTACCTGAGTAGACACTTTTTTAGCTTTTGGACCAAATTCCTTTTTCAAAAACTCTGCTTGCTTTTTGTAAGTAATATTTTGGCCTGATGTTGCAATGAAACGCTGACCAATCGCTTCATTTTTTTCAAGAGCTAGCAAATGTAAATCAGCAACATCACGAACGTCAACATAATCAAATGCTAAATTTAAAAGTCTAGGCATTTTACCTTCAAACATATTTTTTATAGCCGCACTAGAATGTGAAAAATCATTTCCAAGAATTGGACCCATAACAGCTGTAGGTAAAACCGATGCTCCTTCAATACCATAAGCTTCTGCAAGTTTCCAAAACTCCATTTCCGCCATTGTTTTAGAACGTTGATAGGCATTAATTGGAGCATCAAGATTTGTCCAATCTTTCTCTGTGAAGATTTCTGGATGATGCTTATGCCCCGCTAAAACAGCTCCTGATGCTGAGGTCAAAACCACTCGTTTTACTCCTGCTTGCTTGGCTGCTTTCATCACAAACTTCACTCCATCTACAGCCATTTTCACCATTAAATCATCAGCGTCAGGACGTTGCAAAGGTGTTGGTGAAGCCACATGAATCACAGAATCAACACCAGTCATGGCTTGACTCCATCCTTCTTCTTTTGTCAGATCAGTTTGGACAAAATCTAAATCTGTAAAATCTGAAATTCCGCCTTGTGCCATCATTTTTTTCACTTCTTCTTGTCGAGACATCGTCCGCAATGTCGCCCGTACTCGATAGCCTTTTTTCAATAAAGCAATCATGATGAACATAGCAATATAACCTGAACCACCGGTTACCAAAATTGTTTTCTTATTTTTATTCATTTATGTACTTTCCTTTCTTCATTCCAATCTACATGTGTTACACTTGAAACTGATGTAAAGGTATTGTACAATAGAATTACTAAGAATACAACTTATTAAAGTACTTGTGTGACACAATAAGGAGAAGTGTAATGGCAGCGACGAACTATTCTCAAATAGCCAAAAATGATACAAAAAATTTTATTACAACCGCAACTTTACAACTTTTGGGCATTCGAAAGACCACTGAAAAACCTAAAAGAGTCGATCAACTCACAATTTCTAGCGTTTGTAAGAGAGCTGGTGTCAGCCGCATGGCATTTTATCGTAATTATGATTCCATTGATGAAGTTATTTATCAATACTATCAACCCAAAATTGCGAAAAGTTTCGAAATTATTCGCCAAGATGTTTCTGCCAAATCTAAAATAGAAAATCAGTTAAAATTTTTTGAGGGATTCAAAATGGATTTATTTCTTTCTGAGGACCAAGGTTACGAGCCAATAATCCGTCAAATATATATTGAAGAAATCGAGAATTTTTATAAAGATACAAATGATGAGTATTTCATTACCTTTGTTGCAACGGGTGTATATGCAGTATGGCGTAGATGGTTGATGAACGGCCAAGACAAACCTATTGAAGAAATACATGAACTCATTAGAAAAATTGTCACAATATAAAAAAGCTCCCTGCAAGCCATTACTTGTAGGGTTTTCTAGTAGTTAAAATGGTAAATCATCATCATTAATATTCAGCGGTTCACTACCTGCGAATGGATCGTGTGAATCGCCAGGTACGTTGCTTTTGTTATTTGGTTGGGTTGTTGCAGGAGCATGATTATTCTCAGAACTTTGACGACTTTCAAGGAGTTGGAAGGTGTCATCTACCACTTCAGTGACATACACACGTTGCCCTTGTTGGTTTTCATAGTTCCTGGTTTGAATCCGCCCAGTAATACCCAATAAAGCCCCTTTTTTAGCCCAATTTACCATGTTCTCAGCTTGTTGGCGCCAGATCACACAATTAATAAAATCTGCTTCACGTTCGCCTTTAGCATTTTTAAATTGACGATTAACAGCTAAAGAGAAGGTTGCAACAGCTTGGTTTTGT
>NZ_BNDT01000002.1 GCF_014905395.1 Lactococcus taiwanensis
CATCCCAGGTTACACACTTGATGAGAAGAAATTGCCAACAAATGCGACAGGTACATTGACAGATAAAGCTCAAATTGTAACTTATGTGTATTCTAAAGATGCGGTCGCTGCCGAAGATGTGACAGTTAAGTACGTTGATGAATCAGGAAATAGCATCCATGATTCACAAACCATCAAAGGTAACATTGGTGATGAATATGATGCAAGCACACCAGAATATAAATTGACCATCCCAGGTTACACGCTTGATGAGAAGAAATTGCCAACAAATGCGACAGGTACATTGATAGATGAATCTCAAATTGTAACTTATGTGTATTCTAAAGATGCAGATACTTCCGAAGAGACAGTAAATGATGAAGGCTCAGATGATGGAGAAGTTGGAAAAGATGTAGCAGACAACAATGGTTCGAACGATGAAGGTGTTTTGATAAATGTTTCAAACCCTAGTGATGATTCTATTTCTACGGATGACGCTTACACTGAAACAGGTAAAAATAGTTTACCAGAAACAGGAGAGAACAGATTTTTAGCTCTGTTTAGCTCTATCTTAGGAGTATTATTAGTTGGCTTTAGTATCGTAGTTTATACATTTAAATCTAAAAAGAGATAAGCAAATATTTTATTAAAAAACATCTTAGAAAGATTACGATGTAAATAGTTTAGTTTTTATTAGTGTTGGATAAGGTATCAGATACACTATAAATAGTTATTTTTAAACAAGGTTAAGCAAGGAAAGAATTCCTTTTAACATAAATTTTTTAAGACTTGGAGGGTCTAAAATGAACAAAATTTCAGTAGCTATTCTCACGGCAGTATCACTTACAGCTGTAGCTTCAGCAGGTTCGGTTGTAAAAGCAGATGCACAATCAGAAACTAAAACATCTTCTGTACAACCTCGAGATATTACTATCTTTACTAAAGGTAAGATCGCTGCCAGTGGTAGCATCGTAGATAATAAAGGGATGACTATTGATAGTTCAGGTAAAACAACTGGTACTATCGCATTAAAATATGTCGTTACTGATAGCCTTAATATTGATTTAGGGGATCATACTTATACTTATTTTAAAGTTCCTACTGAATTTCAGGAGTTAATGGATGAGACCGATATTACTAAATATATTAGTGGTATATTTACATACCAAACACTGTTGGGTGGAACTAAAAATGTAGTCTATACACCAGATGATATCAAGGTTGTTGGAGATCACCTTATACGTGTTGATAATGGTAGACATGTTGGTTCAATTGCAAGTAAGGCAACATCAGAAATTGCTATTAACCTAGGTAAGGCAGTTACTGAATCTAATGTCCGCATTCCAGATGCCACATCTGTTTACACATTCCATGCTACAACCACTACAACTGATACACTTGTTAACTGGTCTGTAGTAGGAAGTTCAGATGCAGCTACAATGTTAACTGGTATCCCTAAAATTGATCCAGGATATGGTTATGAAAATCAAAAACCTGTGGTAAATGATATTTATGATACAGATACTTTGGTAACTGGTACAGGAACCCCTAACGCTACAATAAATGTTTACAATAATGATAATGTTATCATTGGACATGGTACAGTCAAAGAAGATGGGACCTATAGTGTAAAAATTGATAGTAAGTATCTTCCACTAGCTGTGGATGATGAAATTCATATTACTCAAAATGCAGGACTTGGTGAAAGTAAACCAGTGGTTACTCATGTAAAACAGAAGGAAGTTGTAAGTGCTTCTAACACTTATTTCCAAACTGGTTATTGGACAGATAGCCAAGCTGATCTTATAGTTGAAGGCCGTTTTGTTAATAAGGCATTTGACTTTGGTAAAAAAGAAAACACAAGTTTTGCAGCTGATTTAGTTAATTCAAGAGGAGAAGCTGTATATCCTGTATCAGGAGCAACTACAGATTGGTATACAGCAGGAATGTATGATGGCTACCAAATTTCACTTCCAACTAGTGCTTTAAGTAGTGCAACTATTATTCCAAGTGGAACTTACACGATTAAAGTTCGGGCACAGAACAGTAATGGTACGGATAGTGCAGTACTTTCAGCTTCTAATACCAAAGCACAAAGATATGTTTTACATCATGCTTGGAATGAAATTGAATCTAAATCAGTAGGTGGTCGTACTATTACATTTACAACAGGTCCAAATAATGAAGCTTTGATTAACATCAAATAAAATATCTAGAGATATAGTAAAAGAATAACTTTAACTAAGTTATTCTTTTTTTCATTAAAATATAGCAGCTGCTAAATTAGTCCGATACCATAGTGAGCAGCTCTTTCAGTGTAGGTGTTAATATATTTAGAATTTGATTGGTAATTTCCTCAGGGGACTGAATGTAGTCTGTGCGATACCATTCCTCTATAATACTTTTCACACCACCAGTAATGTATAAGGAGTAGTTTATAAGTGACTGATCGTTCTGATTTAAAGAGAATGTGTCTGTAAGAGATCTGACGAAATGGTTATAATAGGTTGAGTGTAAGATATCCATAAATGCTACTTCATCAGAGGATTCGGTTAGTATTTTAATTCGTGATTTATTTGAATAAAAAAAAGTAACCAAATCAAGAGTATAGTCAAATAGAACTTGTTTAACATCTCTGGTAGTTGTCATTTTGAAAGCTTCTATATTTGTAAACTTATGCTTCAATAGGTCATCAAACTCTACTAAGAACTGTTCTAACATGGTATCAAGTACATCTTGCTTATTTCTAAAATAGCGATAAAATGTGACACGACTTATTCCAATTTTTCGACTAACATCATTAATAGAGATTTTATCTAAGGGTTTATTCTGAAGCTGAGTGAGAAAATATGAAATAATCTGATCCGCTGTTTTTTTATTATTCATGGTACTCCTATTTCTAGATAACTTTAGCGATAATGCTTTTTGTTAGCTCTAAAAACTAGTTTTTTATTTCTTTTATCTATGACACGTAACTCAGAATCATGTGAATTAGTGTTTTTAACTCGTACAATGATTATATTTTGGTAGCGACTAGGATTGTTAACAACTATAGTCGCTGCTTGTCCATCATTTAAGATAATTTTTTCACCGGGTCTCATAGGCTTCTATTCCTTATATTCCAACTATTTTAAACGTAATTAGGGTCAAAATACTCTTTACAGAGTTGGTAAAGTTCTCTCTTTTTATTAATTTCTAAACCATAGAAATACTCAGCGATAGTGGTTTTATTTGGATCATCTGATAAACCAAGTAAATATTCTGGGGTAACATCGAAATAATTTGCAAGTTCTAGAAGTCGTACACCAGAAGGAATTTTGCCATAGCGATAATTGTTTAGTGCGCTTTTGGGATAATTTAATTCTTGTTCGACACAATAAATTGGTTTATTAATTTTTTTGCATTGTTCTTTAAGGCGTTGATGAAAGATATAATTTTTTTCCATTTAATTATCCGTTGACGGGTCTGTCATAAGCTCCTTGTTATTTTTGACACAAAGTCTTTTACTATTTTATAATCTTTCTCATTTATTTCAAGTGACATTTTTAACAAAGTGTAAACCTACAATTTTAATTTTTTATGAGTAACAGATTGTTTTACCAAAGTATAAAAACGTTCAAATGGCGTTATAAAAGCATGATGATGGACTATAAGCTATTTATTTTATTCACAAGTGTTGTTTTAATTGTTCTGGATATTACATAAAGCTATAATTATGTACAATAAATGATACCGAAAATGATAAAATTTTTGTTAAAATCTCCTAAGGAATAAAATTAATAGAAGGGTTATTATTATGAAAAGTAAAAATATTTTGGCGTTAACAATTATCCTCTCATCTAGTCTTTCTCCTCTGACGGTGCTTGCGGATAACAATGTCGAGTCAGTTAATAGCGAAGTTTCTAAAAAAACATCAACAGAGGTAAATCGAAATGATTCAGAGGATATAGAAACAGAACCGCAAAAAAATGAAGTTAATCAATATGAACAGGAAGAAGATAATCTAAATGGAGAACCAGATAATAGTGCTCCTGATTTGGCGAGTACGGAACAAATAATAGATAATCAAGATGAAGGTTCGGAAAGCATCGATAGTTGGATGCCTGATAACCAGTTACAGATGGCTGTAGCAGGAGCATTGGATATTACTGTAGATCAATTAACTAAAGAAAAGGTTGCCGAACTAGGTACAGTACCAGGAAACAAAAGTGTTCAAACATCAGGAGTGAATAGCCTGGAAGGACTCCAGTATGCTAAAAATGGGACTAACATGGTATTTGTATTTAGGAATGGAAATATTTCTGATTTGACACCATTAACAGGTCTTGGAATTGCTCAGCTTGATGTTGAAAATAATAATATAAGTGATTTATCTGCCTTGAAAAATATTGCACTAAATACTCTTATAATAAAAAATAATAATGTGAATCGGTTAAGTGGATGGGGCTTAAGTAATTCTATACAGATAATTAATGCTGATTCAAACCATATTTCTGATATCAGTAGTGTAGGTTCAAGCACTACGATGTTTCTCGCACGTTATCAAACAATAACAAACCCGCCTATTGAGAGAAGCGAGCATATTACGATACCGAGTGTAAAGCATGTTAGTAACTACCTCTTTGTAGAGAATAATTTTTCAATCAGTAATAGTGGGGTTTACCTTCCTCTCTATAATAATAATGGGACTATTGAGTGGAATAATTTATCTTCTGAAACAGACCACTTAGAATACTCCTTTGATCGTCAATATTCGAGTAGCTCTTCAGAGGATTACTTAAAAGCAAACAAAGTCTACTTTTCTGGAACTGTTATCCAGCCTTTTACCGGAAGTGAAGCTTCTAAGGGAAGTGTTGTAGTGAAATATGTGGATGAAGACGGTGAAGAAATTGCTGAAGAGAAGACTTTAACAGGTAATATTGGAGAGAGTTATGATGTCACCACTTCCGATTATAAACTAGGTATATCTGGCTATACCTTAGATGAAAATCGATTACCAGATAATGCAAATGGTACATTTACAGATCAATCACAAGTTGTCACATATGTATATGAAAAGAATCAAGATAAGACTAGTCTGATTGTACATGATTCAGAGCTAACAGTAGGAGACACTTGGACTGCTGAGGACAATTTTGATGGTGCCACCGATTATTATGGCAATCCGGTCCTGTTCTCAGATATAAGTGTTGAAGGTGAAGTTGATACTACTAAAGTTGGAACCTACGAAGTGACATATAGAAGATTTATACCAAATTTATTTTCAAATTCCGAAAATCAGGGTACCTATTCAGCGATTGCTACAGTTAAAGTCAATGCGCCCCAACCTGAACCCCAACAAGGAGCTGATGTAACAGTTCAATACATTGATGAAGAAGGCAATAAGCTTCAGGATGATATCGTCCTTAAAGGAAATGTCGGTGAAGCTTACACAAGCGAGCAAAGAGAGTTCGATGGCTATACCTTCAAAGCAGTAAAAGAAGATAATGCCACAGGTACATTCTCTGATAAAACCCAAACAGTGACTTATGTCTACACGAAAAACGAAGAAGTAACCTTAGCCCATGTAGTGGTTCATGACTCTACTTTGAGTGTTAACGATTCATGGTCACCAGAAGATAACTTTGACGAAGCAACAGATGCTTCAGGTAATGAACTAGAGTTCTCAGAAATTACAGTCGATGGCGAAGTAGATACGACTACGCCAGGACAATATACAGTGACTTATACTAGATTGGTTCGTAATCGCTTATCTGACGAGCAACATGAAGGTACTTATACGGCTTCTGCAACAGTCACAGTTTTAGCAAGTAACACCACTGAAGAGGAAAACAAGGATTCGGAAAGCGAGAATAATTCCAGTTCAAACGATACGCTAAATGATGAAAATAACGGAATTTCGAATATCAATGACAACAGTAATATTAATGGAGATTCAAACGCTCCTGCCCAAACAGTTGAGAATGATTCACAAATTAGTCAATCAGACCAAAGCAGTAAAATTGCTAAAGTAGCTAAAGCCTTACCAGAAACTGGTAATAACGAAAGTGTTTTCGCGGTTGTTATCGGCTTGATCGTATTAATTGGTGCTGTTAGTACAGCTTTTTATAGCAAGCTTAAAATTCATCGGGACAGGATAAAGTGAGTAATGGAAGGGTCGGAAAGGAAAAACCATTTATATTTTATTTCCAACGGTATGGGCTTAGCAGATACCCATAACGAGTTTCATCAAAAAATTTAAACAACAAGAAAACCACTAAGTTTGATTATGAGTGGTTTTTATTTATTAATAATAGTAAAAATTTGTTAAGCCGCTGACAAAGTTAAATACAGATAGTTGGGTATTTCGTTTATGTAATCCTTAAATTTTATTGGTTGCCATTACCATATTGTCTTCAAGTTTAACTTCGAAAAATTGCTTAATTCATTTAGAGAGCACTGTTTAAAGTCCTCATTATGCTCTTTAAAGCTTGAAATAAAGGCTCTTTCGTCTAGTGACTTATTAGACAGATTATAACACACCTATTGGTACCTAATTTTTTATAGTATAGCTCCGCCGCAATGGGATATTATAAAAAGAATTGAGGTGGAATGATTTAACAATTAAATCAAGGCGACAAAATACAATATAGTTCGTTATGTATTTTTTATAATATCATTTCTTGAGATGAGAAAATTATTGTAAAATTATTAGTATAGTAAGCGCATTCTATAAAAATTATAGAATTAAATGAGAAGGGACGACATATGAAAAATTTAAAAAGAGCTTCTATACTTTTAGTTGGAATAACGAGCTTAGTGATTGCAATTTTAGTTCTGGTCATTGTGGGAGATAAACAAACAGAAGTAGATGCACAAGAAGTACTCGCAACTCCTGATTTCACAAGAGTGAGCAGAGAAAATTTTAATCAATACTTTACATTAAGTGGAGAAGCTGGGCATTTTTATCACGATTCAAGAAACCCATTACTATCATTGTTTCCAGATTTACAAGTAAATATTGATCCAACAGCAAGATATGAAGAAACTACCGGTATAGTTACACTAACTCCTAATCGAAATGATTGGACAGGTAACATGACACTGAATGAAAGAATTTCATCAGAACATTCATTTGAGTTAAAAGGGGCTGTATACCTAGGGGCTAATGATGGGAATAACTATACTTCTGATGATAATGATGTAGTTATACCAGAAGGGAATGGTGTAACTGAGCATAGATATCCATCATTTGCAGGAGGAGCAGATGGAATCGGATTTGCTTTTAATAAAGATGATACAGGCATAAGCGGTTATACTGGGGCTAATTTAGGTATTGGAGGGTTGAAGGAAGCTGTTGGATTTAAATTTGATACGTTTGGAAATGAATATACTCCTTCAGTTGCTGAAGGAGGGCGAGCCTACGATAAAAACCATCTTCTAGGATTTGCACAAGATCCGTTTGCTTTTCCCTTAGGTAAAGCATATGGGACGTTCTTAGAGACTACCCCTATTGGAATAAATGACGAGGGCATTACAGGTCAAGTATTACAGGATGGACAATGGGTGGATACGACTGTCAATCACTTTGCAAATAAAGTGGGAGACCCAGTCTTTTTAAATGAGTCAGCAATTTTTGGAGGAACACTTGGTAAAAGAGACGAAATCGCTGGTGGAATAAGCGGGGGAAAAATACAAGATGCCAGATATTCTATTGATGATTATGGATATGATGCAAATGTTGCGTCTAATAATAGTGACGGATTTGTGGATGTGATGTATAAGTACGTTGCGAATGTGCAAAATTCTGAATCGAATGGTGATACAGGTGGTATTTTATATGTTTATCTCTTAAAAGGTGTTGCAGGATCTCCTATTGGAGGTGTTGAAAATAGAAGAGTAAGTATAAATGGTGTAGAGCAAAATGTAGAAATGGAACTGATTGCTCAGAAAGATATAGCATCATCGGCATCGTTGGCACTATCAATTACAGCCTCTACAGGTTCTTTTCGAAATCTCCAACAATTCCGATTTGACTACATGGAATTTGATGCAGTAAAGCGTTTATCAATTGAGAAGAAATGGCAGTCTAAAGATGTTGATACTGAGCGGGAAAAGCAAGGAAGACCTTCGGAAATAGAGGTAATCGTAAGACGGTTTATTGATGTTAATAACCAGAGGATAGAAATTTCTCCACTAGATGAGATTAATACCATAGGGGTGAATGACCCTAATGTACAAGTTTCAGATGACTCGTGGAAGTTTCAATGGGATAATTTGCCTAAATATTCGGATGATACGGATGGGCATGGATTAAAAGAAATATTTTATAAAATAGAAGAAGTTTTTGTACCTGGGTATATTAGTATGGTAAAAGAAATTAACGAAAGTGAATTTGAGATTACAAATACTTATGCTAATCCAACAGAACTCCGGGGCAGAAAAATTTGGAATGATATCCTTTTTGATGGGGGAAGGTCTGAGATAACGGTTGGTATTCTTCAATCAATCAATGGGGGCGAGAAAAAACCTGTCTTATATAAGGACCTTGCAAAGTATATTGATGAGAGTATACTTGCTGGTCCAGTGAGTGAATCATATCCTGAACTCACGAACGCTTCAGCTGACGATGAAATATGGAACCAACAAGTTGTTAGAAAAGTGAATGAAACTACCTGGGAGTATTTGTTTACACATTTGCCAAGTACTGATTCAAATAATAGTAAGATTACATATTCAGTACAAGAAGTAAAAGGCATTTTTGGATATGAACAACGTCTAATTGGAAACAATATTATTAATGACCTTCAAGAAGAGGTTAGCATAACCTTTGAGAAATTATGGGATGATAACGAAAACGCTTTTGATACAAGACCAGGATCAATATTAATACAGTTAGTTAGTAGAATATCCGGTAGTCAGAGTGAGTGGACAGAGGTAGGTGACTTTGTCAAATTAGAGCCAGATGCTAGCGGAAAGTGGTCACATGAGTTTAAGAATGTTCCAAGGTTTGTTGACAATAAACTGATTGAGTATTCAGTTGTTGAGAGAGCGGCAGAAGAAGGCGAATTAGATAGCTATGTTACATCAGCTACAGAGGATATTATTGCACATGACGGGAAAGTAACTATGATAAATAAGTATAACCAAAAAGAAACTACCACTTTCACAGTACAGAAACTCTGGAATGATGGAATGTTTAAACAGCGTCCTTCACTCATAAAGGTTAACTTATTTAGAAGCCTAGATGGTGAAAATTGGGAAATAGTTCCTGAATATAGTGAGATAACAGTGTCAGGCAATAGTTCAGACAAAGAATGGAACTTGAATCTAGAAAACTTACCTACTTTTGATAAAAACGGTGATAGATATCAATACAAAGTGGAAGAAATGGATGTTCCAGAAAATTACGTCTCAGAAGTTGTTGATGGAAAAATAGTTAATACGTTGTTAGCCAACATTTCAGGAACAAAAACCTGGTCAAATAGAAGTAAAACATTCCCACTTAAAATTGAATTACTACAGAATGGTACGGCAGTGGCTAGTCAAAATATTGGAGATGAAGAGAAGTGGGGATATGATTTTGGAAAATGGGCAATTTATGATGAAAGTGGGAAAAAATATAGCTATACTATTAGAGAGTCAGTAATAAATAGTTCAGATGACCTTTCGGGTTATAAAAAAGAAATTGAAAATAAAGAAATTTCCCCAACACATCTAATTATTAATTTAAAAAATACAATGTTGGAAGAAGAAATTAAAGATAGTGAGGAAGAAGGTAATGATGTTGAAAAAATAGAAGATAAGGAAGTTGATGACAGGAAAACTTTACCTGCAACTGGGGAATATATTTCTTGGTTTATAGCATTTGTGGGAGGTATCGCTTTACTAACCAGCTTAATTGGACACGCGTTAAAAAAAAGTAAAAAGTAAGGATAAAGTGTCCACGAATAAGTAAGATTAATTATAAATTTTTAAACAGCAGCTTTTAGAGAGGTATAATCGTTATGATATTTTAACTGATGACAAACCAGAATATGCTGTATTAATTAGAGAATTTTTTAAATATATTGAACCAAGAGAGTTTGATAGGAGTATATTTAGTAAGTGGAAAAAAATAAGAGAGATAGGAAATTCACTTGGTCATACGAGTGATAGTAGTGACGAACAAGGTTTTTATATTGAGTCTAAAGCATATAATGTAAAAGTTTATGAGCATGAATTAAATACAAAAAGAAAAGAACTTTTGGACTATAAAGATTGTATTTTGGGATATTTTGATAAGCATGAAAGGAAGGTCAGTTATAGGGGAAGGGTATCAAGGAAATAAATATTATTTTACCTCATATAATATGAACAACACTTAGATTTAAAGATGAATATGTGTATAATTTGTAAAAATTGGCAGAAAGCCTAGCAGAGCTATTCTGGAAGATCAGAATAAAAAAAATATAAACTAACCAATGTTGAGAAAGACAAGTGAAAATTAAAGCAAAAACAGGGGAATTATGGTATAAAATCAGTATTTTTAAGTAAAAGGTAGATTTTCTCTGTAATTACTGGGATTTCAAATCTATAACTTTTCGAAACTAACCATGGAACTAACCATATTTTTAGAAGATTTGAACATAAAAGTATAAAATAAAAAGCCACAGAAAATTAGATTTGTGGCTTTTTATTTTATAATTTTGGTTAAAATCTCAATATTAATCTAAATTGGAATAACGTCAAGTAATTAGACGCAAAAGAGTTTTGATAAAGCCTCTATAAAAATTAGTCTAAATATGTATGTTTGAAGCCTAGGCCATTAGCGGTGGCTCTTTATTTTTAGATTTAGTTATATATATAAACTAAAGATAGTATAGTGTGAATTGTTTTAACAGTAAATAAAAAATGATATACTGGATTTAAATATTCGGATTGCCAATTGTAATTATCGTATAAGTTATCTTAAGGAGGGGAATTAGTGAAAAATAGAGTGCTAAAAAGGGATGCTAGGGAGGCCCTCAAACAAAACTTCCCTCAAAAAATGTTTCTTTTCATTATTTCTATCATATCTGGTATTACTGGTGTTGGTCCGATTCTAGAAAACATAATTAAATTTTTTGCTGATCATAATAAAATGGGACTAAGCGGTTTTTGGACTACTCCAGCATTTGGAAAAAGTATGGAGCTAGTATTTCTGATATTATTTGTTATTTTCGCAAAGATTGTTTCTACTGGAGCGATTTTTGTGTATATTAACATATTCCGGGGATATGTAATAAAGCCCAGCATTAGGTATGTTTTTGCTCCATTTCTGGATAAAGATGTTGTTAAGATTCTATCACTGAATGTTACTAAAGGGTTAGCCTATATTCTCCTAGCCCTTATCCCTTTTATAGGTTGGGGGATAGGCTTATATTTAGCGTTAGGATGGTCGCAAGCTACTTATATTTTATTTGACCAGCTTGATAACGGGAATTATCAAAGTATCTGGAAGGTTTTGAAGGCTTCTTCTAAGAAGATGAGAGGGAAGAGGTGGGACTATTTAGGATACCGATTGAGCTTTATTGGTTGGGAGTTACTAAATATAATTTTTATTGGAGTTATTGGATTTTGGACTATCCCCTATATAAATATGTCCCTAGTTGCTTACTATGAAAAAGTGATAATATGATTTTTAGGATTATTGTAATTTCTACAACAGAAAAATCTAAAGTGAACTTCTCATAGGATCATAGTGCTATCGCATTTCTTTTTTATTAGTACGAATTAGTTTTCGCATCTTTCTAATTTCACCTCGGCAGCCTTGTATTTGTAGACGATTAGTACGTCTACGATTTATAAGGTTTTTGTTTTCTTCTAAAAGATGTGTGCTTTCATTTTGAAGCTCTTTTAATTCATCCTTAAGGATATTAATCCTTAATATGTGAAAATCTTTATCTATCATGTTTAGAGACATACTTTCTCTTAGATACAAATATTGTTGCAAGACCTAAAGTAAGTGCACCAATGATAGAGAATTCTAAACTAGACTTATCACCAGTCACAGGTAATTGATACAAGGAAGGCTTTTCACTTTCTCCCGAAGTATTAAATGAATTTCTGTTTAATTTAGTAATCTTCTTTATTAAACCGGAAGACTTAACCTGCTTTGGCTGTTGCTCTGATACTGGAGTAGCTTGTGGAGTCTGATTAGGTACCTTAATCTGATCTGGTTTTTGCTCCAATACTGGAGTAGCTTGTGGAGTCTGACTCGGTACCTTAACCTGATCTGGCTGTTGCTCTGATACTGGAGTAGCTTGTGGAGTCTGATTAGGTACCTTAATCTGAGCTGGTTGTTGCTCCAATACTGGAGTAGCTTGTGGAGCCTGATTAGGTACCTTAATCTGAGCTGGTTGTTGCTCTAATACGGGAGTAGCTTGTGGAGTTTGACTCGGTACCTTAACCTGAGCTGGTTGTTGCTCTAATACGGGAGTAGCTTGTGGAGTTTGACTCGGTACCTTAACCTGAGCTGGTTGTTGCTCTAATACGGGAGTAGCTTGTGGAGTTTGACTCGGTACCTTAATCTGAGCTGGTTGTTGCTCTAATACTGGAGTAGCTTGTGGAGTCTGACTCGGTACCTTAACCTGAGCTGGTTGCTCCAATACAGGCGTAATTTGAGGAAGTGGAGGAAGCGGTGCGATTTCAACACCCTCCAAATAGAATCTTCCACTGTCAAATGCTGCAACTTTACTATCTGCATTTACTTGGACACCTGTGAGAGAAATTCCTATGAGAGTTGAAGTTATAAGAGTTATTTTGGTTCTTTTTTTCATGTTTTAAAATCCTTTTTTTATTTGTGAGATTTTATTCTATTATAATAAATTATGAAAGTCAATATTTTTTTAGTGAAAAACGATAAATAAACATTGATAAACAATATCGATTTTCAGGTGCTATGAATCACAGTTAATATAAAAAATAGATGATGTTATAACAAAAGAACACAAAAAAACAATTATCACATGAACATAAGCCTGAAATGTCGATGATTGTCGAGAATGGCTATGTTTTAAGTGAATTATTTAGCATTTTTACAATATGAACTACCAATATCTACCTTAGTTGACAAGTTATAATTGTTTAGATAAAATTAATCTAAAATAAGTGAGGAAAAGCGTTGAAAATTAAAACTAATCCACTCAAGCTCATTATCGCTATAATAATGGCATTTATCATTTTTTTATTTGGTCTGCTCGCGATAGGGCTTTGGAATTCTTTTCAAAGTAATGATATCTATTTTTCTAAAATTTTATTTTATTTATGCTTTTTTGGTGCTTTAATATTTGCGCTGATTTCGCTAAGTAAAGCATATACAATATTGATATTAATAGATAAAGACATCATATTTACGAGGGAAATTCTTAAAATTATAATCGACATTAAAAGGCTTACTGTTGCTAGTACAATAGTATTGATAGGGATATTACCTATGGTTTACCATATCATTGAATTAACACATTTTTATATTGTGTTACCAATTTCACTAATTTTTATCTGTTCACCCTTAGTTCTTAGTACTTTTACAGCGGTTATTCAACAGCTTTTATTACGAATAATTGATATAAAATCTGAAAATGACTTAACTGTCTGAAAGGGGATACTATGGCTATAAAGGTACATATTGATCGGATGTTGGTTGAGAGACAAATGTCTGTTACAGAGCTATCGGAAAAAGTGGGCATTACAATGGCTAATATTTCAATATTAAAAAATGGAAAAGCAAAGGCGATAAGATTTTCTACTTTGGAAGGATTATGCAAGGTTTTAGAGTGTCAACCCAAAGATATTTTGGAGTATATTGAGGACTAGTAATTATTTTACACCTTTGGGGTGTTTTTTGTTTTTAAAAAACGATAAAAAAATATCGAAAAACAATAAAAAAGTATTGACAAACATTATTTATTTTTGTAAACTGATATAGAATTAATGTTTGATGAACTTCACGTCCATTTTTCAATAGCTTAGAAAGTTAGGAGTCAACACATATTATAAAGAAGTTTAATTTAAAGTTATCAACGCAAATGGCTGCTCTTTTATTATCCTTAGTATTGAACATATTTCAATACCAGTATGGGAAGGGACTTATTGAGTCTTATGAGATCTCACAAATCAAATTGGATAAACAACAAGGTGTCATAGAAAAATTACCAAAAGTATCTAACCAAGATCAAAGAAAATCAGATTTTAAGATTGTACCTTAAGCCTACATCTATAAAAAAGATCCTTGGGAAGGATTAAAAGGCAGCCTATATCGATATATTAAGAAGGTGTGTGGGAAATCCGAAGCTCGCTCTAACCTAATAAAAAAACAGTATACACAAATTTCTGTTTAGTAGTCATAAATTGAAATTTTATTAATAGTATTTGAGTTTACTTGCTTGAAAGAAAGTGAACCCAAACTTGGCATAATCAAGCAGGAAATGTATTATTATGAGTACAATGTTGTATAATTTAAATACAAATAATAGCACATATTTCACCTAAAGAGAGGAAAAAAAATGGAACAAAAAACATCACCAACGAATATCGTAAGAACTTTAATAGGGCTAATATTACTATTTGTAGGTTTTTACTTAATGGGAAATGTAAATTTACACATAGGATATGCACAACAGTTTACTGTTCTAGTATTTAGTATTGCAGCAGTTGCTATAATTTTTGGTAAACAAGCTTTGTCATGGTTTGGAAAGCCGCAGGGTAAGTATATTAAAATTATAATAGCTTGCCTATTAATCAATGCAGTTTGGTCGATGTTGGGTGGTGCTTTAGTTTCGCTAATTTTTGGGGATGCTAGTAGTCATGGAAACTCTGCATATGGCAACTACTTTTTGATTTTCTTTGTACCTTTTATGCTTATGGGAGAAGAACTGTTTTCTATCGGCATTTTAGAAACGTTAAGAACGAAGTGGGGTATTTCTACGCTTATCTCAAGCTTAGTTACTGCCGCAATCTTTGGGCTTATCCACTTTAACACTTACAACGGGGGGGATATCTTACGAACTATTATTCAAATTTTACTTGTTCAAGGAGTAGCTAGATTAATTTTGAATTATGCATATTTGAAAACTAAGAGTATATGGACTTCTTATGCAGTACATTTAATCTTTGATTTATTTTTCTTGTTTGTATTACCTCTGGTTCTTCCAAAATAGGACTTAAAGAAAGTTAATTACATAATAGGACAAATGTAATAGAAAAACTGAGAAAGTAAACTTATGATCTCCTCCAGAATATAATTAGTGATTAACTTAGTTATTCTCACAGATATTGTGAAAATTCATTGAGTAATATCATATGAAAGACATGTATAAGATAAAAAGTTGCTAAAAAGATTAGCGCTTTTTATTTTGTTAATTGTATTTTAAAAAAAATTTAAATTGTTTTTGCATGTTATAATAAATGGATAATACAAGTAGTTTTGGTTCATGACTTTGAATTAAATAGTGTTGCAAACGTTTATGGAACACGTTCTACTTACACTATCTAAGGATTGAGTAATTAAAAAATTTTGGTATTACTGAGATGAGGGGGATTTGTAGAGTCTATAATACTTCCAAGATACTCCTATATGAGATACGTCGAGTGGAGAATAAAATAAGATAATTTTAAAAATTATATTTAATAAAGAGTCACTAGAACACTAGTGACTCTTTATTAAATAAAATTTATAGAAACTAGGGATTATAAATAAATTTATTAAACCTCACTTTAGTAGGCAAATCCTTGCTGATGAGCGAGTTCATTAAATTCATGTCTAGCGTCTTCATATAAATCATAAGATAAATTGTAGGCTTCGAGAAAATCATACACTCTAATGAATTCAATAGTGTCAAACCGTGAAATATAATCAATTGCACAGCTTCTTAAATTACCATCAAACGTAGATTGTATTATTTCTTCATTAATGCTCTCCGCTGATACATCGTTACTTTCTCTAATAAAAGTAATAGATTGTTCAAAAGGACAGCCCGAAACTTCGATAAAGTTAGTGAAATAATCTGAATTTCCCCCTTGCTCAATATAAATTTCCCAAAGCAAAAGTATAGCTTCTTTATTGGCTCTTTTTTCTTCAAAACTTAGTACATCATTGTCACAATGTCTTTGTTTATCTCTATACTTTGCATGAATGAGTTCATGAGCAAGAATAAATGGTGTGACACTTATTGGGTCATAGACACCGATACACTTTTCACAATTAATGATAGCATATTGATCTAAGGTGGCGGGGTTCATGACGATACCTAAACGTTCAATGTTTAAGAGAATAAGGTCAAGTAGTTCATCTTTTTTCATAAATTAGTCTTTCAAGCGATCTCCAAAAATTTCCTTGATTTTTTGTTTATCATGTTCAGAAATTGGTTTACCACCAAAAGAAAGCCATTCATCCCAATTTATGTCATCATCAGAAGCAAGTTCTTCTAAGTCAACAGGTTCTTTAACAGAATTTTTTAAGTCAGTATTTCCTAAAAGATAATCAGTACTAACATTAAAGTATTCTGCAAGTTCATTTAGTCGTGTAGCGGTAGGATTATTTTTTTTGTAATTATACATAGAGTTTTTAGCCATACCTAGGTCTTTCTCAATTTGAGCAAAAGATTTCCCTTTTTCTTTGGCTAATTTTTGTAGCTTTTCATAGAACATTTTATTTTCTCCAAAAAAGATGAGTTTATTCTTGACAAAGTTAATGAAATACATTAAAATATATATAGTTAATGAAATTCATTAACCGCGAGATACAAAAAGAAGCGGAAGCGCGCTGAGGCAACTCCCACTAAAATGTTAATTTAATAACTTCGAACACTATTATTTTAACATTTTTAAAGGAGTTTAGTCAATGCAAGTTATCAGCTTAGTACTTAACTATACCGAACTTAATAACAAGGTGCTAGTTCCAATTGCCAACTAGATAAGGGAGAGAGCCGATGATTGCGCCCCGATACCCGAAAGGGCGTATTGTCGTGAGACATTCTGAATATACCGTTTAAGGGGAGTATGCTGTCAAAGAGAGACACAGTACTCCTTTTTTAGAATTAAAATTTGAACGGTAAAGTTAAAAGGTTTATAAATTTAAAGTAGTCAAGTGACTACTTTTTTTAATACAAGAAAGTCTATTTTAGTGTGATTGTAGATTACATCATGATGTGTTGATACTATCTGGTAAGTAAGTACTGAACGTAAAATAGACAGCTAGGACATAGCTTAAAGGTAGAGCAGTAAGTTATTACAGATGTTGGTTCGATTCCAATTGCCCTAATAAAATATTGATAAGGAGTATTTTATGGAAAGTGTAGCAGAGCGGTTAACGCACCTAAGACATAGTCACAATTATTCCCGAAAAGAAGTCTATGAAAAATTGGAAATTTTAAAGTCGACTTATAATCGTTGGGAAACTGGTTCTAGAGTACCTGATAATGATACGATTCTTAGGTTTGCTGAATTTTATAATGTATCACCTGCATATATGTTTGGCTTTGGTCATTTACAGAATGAGACCGAGTTTTTGAAAGAAGTTCTGGAACATATTGCTAAAGAGGGTGATGAACAGGGGTTATATGCACAATATGCGTTAAAGGAACTAGAGAAAATGTAAAAGCGTAATCGACGTATTACATGAGTAAAAAAATCAATAAAGATGTCACTTTAAACTGGACTTCGTGATATAATTAATTTGAAAAATGTTGGGAGAAATAGGAGAGTATTATGAAACTAAGTAAAAAAATTATTGCCTTAGGTGCAGTCGCAACACTTGGAGTAGTTGGAGGGGTTACAACTGCTCATGCTTCAGCTTCTACAAGCAATGCAATGTATCGAGTTTATAATCCAAACTCAGGTGAACACTTCTATACAAAGAGTGCTTATGAAAAATCAGTGTTAGTTAAAACTGGATGGCGCTATGAAGGAATTGGTTGGAATGCTCCGACAAGTGGTTCTGCTGTTTATCGAGTTTATAATCCAAATTCAGGCGAACATTTCTATACAAAAAGTGCTTATGAAAAATCAGTATTAGTAGGACGAGGATGGCGTTATGAAGGAATTGGTTGGTACACAGCAAACTCTGGTACACCGTTGTATCGAGTGTATAACCCCAATTCAGGTGAACATTTCTATACGAAAGATAGTTATGAAAAATCAGTCTTGGTAAAAGCAGGATGGCGCTATGAAGGTATTGCATGGTATGGTGCTACTACAAGTCAAACTACTAAGCCAACTCAACCGACAAAACCTACTCAAAAATATCAATATGTTGCATGGGTATCAGTTGATGGTGTACGTAAATATCAAAAAACATTTGATACTCTTAAAGAAGCGAATGAATGGGGTGATAAAACTAAAGATTCTCAAGAGGTAGTTAACTTGCTCCTTGCAGGACACAGTATCCGTTATGGTGTGTATCCTATTGATAAAAAATAAATTTTTAGCAAATAGATTTAAATATGACCTAAATATGTCACTAAAAGGTTTGAAAATTTTTTTCTTAATACTCCTAGAAAGCATCTCTTTTCCAATTGGGAGGTGTTTTTGTATGCGAACGATTAGTACGGTTAAATTGGGTTCAAATCCCGACGTTCGCTTTGTAAATTGTAAAAACAAGTTAATGATTTACTTTATGACCTGAACATGTCGTTAAAAGGTTCTTTTTTCATTTTCATAATACTCCCAAAAAGCACCTTCTTTCCAATTGAGAGGTGTTTTTGTATGCGGACGATTAGCACGGTTGAATTGGGTTCAAATCCCAACGTTCGCTTTGCAATAAAAATATAAAAGGAGCGTTGAATGCTACAAGAAATTCAGACTTTAAGTTTTTTAGAAATCGATATTTTAAGAGCTTATAAAAGTGTTAAAGGAGTGGAAGAAGGAAATTTTTATTCCGCATTTGGAAACGAAAAAGAACTTTATGAATGTAGTTCTGATTATAAACATATAGTAGATGAATGGGAAAAACTTCAAAAAGAAATGTCTCCTAAAATTTTAAATTTGTATCGAGAAGTTTTAGCTCTACGAGCTGAATGGATATTAAAAGATAAAACTGACTTAGAGTAATTCAGCTTTTTTTGAGAAGTAGATAAGAAAATCTTTATCTTTATCGGGCATGATATTTGAAATGAATTGGGCTAATGAGTTGAGTGTATTTCTACTCATTCTGTTTTCTCTAGTTAAGATTTGTAAGAGTCGAGTTTTATTATTTAATAAAGTTTGATGAATGAAATCCTGAAAGGTTCGAGAGACAAATTCATGTTGTTCAGCAGTTAAATTCAAAGGTTTAAGTTGCGTATCAATAAGACCTAGTGGGTAACGGCATCCATAGTTAATAGCAGTAAATATATCAGATTCATAATATACCTGCATAATATGCTCTGCTAAGACTTCAGGCTGTTCCCTAAAAATTTTATCAGTAATGTTAAAGATATTTTTAATTTGTATTTGGCTAAAGTTCATAGCTCACTCCTTTTTATAGCTCTATTATACTTGAAATTAGTTTAATAATAAATCGGAAAATTGACCGAAAAGTCATTAAACTATAAAAAAGAAGAAAGAGAGAAGCGTATTGATGAATAAAGACGGTACATTTGCAACTCAATTTATGGTGGATAGTTCATAAAAAATACACTCCTAACTCGGTTTGAAACGGAGTATTTAGTAAAGAACAAATCTATAAAATTAATAAAAAAAGAAATCGGAGAAAATAATAATGACAAATACAATTACAGACCTCATCATGAAACCTGAGTTTTTTGGTAAATTTTATGCTTTGGGTAAACGTACAACAGGACGTGTACAACGTGTAGGAGACCTTCCAAAATATACAGTAATGACAAGTAAAATCCCTAACCTTGACCTTTATGGAATGCGCCCACGTACTTCAGAAGATGTTGATTTTGGTTATGAATTAGAAGTCGGTAAAATTCGTAAACGTCCAATGATCCAACAAATTCGTGATAATAACGGAAATCAAACAGGCTCGTTTGTTAAGTTCGTCTATTTAGCTGATTCTGTGAAATCAAAAGGTAAAGCAGATTTGACTAAAATTGACCGTGCTGAAGAACAGTATGTTAAACCAAACACAGGGAATGGTGATATTACAGATGGTTGTGATTTTGAACAAACTTTCGGGGAGTTGCTGCTTCTAAGTGCTACTCCCGTAGATGAATATGTTGGCGGGGTGAAAACAGGACAGATTGACCACATTTTGGTTATTACTCGCTCTGAACAAAATGAAGAAACTTATGAAATTAAAGTTTCTAATATCAATACTGCTGTTCTTAAAATGCCAATGTTCACTAAATTGAAGTTGGTGAATCCTTCAGGACGTGTGTTCTCTGACGTTAGTCAAGTGGAAACAGGAACGATTACAGTTTCCCTATCTGCGGAAGATATGACAGAAGTCAAAGACACACCAAAACAAGAGTCAAAACCACAAAATCAATCAGCACCAACCCAAAATAAAGAAAATAATAAATAAGGTAAGGTCAAATGAATAAGTTAATTACTTATCGAGGTAGACGACTTCACCTTTCTTCTAGAAATCTGATTAGAAACTGGGGGCTTACACTTTCAATCCCCTTTTTTCTAGGGTTAATTGCTTATCATTACTTTGTTACGTACAAATTCTTTAAAACACTTCAAGACTTTAAGCAATGGACATTATATGTCCAACCTGTACTTATTACTTTATTATTTATTATTGCCAGTATTGTCTTTTCATGGTTTGTAATAAAGAGTAGTCGTAATAGAGATGGCTTCTTTATGCGCCGTTACAAAATGCAAATGCTTGCGGTCTACATGTACTCTACGAACATGGTGACTAAAAAGGTCATCAAGTCCGAGCATGGTTCAAGAGAAAAACTAAAATTTGCTAAAGCTTATTATTATCATAAAAAGGATATTGATACTTTTACTTTTCAGACGGGTACTCAATTCCATAACCAAGTGATTACCATCAGTAAAACATTGAGTGAAATGTATCTTGCTGACTTGGTAAATATTAAATGGGAAATGGGTTTCATCAGTTATGATTTCCTAATGGATACGATTGGAAAACGCATAAACTTTGATAAAGTTGAAGTAAACAATGGGAAAATACTTCTTATGGATGGTGTAGAGTGGGATTTTGAGGGTCTTCCTCACATGATAATCACAGGTGGTACTGGTGGTGGTAAAACTTACTTTATTTACTCTCTTATCCGTGTGTTTGGGAAAATAGGACGTGTAAGGATTGCTGACCCTAAGATGGCAGACTTAGCAGCGTTTGCTGATTTTCCTGCTTTTAAAGGGTTAGTAGTAGACAAAAAAGATGATATTATCAATCTTTTTAAGGGCGCTGTTACTCTCATGGATCAGCGTTATTATTATATGCGACAACAACCTAATTATACAATTGGGAAAAATTATCGCTTTTATAATATGAAACCTGAATTTATTATTCTTGATGAACTCGCTTCATTTGTTACTACTTTAAAGGATTATAGAGAACAAGATGAATTTTGGGAGTATGTAAGACTGCTTGTTTTAAAAGCAAGACAGGCAGGGATATTCCTGATATTTGCTACTCAACGACCTGATACTTCCACATTACCAGGCTCTTTGCGTGATAATATGTTGTGTAAAGTTTCTACTGGTGTTTTGAGCGACCAAGGGTATGATATGACCTTCCCTAACAGTAAAAATAAAACTTTTATTAATAAGCAAGGTGTGAAAGGGCGAGGTTATATAGATATTGGAACAGGTGTTCCAATTGAGTTCTATTCTCCTTATGTTCCTGCAAGTTTTGATTTTGTGGAGTATTTCAAAAATATGCCTGACATGCCGTTTACAGATGTTTCAAGGATGGAAATCACACCTGAAGTCAAGAAAGAGCTGGAAGAAGTTTATGAAACAGTAGAAGAAGGTGAAAATTTCTTTATTGAAAATCAGAAAGAAAAAATTCGTCAAGAACAAGAAGTCAAGAAAGAAGAAAATATCGAAAAATTGATGTCTAATGTTGGAATTTCCTACAAAGAAGCAATCAAAAAATCTAAATATGAGGAGGTGGAAAATTGACATATTATTCTAAAACAGAAGTACGTTCAAAGATAAGCAGAGATTTACCTAGACGTAAATTTGACCGTTGGCTTAATAAAATTCAAGAAATAACCCCTTATCGCTTTGAAAAAGGGATTCCATCACAACCAAAACTCTTTAAAAATGGTCAACCACAACAGGTAACAGTGTTTGATGATTTAGACTATAAAAATCTCAAAGAGCTTTATGATCGTGTGTTCTATGAAAAAGAAAATTTGACCTTTGCCATCTATCGTGTCTTTTTAAGTGAAGAAGACTATCAGCGTGTGATAAAAGGAGAATGGGATATTGAAGAAGAACGTAAAAAGTATCAATAAACAAGCAAACTTGAAGCTTGCCCGCTTAGCGTTACGGACGATGCCCGCCCATGTGTGCCAACGGCTAAAGCATGGACTGTGGGCTTTGTCAGAAGCACTAAGTGGGTTGTGGGGCGTTAGCCCCACAACTTGTTAATACCCCGTTTTGTAACACGGGGTATACCTTACGTTAATTCGTCGATAGTGAGTGTCGATAAAGCTTGTCATATCAATAGTTGACAGGTTTTGAATTTATGACGACAAAACGCAAAGTAATGACGACAAAATTAGAAAATGAATGATGAGCGAAATTGTAGAAACTCCCTTAATGACAGGAAAGGAGTTACGGAAACTACGAAAGAAATTAAACTATACTTTACGTGATTTTGGTTCTAAGGTGGGAATTGATTTTAGAAATGTCTCTCAATACGAAAAAGGAAAGAGATTTATTTCTGCACGTACTGAAGCACAAATCAAACAGGCTTTAGGTTTATGTCTTGAACCAAAATATGATTATGAGCTTCATGTTCATCTTGATTATCTGCGGTTAACTTTTTTTGACGCTTCACTTGAAACAATTATGAATAGGGTTTTAGGAATTGAGAAAACCTATTTTACATACAGTGAAAAACAATTACATGGTTTTGACGGTATCTGGCAAAGCGGAATGATAAGGATATACGCTTCAGATAAAAATGAACAAGGGATCATGCTTGAATTGACAGGTCAAGGCTTGACTGAAATGGAAAGCTGGCTTCAAGAGTTAGATGTGAATTTCACCTTAAATGAGTGGTTGGTTATGATAACTGACCCTGACTATTATTTAAAGGAAGGTTTATTTTCAAGATATAACTGTTCTCGTTTAGATATTGCGATTGATGAGATGTACAAACCCACAGGAAATTATGATTTACATGATTTAAAGTGGAAAAAAGACCATCATAGCGAAAAGTTGATAGAAACTAAACTACGCTCTAGTCATGACATAGAAAGCTACTGGAATGATAAGCCTTTAGGTTTAACGCTCTACTTTGGCTCTCCAAATGGTAACTTTCTACTGAGGATGTATGAAAAAGCGAAAGAACGTGCTAAAAAAGAAAATCGTGATTTAGAAGATGTTCTTCATGATTACGGTGTGGTGAATCGCTATGAAATGCAAATCCGTGAAAACTATGCGACCAGTGCTTTTGATGAACTTGCTCGAAATGGTCGTCTGGATCAATTTGCAATTAATCTACTTCTTTCAAAAATTACAGTGTATGATGAAGTGACGACTGATTCTGGTGAAATTGCTTATCAGTATTCTAAAGATTTTTATGAGGTTTTTGGAAATTATCAAAGCGTAAAAATCAACGGCAAAAAAGTTGAAACAAGTATAGAACGTTCTATGAAATGGATTATTTCACAGGTTGCGGGTACTCTTGCTTTACTTCGAGAAATCTATGGTCGCCAGTGGTTATATGACTGGTTAGAGCATATCATGGACGAAGTAGAGTTTAATAAAAAACAAGAGGGTCAAATTTTATTTGAGAAAGCACGTCTTTTAGATAATGAGAATGGGATGTACCTTTGGTATAAAAAGAAGTTTGCGGAACGTAAATATAGTCCGAATAATATTCCTCGGAAAAAAGAAAACCTTGATTTAAAGCTGTGGGGTATCCGTTTAAAAGATTCACCTACAAAATATAATATCTATATTAATGAGCAAGGTGAGTATCAAGTGAGCCAACCGTTAGGAATGACATTAGAACAAATTAATGATTTAAGTGAAAAAAAGGGTGTTGATTTTATCAATAGCCCTTTATTTGTAGTATTTGAGGAAAAATGAAGAAGGATAAGAAAAAGGAGGAAGAAGAACTCCGAAAATATCAAGATGATTTGATTACAAGGATTGAAAAAAGAAGACCTGTAACACTTCAAGAACTCTCATGGCAAGAAGAATTTATTCAGCGCCAACTAAAAGATTAATTAATCACTGTTTAGGGTTGCTCTTAAAAAGAAAGAACTGGTGATTATTTATGGAAAAACAACAACTTAAAAGCTTGATTCAAGCAGCAGAAGCAGAACTTGAAACAATCTCTAAACTCAATGTTTCTACGGAAGCACTCACAAAACTCTATCATGCAACAAATAAAGATGAAGACCTTCAAAATGATGTGATTCTTGCAGGTTTTGTAAAAGAAGTGACTAAACGTGGAGGATTTGCAGGAAAAAATATAGCAGGTGCAGTTACCGCTTCTAAAAATGCCTTAGCTTATGTGAATGAAGCTTACGCAAAATTGAAATAATCTAACAAAATGCTATTCAGGGTGGGGAGAGCATAAGGGAATAGCAAAAATCACACCAAATTTGACCTCGTGGTGAGGATTTAGAAAAGAGTAACTCATCATGAGTTTAGAAAATAAAAAAGAACAAATTAAAGAAAAGAAATATGAACAACGTACAAGCTGGGCGATTTATTCCTCGGATATAGATGGTGTAGCGACATCATCAAATCCAACCTATGGTGGAGTTGAAAAACTAAGACGTGAAGAAATAAAGTTATTTAAAGGACAAGTAGAAGATGAAAGTAGAAAATAAAGTAAAAATCGATATTAAGCGCCATGAAGTGACATCAAAATTATATGATGTTGTGGTAATTTTTACGGATGGTACAAGGCAATCTTGGACGAAACTAACAGAGGGGAAAGTTACTTATCTATGTGAAAAATATAATCCTGTGTCAGTTCCATTATCAGTAGGGCTTGCACATAAATTCTTGCCTAAACGCTTAATCAGTACTCCGCGTTGGTCAACTAGGTTGAATTAATAGGTAATTTGTTGATTCTTAATCAACTAATAAATGAATTAAATATTAATAGAACATTGACAATAATCACCTTATCAGTGTTTATAGCAATGAACTTTAGAACAATTTACAATTTGTGGGGAACATCTGTTAAAGATAATCCAATAGAACATAAGTTTGAAATCTTCACGATTATTTTGTTGAATGTTTCTGCTAGGTATATACTTAATATTTAAAGAACTCATTTAGAAGGTATAAGGAAATTGCTGATACTATTAAAAGTGCAAGTGATATTATAAAAGAAAAAGGCAGGATATTGTATAGATAAGGAATATTTTTAAATGGATCACTAAAAAGCAGAAATGAAGTTAAGAACGTTATAACAGATACAAGGAATATAATCATTATGTATTTCTGAAATGAATTTAATATTATTGCTGTTTTCGAGTCTTTGAATAGTTCATTGCGTATTCTAAACTGTATTGAAATCCTGGGTAAACCGAGAGTAGTTCGTGTTTTATTTAATGTTTTAAGATAGATCAAAGAAAATGAATCAAAATTATTTTGTACTTCGCCAAGATTGTTATCATCTTGCTCAGTAATTATTCTAAGGTCAATAGTAAAGTCTGAGCTAAAGTAACTTAATTGTTTTTTGTAATTCTCTCTCAAATCAATTAGTTTCTGTTTTATATTGCTATCTAGCTTATGATATAGCATTAGTTCTAATTCTTCTGAATTCGGGGCAAAGAAATTTTCAAGTAATTCAGTTGCTATTTTTTCTTTATTCGGAGATTTTGAGTTTTTATAATTAACAAATGAAGTTATAGATGCTCCAATAATACCAATAAGAAGGGAAAGAAAAAATTGTAGATATGTGTTCATATGATGCCTCACTTAATTTATTCTTTAATTATACAAAGAAATATTGTATTTGTCCGAAACGACAATAAACTAGTCGCTTAAACTGTCAGTAATGGCAGTTTTTTTATTTTGCAAAATAAAAAAGGAGATTTTTACAAATGGGTAAAAAGAAAAATTTACTTAAAATGTTGACGACTGAAAAGAAAGTCACAAATTGGAAAATGCACAAACGCAAAAAAGCTATGGTCTTTGGTGCAAGTGTCTTAGCTATTGGTTTGGGTGTAGTTGGTTTAGTAGCTGTGAGCGGACAAAGTACTTCGGTATCAGCGGAAAGCCTACCAACTGATACAACGGTCAATTGGGAAAATAACAAACCACTCTATTATGAAATAGACCAAAATGGGGTTGAACACCCAAAACCAATGCTTACGCTTGGTGATGGCACTCCTGCATGGTGTTTGGGTCTTGGTGTTCCACTTCCTAATAACACTACGCAAGCTCAATATGACGCAACTAATGCTATTCTTAACGCACTGGATGACGAGCAAATTGCAGTTTTGAATAACGTGACTTATCTAGCACAAAAAGATGGTTCACTTTTAGCTTACGCAGGAGCGCAAAATGCAACGTATAAATTGCTTGATGAAGCAGGGCTTTCTGTCAACCAATCGAAAGACGTTATTGTGAAGGCTAATACCGTTTTACAAGACTCCGAAGCAATAAAAAATACTTCTGCTAACTTAATTAAGGAAGCACGTCAAATGCGTAAACTTCCTAGTTTTAATGGTTCTACCATCAACCTGATTCAAGGGGTAAATAAAACTATTACTGATACAAATGATGTGATGTCTAATTTTCCTTATATTGCTAGTAATGTTTCAGGAGTAACTCAAACTGTTTCGGGAAACAATGTGACTTTGAAAGCTAATAAAACAGTAAAACTTGGTTTATTTTCTGACGCTTTGAGTTTTGGTAATACTGGTTTATCTAACAGTGATTTGCCTTATTTTGTCTACTCAACTGATGGGGATAGTTCAGGTGAAAATAGTCAATCAGTTATGGCTACAAAAGACCCTTCACAAGCTCTCGGCTCTCTGAATATTAACATCATTGGTCTAGGAGAAATCAAAGCAAACAAAGTCTCTGCCAACTCTAAATTTGATACAAAATTGATGGCAGGTGCTGAATATAGCTTCTTTTATAAAGATGGTTCACCTGTGAAATGGGCTGATGGTCAATCAGGTTATGCCATTACTGCCACAAATGGTGCAAAAGCTAATGACACGAATGTTGTCCTTAAAGTTGGTGAAGATGGTACATTTGGGGTTAAAAACCTTCAAAATGATAAAGCATTCTACTTTGTAGAAACAAAAGCACCTAAAGGATTTGCCCTTGATGAAACCAAACATGCATTCAGCTTTGATGAAAATTCATCCTTTAATACTGCTACAAGTAACTACCATGTGGACGGTGAATCAAAGGAAACACCAACAGGTTCTACAACGCTTCAAAAACTGGATGCTGACACAAATACCACTGAGACACAAGGTGAAGCGAAGTGGGATGGTGTTGTTTATGGATTGTTCAATGCCAAGGATGATAGCCCTGTTAAATGGACGGATGGCTTAAAAGCTTTACCAATTGCCATCACAAACGGTACAAAAGCCAATGACACTAATGTAGAATTGAGCCTTGATAAGGATAATAAAGTCGGTGTTCAAAATCTTAACTTAGCAAGCAATGACCAGTATTACTGGAAAGAAGTGCGAACGTCTGAAGGCTATTCACTATCAACTAAGAAAATTCCTGTCAACTTTACAGGTGAAGAAAGTGTTGATGTGACAACCAATGACTTTGCGAACAATCAAAAGGCACAAGACAAGGTACTCGCTTTCCAATTGCGCTTTTGGAAAGCACAAAGTGTTAACGATTCTCTAACTGGTCTTGATGGTGCAGGGTTTACACTGACACCACAAAATGGAACAAAAGGAAAAGCGATCAAAGCCGTTTCAAAATCAAGTACTGATTCAGATGGCTTTACTAAAAATGGTTTTGTTCTCTTTGATGGAAAAGCCAATGTTGTAGCTGGAAATGCTAATACGGACGGTTTAGCTATTGGGGATTATCTCTTAGAAGAAACGGATGTTCCAAAAGGCACACAAGCTATTAATCCAATCTCTGTCACAAGCACCCCTGAGCTTAATAAGGATGGTTCACCTAAGTCTTACACGGTTGTCCTTAAAGACACAGTCACAGGTCAACAAATTTCATCTACGACTATCGAAGCAGACAAGCTAACAGATAATAATTTGATGTTTAAGCTTGATCTTGGTACATTGACAGATAAACCAACTGAAAAAGTCAAACCAACTATTGAAACAAAGGCTAAAACAGCAGATGAAAATCAAGTCGTTGACCTGACAGAAGTCTCCACTGAAACACCATTGACAGATGTTATTACGTTAACAAATGGGGAACTTGGTGATAAGTATCTCGGATATCTTCACCGCCTTGTTAAAGATAAAGATGGTGAAATTCTTGATGATAAAGTTGTCTCTGATCAAACGGTGACACTTGATTCTGAAGCGGTTGAAAGTCAAAGTGTAAAACTGACAGCTAAAGTTGATACGACCAAAGACAGTAAAGAAAAGGCTGAAAATACAGTTTCGTATGTTTGGACTGGTGAACTTTTTGATGATGAACAGGACATCAAAGTAGATACACCTGAAGCGACTCATGATGATTTAAATAATACCAAACAAACCCTAACAGTTGAAAAAGCGCCAACGATTAAGACGAAGGCTCATACTGAAGATGGTAACCAAACCATTGAAAAAGTAGAAGTTTCAACTAAAACACCAGTTTATGATGATGTCATCTTCACTAATGCAGAAAAAGGTGACCAAATGGTCGCACAGCTTCACCGTATCGTAACAGATAAAGATGGTAAAGAAACGGAATCTAAAGTCGTTTCTACCCTTAACTTTACAGTAGATGATTTCACGGTCAAAGAACAAGAAAAGAAGATTCAAACTGAAATTGATACTACTAAAGATAAGGATGTAGCTAAAGGCTCAAATGTCACTTATGTTTGGACTGAAGAACTGTTTGATGAAGGTACAAATCCGAAAACAGATAAGCCTGAAGCTGAACACAATGATTTGAAAAATCAAGACCAAACCTTGACTGTTGAAGAAGTTCCTGCTCCAACAATTAAGACGAAAGCTCACACTAAAGATGGTGACCAAAAAATTGAAAATGCGGAAATTTCAACTAAAACACCAGTTTATGATGACGTCGTCTTTACCAATGCAGAAAAAGGTGACCAAATGGTCGCACAACTTCACCGTATCGTAACGGATAAAGAGGGTAAGGAAACTGAATCTAAAGTCATTTCTACTCTTAACTTTACAGTAGATGATTTCACTGTCAAAGAACAAGAAAAGAAAATTGAAACTGCAATTGACACAACCAAAGATAAGGATGTTCCAGAAGGTTCAAAGGTTACTTATGTTTGGACTGAAGAATTATTTGATGAAGGTACAAATCCTAAGACAGATAAGCCTGAAGCTGAACACAATGACTTGAAGAACAAAGACCAAACCTTGACTGTGGTCTATAATAAACCAACCGCTACTAGCGCTACACCAACTAAAGGGGTAATGCCAAAAACGGGAGAAAGTAATAATCCTTGGGTTGCCTATGCAGGCATGGCAGTGATTGCCCTTGCCCTTGGAGCAGGTGGGGTTTACTACTACAAGAAAAATAAAGCAACTGGAGAATAAAAAAATTAATTAGGGTTAGGGATGTTTAAAATAATCAAAAACTACATTGAAAAAAGAAAAAGAGCAGGTCCATAGATCTGCTTTTATTTATGAAAAAATAGTGGTAGAATGAGGTAAAATATTTGATTGGAAAAATTGAATTAATGGATGCAGCACTAGTAACCATAGCAGGTACATTGATTATCGCTTTGGTAAACTCATTTTGGTTAAACCAAAAACTAAATAAGCAGAAGCTAGAGTATGATAAAACTATTGAAGAATATAAACTTGCATTGGATAGGCGCAAGAAGGTTTCTTCAATGTATTATGAAAAAAGAGCAGAACTAATTATTCAGCTCTATGAAAAGATTTCAGTTTATTATTCTAATCTTTTAGCTATGAATAAAGGTTTAATAGCGTTTCAAGAAATGATTTTTGAAAGACCAGAAGCATATGATGAATTGTATCATTCTACTTTAAAGTTAGAAAAAGATGTGGGAAAGCAAATCCTGCTTGCAAGTCTATACTTAGGTGAAAAAACAAGTGAAGAGTTAATGTTTTTTCAGCATAGGTTGGGGAACATATCTAACTCAATGGTGGATGTTTATGAAGAATACAAGCGGATAGATAAGAAATACCCTAAACGTTCAGAGGATGAGAGTGAAGCTAGCAAGTTCTATTGGGAATATTACCAAATTTATAGTGGTCAGGATATACATGGGAATGTAGAGTGGCTAGATGGCAAAGGTTCTAAAAAAATCTTAGATTTTAAAAAAACACTCAAAAATGCAATACTCAGTGAAGAATAAGGCAGGTTAAAAACCTGCTTTTTTGTTTATAAAAAATGATTATTTAGAAAGAGAGGAAATCATTATATTATTAAAACTCAGTAAAAAGGGTAAAGGTGAAACGATAAAAAAGCCTTCTAACGAAAAACCACCCGAACTTAAGACGGTATCCGCAAAACAAGCTGACCGACTAATACAAGGAGTTGTTGGTGGTGTGGTTATTTTAAATATTGCTCTGGTCATACTTATTGCAAGTGGCTATAAACCAACACAGAAAGTAGTTCATGTCAGTGATGATGTTACAAAAGCTACTACAAACGCAAGTGTAGACTGGCAAGCTAAGGTTTATTTAGATGGTTTTGTAAAGCGTTACTTTAATTTTCCTGAAGAAGAAAAAGCGCAGGAAAAAACGGTTAAAGCCCTCAATGCTTACTATGGTCAGCCGTTGCCAGTTATTAGTCAAGGACAGGTTCGCAAGCCTTCTAAATTTAAGAATGCAACGCTAATGCGCTTAACAAATGACGAAGCCACTTATAAAGTCATTTATAGTGCTGGGAAAACTACTACAAAAACGGTCAAAAAAGGTAAAGGCACGGCAAAACAAAATATCGTCACTTACCATGATGAAACAACCATGTTTACAGTACCTTATATTAAAGCAGGGTCAAGTTATTATGTGTCTGACCAACCTTATTTTACAAGTTTACAGGATTTACAAGCTAATGTAAACCAGATTCCAACGAAAACATTTTCGGATGTGGATGATAATAAGCCTTCTGTAAAAAAAGCTTTAGATAAGTTTACAAAATCTTTATTCACAGCTTATACAACTGATGGAGATACCTTGAAATTAATTTCAGATGGGCTTACCCTTAACACAAGTGAGAAGTTTAAATCACTTGATCAAAGTGTGTATAAAGCTAAAGGAAATACTTATGAAGCAACGGTGCAGGTTACGATGGGAAATGCACTAGGAACACATGTAGAAAATTATCGCTTCATCATCGAAAAACAAAAGCAGTCCTATTTTGCGACTGAATTTAAGCATAGTTTACCTGAAGGTAAAACAAATGAATAGGAGAAAATAATGAAAGCATTTTTAGTTAATAATGTCATGTTTGGAGAAGTTGGACTAAATGGTGGATGGTCATGGTTCCAGCAACAAGGGCAGTATGCAGTATGGATGATACTTATCTTTCTTGCAGGGAAGGAATTTTTGGGGCGAAAATATGGGAAAATGGCAATTGTTATTGTCTTCGGTGCTTTCCTTGCGCTTGTAGTCAATAATCCAGCAGGTATTTTGACACCTGTTGGAAATCTCGTGAAAAAACTGCTCGGTTTATAAGCTAGAAGGGAGGCGGTATGTCTGAGCAAAGTAAACGAAAAGAAGTGCCTAAATATTCTTATAAGCTCTCTTTAGACCAGCCGTTTTGGATACAACAACTGACAGATAATTTTGCATTAAGAAAGGCAGTCCGCCTTTCTTTATTTGCTTATTTCTTCATCTTATTTATCCTTTTGTATTTTACGCTTGGCAAATTGATTCCTTATTTTCAATGGGGAGTAAAAGCAATGCTTATTGGTTTTATTTCTTGGCAAATATCAGTTAAAATTTCAGATTTACGCCCTGACGATAAATTGCCCCCTGTTTTTGTGTGGGATTTTTTCGTTTATCAATTTAATTATGGGATGAAAAATATTGAAATATACAAAGGTCAAAAATATGAAAAAGAAGCTTTAAGAAATGCGGATGAATTTATGGAGGATGGTGAGAATTGAATAAAGTTGAAATAGAAAATCGAGTGATTTCGATTCATGATAATTTAGCACTTCGAGATGATGGCTCAGTTATCGCAATGTATGAAGTGCCAGCATCTATTATTTCAAGTATGGATGTTGAAGGGAAAATCAAATTTAAAAAAAGGACAGAAGCCGTATTTGCGAGTCTCGCTCCGAACTTATCGTTTGATATAGGAATGCTTCCTGTACCAATTGACTTGGAAGAGCGATATAGTGCGCTTTTAGAAGACTGTGAAGAAGATACTTATGAGATGGCGTTGTATCTGTTGGAAAAATCGAGTGATGACCTGTATAGTTCAATTGGTCAACTGATAAACTATAAATTTTTCATGACCATACCGCTTAAGTCATTTGAGATTACAGGTGATTTAAAGCAAATGCTTGGTGATGCGTGGGGTCGGTTACGTCAAAAAGCTGTATCTGCTGTAAGTCGTACACTGGAATTTGACATCAAATGGTATGAAAACTATGAGAAAGTCAATAATGATTTGGAAACTAACCTTGCTTTAATACAGGGGCGTAAGACAACGCAAGCAGAAACAGGTTTCTATCAGCGAGTAGACTATTTACGGGGGCTTTATTATCATCGAGATGAAGAAGTTGCTTCTATCAAATCAAGTGTTCAAAATATTGATGACACTGTGGTTGAGCCGTTGGCAAATGGTGTGTTAGGACTAAAAAATAGTTATGGAAAAAGTCTTGTTAAAATACTTCCAATAGCCAATATGCCCAATGTAGTGAACAACCTTCATTTGGTTGAACATGCCCAAAAATTACCGTTTCCTGTTGAGCTTCATTGGAAATTTCATTTTTCTAAAATGAAGGGTGCTTTTTCTTTAGCTGCGAAAGGAGAACGTGCATCTGATCGGATTAAAGAAAATCAGATTGAAGCTTATGAAAATGGTTCTAATCAAAAAACCTCTCTGGCGACTGCACGAATTATCCTCGATGAAATGACTGATGGAGTGGATGCACATGAACTTTTCGTGAATTACATGGCTTCTTTTGTGATTACTGGTCAAAGCATGAAGGAAATTAATTATTATAAAAAAATTATCCAACAAGATATTGGTGATTTAGGTGTTCAAGTTGTTTCGGGGATGTCTGACCAACTCTATTTTTTCTATAAAAACCGTTTTATTGAACAACTTGAAGAATCCGATAAATACTGTATTCAAGCCATGAAGCTTTCCTCGGCTTGTGAGAATCTCTTTTTTACTAGTCAGAAAATAGGTTCGGACATTGGTTTTACTATTGGTCGGATTGACCATGCAGTTGAATCTTGGGCTGGAGATTATAAAAAAGCTCTTGCAAGTTCAACACATCCCGTGTTCCTTAATCTATTTCAAGCGAACAAGCAAGGAATTGTAGGTAAAATCACAGATAACCCACACTTTGCCATTGTGGGTGAAACAGGGGGCGGTAAATCATTCTTGACCAAAGGGTTATTTACATGTCACTCTCTTTTGAAAGCTTTAACGCTTTATATTGACCCTAAAAATGAAATGAAAGCACAATATATGAAAGTTAAAGCAAAATATGAAGCTAATTTTCCGAAAATGGAAAAGGAAATTCAAGAAGCACGTGAAGCGATTCAAGATGATGAACAGCTTTATTGGGTGATTAAGGGAATTGAATACAAGTATTATAAACCTGTTGTAGATTATATTAATACGATTCATTTTGTTTCATTGGATGCGAAAGAAAAGAGTAATCATGGAGCACTTGACCCGTTAGTCTTTTTACATGGCGATGCTTGCAAGAAAATTTCTGTCAAGGTTACGGAAGAACTTTTGGGTGAGAAATATACGAAAGAGGATAAGTTTGAGATTGCTTTTCTTGAAAGCTTAGATGAAGTCATGGCTGAGCGAGAACAAGGACAAAAGGCCGGTTTGCTTCATGTCTTTGAAAAATTACTTGCATCAGAAGATGAAATGATTAAAACCCGTGCTAATCTTGCTCTACGAAAAATTAAGAACTCTCAAATGGAACTTGTCTTCTCACACGGTGAAAATCCAGCAGTAGATATGGATGCTCATATTACTGTGTTAGGAGTAACAGGTCTAAATCTTCCTAAAGCAAATGAGAAGATTACCAGTGACCATAAAGAATCACTGATTGTGATGTATGCTTTGGGAGAATTTTGTCGTGAGTTTGGCGAACGTGACCGTACCAAAGAAACGATTATTTTTGTGGATGAAGCATGGTTCTTTAACAAGACAGCAATTGGTGCTTCTATTTTAATGTCTATGAAACGTGTGGGACGTTCGCAAAATAATTTCCTAGGTCTAATTACTCAGTCTATTGATGATGTGAAGACAGAAGACGATTCGACAGCTTTTGGTACAATCTTCGCCTTTAGAGAACCTAATGAAACAGATAAAGTATTAAGTTACTTTAAACTTCCAGTGGAAGAAGAAACACAAGATTGGTACGATAATATGACGAAAGGGCAATGTATCATGCGTGATCCGTTTGGTCGAACAGCTCGCATTACAGTTGATTTCCAACTTCCAGAGGTAACGATTCTCTTTGATACGGTCGAAACTAAAATGAAGAATACAAGGATGGTGGCTTAATGAAAAAGAAGGTGTTATTACTTATGGGGTTAGTTGTCTTTTTCTTTAGTTTTTCTCCATTAGTACAGGCTGAAGGTACGACGTCATCCTCTTCATCTAATAGTGAACTACTTACACCTCCTATAAGTGATAACATGGATGATTATTCTAGTTCAGATTCCCCAAGTAAAACGATGAGTGAAGCGAAAAAAGAAGAAGCTAGAAAAGATTTAGACAACTATACCTCTTATATGTATGTTAACGATAAAGGTATAATTACGCCCTCGATGAATGCAGGTTTACAAACCTTTTTTGTTCGTTCACAATTTTTTGTGACAAAAACGATTTATCGCTTTGTTAATTTTGTTAATCAGGGCTTGAATGGTAATTCTGTCATCAGTACGTGGCGAACAGCACTATTTGATACTGCAAAATCTATTTATAGTAAGTTTATGACCCCTGAATTGATTCCTGTTGTTGCAATAGGACTGATTTCAACGCTTCTCTATTATTTTTTACATAAGCGGATGATGGAAGGACTTAGAAAAGTTTTCTTAGTTATTGTCATGACGACCTTCTTTGTTTATGGAGGAAACAGCCTTGTTGAAAAAGTTCATGGCGCGATGAATGATGTGACGACAAGTGTCGTCAAGACTATTTCAGTGGCTGGTGTGTCTTCAACGGATAAGAATGATTTGTTTACTACAATGGTAAAAGTGCCCTTTCTTTATCTTAACTTTGATGGCGTAAAAATTAATAATGATGGCACAAGTAATGTAAAACAGGATGATATTGACCGTCTGCTTACTTCAGATGATGATAATGATGAATTAAAGAGTATTCAAGAAGATTTGAAAGACAGTCATCTGACGGTTAAAAAATTGGGTGATAAAGTTTTAACTGCTTTTGGAAGTGTCATTAATGCGCTTTTATTGGGTGCAATCTACCTTTTCTTTTCAGTTTTTTCTTTCTTCATGGATTTCCTCTTTATTATTTTAGTCTTTATCTTACCTTTTGCATCGATTGCCTCCTTCTTTCCAGCTTTTGATAAAACGATTCTTGATTGGGGGAAGACAAGTTTTGGTATCCTGATTCTTTCAGGACTAGGTGTCTTTGGCACAGCATTTATTGGCTTGTTTGATGGGCTTGTTTCAATGGTGTTAAGTGGTCTTTTGGGAAGCAATTACTTCTTTGTGACAATTGCCAAAATTGGTCTTTACATTTTTGCTTATAAACATCGAGCGAAAATTTTACGTATTTTCTCTGCTCATCATATGGGGCAAGGTAAATTTTCAGGGCGCTTGGATAATCTGTTGGCAGGTGCGAAACAAAAAACAGTGGGCGCTCTAAAAGCTCCAGTTTTAGCAGGTGTTACAGGAGGGATTACTGCTGGGATGATGGCAGGCTCATTTCTTAAAGACAAAACCACAGCAGGTACAGGTTCAGTGCGCCATGGTTGGGATAATCAGCGTTATAATCATACGCTAGATAAACTTAACAAAGCAGAACCTGGCACTCAAAAAGCTCAAACGCTTAGTCAACGTGAAGAAAAGCTTCGTGGAAAAATGGGAAGTAGACAGGATCGTTTTAATAATCGAGTGAATAAAAAAGAAAATAGTCTTCGTACAAAATTCCGTCAAGCTTATACAAAACAACGCTTGGGTGGTGAAGAAAGTGAAGCCTATAAAAAACTACAAGCAGAACAAAAGAAAAATCCTAATAAAATTAATCAAGTTAAAGCCATGTATGATTCAACGAATAAGAAAGCTGAAGAATATCTGAAGAACAAGGTTAATCAATCTGAAAAAGGAGAAACCAAAACCAAAACAGAACAATTGAAAAATGTGGATGCTATGATGAAAGAAAAATCAGTAGTTCCAAAGGATAAAAAACCTAAGGAGGAACTTCCAAAAGCCACACCATCCGCAGATAAAAAGATGACACCCTCACCAATTATGAAGGAAGTTGAAAAGAAACCAAAGGTTTTACATGGTAATCAAACTCCCAAAGCTAATTTCGAACCTAAAAAGAAGAAAATAGAACCTTGGAAAAACGATAATGAAAATCCTTTTACTCAAAAAGTGCCAGAACATCCTTTTTTAGTAGATGAGAAATAGTAAAAATAATGGAGATAAAAATGAAAAAGCGACTTAAACGGAAGGTCTTAATTTACAGCCTTCCTTTTTTAGTTCCTTTACTTATCATCCTTTCTTTCTTCTCTCTTTTTGCAGCATCAGATGACGAAAGTTCTAGTGCAGATGCTAATATAAATGACCCACAAGTTCAGACAGCGCAAATCATCTGGGATAGAGTATTAGAGGAAGGGGGAACAAAAGAAGGAGCAGCTGCTCTTTTAGGTAATAACCAAGTAGAAAGTCAGCTTCAACCGTCTGTCATCCAGTCTCATGCAAGTTTTGATGAAAAGAAAGCAATGGATGCCAGTTTGGGAGGTTATGCCTTTGGTTTAGCGCAATGGGATAGTGGAAGACGTGTCAATTTATTGAACTATGCTAAAAGTGAAAAGAAAGCATGGACAGATGCGCAATTGCAAGTAGAGTTTATGTTTGAGCATGATGGTTCGGATGCAGACTTGCTAAAGAAATTAGTTAAAGGAAAAGACCTCAACCAGACCACTGAAGCTATTATGCGCAAGTGGGAGAGGGCAGGTGCAACTGATAGCTTAAGTCAACGTCAAGCGTATGCGAAATATTGGTTTGATACCATGACCTCAGGAACCTCAGGAGGAAGTTCAGGAGGGATTACGCCAGATGTTCCCGCTGGTTGGAAACTTGATAAGCCTATTAATACAAGTGGTTATCTTGCAACAAGCTATGCTTATAAACAATGTACTTGGTTCACTTGGAATCGAGCAAGAGATTTTGGAATTACATTTGGTATGTATATGGGAAATGGCGCTGATTGGCAAAATCAAGCAGGCTATACGGTAACTACCACTCCAACCCTTCATAGTGCGGTTAGCTTTAGCGGAGGACAAAGTGTTGGTGGTCAATGGAATGCAGACCCTACATATGGTCACGTTGCTTTTGTGGAGGCTATCCATTCAGACGGTTCAGTTTTGATTTCACAATCAGGAACAGGATTTAGTACGGAATATACCTTCCAAGTCTTAACTAAAGCACAAGCTAGTCAGTACCATTACGTGATAGGGAAATAAAAATAATATGTCACACAGGATAAAGTGGCGGTTAGTTATAACGTTTGAAAAATTTAAAGTAATTTCTACGATTGCTGGCAAAATGTTTACATTTGCACCTAATTGTTATATAATGTTAGTATAAGAAGTGAAGGAGGAAAACAGATGAGTGTGATTCAAGTATCCGCAAGGGTTGATAAAAACCTGAAAGAGGAAGCACAAAAAGTGCTTGCTAAACAGGGGCTGGATATTCCGACAGTAATAAAAATGCTTATTACAAAAACAGCTTATGAGCAACAAGTTCCGCTTATGTTAACCTCCTCACCATCAGTGAGTTATCCAGAAGGCTGGTTTTCAGCAGATCGTGTAGAAAATAGAAATAAAATAGCTGGTATGACATCACAAGTAGAAGCTAAAACGCTTGATTTTTCAAAGAAGAAAGATATTGAAGAATTCTTTGATGAAGATTTTTCAGAATATGAGGATTTGTTCAATGGAACTAAGTGAGCATACAGTAGTAATTGCTAAAATTACATATGCAGACGGGACGGGCTCGAAAGTTCGTCCTGCTTTTGTTATTAAGTTAGATGGTAATTTGGTTAAGACTTATCGGATTACAAGTCAGTATGAGCAGAAATCAGATTATATTAAGAGCAAGTATTTTGAGATAATTGATTATATAGAAGCGGGCTTAAGGAAACGTTCTTGGATTGACACAGTACAAGCTTATAACATTAATGTCAACGAAACAAAGATACGAGTTATAGGTTACTTATCAGGAAGAGATGAAGCACGACTTCGAGATTTTTTGGAACAAGTATTATAAAAGCGAAAAGGTTGATGGAAATTATCAACCTTTTTTTGTTTGTTCAGAAAGGAAAAAATGTTAGAACTTGCTGAATTTAAGAGCGCTGAATTACGTTCAGAAGATAGATTAGAAGAACGATACGCTAGTTTCGATAGACGGTTAAGGGAAATGGAAGCAGAGCTTGAATTATATCCTTATGCAAGGCTGACGGAAATTATTGCATGGGCAGAACATTTAAAAATTTGTATTGGTAAATTAAGGGTAATTCGTGAGTATAGTATAGAAGCTTCCCAAAAAGAATGGAATAGATTGGAAGATTCTATGCTTGATTATGTCAGGATAGATAGAGCATTTATCAGTATTCTATCAAAACATATTCTTTATCTTGCGAAGTTGGACGAACGTTATCGCCAAAGGCTCTACATTTTTACTAATAAGTTGGATAACAGTGTTCGTTACTTGAAGTCTTATATAGAGGATTTAGAAAAGCAAGGTTTCTCCTTGTCAGGGACACTTGCGGAAAGTAGAAATTTAAGTGACATGAATTGGTTGAGTATCACAAAATAAGAAAGTAGGAAAATATGGAAACACCAAAAGTATATATCGTTAATTTAAATAGTTATAATAATGCAAGAACTCGTGGAGGATGGTATGATTTGCCTGTTGATATTCGTCAAGTTCAAAGAGATTTGAAACTGAATGAAGATGGTGAAGAATATGCAATTCACGACTATGAAAACTTTTATGGTTATAGAGTCGGGGAATATTCTTCACTTCAGGAGCTTAATGAATATGCGGAACAATTGCAGGAGCTATCAGACCTTGACCACTTAGAAGAATTTCTTGAAGTTTATGGTATTGATGATGTTATTAATAATAAAGATGATTTAGAGTTTGTGCAAGCTTCGGATGAGGAAGATTTGGCACAAGAAATTGTTGAGCAGATGGGCGGTGTTGAAGCTTTATCACAAAATACACTTCAGCGATATTTTAACTATGCAAGTTTTGGTCGAGATCTAGCTCTTGGAGATTATGCCTCGACTACACATGGTTATGTACGAAATATTTAATAAATAAGGGCAAGATGAGTCTTGCTCTTTTTTTTTTGCGTTGTATGAAATAAGTAAAGGAAAATAATACTATGAATCAAAAATTGATAAATAAACCAATAATTACAAGTGATGATTTGGAAAAATTAGGCATACCACCAACGCAAGCTAAGAGAGTGATACATGACGCAAAAAAGAATGCTGTATCAGAAGGTTTCTCTTTTTATAGGGGTAAACAAAATTTTGCTCCTTCTAAGTTTGTGTGTGAAATTATTGGAATAGGAGAGGTTGCATAATGGCGACAATTCGATATAGGCAACGTGGAGTAAAAAAACTGTGGCATTTCGAAATCAGAGATGAGACAGGAAAAAGCATTGCTTATCGGGGAGGTTTTAAGACAAAACGAGCAGCACAATTAGTAGGAAGTCCGATCTTTCAGGAAATACAAAAAGGAACTACGCTTAATAGTAACATGAGTTTACCTCAACTCTATAGACAGTGGTATGACTTGAAAGTAAAAAATAGTGGTAGAAGTAAGGCAACTTTACAAAAATATTTACAGTATGAGCAAAAAATCGTTGAATACTTAGATTACCCAGTGAGTGGCATCTCACCTACGCTTTATCAAAAACAGTTAAATATTATTGGAAAAAATGTAAATAGGAGTTTTCTTAGCCTAATGACAAATGCTGTCAGAAAAGCAATTCAAATGGCGAAAGCAGATAAAATATTTGTAGAAGACTTTACTGTTGGAGTTGAATATTTCTCAAGTAGGGAAGAGAAGGCTTCATCAGAAAAGTACCTGCATAAGTTTTCAGATATAGAGCTAGTTTTAGAGACTTTAAAGTCTGAAATGGATTATAAGCGAAGTGTTATAAGATATTACCTTTACTTATTGTTTACAACAGGGATGCGCCCAGGTGAATTGCTAGCTCTTACTTGGGATCATGTGAATTTTGAGGAGCAGTTATTATATACAGATAAACGTGTAAATTCAAGCACTTTAGAGGTTGTTGCACCTAAAACTACTAATTCTATCCGTTATGTACCAATTAATAGTGATTCTATTTTAGTATTAAAGGAACTAAAAAATGAGCAAGAGTTGACTAATAATCAATTAGGAATAAAGAATGTGCATAATTATGTTTTTCAACATTATGGCTTAAAGAAGGAGATTCCTACAAATGCTAGCTGTAACAAAATTTTGAAAAAGGTATTAAATCGTTTAAATATTAAGCCGGTCATAACTGTTTACGGTGCAAGACATACTAGAGCAACTTATTTGATAAACAAAGGGATTCCACTAGATGTTATTGCTAAAGTTTTGGGGCATACAGTTGAAGAGTTGACACGTACATATAGACATCTTTTGTCAGAAACACGTGAACAGGGCTATGAACAGATAAAAAAATTATAAAATAAAATGGGGCAAATTTGGGGGCAGGACAAAAGAAAACCACCTGTAATGAAGTAACAGGTGGAAAAGGAGTAAGCTGGTATTAAGGAGTCAAGGGGATTTGAACCCCTGCGCCGCTTTACACGGTTCGCTGGATTTCGAGTCCAGTGCATTACCACTCTGCCATGGCTCCATTCCTTTATTGTAATTCCATTATAGCATACATTCCAAACGGAGGACAGCAAAATGCATAGCTCGAAAAAACGCATAAATATTCAATAGTATTGACAAATGAATATTTATGCCATATAATTGTATTTAAATTAAATGGAAAGAAGCATATCTATGGAAAATAAAAAATTAGTACTAGCTTATTCGGGAGGTTTAGATACCAGTGTCGCTGTAAAATGGTTGTCAGAAAAGGGATTTGATGTCATTGCGGCATGTATGGATGTAGGTGAAGGGAAAGATTTAAGCTTTATTCAGCAAAAGGCCTTAAAAGTTGGTGCTGTAGAATCCATCGTTTTGGACTGTAAAGCCGAGTTTGCAGAGCAATTCGTCGGGGTGGCATTAAAAGGGAATTTGATGTATGAAAATAAATACCCATTGGTTTCTGCCTTAAGTCGTCCACTGATAGCTAAAAAATTGGTAGAAGTTGCCAAAAAATATAAGGCTATGGCTATTGCTCACGGTTGTACAGGGAAAGGGAATGATCAGGTGCGTTTTGAAGTAGCAATCCATGCGTTGGCACCAGAAATGGAAGTAATCGCCCCTGTGCGGGAGTGGCACTGGGCACGTGAGGAAGAAATCAATTATGCTATCCAAAATCATATTCCGATACCAGCGGATTTGAATAATCCTTACTCGATTGATATGAATTTATGGGGGCGTGCAATTGAAGCTGGAGTTTTAGAAAATCCGTGGCATACTTGCCCGGAGGAGGCATTTTTTATGACTTGTGCAGTAGAAGATGCTCCTGATAATCCAGACTATTTGGAGATTGATTTTGTTGAAGGTCTTCCAGTAGCCTTAAATGGTGAAAAATTGCCTTTGCATGAAATTATACAAAAAGTGAATATTATTTCGGGGAAACATGGAGTAGGTCGGATTGACCATGTAGAAAATCGATTAGTAGGGATTAAATCTAGAGAATTTTATGAATGCCCGGGTGCGCTAACTTTACTTCAGGCTCATAAGGATTTGGAAGATTTGACCTTTGTCCGTGAAGTATCCCATTTTAAACCGATCATCGAAAATGAGCTATCGAATTTAATTTACAATGGGCTTTGGTATAATCCAGCAACACAAGCGATGATTGCTTATCTCGAAGCAACACAAAAAGTTGTAAATGGGACCGTAAAAATTAAATTGTATAAAGGTTCGGCAACACCTGTTGGACGAAAATCTGCCAATTCTCTTTATGAAGAAAAACTAGCAACTTATACAGCGGCTGACGAATTTGATCAGGCAGCTGCTGTTGGTTTTATCAAACTATGGGGACTTCCAACAAAAGTGAATGCCCAAGTTAATAAAAAATAAGCCCGTCAGTTTACTGACCGGTCTGTAAGAAGGCATATAAATGACAGAGAAACTATGGGGAGGACGCTTTGAGGCGTCTTTAGATGAAGCAACAGAAAATTTTGGTGCATCTATTAAATTTGAACAGCGGCTAGCATATTTTGATTTACAGGGATCATTAGCACACGCAAAAATGCTTGGTGCAACTGGCATTGTAACGGACAAAGAAGCTCAAATAATTTCTGATGGGTTGAAAAGTTTACAACAACGACTTCTTGAAGGTAGAATTGAGTTCAAAACTGAAAATGAAGATATCCATATGAATATGGAACGCTACCTAAGAGAGGAGATCGGGCCGGTGGCAGGCAAATTGCACACGGCGCGTTCCCGAAATGATCAGGTGGCGACGGATATGCATCTTTACTTGAAATCAGTGGTGCACCAAGGCTTAGAAAAGTTAAAAAAATTGAGAACGACCCTTGTCAATCTAAGTGTAAATCATGTTGACACGATATTGCCTGGCTACACTCATCTTCAGCGCGCTCAACCCATTTGTTTAGGTCAACATTTTATGGCCTATTATCAGATGTTTACTAGGGATTATGAACGTTTTGAGTTTAATCTTAACCATATTGATATTAATCCGTTGGGCGCTGCTGCGCTAGCTGGGACAACATTTCCGATTGACAGGAAGTTGACAACTCAATTATTGGGCTTCTCCAAAGCCTATGACAACGCTATGGATGCTGTTTCTGATCGTGATTTCATCTTAGAATTTTTATCTAATGCGAGTATGTTAATGATGCATTTATCAAGGTTTTGTGAGGAAATTATTTTGTGGTGTTCTCAAGAGTTTCAGTTTATCACTCTCTCGGATCAATATTCAACCGGCTCTTCTATCATGCCTCAAAAGAAAAATCCCGATATGGCGGAATTAATTAGGGGGAAGACTGGTCGCGTTTATGGTAATCTTTTGGGCCTTTTAACAGTGATGAAAGGTTTACCTTTAGCTTACAACAAGGACTTGCAAGAAGATAAAGAAGGGATGTTTGATACAGCGGATACTCTACTTATGGTGTTGTCAGTAATGGATGGAATGATGTCAACGATGACTGTCAACGTTGACAATATGGAAAAAGCAACTCATCAGGACTTTTCCAATGCAACGGAGTTAGCCGATTATCTCTCAACTAAAGGGATGCCCTTCAGAGAGGCTCACGCGATTGTTGGACAAATGGTTCTTCATTGTCTTAAAGAAGGAAAATATCTTCAAGATGTTAGTTTAGAGCAGTACAAAGCAATGTCTCCTCTAATAGAAAAAGATGTTTATGAAGTTTTAGATCCTAGAGTGGCTGTAGCGCGCCGAACTTCACTGGGAGGGACTGCTTTTGAATCTGTCAGGGCACAAATTAAACAAGCAAAAAGTGAACTTAGAAGATAAAGTTCACTTTTTGTAATTAAGAATGTTTTGCCAGCTCTTTTGTATGAGAAAAGTAGTTAATAAGGTTAAAGACGACAAGAATGGCTGATCCTACAAAGACATACCGATAATCAATAAAACCGGCGATTGCAGATCCAAGAAGAGGTCCTGCAAAGGCACCAATGGATTGCGCGGATTGGTTATAAGAGAAAATTCTTCCCGTGACTGCCTGAGGTGATTCTTTAGCAAGAATTGCTTGTACAGAAGGTAAAATGGCGGCATCAGATATCCCCACTAGCAGACGCATGACAATAAGGAACCAAATGTTTGTAGTAGTTGCGGTAACGGAAAATACGATAAATGAGAAGATTAATCCGAAACCTAAAATTTTACGTTGGCCGACCTGATCTCCCAGACGTCCCAAAAAGGGCGCGGCAATGAGTGTGACAATACCAGGCGCAGCAGCAACTATACCCGCCATAAAGGTAATGTTGCCTTGACCATGCATCAATTCTTGTACGTAGAGTGAAAGCACAGGGTTGATTGATTGGTTTGTCATTTGAGTAATTAATGTGGCAAAAAACATTCCCCAAATGACGGAAGGATGGGCGATGACTTTCCAAACTTCTGAAGCTGATAGCATGTCTTTCTTTTCAATAGGTTTAAAGGTTTCTTTTACAAAAAATAGTGCTAGGAAAAAAACAAGAAACATGATTATACCAGTTACACTAAAGACACGACGGTAGCCAGTAAAATTAACCAGTATCCCACCAACAATTGGTCCAATTAAAGTACCAGCGACTGATCCTGTTGTAAGTAGGGATAGCACAGAACCAGACTTTTCTTTCGGAGCTGAGCTTGCCATAAGTGCCATGGAGTTAGAGATGAACCCAGAGAAGGCCCCTAATAGCATACGGAGAATGAGAAGCTGCCAGGCGGCAGTGACAAAGGCCATTAAGGAAATAACCACAGCCATTCCTAATGAAGCGCGTAAAAGCATGAGCTTGCGCCCTTTTTGGTCAGCCAGCCTCCCCCACAGCGGAGAAACGATGGCTAAAACAATAAATGTAGAAGAAAAAACAAGACCCGACCAGATGTTGAGTTCTGTTTTGCTATAATTTCCTAAAGTGCTTATATAAAGTGATATAAAGGGTGCGATGAGACTGGAGCCAATGCCAGTCATAAATGTACCGAACCACAGGACAACTAAGTTTCTTTGCCAAGATTCTTTCATGATTTTGATAACTTCTTTCTTGAAAGGTTAGTAGCTTCATTATAAAACTATCTTTAGTAGTTTGTCAATGATGAAGCGTCACTTGAAAAATATTTGAAATAGTTTTATACTAAATGATATGACTGAGAGGCCAAGGGGATAAACCTTTTTCTTTTAGTGGTATGCATAAGTTTGAAAGGAAACTGATGATGGCAAGAATTGCATTAAATCGTGACAAAATTGTTCAGGCAACCATCCAGTTAGCAGGAGAAATAGGTTTATCAAATGTAAGCTTCCCTCGATTAGCTGAGTTTTTTGGTATTAAAGCGCCTTCTCTTTATAATCACTTTAAAAATATGGAAGAGGTACGGGTGGCAACGGCAGTATTTCTTCAAAAAGAGCTAAACTATGAGTTGACCCATGCTATGGTTGGACTGACACCTTTAGCAGCCTTACAAGCTTATGCTGTAAGTTATAAAAAATTTGCTGAAAAATATGAGGCCGTGTATGAATTAGTTAATGTGATTCACCAAACAAATAACGAAGAATTGGAAACTTTAGCTCGGGAAAATATCCGATTGGTTCGAAGAAGCTTGGAAAATTTCGAGTTATCTGAAGAAGAAAATTATCACATCAGTCGCATGTTCCGCTCAACGCTACACGGGTTTATTACACTTACGCAACTGGGATATTTCAGAAATTCGGGTTCTATCTCTAAAGAGGAATCCTTTAAATATATGGTTCATCAACTACTAGCCCCATTGGCTTTGCGAAAAGAAGAATAAAAGTGAAAAGGCCCCTCAGCGAAGAAATTAATTGTGAAAGAGCGTTTTCATATCTAATAGTGACTTTTTAGCAACTTTATGATAAAATTAAAACGATAATTTCTAGAATGGGAGAGAGTGGCTTGGCTATCAAAAAAACATATCGCGTGAAACGCTCTAAAGATTTTGATCAGATTTTTTCAGCGAAACATAGCTTTGCCAATAAACGATTTGTTGTTTATAAGTTAAAGGCAGATCAGCCTCATTTTCGTGTGGGTTTATCAGTAAGCAAAAAATTAGGACATGCAGTGATGCGCAATCGGATTAAACGTTTATTACGTCATGCAATCGCTGATTTTTCTCCTTATTTGGCTGATGAAGATTTTGTGATTATTGCGCGTCGAGGCGTGGAAACACTTAATTTTGAAGAAATCAAGAAAAATCTGAAACACGTTTTGAAGTTGTCAAAAATCTATGTAGATGGAGAAAACGATTGAAAAAGAAACTTAGTTTGATCGGAATGGCAGGAGCTGCCTTGCTTTTACTTACTGCTTGTGGAACATCAGAAGTAACAAGTGGATCAAGTGGAATATGGGATCAGATTGTGTATGGATTTGCACAAGTGATTCGCTTCTTATCGTTTGGTGGATTGACCGGAATCGGTATTATTTTGTTCACGATTATTATCCGGGCGGCTTTACTACCGTTGATGAATGTACAAATCAAGTCTAGTCAACGGATGCAAGAAATTCAACCTGAGATTAAAAAAATCCAAGCGAAATATCCAAGTAAAGACATGGAATCTCGTCGTTTAATGAACGAAGAAATTCAAAAACTTTACGCTGAAAATAAAGTCAACCCATACATGGGATGTTTACCGCTGGTTGTTCAAATGCCAGTATTATGGGCGCTTTATCAGGCATTGTCACGTGTGGATTTCTTGAAGCACGGATCATTTCTTTGGTTTGATATTGGTGCTAAAGACCCAACGTTCATTTTACCGATATTAGCGGCGGTATTTACCTTCTTAAGCTCATATTTGATGATGAAATCTGCACCTGAAAAGAATGCAATGACAACATCTATGACTTACATCATGCCAATTTTTATCCTGATAATGGGGATTAATTTTGCTGCTGGGATTGCACTTTACTGGGTTATTTCAAATGCTTTCCAAGTTTTCCAAACGATGTTATTAGCAAATCCTTGGAAAATTATTGCAGCGCGTGAAGAAAAGCTCAAAGCTGAAAAGGATAAGATTAAAGCGCGTGAAAAAGCAATGAAAAAAGCGAAAGCAAGAAAAAAATAAAATAAAAAATCTTTTGACAGTTTTTATTTTAATTGGAAGATGTGCTAGAAATTGTCATTAGATTTATCATATTTACAGGAGTAGTTTTATTATGGCTATTTTTACTGGTGAAACGGTCGAAGATGCAATCGAACGTGGTTTAAATCGATTAGGTGTCAAGCGCGAGAATGTTCATATTCACATTGAACAAAAAGAGAAAAAAGGATTTTTAGGTTTTGGAAAGAAGCGAGCTCGGATTAATATTGAGCCTATCCATGAAGAAACAGTGCGTAAGGCGGATCATCTGGCACAACGTGGGGTGGATGAGAACATTAATTTGGGCGTACCTAAGGCTCAATCTGCAATGGAAGCAACTCTTGAGCTGAGTCAAGTTGTGAAAGCAGTACGTGCGGCAGAAAAAGAGCAAAATGGCGAGATTACTGAAGAAGAGCGCAACGCAATCATTGAAGTGGCGAAAAAAACAGTTGTGCAAAATCGTCAAGGCACAACAGATCTCTCTGAAGTTGTTGAAGCTGTGAAAGAAGAAGTTGCTGTTCAAAAAGAGGCTTCGAAAGAAGTTACTAATGAAGAAGAAAAAATTGCTTCGAAGATTTCAAGTTACTTGACAACCATCACACAAGAAATGGGAATTGCAACACGGGTCGCTGTGTCACGCGAGGGTAATTTGACAGTTTTTAATTTAACTTCTAATCATGATGCGCTGTTGATTGGTAAACATGGTAAGATTCTACAAAGTTTACAAATTCTGGCAAAAGCTTATGCTAATAGCATCTTGAATACCCGCATGAATATTGCAGTAAATGTAGGGGACTACCATGAAAAACGAAAGGCCTACATCGTAAGTCTAGCTCATCGTGCGGCAGAGCGTGCTCGCGGTGGCGAGACCGTCTATATCAATGACTTGCAATCAAACGAACGTAAGATTGTTCATACGATTATTGCCCAGGAAAAAGGGGTGTCTAGCCATTCTGAAGGTCAGGAATATAATCGCTATATTGTAGTGGCTAAAGAGATTTAGTCTTGACAAAAGACCTTTCATAGTGTAGAATTGTAAGGTATGCTTTTAATAGCAGTAAACTAAGATGAAAGGAACACCGAAAAGGTGGAGCTACTTTCAACCAAAAAGTGAAGTAGCCCAGGGACTTATATAATGAAACGTACTTACCAACCACACAAAAAATCTCGTAAGACTACTCACGGATTCCGTAGCCGTATGGCAACTAAAAACGGACGTCGTGTCCTTGCAGCTCGTCGTCGTAAAGGACGTGCTTCACTTACAGTTTAATACAGTTTAATCAAGAGGAATTCACGATTAAAGATGCGGATATTTTTTGTAAAACAGAACGTCCGCTGTTAGATGTAAATGAGAATATAAACCAGCTGATAGCTGGTTTTTTATTATTTCAAACTTAGTTAAGCGATTTCAAAAAATGTGGTATAATAATCTTAGTAGTAAATTATTGAAGAGTTCTTTTCTTAAAGTAGAAAAAGCTCTTTCACACAAAGGAGTCGTTCAATCATGAAAACATTTAAAATCGGTGAACTCGAAGCTTCACAAATTATTTTAGGTTGCATGAGAATCAATGAAGCGGGCAAAGATCCTGCGGCGGTTATTGAGACTGCGTTTGCTTCAGGGATTAACTTTTTTGATCATGCAGATATTTATGGGGGTGGGGAGTGTGAAACGCTATTCTCTAAGGCTTTGAAACAATCGTCTGTAAAGCGAGAAGAGATTATCTTGCAAAGCAAGTGTGGGATCGTTCCAGGAAAAATGTTTGATTTTTCTAAGCGACATATTATCGAAGCGGTGGAAGGGAGTTTACAACGTTTAGATACTGATTATTTGGATGCCCTGCTTTTACATCGCCCAGACACGTTAGTAGAGCCTGAAGAGGTAGCGGAGGCTTTTTACGAATTGGAAAAAGCAGGAAAAGTGCGTTATTTTGGGGTTTCTAATCAAAATCCAGGTCAGGTTGAACTATTGAAAACCGCAGTGAAACAACCTTTGTTATTTAACCAACTTCAGTTTGGATTAAAGCATACGGGGATGATTGATGCTGGAATTCATGTCAATATGAATGATGAAGGATCAGTCGTTCATGATAATGGAATTTTAGAGTATTCTCGAATTAATAAGATGACGATTCAGGCCTGGTCACCATTCCAATATGGTTTCTTTGAAGGCGTCTTTGTGGGAAATGAAAAATTCCCAGAGTTGAATAAAAAATTGGAATTTTATGCAGAAAAATATAATTCCACTCCAACGGGGATTGCCGTGGCTTGGATTAATCGCCACCCCGCCAATATTCAAACAATTATTGGAACAATGACAACAAGTCGAATCAAAGAAATTGCGACTGCCTCAGATATTGTGCTTAGTCGGGAAGAGTGGTACGATCTGTATATGGCTGCAGGTAATATTTTACCTTAGTTGCATTTTTTGACTTCGTTTTTCAAATAATGGTCTGTTCTGTTTTCGGCTGGAGCAAGTGATTTTTTTTGGTCTCGCTGAGGGAGAAACGGTTGAATTTGCAATGAAAATAACGTATAATTAATTATATCTAAGGAAATTTTAATGATAGATTGCTGTCAATATTTATCGAGCCAACTGACCACTTTGTCAGTGGCAATAGGAGTTTCATAAGTTGCTGACAGGACATATTATTGAGTTTTAGGCACATTTGGCTGGTCCAAATGATTTTAAAGGAGGTGTCTTATGAGTTTTACAGATGAAACGGTCCGTTTTGAATTTGGTGATTCGGACAAAAAAGAAATTAGCGAAACACTTGTTGATGTTTATAATGTACTTGAGGCAAAGGGTTACAACCCAATCAATCAGATCGTAGGTTATGTTTTGTCGGGTGACCCTGCTTACATCCCACGTCATGATGATGCCCGCAATAAAATTCGCCGCTTTGACCGTGATGATATTGTGGAAGAATTAATTAAGAATTATCTGAAAGATAATGGTGTGAATTTATAATGTTTGCACGTATTTTAGGCCTAGACGTTGGGACAAAAACGGTAGGTGTTTCAGTGAGTGATTTACTTGGCATGACGGCGCAACCTGTGGAAACAATCAAAATTGATAGTGATGCAGGGGACTTAGGCTTTGACCGCCTTGGCGAGTTGATTAAAGAATACAAACCTGAAAAGGTCGTTCTTGGCTTACCTAAACACATGAACGGCGATGAAGGAATTCGTGCTGAGGCTTCACGAGATTATGGAACAAAACTTTCGACTGAGTTTGGCTTGGAAGTCGCGTATCAAGATGAACGGTTGACCACGGCACAAGCTGAAAAAGTCCTGATTGATGGTGGTGTACGACGTAAAGATCGTAAAAAATCCATTGATAAATTAGCTGCGGTCTTGATTTTACAAAATTATCTTGATGCCCATGCCCTGAAATTTTGACTTTCATAAAAGGGCTGATGAAGCGGTAAGCTTCTCAAAATTGAAGGAACAGAAAAGGAAAACTAATGACGCATACACATGATCACGAACATGACCATAACCATGAACCTGACTATATTACTTTGGTAGATGAAAATGGAAACGAAAGCTTATTCCAAATTTTGATTACCATCGATGGACAAGAAGAGTTTGGTAAAAACTATGTTGTTTTACAACCCACAGAATTCGAAGAAGATGAACAAGGTCTTATCGATGTCTTGGCTTACTCATTTACTGAAAATGAGGACGGCACTGAAGGAGATTTGCAACCCATCCCTGAGGATGCTGAAGATGAATGGGATATGATTGAAGAAGTCTTCAATAGTTTCATGGATGAACAAGAAGATTAAAATAAAAAGCTGTCATGAACTGACGGCTTTTTATTTTTCCTTATCCTTTTTTGTAATTGTTAAAAAAGTTACTGACCAGCCTCTGTCAGTAACTTTTATTTGTTTCATTTGCACTTTTAGTCATTTTTAGCGATTTCTTGAATAACTTTATGAGAGAGACCTGGTTCATAGTTATCATAAATTGTTCCGTCAAAATTAATAATTTGAGCATTATGATTTTTATCATCAAAAATGAATTGACTAATCATTTGAGCTGTTTCTTCAGGAGATTTTACAAATGGATTGTCGCCAACTTTTGCCCCGTTCAAATCTGTTGCAACTGCACCAGGCATAACAGCAAAGATTTGTTTTTTAGATTGGTCTTTTTTGAATTGATGACCAAAAGCAAAGGTCATGGCATTTTGTGCGGCTTTTGAAGTGACATAAGCAAGTGGCATCCAATATTCTTGAGAAACAGGTACGGTGATGTTAATAATTTTAGCCTTTTCTGTCAGTGAATGTGGGAGCAGTTCTTTAATCACAGCATGTGTTCCCAAAAAATTGGTCTTAATTGTTTCTTCTAAATCAGTTGTTGAATAATCAAAAGCTGATTTTTCCATATCAAGATGCCCTTTATCTGAATGAATATTCCCAGAAATTCCAGCATTATTAATCAATAAATCAATATCTGTCAGTGCTGACAGACTCGTCAGTTGATTTAAGTCATCTAAATCTACTTTGACAAATTCGGCAGTAATTCCTTCGGCCTTCAGTTTTTCAACGGCTTCTTGTCCACGCGTTTCATTACGGGCTCCGACCAAGACTTCATAGCCGCGATGACCAAGGTTTTGAGCAAGTGCAAAACCAATTCCTTTATTTGCGCCAGTGATAAGTGTTTTCATGATTTTTCTCCTTTGAGTTTTAGTTGTCGCCTTCAGACATTTGTTGCTGGTCAATTAGATTGGAATTTAAAAACCAGTGACGGTGCCAATCTCCAGATAAAGCGGTAAAGGGAACAGGTTGTTGACCTGTTTTTTCTACTTTTTCTAGTAAATAATTTCGTAAAATCCAAGGGTCTTCGAGCCTTCTTTGTTTAAGATTAAATATTTTTTCAAGTTTTACTTCGCTAATTTTTAAATCAGTAGCAACTTCAGATTTGCTAAGTCCTGTAAGTTCAAAATTTTTACGGAGTTCTTTTTTGGTATGTTGCATTTGAAGGGGATTAAGTGACATTTTTCTTCTCTAATCTTTCATTTTGGGAAAATAAGTAGTGAGCATTTGTTGAGAAAGTAGTTGGGTGTTTTCGTCACTATTTACTTTGCCCATTTGGTGAAGTTGTTTAGCAAAACCAGCGTCAATCCGATCTAAGCCATTTTCAAGCCCGGCTAAAGTTTCACTAATTAAGTCTGAAAGTGCCATGTTATTGGGTGAGTCAGTATTTGTATGGCTTTCGAGATTTGTTTCAGCAACTAATGGTGGAACTAATTCGATGACTTTTAAAGTCTTTTCAAAATATTTAGCTTGTTCTCGAAGCGCATCAGAGTAAAAATGAACCCCAGCTTTGGTCAAATTGTAAATAGGGTGTGCACCGTCAGCCAGATTTGATAATCCTGATGAAACATTAATGACCAGTCCATCATTAGCGACAAGGGTGTTCAAAAATGCTTGTGTCACAGCAATTGTTCCTAACAAATTAATATGAATTTCTTCTGTCAGCACTTCCAGAGAATCATCAGCTTGTTCAAACAAATTAATCGCACGCATAATTCCGGCACAGTTCATAATGACATCGAGTTGAGGGAAATTTTCTTTGGTGAAGTTGACTAATTGGGGGAGGGAGTTTTGGTCAGCAACATCACTGACAAATCCTGTAAAAGTTGGATTTTCATTTAAAATTTGATTAAGACGTTTTTCATTTCTGGCGGTAATGATGACTTTATTTCCTAATTCGGAAAACTTTTTAGCAAAACCAAGTCCGATTCCGCTTGTGCCACCTGTGATTAAAATTGTATGTCCTGTAAATGTCATGATTTCTCCTTTTTTAATAGGTTATTTTTTTTGTCTTTTATAACCAGCAAAATGAATTATAAACTAGAAAGTTATATTTGTCAAGAATTATAACTTATGATACAATTAATTTATGAATACACGTGAAAAGATATTAGGAAAAACAGAAGAATTTATCTTAGAGCATGGAATAGAGAAACTCACCATTTCAAAAATTGCTCAAGAACTCAATATTAGTCAACCGGCTATTTATAAGCATTTTAAAAGTAAAGAGGAGCTTTTAACGATACTTGCCCTTCGTTGGCTCAATGGTCAGACACTTGTAAAAATATTTCCTTTTGACACAAGCAAGTATGAACATCAAAAAGAGATTGTTCATGACTGGCTCTGGTCAGTCGCGAGTGCCAAATATGAAGCACATCGAAAAACTCCAGAAATGTTTGCCTTATACACAACCTACATTGGAGAAAATTTAGAATTAGGGCGTAAACATATTTTAGAAATGGTTGAGAGTCTAAAGACAGCTGCTCAATTGGAAACAGAAGAAGAGGCTGGTGCTTATATCCAAGCGTTTGCTTATTTTCACCACCCCAAAATTGCCCCACAGTGGGATGACCAATTTCAAAATCAATTTGAAAAGCTTTGGACTTTGCTTGAACCGAATTTAAATGCCTTTTAAGTTTACTGACAGCTCTGTCAGTGAGAAAAAAACCTGTCATTTGACAGGTTTTTACTATTTAATCTGGAAAACCATGGCAGTTCGCGCTTCGAGAAGGAGATCGAGTTGCTGATTTTGCCATTGAAAAGTATTGCGTGGACCAAATCCTCCAAATTGCTTATCGTCAGTGTCGAAGATGAGAAGAGGCTTTTGACTAAGCTTAAGTTTTAAAGTTTGTGAGTCTGTAGGATGAAAATTAAACACAAATAATAAGGGACCTTTTTGATAGGCGAGCAGCTTGTCTTCATTTTTTATCCACAGTTGGTTTAGCTCTGAAGCTTCTAAGAGTTTAAAATGCTGCTCAAGTTGGAGCATGGCTTGATCAAAGTGGGCCAAATCTTGAAAACGTAACTGGGTATTGTCCACGAGAGACCATTGACGTCGCGCATATTGAAAACTGTCATGATTTCCTTCGCGTGGAAAATCAAGCCATTCTGGATGCCCAAATTCGTTCCCCATAAAATTTAGATATCCTTCTCCAGCTAAACTAAAGGTAATGAGACGAATTAATTTATGTAAGGCTATCGCACGGTCGATTTTTAGAGATTGGCTATCTTTTGACATAGCATCATAAATCGCCTCGTTCGCTAGCCACATCATTAGTGTTTTATCGCCTACTAAAGCTTGGTCATGACTTTCAGCATAGCCGATATTTTTTTCTCCCGGACGTCTAGTTGTTAGCTCCCACCAAAGTTTCATGAGATCCAGACTTTCATCCTGCTTTTCTTTTAACTGTTCTATCCAAAAGTCAGGTATACCCATGGAAAGGCGATAATCAAAACCAATTCCTCCAGCTGAGATGGGCAAAGCCATTCCTGGCATGCCTGACATATCCTCGGCAATGGTAATAGCATCAGGCTTAATTTCATGGATGAGCTCATTTGCTAACATCAGATAGGTCACCGCTTGAGTGTCGGTATTAGCGCTAAAGTACTTCGCATAATCGGTAAAAGCTGTCCCTAGCCCATGATCTTTATAAAGCATCGAGGTCACGCCATCAAAGCGAAAACCGTCAAACTTATAGACTTCCAGCCAGAATTTCAAATTAGATAACAAGAAGTGAAGCACTTCATCTTTGCCATAATTAAAGAGTTTGGTATTCCAAGCTTCGTGCTCTCCCCGTTTACCTTCATGAAAATATTGAGAGGTTGTCCCATCAAAAAGATTTAAACCATCTCCGACATTTTTGACTGCATGGGAATGAACCACATCAAGCAAAACACGTAACCCTAACCCATGGGCGCAATCAATCAATGCCATTAAATCCTCTGGCGTGCCGAAACGACTAGAAGCGGCAAAGAAATTAGAGACTTGATAACCGAAACTGGCATAAAGGGGATGCTCCATAATGGCCATTAGCTGAATCGTATTGTAACCAGCCTTTTTAATCCGAGGGAGCACTTCTTGCATAAAAGCGCGGTAGCTATTAATCTTGTAATCTTCAGATGAGATACCAATATGCGCTTCGTAGATGAGAGGAGCTTCAGAACTTTGAGGAGCCGAGTGTTTCCATTGATAGTTAGGATTCACGATTAATCCATCAAGTTCATGATGCTCATTAGGAAGCGCACAAAGACTATAGCTTGGAACACGGTAGACTATTTCATCATTTTCCAGAAGAAATTTGACTTTAACTTTCGATCCTACGGGGAGCTTTCCTGGGATGAGAATTTCCCAATTCCCGCCGTAGCTTCTTTTAAGCTCGTAATTATTCTCCCAATTATTAAAATCACCGACTAACCAAGCTCTCTTTGCACCTGGTGCCCACTCACGAAATGTCCAATGTTTTTCTTCTTGCTGAAAGCCGAAATAATGATGACCGCAAGCAAAATCGCTGAGGCGACCATCAGTGCCTAGGAGTCTTTTTTTGGTGTGTGCATAATCATAAAGACGTGAAGAGAGCGCATCTTTAAAAGGTTCTAAATATGGATCATAGTCCAAGATATTAAGAGGCATGGGCAAGTTCTCCTTTGTGAAAGCTATTTACTCTATTTTAACACTATTGCAAAGGTTTTCACAACAAAATCTTAGTTACCTACAAAAATATAAGAATCGCACTAGTGATAATAGAGAGCGATTAAATATTTTTAACGTTGTAAAATAGACCCAGTCATTAAAACCAAACCAGGGATCCTCTTCTCCAGTCAAGGTTTCACCTTGAGAAGGAGTAGGCTCAAGAGGAACTGACCGACTTGTCAGAAAAGAAGCAGGATCTGACGCGTGTAACTGTGGGCTTACCGTTTGGTCAGTAATAAATAATTGCCGCTCAAGATCTTGAATATAATCATAAAAATCATTTAATAGCTCTTGATAGTAGGCGACTTCAGTAGTTGCTTCGATACTTTCGAATGCGGCTTGGGCCTCGCCCCAGCGCTCAGCGATGTGTTTACTTTTTAGAAATTCTTCATAATTCATTTAAAAGCCTCAGTTCTTTTTCTCTATTTATTATATCGCATTTAGAGTGGAGTCCTTCAAAATTGTCTTACGAAATAATGGCTTCAACAACTGAAAGAGGATAAGATTTCAAAAATTTCGAAAAAGTGGAGGAAAACAGCAATTTGCAAGAGTAGGTGAAAATTCGAAATTCTTTTTTTAGGGCTTGTGGATCGAATGTATTATACTATGGAAATGGTTCCTTATTATCACAGCTGAACGATATTAAATGAAGGGATAATAAAAAAGAAGGAGAAAGCTAGTCATAATGCACATTTTTGTATTATAATGATGACATGAAAAGAATATACGGCACGATTTTTAAAGAACTTCGCCTCAACAAGGGCTATTCGATCAAAGAAATATCTGATACAGAAGTTTCCAAAGCCACGATATCAAAATTTGAACATGGGGCCGCGATGATCTCTATTGATAAATTCTTTAGACTACTTTCGAATATTAATGTTTCTCCCGGAGAATTTACCCTTTATGTGGAAGAACGCTTGGATATACCTTACTCGTTTTCTAGCGCGACCAATAATTTTTCAGCTTTTCAAGATAAACAAAAAAATTTAGTTAAAGTCGAAAAAACGATTAAACGTCTGGAAGATCAGATACAGAAATTTCCCGAGCGTAAATTTTTACGCATTCAAATTATTAATCTAAAGGCGATTATTTCACAGGCTATCCCTGATTATAAAGATAAGATTGATGCTAGAGACAGACAAGTTATCAAACAGCATTTATTGGTCACAAAGAATTGGAACGACTTTGAATTAAGGATTTACTGCAGTACTATCCATCTTTTTGATTTGCCTACCATTGAGCTGCTCACACACAAGCTTCTTAATCCCTTTAATTATCGTCTTATTACCCCTGATATCAAGTGGATGATGAGTGTCGCATTGGTTAATTTGACTGATGCGCTATTGATACGTGGGGCAGAAGATCTGACAGAAAGTACACCCTACTTTAAACAAATCATTCGCTATCTTGAAGATCATCCCATTCCTAATAAACATATCGCTGAAAAAGCATTTGTAAAGTTTAATATTGGGAGTCACTATTATCTTATTAATCAAACCGAAAGAGGGCTCGAGGACATGCGTGAGGTCATTCAAGGTTTGAGTTTACTAGGTTGTGATGAATGGGCCAACGCTCTGATTTTAGAGTTTGATAAGTTGACGAAGACGTCATACCTTGAATTATAAATGTTTGATGTCGATACAAACCCAAGGAGATATACATGGATACTTATATTTTTGATTTCGATGGTACGCTGGCCAATTCCGGAGAAACGGGAATTTTAGCCACACAAGCTGCTTTTGAAGAGTTTAATTTACCTTGGCCAGATAGAGAAACGATCATCTACTATATGGGGATACCGATTGAAGTCTCTTTTAAGAAAATGGCTTTACCACATACGTTTGATGGAACGGAATTTGAAGATTTGTTAAGTTGCTTTAGGGCTTACTATAAGCGTTTCGAAACATCACACCTTCATCTTTTTCCAGGAACTCAAGAAGTCTTACAACAGCTAAAAAAAGCGCAGAAGCATTTATATGTTGTCTCAAGTAAACATTCTAGCTCCCTCGCCCGAAATCTCGAGCAACTTGACATTGCTCAATATTTTGATGGTATTATAGGTTCTGATGATGTGCACCACTACAAGCCTGCTCCGGATGGAATTCTATTCATTTTAGAACGTTTCCGGCGTAATGAAAAAACTACACTCATGATTGGGGATGCTGTTTTTGATCTTCAAATGGGTCAGGCTGCACATGTAAAGACTTGTGGAGTAACATGGGGTGCCCATTCTAAAACGGAGCTCCAGCAGGCCCATCCCGATTTTTTAATTTCTGATATGAGAGAGCTTCTTAAAATAAAATGAAAACACCAATCCTTCTATGAAAATAGGGCAAATGTATTTTTAATTTATTGGCCACACGAAAGATAGTATTGTTTTGATTTGTTGAAATATGAGGAAAGTAAGATATGGAAGAAAATTTGTTATTTACTAGAATTAAAGCATTGGCTGATCTATCAGGAAAATCCATTAATCAGGTCGCTAAGGACTTGGGTTATCCAAGAAATTCCTTAAACAATTATAAGCGAAATAAGATTCCTTCAGCCGTAAGACTTTTTGAGCTTGCAAGATATTTTGAAGTGGAGCCTGAATATCTTTTGGGAGAGATTGATGACTGCTCTGTCAAAGCTGTGCAACAGATATTTCATCGTTTGACAACAGAGCAAAAACAAGAAATGTACAATCTGTGTCAGGATTGGCTATTCGAACGAATGGAACTTTTAGAAGAAAATAGAGATCAGCAGTCAGTAATTCTCAAAAGAGACTAGTGGCTTCTGGTCATTTTTATCGCAAAACCTTATTTCAACTAAAATTTATTACTTATAAAAATATGCGAGAAACTAGAAATGATTTATAAAAAATATGGGCAAGCATTTAAAAAATTACGACTCCAGCACCGTTTATCTTTAAGAGATTTTGAGCGAATTGGTTTATCAAAATCTACGCTCTCTTATTTTGAAAACGGAAAATCTTTGATTTCTTTTGATAAGCTAGATTTAGCCCTCCAAGAGATGCACACTACTTTTCGTTCCTATATGCTCATGCTTAATAATGACGAAGAGGATTATTGGTTGAGTCAGTTTAAAAAAATTGAAAAGTACTATTTTAGCAACGATACCTCCGCGCTACACCAAATTTACTTGGAAAATAGTGCTTATGATTCGGAGGAGAGTCAGATGATTGCTTTGTCAGCTAAAGCATGTTACAGTCGTCTATCAACTGATGAGGTCCAGTATGTTGAAGAGTGCCTATCTGGTTATCATGTCTGGCACAGTTATGAAATGTTTGTTTTGGTCAATACATTGGATGAAATTAAGCCTCGCCTGCTTTATTGTATTATGGAACGAATCTTATCGCATGATTACCAATATCTGAAAGAGGTTTCTGATTTTAGAAATCTTCTCATTCGACTGGTTATTCGAACAATTTTGTCAATGATCCGCCGAGGTTATAAAGATTATTCCGAAAAACTGATGGGGGAATTAGGGAATTTGCTGACACCTTTTGATACTTATGTACGGATTTCGAGTATTTTTGTTAAAGGCTGTTGGATTTACAAATTTGAAGACGAAAAACGTGGGTATAAAATGGTACGGCATACACTCAGCATTTTATCGGAAATTGATGCTTTGGATTTACGAAAAGTTTTTTTGAGAAATTTTGAAAGTATTGCCTATCAGGCTTAGGATATATAATAAAAAACTGCCTCCTTAGAGACAGTTTTTATTTATGCCGAGTGCAGGAATCGAACCTGTGACCCCTTCGTTACGAGTGAAGTGCTCTACCGACTGAGCTAACTCGGCAATTTATGAAAGTGAAATTTCCACTTCCATAATCATACAACTTTTCAAAAATATTTTCAAGACTTAAAAATCTTTGGCGTTGGGCAAATTATAACCGTAACGCTCACAGAAATCTTCACGGAATTCAAGGAGATTGTCGTCCATGATAGCTTGACGGACGTCTTTCATGAGATTGACAAGGAAATGAAGATTATGATAAGAACAAAGACGTAAGCCAAAGGTTTCATCGGCTTTGATCAAATGACGTAAGTAAGCACGCGTGTAGTTGGTACAAGTGTAGCAATCACACATTGGATCAAGTGGAGTAAAATCGTGCTCATACTTGGCATTTCGGATATTTACTCGGCCAAAGTGAGTCATCAAGGTACCATTACGAGCAATTCGTGTAGGAAGAACGCAGTCAAACATATCAACTCCACGAATGACACCATCAATCAAGCTATCTGGCGCACCAACACCCATTAAATAGCGGGGTTTGTCTTCTGGAAGCATTGGTGTTGTAAAGTCAAGGACAGCATTCATTTCTTTATGAGATTCACCAACGGCAAGGCCACCGATAGAATAACCAGCGAAATCCATTGAAGTCAAGTCTCTAGCTGATTGACGACGTAGATCTTCAAAACCAGCGCCTTGAACAATCCCGAAAAGTCCTTGGTCATTTGGACGACGGTGAGCATTGAGGCCACGCTCAGCCCAACGGGAAGTTCTTTCAACAGAGGCTTTGACATAGTCATAGGGTTGATAGAAAGGTGGACATTCGTCAAAGGACATCATGATGTCAGAGCCAAGATTATTTTGAATGCTTATTGCTTTTTCGGGGTTAAGAAAAAGTTCACGTCCGTCCAAATGGCTCTTGAACTTGACACCTTCTTCGGTGATGTTTTTCTTGTTTTGGACCAAGCTGTAAACCTGGAAACCGCCGCTATCAGTCAGAATAGGTTGGTCCCAATTCATAAATTTGTGAAGACCGCCAGCTTCGGCAACTAACTCGTCTCCGGGACGAAGCCAGAGGTGATAGGTGTTAGAGAGGATGATTCCCGAGCCAAGGGTTTTGAGTTCTTCTGGGCTCATGGTTTTTACAGTGGCTTGAGTGCCGACAGGCATGAACATTGGTGTTGGGAAGGTACCGTGTGGTGTGATAATTTCACCAAGCCGTGCGCCGGTGTGTTTTTCTTTTTTGATAAGTCTATATTTTATAGCGTGTTCAGTCATATTTTTCCTTTATTAGATTAAAAAATTAAGCACTTATAAGTATAACAAAAAAAGGGGTGTTTTTATAGGTAATGTTCCAAAAATCAGGCAAAAGTCTTAGGTTTTTCTTAGCAATTATTGGTATAATAGAATTAAGTAAAGATTATTTGAGAAGGCTAGAGTTTCTAGCGAGGATAAAGGAGGAATTTAGATGACGAGGAAGGCTTTAAAGGAGCGGGCAAAAGGGGCATTGAGGGATAACTTTGGTTCGAAGATGCTTTTATTCATTATCCCCATCGTACTTGGTATTTTAGGGGGTGGCAACGGAATGCGAACCACACTTGATGAAAATAGCTCTGGGCTGGATGCTCTGCCAGGAAGTGTATGGTTGGCTGTGTCAGTGGTGGGACTCATCATGGCGGTTTTAATTATTGCCCTTACTTTGTTTGTGGCAGTGATTACAGTTGGCGCAGTTTTCAACTACATCAAGATTTATCGTGGCGAACGTAATAATCCTCAGTTCAGTAACATTTTCGTCCCATTTCACGACGGGTCAGCTGGAAAAATCATTTTGCTGACAATTGTTAAGGGGCTCATCTTTATCGTCTTAATGTTTATTCCGATTATAGGGTGGGCAATTGGCATCTACTTAGCTTTGGGCTGGTCGCAATCCACTTATGTCTTATTTGATCAATTGGAGCAAGATAAATATGAAGGGGTAATGGGTGTACTTCGTGACTCTGCTACGATGATGAGAGGATTGCGCGCGGATTACTTTATCTTTAAATTGAGCTTCTTTTGGTGGTATGTTTTGTATGGCGTTACAGGAGGACTAGCCGGGTTTTGGACAACCCCATACGTGAATATGGCTTCTGTAGCCTATTATGAAAATATTGGCGCTTAAGCACAAATATTTTACTGACAGAGCTGTCAGTAAAGGTGATCATTCGATAATAAAAAAGACAATATCTTATTTTTGATATTGTCTTTTTTAGCGAGGTAATTAAATGTCTTGATTAGAATGAGAATGTCGTCCATGAACAAAATAATAAATCACAGCAATAAGTACCGCTAAGATAGCAGAGGCAAGATAAAGATTGCGGTAACCCAGTAAAGGCATGAGTAAACCTAGAATGAATGGTCCAAAGCCGACGCCCATATCCATCAATCCAAAGAAGGTTGAAGTGGTCACACCTAAGCGGTGCACCTCCGCACTACGAATTGCAATAGCTTGTCCGAAAGGTGAAAAGGAACCATACCCTAACCCGACAAAAACTGCGGCAAGAAGGAGCATCCAACCAGATTGGGCAAAACCAATTAACAAAAGTCCGAGGGCAAAGAAGAGGTAAGTAGGATACATGACTGCGTTGTCCCCAAAGCGGTCGAAAACTCGTCCTGTTACGGGGCGTGAGACAAGAACTGTAATAGCGTAAACTAAAAAGAAAAAGGAAGCCGCTTCTGACAAGTGGATATTTTGTGCATAAGCATCCATGAACGAAAGGATACTTGAATAAGAAATCCCAATCAAAAAGGCAATAAAGGAAATTGGAACCGCTTGTTTTTCAAAATAATTAGACCAAGCAAATTTCTTAGTGGTTCCTTCACTGACGGAGGGGTCAGCAGGAGTTGCTTGTATACGAAGAAAGAAAATTCCAATCAGTGCGATAAAAAGAAGCAGCGCAGAGAGTAAAACCACGGCATTAAAGCCATAGAGCCGGTAAAGAAACATGGATAAAAAAGGTCCGACTGCTGAGGAAAGGGTAACGGATAGGGCATAGTAACCAATTCCCTCTCCTCGCCGACTAGATGGGACTATCGCACCTGCTAAGGTTCCTGAAGCTGTTGCGGCTATACCAAATCCCATACCGTGGATAAGGCGTAAAAGCAAAAGCAAGCCAACGCTATGAATAAAAAAGTAGCCAAATGTAAGGACAAAAAAGATGGTTGTCCCGATATAGAGGAGTTTTTTAGCGCCAAAACGCTTCATGTTATTTCCTGTCCAGAGGCGGGCAACGAAGCCTCCGACAATAAAAATTCCCGATAAAATCCCAGCAATACTAGCAGAAGCATGGTAATTTGTCATCGCCATTGTTCCGATAACGACGGTTGGGAGATAAAAAACGAGATAAAAAATGAAATTAAGCATCATATTGACCACGAAAGTGGTCGTCCAAAGTTTTTCTTTCATAAAATCCTTTCTTTAAAAAAACTGTACATTGAATGTATGCGGAAACATAGAAACTAAAAATAGACAAAACTCTCGCAGGTGGACGAGAGTTTTGTGTTTCCGTAATTAACTTTGCTATTATATCAAAAAAAGACAACAATTTGTTGCATCGTGTATGAATAAGGTTACTTGGAGCGATGAAAAAAGGACTGAGCGGTTTGGTCAGTCCTTGAAAAACTCACAAGTTTGCTAAGCCGGAATAGGCATATTCAATCTTGATACAGCGGTTCATCACAATGGCATCACGCTGAGCGGAGCGTAAGATTTGTTCGGCTTCTTGAGATTGTAAACCCAATTGAGCCCAGAAGACATCAGCATCGGTTTCCAAAAAATCATGAGCCACCTCGGGTAAAAATTCACTTCGACGAAAAATATCTACAATATCAATATGAAAAGGAATTTCTTGAAGTGTACCATAAACCTTTTCGCCAAGTAATTCAGTACCTTTTAAGGTAGGATTAACAGGAACGATACGATAGCCATTTTTTTGTAAGCCTTCAGCAATTAAGTAGGACGTCCGGTCAGTTTTGTTGCTAAGCCCTACAACTGCAATCGTTTTAGCTTTTTTGAGGTAACCAAAGATGATGGCGGGACTTGGATTTTCAAATTCGTACATAGCAGTACCTCCGTTTGATTTTGTCTATATTATACACTAATGCGCTAAGTTGCATGTAGATTTGCATTTTTATTAGTTGAAAAAGTTTTTCTGGTATAATTAAGTTATGAATAAGAAACAAAAGAAAGCTTTAACACGACTGATAATTGTCGTGATTGCCTTGCTAGTGGGCTATTTGGGAAGTGACCGTTTAAATCTTGAACAATGGGTTAAAGGGCCGACCACATCTTCCAGTCAAGAACAAACTTCACAGGCGACAAAGCAACTGGCTAGCTCTGTCGCTCAAAAACCTTTATCATTTCAAAATAAACGCCAGTTGGTTCTCGCAGATACGGATGCGTTAGGACGGGCTGTGGATGCTCACATTCAGCTAAAGGATTCACAAGAACCAACGGTAAAACGGGAGGCGCTGAACTATAATCCTGTGGGCTGGCATAACTATAATTTTTATTATAAAAAATCTGATGGTTCAGTGGGAAAAATGTGGCTGATGGCGCGCGGTCATCTGGTCGGTTACCAATTTTCTGGACTCAATGATGAACCACGGAATTTAGTGCCTGAAACGGCTTGGTTTAATGGAGGTAGTTTTACAGGGATGAATGATGGCAATACTGCAAGCATGCTCTACTATGAGAATCGTTTAGACAGTTGGCTCGCAAATCATCCTAACTACTATTTGGATTATCAAGTTACCCCACTTTACAAAGGCAATGAACTTTTACCGCGGCAAATCCGTTTGGCTTATGTAGGCTTTGATCAAAAAGGACAACCACTGACTATAAAATTGGGTGGTGGACGAGAAAAAACAGGTCATGATGGGGCAACAGTGGTCGTGCTAGATAATGTTGCGCCCAATGCTAATATTAATTATGCTGATGGGACGGCCACTAACACCGTAAAAGCTCACTGACAGAGCCGTCAGTAAAAAAGGAAGAAAAAAATCAGTCAAAAGGCCGAGAGAATCGGTCTTTTTTATTGATATAATTAGTGTAAGAAAAGTAACTGAAGAAGCTCACGAAGTTGAGGAGGAAGAGAATGTTTGTATTATTAATGCTTTTAGCTTTATTTTTAATGATGAGAGGAATGTTTAAGATTGTTTTGCCCGTTTTAGTGCTTTTACTGATAGTGCGTGTCTTGTTTGGCGGCTTGATGCTCTTGTTGAGCCCTCATTTTCTTGGGACGGTACTGGTGATTGCTTTTATCGTCTGGTTAGTAAAAGCCAGTCGTGGCCCCCGTTTTAATTAGAAGGAGAATAGTATGTTTTTAGGATTTTTATCAGGGTTAATTTTGTTTGGCGCGATTATTTCCATCTTGCTTGTCGTTTTTGGTGTGGTGGCTACACGGATTTTCTTTCGCTACATTTTACCCATTCTACTTATTTTGCTCGTGATTCGGATTATTTTCGCAGGGATTATGCTTCTTTTTAATCCACATTTTTGGCTCTTTATCGCTGTACTTGCCCTTGCCATTTGGTTAGTGGGAAAGTTTAAAAGATAAGATGGAGCATGCTTGTAAGAGGCTTAATTACTGACCAGTTGGTCAGTAATTTTTTTGACTATAATTTTCTAATATTTTCAATTTTATTGAGTGTTGTCCAAAAATTTGATATAATTCTTTTACTACTATGGTTTTTCATAAAATGGAAAACCCTACAAAAAAGGTTTCCCCCGCGGAAACATCGGAGGACGTCATGTCAAATGAATATAAAACGCGCTCGTCACGCCATGAGCGCCGGAGTTCGCGTTGGGCTAAAAAAGACTTTGATGTTGTAGAGGCAGCAGCAGATCAGGCAACAGAACATCTCGAAGTAACACCACTGACTGAAACACGCCAGAGAGCTGCTCGCTCAAGCTTCTCACGTCATGAAGCCGTCAGTGCCCCTTTGTGGCTCTATGGCTTACTGACAGGGCTGTCAGTACTTTTGGGCTTGACTTTCTATGCTTTTCCTTTATGGCAGCATGTAGCAACCCCCTTACAATCTCAAAACCTCTACTCAGGTTTAGCTATGCATCAAGGCCTAGTGCCTTATAATGACTTTTACGGTTCGGGTGGCTCCTTATTTTACCTGATTAATTGGCTGGGGAATATTGGTGGGAGCACATGGCTTCTCTGGCTTTTTGAGCTTGTTGCTCTGCTGATTAGTGGGATTTTGTCTTATCGTTTGGTTTTTCAACAAACGCGCAACCAGATGGCGGCAACAATTGTTTCAGCCTTTACCTTAGTCACAATTACGGGATTAGCTCGTGGAGGAGATACTCCAACACTTTTTGCCCTTCCTTTTGCTTTGTGGGCGGCAGGTTTCATCTTTCGCTATTTTCAGGAAGGAACAACAGATAAAGGCTTCATTCGTTTTGGGATGGCGGGGGCTTTTACATTTGTAATCGCTCCAATCATGACGCTCTTTTTTGTACTCTCGGGCGTCGCTTTATTAATTTATAATCTGCTCCATCGTCGAGTGGGGCGTGGGTTTTATCAATTGCTTGCAAGTATCTTAGGGATTTTACTTGTTGGCTATTCCGTGGCTTACTATGCCTTAGAGGAACAAACGCTTTACACTTCTATTGAGCAATCGGTGCTGATTCCTTTTTCAAATTTTGGTTTACCTGATGATTTACTATTGACACTTGCAAAAGCCTTGGTTTTGATTTTAGTTTTTGGTATTGTTACAGGATTTGCGCAAGGAATACTTCAACTAAAAAAAGCGGGGCGTGCTAACATTTGGTACGTACTACTTTTACTTGGTATCGTTGTAGTTACTTTAATTGTGATTTTCAATAAGAGTTTTGACAGTTCCAATTTATTAGCTGTATTACCTTATATTGCTGTGTTTGCTGGTCTTGGTGTAAAAGACAGCGATCAAATATTGCTAAAATATTTGCAAAATCGTTTGTTTGCCCCTATCTTGGCTGTTCTTTTTGTAATTTTTACTCCCTTGACTTATCATTTCTTAAATCATAAGACCTTTAGCGAAGAGAATGCTGTTGTGCATTACCTGAACCAGCATGCAAAAACATCAGATCGGGTTTATGCAGTGACAGCTGGTAAAGACATCAACCTTAAGAGTAAACGGGTCTCTACCATAGATACTGTCCCTTCAAATTACCCTGTGAAATTTACACAAAGCTATGACTTAAAAGTTGAAAAAATGTCTGACCAATATGTAGTGCTTCAAGCAGGACAGACTGTTCCAAAATCTTTAGAAAAAGCCTTAGCAAGTCATTACAAAGTTGCCAATTATTCGGGGGAATACTTCCGTATTTATCAGAAGAAATAGACTAGACTTTTCGTCGACTGCTGATCGCACGGTCAGTTACTGACGAAATCAGCATCACCGTATCCAAAAGTTCTGGAGGCCAATATGAGAACATTTGAAAAATCAAATAAACTTGATCACGTCAGTTATGATATCCGTGGACCTGTGCTTGATGAAGCACAACGCATGCGTGCTAATGGTGAGAAAATACTCCGGCTTAACACAGGTAATCCTGCTGAATTTGGCTTTTTAGCGCCTGATGAGGTTATCAGTGATTTGATGGCGCATGCCGTTGAGAGCGAAGGGTACTCAGATTCTCGCGGTATTTTCTCAGCACGTAAGGCCATCATGCAATATTGTCAGATAAAAGGTTTCCCTAATCTTGATATTAATGACATCTTCACAGGTAATGGAGTTTCCGAACTGATCGTCATGGCGATGCAAGGGCTTCTCAACACGGGTGATGAGGTACTGATTCCGATGCCAGACTATCCTCTTTGGACAGCGGCAGTGAGCTTAGCAGGCGGTAAGGCAGTGCACTATATCTGTGACGAACAAGCAGGTTGGTTTCCTGATATTGATGACATACGGGCAAAGATTACGAGTAATACCAAGGCGATTGTACTGATTAACCCCAATAATCCTACGGGAGCGCTCTACTCGAAGGACTTACTACTTGATATTGTCCAGGTAGCACGTGAAAATAATCTTATCATCTATTCAGACGAAATTTATGATCGCTTGGTAATGGATGGTGCAGAGCATATCCCTATTGCAAGTCTTGCTCCTGACTTATTTGTAGTAACAATGAACGGCTTATCTAAATCCCATCGCATCGCTGGTTTTCGTGTGGGTTGGATGGTGCTCTCAGGGGAAAAATCGCATGTAAAAGGCTATATAGAAGGTCTTAATATGTTAGCCTCAATGCGACTATGTTCAAATGTATTGGCACAGTCGGTGGTGCAAACTTCGCTGGGGGGAATTCAATCTGTCGATAAACTGTTATTGCCTGGTGGAAGAATCTTTGAACAACGAGAATTCATCTATAAAGCAATTAACGATATCCCGGGTCTCTCAGCAGTTAAGCCCCAGGCCGCTTTTTATATTTTTCCAAAGATTGACAGAGAAATGTATCAGATTGACAATGATGAGCAGTTTGTGTTAGACTTCTTGAAGCAAGAAAAGATTCTCTTGGTGCATGGACGTGGGTTCAATTGGCAAGAGCCTGACCATTTCCGGATTGTCTATCTTCCGCGGGTAGATGAACTGGCGGAAATACAAGAAAAAATGGAACGCTTCTTGCAACAGTATCGTAGATAGTTAAAGACTCGAAGATGTATGAATAATTCATATATCTTTTTTTGTTGAGAATAATTTTCTGACAATTTTTATTGTCAATCAACTTTTTTTATGTTATACTAATTATGAAAAATTTTGTATAAAATGAATAATATAAAAAAACTAGGAGAACAGAGTGGCTACATTACTTGAAAAAACACGTAAAATCACCGCGATTTTGCAAGATGGCGTGACCGATTTGCAACAGGAGCTTCCATACAATAGCATGACGGAACGCTTAGCAAATGTCATTGACTGTAATGCCTGCGTGATTAATACGAAAGGTGAGTTACTTGGTTACTCACTTCCTTACAATACGAATAATGAACGTGTAGATCAATTTTTCTATGACCGTAAATTACCAGATGAATATGTTCGTGCTGCGGTTCGTATCTACGACACTATGGCTAACGTACCTGTAGACAAACCTTTGGCAATCTTCCCAGAAGAAGTTTTAGAAAACTTTCCTAAGGGTGTGACAACTTTGGCGCCTATTTATGGTTCAGGCATGCGTCTTGGAACCTTTATTATGTGGCGTGAAGACGGAGAATTTACGGATGATGACCTTATTTTGGTCGAACTGGCTACCACTGTAATTGGGGTGCAACTTTCAAACCTTAAGCTTGAACAAATGGAAGAAAATATTCGTAAAGATACCATGGCGACGATGGCGGTAAATACACTTTCTTACTCAGAAATGAAAGCCGTGAAAGCCATTATTGAAGAACTTGATGGAGAAGAAGGCCACGTTATTGCCTCAGTCATTGCTGATAAAATCGGAATTACACGCTCAGTGATTGTTAATGCTTTACGCAAACTTGAATCTGCCGGTGTGATTGAATCTCGTTCACTTGGTATGAAAGGGACTTATCTGAAAGTCCTTAACTCAGGTTTGTTTGATAAACTTGCTGGACGTAATTTCTAAAAGCTAGGGACTAAAAACCTCAGTAGTTAGAATACGACTTCGATAACCTCCTGTCCTCGATGGGAGGTTTTTATGCATCAAAAATTTGCTGACGTAATAAGCTGTCAGCACTTTTCGAATGGATCAGCGTTTAAAAGAGGGCAGTCAGTAAAAAATATGAAGGAATGTTGTAAAGTTACTGGTAGCCTGCTAAAAGCGTGATTTTTTGTTATAATTAACAAGAATACACTCTAAAAAACTGGAGATTAAAAATATGAGTCAAATTACAGAGGAGCAAGTCAAGCACGTGGCACTTTTGTCCAAGCTTGAGTTCTCGGAAAATGAAGTAGAATCATTCACCGATACATTTGGAAAAATCATCGATATGGTTGAAATGTTAGACGAAGTGAACACTGATGGTGTAGCGTTTACGATGAATGTAGCAGACAATCTCAACTTCATGCGTGAAGATGTGGCAGAAAAAGGACTTGACCGTGAAAAACTCATGGCAGCCGTTCCTGAAAAAGAAGACGGCTTTATCAAAGTTCCAGCGATGCTTTCTGATGGAGGAGATGCTTAATGTCATACAATAATAAAACAATCAAAGAACTTCATGAGTTGCTTGTTAATAAAGAAATTTCAGCAGTGGAGTTGACTGAATCAACCCTGTCTGACATCAAAGCGCGTGAACCTCAGATTGATGCTTTTTTGAGCATTACCGAAGAAAAAGCTTTGCAAGATGCCGCCGCAATTGATGCTCGTGGCATTAATCCAGACGTTGTGACTGACGGAATCTCAATTGCTGTCAAAGATAATATTGTTACAGAAGGAATTGAAACAACAGCTGCTTCAAAAATTCTTGGAGGTTGGATTCCGCCTTATAATGCAACGGTTGCGAATAAATTGAGCGCATCTGGGTTAATTACAATTGGTAAACTCAATATGGATGAGTTTGCGATGGGTGGTTCTGGTGAAAATTCTTCAGTTAAGCCAACCAAAAACGCTTGGGATCAAACAAAAGTACCTGGCGGTTCTTCATCTGGTTCTGCGGCTTCAGTTGCTGCTGGTCAAGTTCGTTTATCATTGGGTTCAGATACGGGTGGATCAATTCGCCAACCTGCCGCGTTCAATGGGATTGTTGGTTTGAAGCCAACTTATGGTCGTGTGAGTCGTTTTGGTTTGATTGCTTTTGCTTCATCATTAGACCAAATCGGTCCATTGGCGCCAACAGTTGAAGAAAATGCTCAACTTTTGAATGTTATTTCTGGCTTTGATAAAAATGATAGCACATCATCAAATGTTGCAGTTCCTGACTTTACAAGTAAAATTGGTCAAGACATTAAAGGAATGAAAATTGCTTTACCTAAAGAATATTTTGGTGAAGGAATTGATGAAAAAGTAAAAGAACAAATCTTGGCAGCAGCTAAACATTTGGAAAAATTGGGTGCCATCGTTGAAGAAGTGAGTCTTCCTCACAGTAAATATGGTGTTGCCGTTTATTATATTATTGCCTCTTCTGAAGCCAGCTCAAATCTTCAACGTTTTGATGGTATTCGTTATGGTTATCGTGCACAAGACATCAAAAATCTTGAAGATTTGTATGTGAAATCTCGTTCTGAAGGCTTTGGTCCAGAAGTCCAACGTCGAATTATGTTAGGAACTTTTAGTCTTTCAGCAGGTTCTTATGATAAACATTTCAAAAAAGCAGGTCAAGTTCGTACTTTAATCATCAATGATTTTGCAAAAGTTTTTGAAAAATATGATTTAATCTTAGGCCCAACCACTCCGACACCAGCTTGGGACTTGGGAGCACGTGTTGATGATCCACTTTCAATGTATTTGGCGGATTTATTGACAATTCCAGTCAACCTAGCTGGACTTCCAGGAATTTCAATTCCTGCTGGTTTTGCCGATGGACTACCTGTGGGAATGCAATTAATTGGTAAACGTTACGATGAAGAAACGATTTATCAAGTAGCGGCTGCTTTTGAAGCAACTACTGATTTCCACAAAAAACAACCGATTATTTTTGGAAAATAAAAAATGGAATTTGACGAATTAATCAAGCGATTAAATGCAGTTGCTGATGCAGGACTTTATTACGGGAAAGATATCTTTGATATTGAACGTTATCAGGAAATCAAAGCGATCTCATCTCAACTTCTAGAGCATTCAACGACTTTGACGAAAGAGGAGCTGACAGCTCTCTTTCGTCCAAATAATTCTTATCCGACACCGATGATTGATGTGCGGGCTTTTATTCAAAATGAAGAAAAAGAGATACTCTTTGTTCGGGATAAAATGCAGGGAGACTGGGCCTTACCAGGTGGATATGGTGAGATTGGATTTACCCCAAGTGAAAATCTACTTAAGGAGTTGAAAGAGGAAGCTGGAGTTTCTGGAGAGATCGGACGATTATTAGCAATTTTCGATACGGATAAATGGCAACCGCAAGGAAAGCAATATTATAAATTTATTTTTAAGTGTAAAGCTTTATCCATTGATTTTCTGGAAAATAGTGAAACTTCAGAAACGAAATTTATAAAACGCTCAGAGCTGACAAACTTGTCAGTAAAAAGAACGACCATGTCACAACTTAGTTTGCTTGAAAAATTGTCAAAAACCGGAAAACAATATATTGACTAGGATAATTTGACTTTCTTAAAGAAAGTATCGGAGAAAATAATGAACTTTGAAACAGTAATTGGGCTTGAAGTCCACGTTGAGTTAAGTACAAACTCAAAAATTTTCAGTCCCGCCTCAACAAAATTTGGTGGAGACCCTAATACAAATACAAATGTGATTGACTGGTCACTTCCTGGTGTTTTACCAGTAATGAATAAAGGGGTAATTGATAGCGGAATTAAAGCGGCGCTTGCTTTGAATATGGATATTCACAAATCAATGCATTTTGACCGCAAAAATTATTTCTATCCTGATAATCCCAAAGCTTACCAAATTTCACAATTTGATGAGCCAATTGGTTACAATGGTTCCATTGAAATTGAACTTGAAGATGGCCATAAAGCGACGATTCGCATTGAGCGCGCTCATTTAGAAGAAGATGCTGGGAAAAATACGCACGGAACGGATGGTTATTCTTATGTCGATTTGAATCGTCAAGGAGTACCATTGATTGAGATTGTCTCAGAAGCGGATATGCGCACTCCTGAGGAAGCTTATGCCTACTTGACAGCTCTTAAAGAAGCCATTCTTTACACAGGAATTTCTGATGTGAAGATGGAAGAAGGTTCAATGCGTTGTGACGCCAATGTTTCGCTCCGTCCTTATGGCCAAGAAGCTTTTGGGGTGAAGACAGAAGTTAAAAACATGAACTCATTTAGCAATGTCAAAAAAGCGTTGGACTTTGAAGTCGCTCGTCAAGCTAAGATTTTGCGCGCTGGTGGCGAAATTCGTCAAGAAACACGTCGTTTTAATGACAAAACGGGTGAAACAATTTTGATGCGTGTTAAAGAAGGCGCTTCTGATTACCGTTACTTCCCAGAGCCAGATGTCCCTCGTTTTGAAATTTCTGACGAATGGATTGAAGAAATGCGTCAAAGTTTGCCAATGACGGCAAGCGCTCGTCGGGTGCATTACATCAATGAGTTGGGCTTGTCAGACTACGATGCGCGTCAGTTGACCGCAACGAAAGAAGTGTCTGATTTCTTTGATGAAGCGGTCAAATTTGATACTGACCCTAAATTGGTTTCAAATTGGTTGCAAGGTGAAGTAGCGCAATACCTAAACAGCGAGAAAAAAGAACTTCATGAGATTGGCTTAACTCCAGAAAATCTGACAGAAATGATTCGTTTGATTTCAGATGGCACTATTTCTTCAAAAATTGCTAAAAAAGTCTTTATTGAATTAGCAAAAAATGGTGGTTCTGCCGAAGAATTTGTCAAGAAAGCTGGTTTGGTTCAAATTTCTGACCCTGCTGTGCTTTTGCCAATCATTCATGATGTATTTGCTAAGAATGAGCAATCTGTAGCCGATTATCGTGGTGGGAAGCAAAATGCGGCGAAAGCTTTGGTTGGTCAATTAATGAAAGCAACTAAAGGACAAGCTAACCCAACGGTTGCGCAAAAACTTTTGTATCAAGAATTGGATAATTTTTAATATAACACACGCACCTTCTTTTAGAAGTGTGTGTGTTTTATTATTTTTTCTTGGATATGGTAGAATGAAGTTAAGCGCACCTTCCATAGGGGATCCTTGTCCCTATCATATTTTAAAGGAGAAACGGATGCCAGAAATTAAAGATGCGACCTTTTGGGCAAACCAAATCCGATCAGGAGCTCTGTCCGCAGAAACATTATTAGAGATGACAAAAGAGAAGATTGAGCAGCTCAATCCTCTTTATAACGCTGTGGTAGCAGAGGATTTGTCTTTAGCTAAACAGGATCTTGCACAGACGACACCAGGCTTTTTCGCTGGTGTACCCTTTGCTTTAAAAATGTTGGGACAGACGCATGAAGGGCTCCCTGATACATCTAGCTCACTTCTGTTTGCGGATGTAACGGCTGAGGCTGATGATAACTACGTTAAAGGAATTATGCAAGCTGGTCTTACACCTTATGGACAGACCAATTCACCCGAATTTGGTTTTAAAAATATCTCAGACTCTAAACTTTATGGAGACACAAGAAATGTCTGGAACCCAGCGTATTATTCAGGGGGCTCTTCTGGTGGAGCAGCCTCTGCTGTGGCATCAGGGATGTTCAGTATCGCTGGTGCCTCAGATGGTGGAGGATCGATAAGGATTCCAGCTTCCTTTTCGGGTTTAATCGGACTAAAAATGACACGAGGGCGAATGCCACAAGGGCCAGGTTATTACCGAGGCTGGCAAGGAGCAGCTATTACAGGAGCTCTGAATGTATCTGTTCGGGATACGGCACGTTTCTTGTTAGAATTACAAACCGTCCAAGAGGGAGCGCCTTATCAAGCACCCTTAGTGGATGAGCAACAGTTAATCGAACTTTGTGAGACTACTGACAGGCCTGTCAGTAATAAAAAAATCGCTTTTTCACTTGAAAGTCCGATAAAAGGGGTGGAACTTTCGGAAGATGCCATTAAGGCTGTGCGAAAAGCTGTACAATTTTTAAAAGACCAAGGACATGAAGTAACGCAAGTTCCCTTTCCCTTGGAAGCTACAGCTCTTATACGTACTTACTATCAAATGAATGCAGCTGAAACCCTGGCTATGTTAGAACCCTTGGAAAAAGCTACAGGTAAAAAAATAACACCACCTGCGATTGAACCACTCAGCTATGCGCTTTTAGAAGCGGGGCGAAAAGTACCAGTGACTAGCTATATTGATGCACTTGTGCGCTGGGATGCTACGGCAGAACTGTTTTCAGAAAAAATTTATCAAGATTATGACCTCTTCCTTACCCCTACAACTGCCAAGACTGCACCCAAAATTGGTGAAGAACTCATAAGTCCTGAAGTTTTAGAGCAATTGCACCAGATTGCCCATTATGATTTTGAGAAACAGATGGAAATTATTGAGCAAGCTTTTGCTCGCTCATTAGCTTTTACACCTTATAACTTCATCAGTAACTTAACAGGGCAACCTGCCTTATCCTTGCCGATTTATGTCAATGAAAAAACAAATCTCCCGTTAGGTGTTCAACTTTGGGGACCGAAAAATTCAGAAATTCTACTCTTACAAGTGGCTAAAGCTTTTGAAGATGCTGGTCTATTGCTTCTACCTGAATACTACCGCAAAAGGGATGCTGACGGGGCTGTCAGTCAGTGATGAAATAAAAAAACGCCTTTTAGGCGGTTTTTTCATATAAATCTTCATTACGACGGAAACGTTTAATCATACGCAGGGTCGTGGGAATAAGAATCGAAGTGGAGCCGATCCAAGCGGCGGGATTACTTGCAATAATGACTGTATAATTAAGTAGTAATACCCCTATAATCGCAACGCCCGCCCTCATAAAGAGTTCTGCAAAACCACAGAGTGTGGGAATTTTGGCGTTTCCTAGTCCTTGAATTGTTGAGCGTGTAACAAACAAGATGGCCAAAAGCCAATAGAAACTTCCGTTGACCAAGTAATAATGACTCGACATCTCAATAACAGCGGTCTGGCTCGCTGAGATAAAGGCCGTAGTAAAATAGAAATGTGCGATATTCAAAAGTAAGGCAAAGGCGATTGACCAGCTTACAGCTATAGCTAAAGCACGTATTAAGCCTTGATTAATACGCTTATACTGTCGGGCACCATAATTTTGAGCGCCAAAAGTAGCCATCGCAAGTCCCATTGACATCATGGGGAGCATCGCTAGCTGGTCAATTTTTGAGACAATGGCTTGAGTGGCGACGGCGTCAGTTCCCATTTTATTAAGGGCAATTTGCAACGTAATAGAGCCAATCGCTATAATACTTGACTGAAAACCCATTGGGACGGCTAAACGCGCATGATGCAATATTTCTTGGCGATCTATGTGCCAAAGAGCGCGATTGAGATGATATTCTGGGACTTTACGTTTAATATGGCACAAAAGAAAGAGAACGGAAATAGTCTGGGCTAAAATTGTCGCACTGCTTGCCCCAGCTAAACCAAGTTTTAAAACTAAGATGGCAAAGTATTCGAAGCCGATATTCAGAATCGAGGCGACAATCAAGGCGTAAAGTGGTGTTTTGGAATCTCCCAACGCGCGTAAAGCATTTGACAGATAAGCGTAGAGATTAGTCGCAATCATCCCACCCAGCATAATTCTCATGAAAGTTTTAGCCCCTTCAAAGATTTCTGCGGGTGTCTGCATGAGTTGTAAAAGTGGTCCCACAAAAATAATAGAGAGAATACTCAGTAAAATCGAGACCGCTACAGTGAAGTAAAGACCAGTCACATAAGATTTTTTGATCGCTAGATGGTCTTTTGCACCGAACCGCTGCGCAGTCAAAATAGTTAAGCCAGCAGTCATCCCTTGGGCAAAGCCGACAATTAAAAAGTTGATAGAGCCGGTCGCACCAACAGATGCCAGTGCATTTTTTCCAAGTGTTTGCCCAACGATCAGTGTATCAGCTGTATTATAGAGAACTTGAAAAAAGTTCCCTAACAAGAGGGGCAAAGTAAAAGCGATAAGCCCTGTTAAAATATTTCCTTTTGTTAAATCTTTCATGTTTTCCCTAAATGAACGTAGTTGTTTTCTTTATTTTAGTTTATTTCTTGGCTTTTTACAAGGTTATTTTCTGTAAAATAGCGCTTTTTTATGTACAAAAACAAAAAACTTGAATAAAAAGGGAAAAGAAGGACTCAACTGCCTTTTTAAGAAAGATGACAAAAAAACCGTCTCTAGCTTTAACTCTATTGGAATAAAAGTTGATTATTTGCTTGTAAAAAAATGCAAAAAGAAAAGCCTACCAATAATGGCAGGCTTCAAGCGCTAATTATTTTTGGATATTAACAGCTTGTGGTCCACGAGGGCCTTCTTCAACTTCAAAAGTTACTTTTTGACCTTCGTCAAGTGTTTTGAAGCCGTCAGTTTGGATAGCTGAGAAGTGAGCGAAGACATCGTTTCCTTCTTCAGTAGTGATAAAGCCGAAGCCTTTAGTTGCGTTAAACCATTTTACAGTTCCTTGAGCCATATTTTGGTACTTCCTTATTATAAAATTTGTAAATCTGAATCTTGAATAGGAATGAACCCAAAAGCGCAGAACTAATCGTAAAACAAAAACTTACACTTTCATGTTATCATAGTTAGTATGGAAAGTAAAGCCCAAATTCGCGAAAAAGTGTTCAAAAAGTTAAAAATATTTCCAACTGATCAAAAAAAACGTCAAACAAAGCAGGTAATTGCCCAGCTTACCGCATCACCTGCTTGGAAAAAGGCTGAAAAAGTGGCGCTGTATATGCCCATGCCTGAGGAATTTGATCTGACACTGCTCTTTGAAGAAGAACAAGGAAAAACGATTCTTATTCCCAAATGTTTGCCCCAGCGTCAATTAATGTTTGCTAACTATGATAAAAATCAATTGCAACGTTCTACGTTTGGTCTGCTTGAACCTACAGCGACTGAAGCAATAGAACCAGATTTGATACTCGTTCCTGGCCTTGCTTGGAATACAAATGGCTACCGTATTGGTTTTGGTGGAGGCTATTATGACCGTTATTTAGCTAATTTTTCAGGACAAACTGCTTCAGTACTTTACGATTTTCAAAGGAATGATTTTCAACCTGAACCTCATGATAAGCCTGTCCAACATATGTTTATAGGAGAAAAAAATGAATTTTAATGAAATAAAGCGAGATTTTACCCGTTACAAAGCGACTTATGTCCTTTCCCTCTTGACTACACTCGTGTGGTTGTGGCAATTTTTCAGTTTTGGTGCGCAAGCTACCTCCACAATCAACCTCTTCAACGCTGGGGCATTTTTTGGTCCAGCGATTCTGCAAGATCCAAGCCAGATATGGCGCCTCTTTACCCCCATTTTTGTGCACATTGGTTGGGCACATTTCTTGATGAATACTGCAACACTCTTTTTTATCGGTCGCCAAGTAGAAAATGTGTTTGGGTGGTTAAGATTTACTCTCATCTATCTTTTGTCAGGGATTTTTGGGAATGCCCTAGTCTTTTTGATAACCCCTAATATCGTATCTGCAGGTGCATCGACTTCATTATTCGGCCTCTTTGCAGCAGTAGCAGGTATTGGTTATTTTACCCAACACCCCTTTCTTCAACAAATCGGAAAAACATTTGCCGTCCTAATTATCGCCAATTTATTTCTTAACCTTTTCTCACTAGGCAATGTCAGTATTTGGGCACATGTTGGTGGGGCTATCGGTGGGGTTTTATTGGCGGCAATCCTACCACCTAAAGCTTTTAAACCTTCTATCCCGGCACAATTCCGAATTTTTGCTACTGGTGCATTTTTAGTGTTACTTGTTCTCTTTGTCACTCTGCCCTTCTTTAAATAAAAAACTTATTTCAGTTTTGGAAACGTGAAAGTGCTTGCAAAGAAGTTTTAATCTTGTTAGAATAGGCTTAGAGAAAATGCCCAAGGAGATGATTTAGTCATGAAAATTAATAAAACCATTGATGCCCCGCGTGATTTTATATTTGAAAAAATTGTGGATTCATGTTTATTTGATATAGAAAAAAATACAGGGAAACGCCCTAAAATACGTAATCTTAATGGCTTTGAATACACTAAAAATTTCGGTAAAAATCAGCGAGGAACAATCCGGATAAACGAATTATTAGAACCTAGTGTTTATGATTTTACTACTAAAACAAATCGCAATACCTTTGTAACGCGATGGGAACTCCATAAAATAGATGATCGCAGCACGGAAGTCCACATCCAAGAGCAACAAACCTCAAATGGGTTTATCCAAATGGTCAATGATAAGGTCGTTGGGTTCTTTCTTGGTCGTTTAAAAAAGCGGCAAATGCTTGCGGTGTTGGATAACATGAATCGGGCTTATAACGGACAGGTCAGTCGCTGAGAGAGGATATGACGATGAAGATAGAACATGTCGGACTTTTCGTTCAAGATTTGGAACAAATGCGTCAATTTTATATGACTTATTTTGGGGCAACGGCTGGTGCAAAATACCATAATCCAAAGACGACTTTTCAATCCTACTTTTTAACATTTTCTGATGGTGCGCGCTTAGAAATAGGGACAAAAGAAGGATTGAACAGCTCTGACCGAGCCGTCAGTACGGGGTATGCTCATCTGGCGTTTTCACTGGGGACAAAGGAAAAAGTAGACGAGCTTGTGGCCCGATTTGTTGTAGAGGGTTTCACTATAAAATCTGGTCCCCGTACAACGGGAGATGGTTATTATGAAGCCGTCATTCTCGACCCTGAAAAAAATGAAATTGAATTAACTGTCTGAAGTTTAAGAGAAAACAACCAAAAGGTTGTTTTTTAGTTGGGAGGTTAGAAAACGCTAACATAAAAAGTTTCTCATTTTTTTAGCTTTATGTTAAAATGAACTCATGAATACGACTACAATTTTAAGTAAAGAGCTTTTGGACCTCTCTATTTATGCCTTTCACAAGAAACGTACACCAGAACGGGAACGGGCATTTTCTGCACTTCTAAATTTTTCCACGCCCTATACGCACCGTTCGGCTAGTGCCTTGACTTCAATGGTTATTGATTCTCATTTTGAGGTTCACTGGGGGGGCAAACGCGTGAAAATGTCAGGTGTTGGTTACGTTGCAAGTTATCCTGAATACAGAGGTAATGGTGCAATCCGGGGACTTATGACGGAGCTTTTGCGCGATAATTATGAAGCGGGCACAGTATTTTCATATTTGGCTCCTTTTTCTTACGAGTTTTATGGCAAATTTGGTTATCATTATGCTTTTGAGCAAAAACTCTACCGTCTGCCTGCTCAAGATTTCCCTCAAGGACGCCGAACAATTGGGAGGGTTTCTCGGGAGCAGATCAGCAGTAAAGAACCTGCTACTGACGGCGCTGTCAGTCCACTTATGAGCAGTTCAGAGACGCTTACAGATCTGATGAAAATCCATGAGTCTGCTTATAATAAAGGTTCTCTTGCTCGTAGCGTGGAACAGTGGCATTATTATTTTGAATACAAATCCCAACCTTATTTTGCTGTTTATCGGGAAGAGGGAAAAGCATTAGGGTACTTGATTTATGAGTTTTCTGGGATGGATTTTGTGATACGTGAGTTAATCACTTTAACTGATGAGGCTAAACAAGGACTTTATCGATTTATTGCGAGTCACGCGGGGGCTTTTTCTGAAGTAGTTTGGCAAGCGCCAAGTGATGCGACTTTGGAACAAGATATGCGTGAACCACAACATGCTAAGATTAGTTTACTGCCTTATATGCAAGCAAGGATTGTTAATTTAGATGCCTTTTTGGAAAGTTATGGGCCACCAGATTTTCCAGTGGAAATTATTGACGAGATTCTACCTGAAAATCATCGGATTTTTGGCGAAGGCCAGCCAGAAAAAATGTCTATTGGTGAATTTACTGCCAAAATCTTACGGAAAGAGCAAGCTATTTTGCGTGAATACTTCTAAAAAAGTTACTGACAGAGCGGTCAGTAACTTTTTTTGTAAGAAGGTCACCTTAAGAAGAGAGGATAAAAGCAGAGATTACAAGTATATAACTACACTAAATTGGTATAGTCAGATTTTGTTGTAACCTTTCGTTCTTATTTTATGAAAGCGCCAAACCTATCTAAAAATAAGAATCTTTCTTTATTGTTTCAATTTAAGAAACATGTTTTTTTCGCGAGGATAGCGCTTGCATTTTCTTTATGAAAACCTTATCATAGAGTTAAGCTTTATTTCAGTATTAAAAATGAAATATAAAAAAATTAGAAAAGGGAGAGAAGATGGGAAAATTAGGAGTTTCCATTTATCCAGAACGGTCTAACTTTGAAGCAGATAAGGCATATTTGGATTTGGCACATCGCTATGGTTTCAAACGTGTTTTTACCTCACTGTTAGAAATTGATGGAGATAAAGAGACTGTCTTAACTGGATTTAAAAGAGTTGTTGCTTATGCCAATAGTCTAGGCATGGAAGTTATGGTTGATATTAATCCAGGCCTCTTTGATCAACTGGAGATTAGCTACGATGATTTGAGCTTTTTTCATGAGATGGGAGCAGATGGAATACGCCTAGATATCGGCTTTACTGGTGCGGAAGAAGCTCGCATGACACGTAATCCCTATGGCATCAAGATTGAAATTAACATGAGTCAAGGTACAACTTATGTAGACTCGATTATGGATTATTCGCCAAATGTAGAAAACTTGCTTGGAAGTCATAATTTCTATCCGCATCGCTACACAGGTCTAGAATTTAACCATTATCTCAAATGTACTGAAAAGTTCAAGGGTTACAATCTTAATACCATGGCTTTTGTTAACTCTCATGCAGCCACATTTGGGCCATGGTCAACACAAGATGGACTTTGTACTTTAGAAGCTCATCGTACCTTAGACATTGCAACGCAGGTTAAACATTATAAGCTGCTCGGTGGTATTGATGACATCACCATAGCGAATGCTTACGCCAGTGAAGCAGAGTTGCAAGCAATGAGTCAAGCCTTCAATGCAGCTATGCCAGAGATAAAAGTCGTTCCACGTGAAACCATTACGGAGAATGAGCGAAAATGTCTCTTTGAAGCCACACATAGCTATCGGGGGGATAAATCAGCCTATATGCTTCGCTCAACAATGACTCGAGTGATCTATAAAGCACTTGATTTTCCTGCCCATGATACTGAACCCATCCATCGGGGAGATCTTCTTATTGACAACGAAGGCTACGGTCAATATAAAGGGGAAACTCAGATTGCCTTACGTGAAATGGAAAACGATGGGCGTGTTAATGTAGTAGGACGCATCTCTGATGATGAATTATTCCTCCTTGATTTCTTGAAACCTTGGAGTTCATTCAAACTCATCGAAAATAAATAATATTCAAAAGGGTATACCCTTTCTCTTTTACTAAGTAAAAGAGAAGCCTTACTAATTGATCATAGTATTGATTAGTTCTTAACTTTGTTCAAAATATATTTTTTGGAAGTAATTTATTATTAATTTTAAAGGAGGAATTCCATGAACGGAATTACTGCGTGGATGGAGAAATATCTCGTCCCTGTAGCAGCAAAGATTGGGTCTCAAAAACACCTGGTTGCGCTGCGTGACTCATTCATCGGTATGTTGCCTGCAACACTTGCCGGTGCCCTAGCAGCGATGATCTCAGCGATCGTCACCACCTTCCCATCAGCCATTCAACAAATGATGTTGGGAGCAACAGCATTCTCAAAATTGGCACCAGAAAAAGTCTGGACCCTTGCCAATACACCAATTATTGGTGATTTGAACAACATTTCAGCCCTTGTTAACCAAGGAACACTGACAGTTATTGGTCTTATCTTTGCCTTTTCTTGGGGGTATAACTTAGCCCGTGCTTACGGCGTCAATGACCTCGCTGGTGGTATCGTATCAGTAGCGACTTTATTTGCAGGTTTGCCAAACCAAATGCTCAAATTTACCGAAACACTCGGTACAGGTAAAGCTGGAGTAGCAGCAACTGACAAGCTTAATGGTGTCCTAGGAGACCAAGGTCTTGCTACTTGGAAACCGCTTTTTGCCGCAGCTCACCTTGATGCTGGAGCTTATTTCACCGTCATTATTATGGGTGCAATCGCCGTTATTATCTATGCGAAACTTATGCTAGCTGATATCACGATTAAGATGCCAGAATCAGTACCACCTGCAGTTGCAAAAGCCTTTCTGGCAATCATTCCTACAATTGCAGCACTGTACATCGTTGGACTAATCTACTACATCATTGGTAAGTTGACTGATGATTCTGTCATTAACTTGATTACCAAATACATTGCTCAACCGTTCCAAATTTTATCTCAAAATATTTTCTCAGTGCTGATTGTCACACTGTTTGTGTCAGTCTTCTGGTTCTTTGGACTTCACGGACCAAACGTTTTGGCACCAGTACTTGATGGGATTTGGGGACCTCTTGGTCTTAATAACCAAGCCCTCTACTTCCAAGTTCACTCTTCAGGTATTCGTGACTTGGTTGCTAAAGGTGCGATTGATAAAGCGCATGCCATCAATGGTGACTATGTCAACCTTTGGGTACGTGGATCATGGGATGCCTTTGCCTGGTTCGGTGGCTCGGGTGGTACCATCACTCTTGTTATTGCGATTATCCTCTTTTCTAAACGGAAAGACTATAAAGTGGTCGGACGTCTTGGACTCGCACCAGGAATCTTCAATATCAACGAACCAGTCCTCTTTGGTCTCCCAGTTGTCTTGAATGCCATCTTCTTTATCCCATTTGCAGTAGCACCATTGATTTCAGTAATCATTGCCTACACGGCAACAGCACTTCACTTAGTGGATCCTGTTGTCAATGCCGTGCCGTGGGTAACGCCACCAATTATGAATGCGTTCATGGCTACTGGATTTGACTGGCGGGCGATTGTTTTGACAATCATTAACTTAGCAATCACTTTCGTTATTTGGACACCATTCGTTATTGCAGCGAACAAATTGGAAGAAGAAGAACTCGATTAATTTAGAAATGGATGGTAGAGCAGGCAAAGAACTTGCTCTACACATTTTTGTTAAATATGATAAGATTTTATTGAAAGTCTTATCAAGTGTGATAAAAATATCCAGAGGAGGAAAGTAAATGATACTTGTAAATTCTGCAATGATGCAAAAAGAAATTATTGAACTTTTAGAAACGAATGGTTTTAAACATACCAAAAAGCAAGGCTTAAAATTATATTTTGAAACTCCTTCAGATGATGCTACTACTGATGCAGCAACAGCAAAGCAATTGATTAAGAATAGCCCTTTTGGTGCGGCACTTTTCTTTAATGTGGCTGTCGTATGAGTACGTGGGGAATCGCATTTATCAGCTTAGGCTTCTTATTGATCGCCTATCGCAATTGGACTGGTCTTCTCTTTGTTTTAATTGGAGGCGTTATGATTTTAGTTGCGAGAAACCAAAAGAAAAAAGCTGAAAAAAGAGCACAAGAACAGTTACAAGCACACAAAAATATCGAAATCAAAACACGGAAATAAGAAACGTCGCAAAGGCGTTTTTTTCCTCACAGACAAAGCCAATAAAAAACAAGTTCCGGAATATGGAACAAAATAAAACGTTTACAAATGGTATAATAGTACTATCAATAAAACTAATGGAGAACACTATGGAGCATAAAAAACTGAGCACCTTTCCTGCCGATTTCCTTTGGGGATCAGCCTCTGCAGCTTACCAAGTAGAGGGCGCGCCATTTGAAGATGGGAAAAAAGCTAGCGTCTGGGATAATTTTGTTCGTATTCCAGGAAAGACATTTAAAGGGACAAATGGAGATGTAGCGGTGGATCATTATCATCGTTACAAAGAAGATGTTGCTTTGATGAAAGAACTTGGTCTAAAAAGTTATCGGTTTTCTGTGGCTTGGACTCGAGTATTACCAGAAGGACGAGGAGCGGTCAATTCAGCTGGGCTAAAATTCTATGAGAATCTCGTAGATGAATTAATTGAAAATGGAATTGAGCCAATTATCACCCTCTATCATTGGGATCTGCCTCAAAGTTTGCAGGATTTGTATGGGGGATGGGAGTCTCGTGAGATTATCGGAGATTTTTTAAATTATGCAGAAATTTTGTTTGAGACTTTCAAAGGAAAAGTAAAATACTGGGTATCATTGAATGAACAAAATGTCTTTACCAATCAAGGTTGGGTAACAGCTACACACCCACCTGGAAAAAAAGATATGAAACTTTTTTATCAGGTTAATCACATTGCTAACTTGGCAAATGCTACGGTCATTAATAAATTCCATGAATTAGAAATTCCTGGACAAATCGGTCCTTCTTTTGCTTATACCCCACAATATGCGAAGGATAGTGATCCGCGAAATGTTCTCGCTGCTGAAAATGCCGAAGAAATGTACAGTCATTTCTGGATGGATGTTTATATGTATGGGGAATATCCGTTAGCAGCTCTTGCTTTATTACGTGAACAAGGCTTAGCGCCTGTATTTGAAGCGGGAGATGCTGCGCTCTTAAAATCCGCTCAGCCTGATTTCTTAGGAATTAACTATTATCAAAGTGCGACAAATGCATGGAATCCACTTGATGGCGGTGTAGGTGCTGCTTCATTCAATACGACTGGAAAAAAAGGAACGACAAAAGAGTCCGGAGTACCAGGTTTACACAAAAAAATTCAAAATCCCTTTGTTGAGCGGACTAACTGGGATTGGGAAATTGACCCTGAAGGTTTGCGAATTGCTCTACGTCGGATTACTTCACGCTACCGTATCCCTATAATGATTACAGAGAATGGTTTAGGTGAATATGATAAGTTGGAAGAAGGAAAAGTTCACGATGATTATCGGATTAACTATCTCGAGAGTCACGTTAGGGCCATTAAAGAAGCTATCACCGATGGAGCGACAGTAATTGGTTACCATACGTGGTCTTATACCGACTTACTTTCTTGGTTGAATGGCTATCAAAAACGTTATGGTTTCGTTTATGTTGATCAGGACGAAACCATGGAAGGTTCCCTGAAAAGAATCCCTAAAGATTCATATTATTGGTATCAGCATCTGATTGAAACGAATGCTGAAGAAATAAAATAATAAAAAGTGTCCATGGGACACTTTTTATTTATGTTATAATAGGTAAAACAAAAAGAGGTGATTTAATGAAAATTCGTGGTTTTGAAGTTGTAGAAAAATATGCAGATGCTGGAATTAATCTTCCTAAGAGGTCAACAGAACACGCAGCGGGATATGATATTGAGGCAGCGGAGACAGTAAGCTTGGCACCCGGTGAGATTAAACTTATTCCGACAGGGCTGAAAGCTTATATGCAAGCTGGTGAAGTACTTTACATGTACGATCGCTCTTCAAACCCACGAAAAAAAGGGTTGGTTTTGATTAACTCGGTTGGTGTGATTGATAAGGATTATTATAACAATCCTGATAATGAAGGGCATATGTTTATGCAAATGCGTAATTTCACAGATCATGAAGTAATTGTTGAGAAGGGTGAGCGCGTGGTTCAAGGCGTTTTTGTGCCTTTTTTGGTTGCTGATGGGGATGAAAAACAAGATAAAGAGACTCGCACAGGTGGTTTTGGATCAACAGGACGTTAAAAGAAAAAGCGCATAGCGTTTTTTCTTTTCTTTTAATGAGTAGGGGCTTTCAATGCTTAACACTTATGATATAATGGAGCTATGAATAATCTGCGTATCCTTCATTTGAATGACCTTCACTCTCATTTGGAACATTTTCCAGTGATAGAACGTTTTTTTGCGGAAAAATCCAGCCAAGGCATCGAAACTTTACGTTTTGATTTGGGGGATAATGTGGACCGTGTCCATCCGCTGACGGAGGCCACCCAAGGACAAATCAATGTAGCGCTGATGAACCAGCTCCACTTAACAGCGGCAACCATTGGTAATAATGAAGGATTGGGCTTGACCCACACGATGCTGAGTCACTTATATGATGAGGCTAATTTTCCAGTTTTACTGTCAAATCTTGCTACCACTTTTTCACATAGTACGCCTATGGTTGTGACGACAACTTTTGGTTTGCGTGTTGGTTTGATTGGTTTAACAGCCCCTTATACGCGAGCTTATCCGCAAGCGGGATGGTACTTGTCTGATCCTTTTGAGGTATTGGATGAGCTTTTGCCTCAACTAGATTGTGATTTTACCATCTTGCTGTCCCATTTGGGTAAAAACGTGGATGAGAAGATTGCGCGAAGCTATGCCATTGATTTGATTATCGGAGCGCATACTCATCATTTGTTTGAGCATGGTGCACAGGTGGAGCAGACTTTGCTGGCAGCAGCTGGCCGCTATGGGGATCACGTGGGTCAGATTGATTTAACTTTTGATGAGCAGAATCACTTGGTGGATGCAAAGATAGAGGCAATCGCTACAAACACACTTCCACAAAAGAAATCAGACCTGGTGGAAATTAATGGTTGGGAATTAAAAGGTCACGCTCTGCTAAAAGGCACAGTAGTGGCTCAACTGAAGGCCCCTTTAAGCAATCGTTATCCGGACTTTGCTGCAAGTTATTATTTTGCAGAACTTTTTGCACAAGCAGCTCAGACAAGTCTAGCCGTCGTTAATTCTGGTTTGGTAGTGGCTGATCAGCTCCCGGCATGTCTGACTTTAGATAATCTCCACGAGATTTTACCTCACTCGATTCGGTTAGTTCGCTTTACCTTTACTGGGGAGGAGCTTAAACGCGTTTTGTTGGAAATGATGGACGTTTCTGCCTATCTGGCGACACAGCAGATTCAAGGCATGGGTTTTCGTGGAAAAACCTTTGGCTCCCTTGTTTTTTATGGCTTAGAGTTTAGAAAGGGTGACTTTTACCTGAAAAAAAGAGGTGCCCCAAGAGGTGAAAAGTTGAATCCACAGTCGGTATATCAAATTGCGCTGCCGGATCAGTATTTATTTGCCTGGTATTTTCCATTGTTGAAAAAATTGGGAGAGTCGGAAATCTTATTCCCTTATTTTTTGCGGGAGATTGTGGCGGAACATTTTAAAAGATTAGAAATAGAAAAAGATTAAATGCCTAAAGTAATAGATGAAACTAAATTAAATTATAATAAGTATCCTGGCGAACATGTTATTGCAAGTGGTGAAGTGGTCCAAATAGGGTCACGAACTTTTCATATTGTGCAGAATCATCGCGAGGCTTTTGATGCAGAAAAATTAGAACAACGTTTTTCAGATGTCTTGGACAAATATGATTATATCGTTGGAGACTGGGGCTTTGAGCAGCTACGCCTGAAAGGTTTTTTCTCGGCTAGTCGTCGAAAAATGCTTGCAGATAATAAGATTGATCATTTAGAAGACTATATCAATGAGTATTGCAACTATGGTTGTGCTTACTTTGTTTTGCGTCGTATCCGTTCACGAGATGCTAAAAAAGAAGAAGCCTTTGTTTCTGAAAAAATTTATACAGAAAAAGAAATGAAGCAGACGCTTGATAAACCAAGGCGTAAGCGCAATCGGAATCGTAACCGCAACAAAGGGCGCTCAGAAGAAGAGCAAGTAGGTACAAAAAACAATCAACGTACTGACAAAGCGGTAAGTGCTAGTAAGGATTTTCAAATCCGTGAGAAAGTAAAATCAAAGAAGTCCAAAACGGCTTCAGCAAATGCTCACAAGTCAGTGCAACAAAATCAGACCAAGGATAAAAAATTTAAAGTGAGTCAACGGGAAACGCCACAAACGCCACCTAAGTCTAAAACCAAAGATACTTCAAAACCTGGTTTTGTTATCCGAACACGTGGGAAAGATTAGTTAAAAGCTTGTCAAATCTGACTTTTTAGATTAAAATAGAGACTTGGAATTATTAATCAGGGAGTTGCCTTAAAAAGCTACTCCTTTATCCGTCTTTAAGCATTTTTTATAAAAATGTTACTGACGGCGCTGTAAGTGGCCTTTGGATGAGGCTGTCAGCATGGCACTTGTAATAAGATAAAGAAGATAACAGAGAAAGAATAATGATAGAAAATACACAAACAGAAACTCGTCCTTCAATTTACGGACTAACAAGAGATCAGTTGATTGAATGGGCGCAGGAAAATGGGGAAAAGAAGTTTCGAGCGACGCAAGTTTGGGACTGGTTATACCGGAAACGTGTCCAATCTTTTGAAGAAATGACGAACTTGTCTCAAGCTTTTATTGCTAAGCTTAATGAAAATTTCATAATTAATCCATTGCAACAAGTGGTAGTTCAAGAATCCGAAGATGGGACCGTTAAATATTTATTTATGTTACCTGATAAGGTGATGATTGAAACGGTACTGATGCGTCAAGCCTATGGATTATCCGTCTGTGTAACGACACAAGTAGGATGTAACATGGGATGTACTTTCTGTGCCAGCGGAATCTTGAAAAAAGAACGCGATGTAACTGCTGGTGAGATTGTCAGTCAGATTATGTTGGTTCAAAAATATTTTGATGAACGTGGTTTGGATGAACGCGTATCGCACATTGTGGTAATGGGGATTGGTGAGCCATTTGATAATTATGAACACTTAATGAACTTTTTACGTGTCATCAATGATGATAACGGATTAGCCATTGGTGCACGTCATATCACGGTTTCAACATGTGGCTTTATGCCGAAAAAAATCAAAGAATTTGCTCACGAAAATCTGCAAGTTAACTTGGCAATTTCTTTACATGCACCAAATAATGCATTGCGGACAAGCTTGATGCGTATTACACGCAATGCACCGCTTGAAAAACTTTTTGAGGCCATTGATTATTATACAGAGACGACCAATCGGCGAGTAACTTATGAATACATCATGTTGTCTGGGGAAAATGATAGTCCGGAAATAGCCCAACAGCTGGCTGATTTGATCAAACCACGCAACAAACTTTCTTATGTCAATTTGATTCCTTATAATCCAGTAGCAGAACACATCAAATACGAACGCTCAACCAAAAATGACACGACGAAATTTTATGATGTACTCAAGAAAAATGGCATCAATTGTGTCGTAAGACAAGAGCATGGCACAGATATTGATGCTGCCTGTGGACAATTACGTTCGAAACAAATCAAGAAAAATAAAGCGAATATCGCCTGAAAAGGGAGCTGTGAGTAATGATACTGACAGCTTTTTTCTTACTGACAGTTCTGTCAGCACGGGCTTTAAGTGCAGCAAAAACGAATGACTAAGAAGGTAATAGAAAGCATACTTTTTTAATTTCATTGAATAATAAAGTTACTGACAGCGTGGTCAGTAAAAAATCCTGTAAATAAACATGCAAAAATGGTAAAAATCTGCTAAAATAGTAACAAACTAAAATGAAAACGATCTCCACAACCGAAAAAAAGGCAAAGCCTGATTTGTATTTTTTTTAGCACAGGCTTGACCTCGTTTTGGAAGTTGAAAGATCAATAAAGGAGTACTCATGGATTACGTAAAGCTCAACAAATCACGCCATGCTGTTAAATTTTTTGATGGCACAAAAATTCCTACGGTTGATGTGAAACAGATCATCTCAGCAGCAAGTTTGGCCCCTTCTGCACATAATATTCAAAGTTGGCATTTCGTAATCGTAGAATCTGCTGAAAAACGCGATGCTTTGTTGCAGGTGGTCAAGCCTGGTAACCATGAACAAATCAAACAAGCTGGTGCTGTCATCGTATTGTTTAGTGACACAGATCTTGTGGAACGTTCTCGTGAGATTGCTCGTTTGGGAGCTGGCGAATTGGATGATGAGCAACTTTTGCGCTTTAATAGTCAGTATCCTCAAATGTATGAAGGTTTTGAAGAGCTTTATGAGAGCAACTACTTATCAATCAATACGGGTATTGTAGCCATGAATCTTGCTTTGGCAATTAAAAACTATGGTTATGAGAGCAATATGCTGCTCGGTTTTGACCGTACAAGTGCGGTCAATGAACTTTTAGAAGTAGAGCGACGCTATCGGCCAGAACTTATCATTCCTTTAGGAAGAGCTGAAAATAAAGGTAAACCTAGCTATCGCTTGCCTCAATCCCGCATCATGGAAATTCGGTAAAAAAGAAGTTCACAAGAACTTCTTTTTATTAACTTGTCAAATCGCAAATGAGCAACATTGTAGTGATTTTGCTAAAATAGAGAGTAAGCGTTTAATACTGTTTCGAGCGAAGGCACGACTTATCAGAGGAACAATCAGCAAAAGTAAGTTTTAGAGGTTTGACTTTGCTTTCCTCTGAGAGCTCCTTTTCTCTCTGACCTTTGCCAAAAACAGTTGCAGCATCACCCGAGAGGAAATAAAGAAACAGTGCTCACATTTTGGCAGGACTATCCTGAAATACAGGAAAAATTAAAAGACGTACAAGGGCTTATGGCAGCTCGTTTAAAGATAAATAATCAAGAAATACAAGAGGCCTTGGAAAAGTTCATCTCTCGAGGGGGAAAGATGGTCCGCCCGGCGCTTTTTTTGCTGTTCGCTGGAATTGTTCCCGATGCTACTTCTGATGAAGAGCAGTTGATTAAAATTGCCGCTTCCTTAGAAATGCTTCATTCTGCGACCTTAATTCATGATGATATTATTGATGATTCCCCCTTGCGGCGTGGTCTTCCTTCTATCGAGTCTCAATTTGGAAAAGATGTGGCCGTATATGCAGGGGACTTTGTTTATACGGTTTATTTCGAACTTTTGATTGAGACCATGAACGGTACGCCCTTCTTGTCAAAAAATGCAAAGTCGATGAAACGAATCTTACAAGGCGAGTTAACCCAGATGCAGTCCGCCTTCAATGCGCAAAATACGGCACGGCGCTACATGAAAGCAATCAGCGGAAAAACAGCAGAATTATTAAGTTTGAGCTGTTTAGAGGGCGTTTATTTTGCTGGGGGAAATCAGCAAATGCAACGCTCAGCACGTAAAATTGGTCGTGCAATTGGCTTAGCTTTTCAAGTTTATGATGATATTTTAAACTTTACCGTCGGTTTAGATGAAGCAGACAAGCCAATCTTGACAGACTTTCGGCAAGGAATCTATACTCTACCCCTTCTTCTAGCTAAAGAAGCTGATGCATCGGCAGTAATGCCTTATCTGAAGGCACCAGAACTTCTAACGCGCCAAGAATGCCTTGAGCTTGCTGAGTTAGTCAAAGCGCTAGGTGGTTTGACGGGAGCTCTGATGGTGGCAAGTCGGCTGACCGATCTTGCTTTGGTTGAAATTCAAAAGTTACCTCCTTCACGGCATCGACAAATTTTGGAAGAAGCTACAACTATTTTATTACACAGAAATTATTAAAACCTGTCTTTGACAGGTTTTGTTCGGTATCTATTTGAAAGGATTGAACAGTAGAAATGAAGATCAGAACGTTTGCTGAACTTATTGAGCTAAAAGCTAAAACAGCCTCGATTTTCCCTTTTTTATTGGGCTTAGGGTATTCGCTTTATCATTATCACTTGGCGCAACCATTGCCCCTTACGATTTATTTTATCGCCATGTTTCTCTTTAATTGCTTTGTAGATATCTGGGATAACTACAATGATTATCATAATGCTGTGGATACAGAGGATTATCAAAAAAATACGAACATTATAGGTCGTGAGAATATCTCTCTATCGACCATCAAGGGTTTATTGGCTTTCTTCTTTTTCGGAAGCCTGATTTTGGGACTTATTGTGGCTATGATGACCGGTTGGGCGGTCTTTTGGCTTGGCCTGCTTTGTTATGCAGTAGGGGTTTTCTATGCTGGGGGACCAAAGCCTTTATCGTCGCTGCCTGTAGGCGAGTGGCTCTCCGGAATCACGATGGGATACGTCATTTTTTTGATATGTGTTTATATCAATACATATGGCAGTTTTGTGTGGACTTGGCAAACGATTGGAGCAACTTTTCTTGTCGCTTTGCCCAATACCTTATTAATCGCCAACCTTATGTTGGCCAACAACACCTGTGACCTTGAAGAAGATGAGGCTAATCATCGCTTTACGATTGTCCATTATATTGGTAAAAGTGCAGCTTTGCTCTGGTGGAAGTTGGCCCTGATTCTGGCTTTTGTGGCTGTGGTAGTGGCTGTAATCCTGGGACTCCTCTCACCTGTCTTATTAGTGATCCTATTAATCAGTCCTCTGATGGTCAAATTAGCTAAGCCTTATCTCCACCGACAAATCAAAAGAGAAACCTTTATCGTTTCTGTGAAGATTTTGATGATTTTTCAACTGGTGCAAGTCCTCTTATTATTTATAAGCTTGATTCATTTTTAAAGATAAAAAACACCTTAGCAGGTGTCTTACCGAAGCCTTTAAAGTTACTGACAGCCCTGTCAGTAACTTTTTTATTGACAACAATCATGTTGAACAGGGTTTTGGGGTTTAGTCTCTTGAGTCGCTAAGCCTTTGACGGGACAGGTCGTCGTTTGACAGTCTTCACACGCGCCTTTGCTACGAATTGTTTTAAAAATGGTGTAGCCGGTTGCGGCTAAGATGAGCAATAAAAGAATGATGCTAGCCAAGTTCATAAGTGACTTCCTTTCGATTTCTGAAAATGTAGTAAAGACCAATGATTAAAACAAAGAGCGCTAAAAAAGTGAAGTTAGTCCATTGTTTTTGGATAATGACGTTACCGAGCTGGTAAATGATAAAACTCATGCTGTAAGCAATAAGAGTTTGAAAACCTACTGCACGTAAGGTCCAACGCAGATCCCCCATCTCTTTATGGATAGTTGAAATGGCGGCTACGCAAGGGGCACATAAGAGGTTGAAAACAAGAAGAGAATAAGCTGCTAATGGGGTATAAGTCGATGAGACTGCTTGCCAGAGCTGGTGTGTTCCACCTGAGCCATGCGCAAAAAGGACGCCCATCGTTCCCACGACAGTTTCTTTGGCGATAAGTCCGGTAAGGGTCGCAACAGTAGCACGCCATTCTCCAAAACCTAAAGGAGCAAAGAAGATTGCAATTACTCTACCAAAATCAGCCAAAATGGATTGATTGGTATTGACCTCTTGTAAACTCCAGTTGAAGTTGGCGGTAAACCAAATCAAGACGTTCATGGCAAAAATAATTGTCCCCGCACGCTTGATAAAGCTGAGTCCCCGATCCAAAGCATATTTAAAGACTGTGCGGAGTTGAGGTAAATGATAACTGGGCAATTCCATGATAAAAGCAGAAGTATCCCCGGCAAAGAGGCGTGTTTTTTTCAAGATGATTCCAGAGATTACAATCATGGCCATCCCTAAAAAATAGGCACTTGGAGCCACCCAGCTTTCTTGGCGGAAAAATGCACCAGACACGAGCGCTATCAAGGGAAGTTTAGCTGAACAGGGCATGAAAGTGGTGACCATAATCGTAATTTTTCGGTCTCGTTCTTGCTCGATTGTACGAGTGGCCATAATGCCTGGAACACCACAACCAGAAGCGATGAGCATGGGAATAAATGATTTTCCAGAAAGACCAAAACGACGAAAAAGCCGATCCATGACGAAGGCAACACGCGCCATATAGCCAGAATCTTCAAGGATTCCAAGAAGGAAAAAAAGTACAAAAATCTGGGGTACAAAGCCTAAGATTGCTCCAATTCCAGCGAGGATGCCATTGAGCACAAGATCTTGAAGCCAGGGGACGATAGCTAATGCATTCATCCCAGAAGTCAGAAGATTGGGAAGCCAGTTTCCAAAGAAGACATCATTGAGCCAATCGGTCGCAGCCGTCCCGACAGTTTGGATAGAGATGAAGTAAACAAGCCACATAATCAAAACAAAGAAGGGTAAGCCCAGCCATTTGTGAGTAAGAAGTCGGTCGATTTGATCAGTCCGATTAAAAGTTGCTGGATTCTTTATAGTGACGCAAAGCTTAATGAATTGACCAATCAAGTCATAGCGTTCATTGACCAGAATGGCTTCTCGTTCGTCATTCATCAACTTTTCTGTAATGCGGACAATCTCATTGATTTCTGTGCGCTGATCCGCTGACAGCTTGGTCAGTAAGAATGGGTCTCCTTCGAAAAGTTTAATTTGGTCAAAGCGATGATTTAAAGCGGCAACTTTTTTAATTTCAACCAGGGCACTCTCTAAGCGGTGATCATAATCCAAAGGCTGTGCTTTCGGGGCAGTTAAGGCGGTTTTGATTAACTCATCCACCCCTTTGTTTTTAAGAGCAGATGTTGCAATGACAGGTATCCCAAGGCTATAAGAGAGACGGTCAAGATCGATGGTTTTACCTTGACTTACCAATAAGTCACTCATGTTGAGCGCAATGACCATAGGGAGTTCAAAATCCATCAGTTGCAACGTCAGGTAAAGTGAACGTTCAAGATTGGTTGCATCAATAATATTGATGAGCACATCTGGTGGGGTTTGGGTCAAGTAATCCCGCGCGACTTGTTCATCAAGGGAGTAAGGAGAGAGGGAATAAAGCCCTGGTAAGTCTTGGATACAGATGGTGCGTTCTTTTTTAAAGTAGCCAGATTTTCGCTCGACAGTGACTCCTGGCCAGTTTCCGACTTGTTGATTAGCGCCCGTCAAAAGATTAAAAAGGCTTGTTTTTCCGCTGTTGGGATTACCCAGTAAAGCAATAGTTTTCATAGTTTAAAATTTCTGTAAGAGGTTTTCAGGCAAAGTCTTACTGACCAGACTGTCAGTAACTTTTGAGAATGTCATTATTTTTCAAGGACAACTTTGATTTTTTCCGCATCTATTTTTCGTAAAGAAAGTGCATAACCACGCAGGCGCAACTCAATAGGATCGCCAAGGGGCGCCAATTTATGAATGTGAATGCTTGTGCCGCGTGTGATTCCCATATCCATCAGTCGTCGTTTGATTTCGCCTGTTGCGTCAATCAGTCTGACGACACCGGATTGACCGACTTGTAAGTGAGAAAGGCCAATGATCTCTTCACTTGAACGTTCTTTTTTAACAAAGATTTGCTTTAAATAATTGCTGTTCAAAGCCAAGCGTTGCTCAGCAATTTTGAGGATAGCATTTTCTCCATCGTTTGAAAGGAGTGAGATCTCTCTATCGGTAATTAAACCTAATTCTCGGAGTTTCCCTTGGTCTTTCCCAACAATTTTATCGATATAATAGATTTGACCTATGTGCGTAGTAGCGAGTGTTTCCATCAATGCTCCTCCATTTTTGCTAAAAATGTCAAGTAAACTTTACATTATGTATGATTATATCAAATTCTTCTTTAGCTTACAAAAATTTGTGAAAAACTTAACGACAATTTGTAAAAGTGCAACTAAAAAGAAAGGCATAAAAAAAAGACCCAATGGCGGGCCTTTTTTCTTTTTACTCTACAGAGAAGAGATAAGGGTATACAGGTTGCTTTCCTTCGTGAATCTCTACCTCAATTTGAGGATGTTTTTTCTCGAGCTCTTTTGCAATTCGCTCAGCATTTGCTTTTTTGCCTTCAGCTCCAACATAGATTGCTGCAATTTCACTGTCTTCATCAATCATTTTATCAAAGACTGCAAAGATTGCATCGTTCATCTTTTTAGTAGAAACGACAATCTTATTGTTTAACATGCCAAGCGTATCTTTTTTATGAATTTCGATTCCATCAACGTTCGTATCACGAATCGCTGTAGTGACTGAACCAGATTGGACATCAGCCAAAGCATCCGTCATTGTAGCTTTGTTTTCTTCGATTGTACGTGTAGGATCAAAGCTTAACAGAGCGGTAAAACCTTGAGGGACGGTTGCAGATTCAATGACTTCCACAGGAATTTCCGCAACTTCAGCAGCAGATTTCGCAGCCATAAAAATATTTTTATTATTAGGTAGAATAATGACTTTTTCTGCGTTAACGGCTTCAATGGCATTCAAAATATCTTCCGTAGAAGGATTCATGGTTTGACCACCTGAAACAACGTGATTAACGCCCATTTCCCGGAAAATCTCTGCCAAACCATCTCCCGCTGCAATTGCAATAAGACCCCAGTCTTTTTTAGAAGTTGAAGTTGATACATTTGAAGTTTTAGCTTCTTTTTCAGCCACCCCTTCATTTTGCAGGCGCATGTTATCAACTTTCACTTTGACTAAACGTCCATATTTAAGGCCTTCTTGCATCACTAATCCAGGATCTTCAGTGTGAACATGGACTTTGACGATTTCTTCGTCATCAACGACAAGAAGTGAATTCCCAATACCAGCAAGATAAGTTTGGAAGTTGTCGTGATCATAGTTTTCGCGCGCAGTAGGGCCTTTACCGAGTTCGACCATAATTTCAGTACAATAACCAAACTTGATATCGGCTGTCGAAGCGTTAGCTACACTTTCATGTTCCACATTGACCATACGATCCATCGCGCCCAATTCAGCAACCGGCGTTTCAGGGACGAACTCTCCATTTAAGGCCATTAGGAAGCCTTCGTAGATGTAAACAAGCCCTTGTCCACCAGAGTCCACCACACCGACTTCCTTGAGGACAGGCAGCATCTCAGGAGTTTTAGCTAAAGCACGTTTAGCCCCTTCAAGGGCAGCGGTCATGATTTCCGTTGCATCATCTGTTTCATTTGTTTTTCGGTTAGCTAATTCAGCAGCACCGCGTGAAACAGTTAAGATCGTACCTTCAACTGGTTTCATGACAGCTTTATAAGCAACTTCTACCCCGTTTTGTAAGGCAGCAGCCAGATGGATTCCATCCAATTCAGCATAATCTTGGGCATACTGAGCAAATCCGCGAAAAAGTTGACTTAAGATAACGCCAGAGTTTCCCCGTGCTCCCATCAAAAGCCCTTTTGAGAGAATTTGTGCAACTTCACCCACCGTATTGGCTGGTTTGTTGGCTACGTCTTTCGCTCCATTAGTAATGGTCATCCCCATGTTTGTTCCCGTGTCACCATCTGGGACAGGGAAAACATTGAGTGAATTGACATATTCAGCTTGCTCGTTCAAACGACTTGCTGCCGCTTGAACCATTTCTTGAAATTTACTTGCATTGATATTTGACACTAGTCTTCAACCACCTTCACATTTTGTACGTAGACGTTCACGCTACTTGCTGTGATACCGAGTTGATTCTCGAGGTTAAAGCGTACACGTTCTTGAATATTTTTAGCCACTTCGCTGATTTTTACACCGTAAGAGATAACGACATAAACATCAATTGAAGTTTCGTTGTCGGTGGTTGTAACCACAACCCCTTTAGAGTAATTTTCTTGGCGTAAAATACTGCGGACATTATCTTTGACAGCAGATTTGCTGGTCATGCCGACTACGCCGAAGATTTCAGTCGTAGATGCCCCTACAACAGTCGCAATGACTTCGGTAGCAATATCGACGTTACCATGTTGGTTGTTAATAGTAACACTCATTTTCGTAGTTGTACCGCCGTCATATTTTTGCTTTTGCAGTTGCTGCAAAAATAAAGACTTGGTTGACAAACGGCACTTTCCTCCATATTATTTAAATATCATTACCCATTTTATCATACTTTTATGAAATAAAACAGAGCTTTTGAATCGCTGGCTTAGAAAATAGGAATTTGTCAGCGCTGACATGAATTTTTGTCCAATTAAGCGTTACTGACAGCCCTGTCAGTAAACTTTTTGCGGCTTTCACATAAAAAAAACCCGTCAAATGACAGGAATTTTTGTGTTTTGCAAAAAACAAAAATTATACGCGTTCAACGCCTGCTGGCAATTTCTTCAAAGCTTTAGCTGAAGCCCAGACAGTTTTGAGTTCACCGTTTTCAAGAATCGTAACTTTTTGAAGATTAGGTTTAACGACACGTTTAGTTTGGTTCATCGCGTGTGAACGGTTATTACTTGAAACAGTCTTACGACCAGTAAAATAACATTCTTTAGACATGATATTTACCTCCCATTAGATTTTTATGTGCTTAAAAACAACATACTTGTTGATTATAACATTTTTCAATTGAAAAAATCAAGCTTTTAAAAATTTTTTGCTGTTTTTTTCCCTACTTTCTGCTAAAATGATACTATGGAAAATTTAATCGAAGAACTTACTGCTAAAAATAAAGAATATATTCATTCGGTAACGAAACAACTGATTTTAGTTGGGAAATCAGATGAAGAAGTTAAGGTCATTTTAAATGATATTCTGCCGCAAATTATTGAAGGTCAAAAATCAGGTATTATTGCCCGCAAATTATTGGGAGCGCCAACTGAATTTGTTCAACAATATCAACCAAAAGTTGCTGACAAACCTGTCAGTGAAAAAAATGAAAACCCAGGCTTGATGTGGTTGGATAGTAGCTTGCTTTTTCTGGGCTTCATCTCACTTCTTAACGGTGTGATGGCTTTATTCACTTCAAATTCACCTGTCTATGGTTTTGTAACGGTGATACTTTCAGCAGCTGTGGCGGGACTCGTAATGTATCTAATGTACCGTTTCTTTTACCGGCCAAAAGCCGACGGTGTTCGCCAAAAGTGGAATTGGAAAGGCTTCTTAGCTACGACCCTATCTGTCTTACTTTGGATTGCTGTAACGATTTTCTCAGGACTCCTTCCTGTTTCAATCAATGTGCAGCTTCCAGCACTTGCTCTGATTATCGTCGGAGCTGTGGCGCTTGGTCTGCGGTGGTTGCTCAAACGTCAGTTCAATATCCAATCTGCTTTGGTTGCTCAACCCCGACGTTAAAAACCTCTTATATAGAGGTTTTTTCTTTTTTACTCAATAAAAACAAAACAAGAGATGTTATTTTTAGAAAAAATTAGGCTGGAAAGCTTAATTTAAAGAGCTTTTCGGTGTTTTTAGGCCAAAGGGGTTAGGAAATGCCCTAACATTTATGATATAATGTAGGATGATTAATTATGATTATGGAGGTCCTTTCATGAAAGGGATTATTTTAGCAGGTGGTTCAGGCACACGCCTTTATCCGCTGACACGTGCAGCGTCAAAACAGTTGATGCCAGTTTATGATAAACCAATGATTTACTATCCATTGTCCACTTTAATGTTGGCTGGAATCAAAGATATTTTGATTATTTCAACCCCAACAGATACGCCTCGCTTTAAAGAGCTCTTGCAAGATGGATCTGAATTTGGAATTAACCTTCAATATGCCGTGCAACCTTCTCCAGATGGTTTGGCACAAGCTTTTGTCATCGGTGAAGAATTTATCGGCGATGATTCTGTAGCTTTAATTTTGGGAGATAATATCTACCACGGTCCTGGGATGTCTAAAATGCTTCAAAATGCTGCGGCTAAAGAAAAAGGAGCAACTGTCTTTGGTTATCACGTGCCAGACCCAGAACGTTTCGGTGTCGTTGAATTTGACAAAGACATGAATGCGATATCTATAGAGGAAAAACCAGAAGCGCCTCGTTCAAATTACGCGGTGACTGGTCTTTACTTCTATGATAATGATGTCGTTGAAATTGCTAAAAATATCAAACCTTCTCCTCGTGGTGAATTGGAAATCACAGACGTGAACAAAGCTTACCTTGAACGTGGTGACTTGTCAGTTGAACTCATGGGACGTGGTTTTGCATGGCTTGATACAGGAACACATGAATCACTACTTGAAGCTGCGCAATACATTGAAACGGTTCAACGGATGCAAAATATGCAAGTGGCAAACTTGGAAGAAATTGCCTACCGCATGGGTTATATCACCGCTGACGATGTCCGTACCTTAGCGCAACCTTTGAAGAAAAATGAGTATGGACAATACCTACTTCGTTTGATTGGAGACAAATAATGACTGAGAATTTTTTCGGTAAGACACTTGCAAGCCGTGAAATTAGTCAAATTCCTGGGATGCTTGAATTTGACATTCCTGTCCATGGTGACAATCGTGGGTGGTTTAAAGAAAATTTCCAAAAAGAAAAAATGATGCCACTTGGTTTTCCAGAAAGCTTTTTTGCCGAAGGAAAATTACAAAACAATGTGAGCTTTTCACGAAAAAACGTTTTGCGCGGGCTTCATGCTGAGCCTTGGGATAAATACATTTCGGTAGCAGATGGTGGTTCTGTACTCGGTTCATGGGTGGATCTTCGCGAAGGGGAAACTTTTGGAAATGTTTATCAAACTGTGATTGATGCCAGTAAAGGAATCTTTGTTCCTCGTGGCGTAGCCAATGGTTTCCAAGTTCTTTCAGATACTGTTTCTTACAGCTATCTGGTTAATGATTACTGGGCGCTTGAACTTAAACCTAAATACGCTTTTGTGAATTATGCTGACCCAAGTCTTGGAATCAAGTGGGAAGATGTTGAGCATGCTGAAGTTTCTGAAGCAGACAAGAATCATCCCCTTTTAAAAGATGTCAAACCCCTTAAAGCAGAAGAACTTTAATGTTTGCAACTCATTTAAGAACTAAAAAAAGTTTAGAATATTGGCAAGTTGAAAAAGACAGCCAGCTGCCAACTTGGGCTGAGCGAGCCTTTGCCACTGGCGGATTTCGCTGGAATGGAGAACGTCTTGCCATTCAAAATGTGGGTGGTTTACTTAAAATGACTGTGCCTATCGGCGATTTTATGGTTTTCAACGGTAAATATTTGAAAGCCGTACCTAAGGCCAAATTTTTGCGAGAATATCGTATTGCTTAACTCCCCTTATCCTTTTACCTTATCCATGTAACCAGTAAATGGTTTGATTTGACTCGATATTTCAAGTCTAGAAGATGAGTATGCGTATGTCAATTTTAGTTTTAGGCGGTGCAGGCTATATCGGCGCTAATGCTGTAGATGCTCTGATTGAAAAGAATTATAAAGTAGTTGTTTTGGATAACTTGAGCACTGGTTTTCAACAAGCCGTTCATGCACAGGCACGTTTTTACAAAGGTGATATTCGAGACAAAGCACTGCTTCAACAGATATTTCGAGCGGAACAAGTAGAAGCAGTATTGCATTTTGCAGCACTCTCTCTCGGCCGCGAGTCCGTTGAGCAACCTATGAAGTATTTTAGTAATAATGTTTATGGTACACAAGTGTTACTTGAGGTAATGGCAGAGTTTGAAGTGCGCCATATTGTGTTTTCTTCATCGGCTACGGTTTACGGTAATAGTGCGATAGGCCGAGTAGATGAGTTAAATGCTACGGCACCCCTTAATCCTTATGGGCAGTCTAAGGTGATGATGGAGACTATGATGCATTGGGCCGATCAGGCAGGGCAACTATCCTTTGTGGCTTTACGCTACTTCAATGTGGCAGGGGCTAAAAAAGACGGAACACTGGGTGAAGTGCGTCCTAGGTTAATACCAATCGCTTTGCGTGTAGCCCAAGGTCGGCAGGATAAAATGACGATTCTTGGTGATGACTATCATACTGCCGACGGTACTTGTATTCGTGATTATATCCATGTGAGTGATTTAGTAGCAGCACATCTTTTAGCTTTAGAATATCTCATTCAAGGAGGACAAAGTGAGATTTTTAATCTTGGTTCTGCCCAAGGCTATTCTAACCTTGAAGTGATCAAAGCTGTTCGGAAGATTACGGGTGCTGAGGTTCTCGTCACAATCAAGCCCCGTGTACCAGGGGATGCGGATTCTTTAGTAGCTTCGAGTCAGAAAATAAGTTCTATTTTAGGCTGGCAGGCAAAGCAGAGTAATATAGAGGAAATTATTGCTGATGCATGGAAATTTCAGCAATTTTACCCGGAAGGCTATCAGTATTAAGCTGAGTTACCCACTTACAAGTCAATAAAAATATTAACTATATCAATAATAAAGAGGAAAATAAGATGGAATCACCATTTAAACACATCGTCGTAACCGGAGGCGCAGGCTTTATCGGTTCAAACTTCGTGCACTATGTATACAATAACTTTCCAGATGTGCATATCACAGTGCTGGACAAGCTAACTTATGCCGGAAATGTTAACAACATCAATATGCTTTTTGATAGCGGCCGTGTAGAACTTGTGGAAGGCGATATTGCTGATCCTAAAATCGTTGATGAAGTCGCTTCAAAAGCCGATGCCATTGTCCATTATGCAGCTGAGAGCCATAATGATAACTCCTTGGTATCGCAAGATGAGTTTGTACAAACTAACTTTATTGGAACGTACACTTTGATTCAGGCAGCACGCAAATATGACTTGCGTTTCCACCATGTATCAACTGACGAAGTTTATGGTGATTTGCCTTACCGTGAAGAATTGCCAGGACATGGCGAAGGTGCTGGTGAGAAATTCACTCCGGAAACACCTTACAACCCAACGAGTCCATATAGCTCAACTAAAGCAGCATCTGACTTGATTGTTCGTGCTTGGGTGCGGTCATTTGGTCTTAAAGCAACGATTTCTAACTGTTCAAACAACTACGGCCCTTATCAACACATCGAAAAATTCATCCCTCGCCAAATTACCAACATCCTCTCTGGCATCAAGCCAAAACTCTACGGTGATGGTAAAAATGTGCGGGACTGGATTCACACAGAAGATCATTCATCAGGTGTTTGGGCAATTTTGACGAAAGGTCGTTATGGCGAAACTTACCTCATTGGAGCTGATGGCGAAAAAAATAACAAAGAAGTCCTTGAAGACATCTTGACACGTATGGATAAGTCAGCAGATGATTATGATCGGATTATTGATCCACGTGGAGATGCTCACGATAAACGTTATGCCATTGACAATACAAAATTACGTGAGGAATTAGGTTGGGAACCAAAACACACTGACTTTGAATCTGGTTTGCAGGCGACTATCGATTGGTACAAAGAAAATGAAGACTGGTGGAAAGCTGAAAAAGATGCTGTAGAAGCAAAATATGCGGAAACACAAAAAGTTGTGGAAAAGTAAGCAACGTATTGATTAAGATGAGATAGTTAAAAGAATAGTGAAAGTTTTTCTCGTTTCCTCACTTAAGGTTGAGGTAGACTAAATTTGGAGTAATTCAAGCGAAGTATCAGAACCTTGCAAGGCTACGATGGAAAACAAAAGGAGAACAGATGATTTTAATTACAGGTGGGAATGGTCAGCTTGGTACTGAGCTACGTCATCTTCTTGATGAACGTGGAATTACATACACCGCAGCTGATGTCAATGAATTGGATATTACTGATAAGGCCAGTGTAGATGCCTTTTTCGATAAAAATAGACCTACGATTGTTTATAATTGTGCAGCCTATACCGCTGTGGATAAGGAAGAGGGTGAAGGCAAGGTATTGGGTGAAAAAATCAATGTTGATGGAACACGCAATATCGCCCAAGCTTGTGCGCGTGTAGGTGCCACAATGGTCCAAATTTCAACAGACTACGTTTTTGGTGGCTACTTACCTGTCGGTGAAGAACGGATGCCTGATGATGAAAAACATCCAGAAAGCGAATATGGACGTACCAAAGACCTTGGCGAACAAGAAATTGTGGCTTCAGGTGCCAAATTTTATGTGATTCGTACGGCTTGGCTTTTTGGTTCATATGGTCCAAACTTTGTGTTTACGATGCAAAAGTTGGCTGAAACGCATTCTGAGCTCACAGTGGTCAATGACCAACACGGTGTCCCAACATGGAGCCGGACGCTTGCGGAATTTATGACGCACTTAGTAGATGTGGATGCTGAACCTGGCTTTTACCATCTTTCAAACGACAAAGCTAAGGATGAGGATGTGACATGGTTTGACTTTGCTACTGAAATCTTGAAAGACTCTGACACTGTAGTAAAACCGGTCGACTCTTCAGCTTTTAAACAAGCTGCCAAACGTCCATTTAACTCAACAATGAATCTGGACAAGTCGAAAGCGACTGGGTTTGTCATCCCAACTTGGCAAGAAGCCTTAGCTAAAATGCTTGAAAAAGGCGATTTGAGAGAAAATAAAGAAGTTGCCAAAGGACAAATTAATAAAAAATAATATTACTACCACTGTCAGTTACTGACAGTATGGTCAGCAAAATACAACCGAAAATTCTGTCAGTAACTTGCAATCACTTGTCAGTACTGGCAGAATTCTCGTTTTGAGAGGCTTGAAGGCACTCAGAAAAAAATGAGATCAGCTGAGATTTTTAATGATAAGATGACCAGTTGACCATAAGGAGCTACATGAAGAAACACGTTTTTATCATAGGAAGCCGCGGCTTACCTGCAAAATATGGGGGTTTTGAGACTTTTGTTGAAGAACTCGTCAAGCATCAAAATAATAAAAATATAAAATATCATGTGGCCTGTCAAAGCGAGAATTCAGACAAAGGCCAGCCAGGCGAGCATTTTGACTATTTGGGAGCGGATTGCTTTGTGATAAAGGTTCCAAATATAGGTCCGGCACGAGTAATAGCTTACGATATTTTAGCTATTAATGCCGCACTTAGGTATTGCAAAAAAGAAGGGATTGAAGCACCAATTTTCTATATTTTAGGTAATACCATTGGTGGATTGATTGGGCACTATGCTGCCAAAATCCACCGCTACGGTGGTAAATTGCTCGTCAATCCAGACGGCCTAGAATGGAAACGGACAAAATGGCCAGCACCCGTGCGACGCTATTTGAAACATGCGGAACGAAAAATGGTACAGCATGCCGATTTAATCATCTCTGACAACGCTGGGATTAAGTCCTATCTTACTGACGAATATGGTAAAGTAAATTCTGAAGTCATCGCGTACGGAACTGAACAATTCGACTCAGATTTGACAGAATCAAAAACTTTGGTAAAATATAAGGTTAGTGACTACTATTTGATTGTTGGTCGCTTTGTCCCTGAAAATAATTATGAGACATTGATTAGGGCCTTTATGAACAGTCCAACAAGGCGTGATTTGGTAATTGTAACAAATCATGAGGGCAATGCTTATTTTGAGGACTTGCGAGCCAAAACTCATTTTGATAAAGATCAGCGAATTAAATTTGTAGGGACTGTTTATGATCAAAATGAACTGCGCTATATCCGCGAAAAAGCCTTTGCGTACCTCCACGGGCACGAAGTGGGGGGGACCAATCCGGGCCTCCTAGAAGCCATGTGGTCTACGCCAGTTAATGTTGTATTAGGTGTTCATTTTAATCGGACGACTGCTGGAGATGCTGTTATTTATTTTGATAAAGATAATTTACTGACCACGCTGTCAGCAGTTGAAAAGCTTACAAAAGATGAACGTCATGTCTTACAGCGTAAAGCGCGTCAATTGATTGAAGAAAAATATACGTGGTCGCATATCTGTGACCAATACGAGATGCTGTTTAGCCGTTATTAGTTAGAAAGGGTAGACTTGCCTTTTCTCTTTGGCAAGACCTCCTGGCAAATGGCACAAGATTATACCGAAAGCAGGTTCTCAGACTTGACTCTGAAAGTTAATATTTTAATGTCGACCTACAACGGCGAAAAGTTCGTCGCAGAGCAGATCGAAAGCATTCAAAAACAAACCTTTAAAGACTGGAACCTCATTATCCGTGACGATGGTTCTAAAGATGGAACATGTGAAATTGCTGACCAGTTTGTCAGTAAGGATTCACGTATTCGCTTGATTAGAGCTGAAAATGTTGGCGTCATCAAGTCTTTTCATGAACTGGTCAAAACTCATCCTGCAGATTTTTACTTTTTTGCGGACCAAGATGATTATTGGCTACCTGAAAAAATAGAAATTGTCCTGGCGGAAGCACAAAAGCAGGATAATGACCAACCCATCATGTATTATACGGATCTCAAAGTGACTGATAAAAATTTGACAGTTACATCAGAGTCCATGATTCGCAGTCAATCTGACCATGCTAATACCCAATTGGTTCAGGAATTGACCGAAAATACCGTCACAGGCGGAGCCAGCATGATTAACCATGCACTTGCGAGCCTCTGGCAAACGACGGATGATATCATTATGCATGACTGGTATTTAGCAGTACTTGCCAGTGCAGTCGGGAAATTGGTTTATATTGACCAACCCACCCATCTGTACCGGCAACATGAGGCTAATGTTTTAGGAGCACGGACGCTCTCAAAACGTATGAAAAAATGGCTTCATCCTCACTTATGGTTTGAAAAGTATTGGTGGTTGATTACCGCCAGTCAAAAACAAGCTCAAAAGTTACTGACAGAAAATGAAAATTTGCTGACAGAACAGAAACAGCAATTGATTGAAGCTTACGTTGGCATTTTAAACCAACCCAAAGCGCAACGTCGTCAGTTGCTTGAGCAATATAATTTGCGGAAAAATAAAAGTTATCATACGAAAATATTCCGCACACTCATCGTCACAAAATTTGCATATAAAGGAAAAAACAAATGAATTTTTTCAGCCGTAGAAATCAAATTCTACTCAAAGAATTAATCAAAACAGATTTTAAACTTCGCTACCAGGGGAGTGTCATTGGATATCTTTGGTCCATTTTGAAACCAATATTACTGTTTCTGATCATGTACCTGGTTTTCGTGCGCTTCATGCGTTTCGGTGAAGGAATGCCACACTTTGCGGTTGCTTTGCTTTTAGGTATTACGGTCTGGAACTTTTTCAGTGAAGCCACTAATGTTGGGATGCTCTCTATCGTTGGAAGAGGCGATTTATTGAGAAAGGTTAACTTTTCAAAACCTATTATCATTTTTTCTGTTATTTCTAACGCATTTATTAACTTAATGATTTCCCTTGTCGTGGTCATTGGTTTTGCGATTATAAACGGAGTCCAATTCAGTTGGACAGTTATCTTTGCTATCCCGTTATTATTTGAATTAGTAATACTAAGTGCAGGTATCGCTTTTATCCTTTCAACTGCTTTTGTTTATTTCCGTGATTTGGGCCCAATCTGGGAAGTAGTAATGCAAGCTGGTTTTTATGGAACTCCAATCATTTACCCAGTTACACAGATTTCTACAAATCATCCAACAATTGCGAAGATACTCATGCTTAATCCCATGGCCCAAATCGTTCAGGATATGCGTTATATTTTGACATTTAGTAATAATACAAATCCTACTCTATGGCAACTTTGGGATAATCCTTATATAGTGGCAATACCTTACATTTTACCTTTTGTAATATTTGCCTTTGGTCTTTGGATTTTTACCAAAAATTCAAAACGTTTCGCAGAAGTTATATAAGAAGGAGAATGAAAGATGTCAGAATTTGCAGTTAAAATTGATCATGTAAGTAAATACTTCCGACTTCCTACAGAAGCAACTACCAGCTTAAGAACAACGCTAGTGAATCGCTTACGTGGCATTAAAGGTTACAAAGAACAACACGTCTTAAAAGATATTGACTTCGAAGTTGAAAAAGGAGATTTCTTCGGTATTGTTGGACGAAATGGTTCAGGAAAATCTACCCTTTTAAAAATCATTTCTCAAATCTACACTCCTGAAAAAGGAAATGTCACAGTTAATGGAAAATTAGTTTCCTTTATCGAATTAGGTGTAGGATTTAATCCTGAACTTACAGGGCGAGAAAATGTCTATATGAATGGAGCGATGCTTGGCTTTTCAACTCAAGAAATTGATGAAATGTATGAAGATATCGTTGATTTCGCTGAGCTCCATGAATTCATGAATCAGAAGTTAAAAAATTATTCCAGCGGAATGCAGGTTCGGCTGGCATTTTCTGTTGCCATCAAAGCTCGGGGAGATGTACTCGTTCTTGATGAAGTACTTGCTGTCGGAGATGAAGCATTCCAAAGAAAATGTAATGATTATTTCTTAGAACGTAAAAAATCAGGCCAAACTACCATATTGGTTACGCATGATATGAATGCTGTAAAAAAATATTGTAATAAAGCTGTTTTAATTGAAAATGGATTAATAAAGATTTCAGGTGACGTTGACAAGGTTGCCAATCAGTATAGTTTAGATAACTTAAAAAGACTACAAGCTGCTGAAGGTAAAACTCAAATGGTAGAGGAGTTCGTGACTGATTTGGATGTCAAGCTTCTTTCCTCCGTTCAAACTACTCCGGATAAACCTATCCAATTTGAAATTAGGTACAAGGTGAAGAAAGATATCCAAACGTATGTTGCTTTTTCACTTACAGATGCGGATAGAAATATATGGATTTATAATGATAATTCACTTGATTATCTCACGAATGGTACCGGTGAAAAAGTAATGACTTACTCTTGTAAGCTAGATCAAGTAAACAATCTGAAACTTAAGCTCCAAGTTTCAGTACGCAATTCGAAAGATGAAATGATTGCTTATGACCCTGATGAAAAAATTATACTGATTAATAGGACAGATATTGACAAGAATGATATAAGCGCTAAAGATTCAGCAAGTGGACTTATTCAACGAAATGGAGTTTGGGAATTTGCGTAAGCGAGTAAATCAGATTAAACCAGAAAAAGTCTTTTTAATTATAGCTTTAGTGGCTGGTTTTGCATTTACATTCATACAGCCTCTTTTCATTGAACCTGATTCAAGCTATCATTTTGATAAATCAACTTATCTCACTAATACGGTGGTAGATAGATCAGCAATAGGTTTTCCTGCTGAAGATTACCAATCCTCTCCAGTTCCTTTTAGCACCGTAAGCTCAATGATGAAAGAGGGCACTTATTTCAAAAATTTTTTTGAGACAAAACTACCAGTTATTTCAAGAGACAAAGTTATAGATCAAAGAGCAGTTGGGCAGGCTTGGTACCAAGATATTATGCACTTGGTTCCAGGCATAGGAGTGAAACTGGGCTATGTTATATATCCCTCAATTGGTTCAATGGTGCTCGTAGCAAGACTGTTTAACCTAATTTTCTTTATTGTTTCTCTATATTTTATTATTAAGAAATTGAAGGCTTACCAGATGGTCTTCACTGTCATTTCAGTCACACCTGTTGCAATTCAATTTGCGACTAGTTTAAGCTATGATTGTTTTAACTATATCGCTTTTGCTTGGTTAAGTGCTACTTTGATAAATATCGCTGTTGACTACAAAAATGCGGACATAATTACTTTCCGTAACTTCTTTCAGAGAATAATAGGGCCAGTAATCATGCTTTATTTTTCAAAATCTAATTCACGATTACTTTTTATCTTAGTCTTAATAATGCTAATGGCATTGATTCGAAGAAAGTTAAATTTCCAGATCAGTAAATTTCAAATTTTAGCAGGAAGCTTTTTTGTGTTGGTTCTAGGAGCTAGTATATATGCTGTGAGATATCATGATCAAATTAGAGTTGTAATTAACAAATTCATCTATACTTTGATGGAGCCTTATTATTCAGTACTTACTACACAAGTAATTAGTGGTACTTCGACATCCGCTATACCAGCGTGGTTTTATCCAATCCAATATACAGCACTAGTCCTTTTATTCCTCTCTTATACAAAAGAAAGGGTGCCTCGATGGTTTGCTTGGATGGGTATGGTTTTAAACTTAGTTAATTTGTTTGGGATTTTGTTCAAATTTGCAGTATCCCCTTCTTATCTTGACCATATTATCACAGGTCCACAGGGGCGTTATTTTACAGCGTTTCTCTTAATTTTAGCCCCAATATTCACTTTATTAGCACAGAAAATAAAAATCAGGGTTTCGGGCCTATGGCTGAAAAAAAGTATTATACTGATCAGTGTGATAGCGCTTGGTCTTAATCTGGGAGTTACGAGTCTCAAGTTTTATCATTTACACCTTCCGTCCGATGAGTACCGTTCAGGTATAGAACATTATATATTTAAATAGGTGAACATATGAATCCTAAAATTACAGTTGCAGTAGCTTGTTACAATCATGAAAATTACATTGAGGAATGCTTGCGGAGCATTTTCACGCAGACGCATCAGAACATAGAGTTACTGGTGTTTAATGATGGATCTACGGATAATTCTGATAGTATTATTGAGAGAACACTTCAGGAGTCACCTTTTGAAACCACGTTGTATTTTTCAGAAAAAAACCAAGGTGTAGCAAAAGTTCGTAATGAAGCAATTGAAAAAATGACAGGTGAATTCATAATTTTCATGGACAGTGACAATTTTATGCCTGCAAAACATTTAGAGATTCTTCTAGAAAAATTACAGTCAACAAATGCAGATATAGCTTATTGCCAGTTATGGGACTTTAAAAATCAGCGCGATGTCCTGAGGAGTGATTTGGAGTATTCTTTAGAGAAAGAATTAAATGGAAATTTAATTGATGTCTCTTCGTTAGTTAGAAGCACAATTATAAAATCTATCACCTTTGATGAGGAATTAGAAAACCTTGAAGATTTTGACTTCTGGTTAAATGCCATTTTAAATCATCATGCTAAACCTCTGTATGTCTCAGAAACTAAATTAAATTATCGAGTTCTCAATAATTCACGTAGTGCCCGAGAGAATTGGGAACAATATTATAAATCTTATTTCTATATATTAAATAAATATCAAAATGAGATACCAACACAAATTATTAATGCGCTTCAAGGAAATATCATGTATTGGATTAAAAAAAATAATGACCAAGCACTACACTACCAAAAAGCTATTCTTGATAAGGATCGTCATATAGAGGATCAAGAAAAGTTTATTACTCGGGCTCTTAAAGACAAAGATACATACATTAGCAGCCAAGAACGTGCTCTGGAACAGTTCAAGCGAGAGCTCGAAGAAATTCGCCATTCTAGAGCGTATCGCTTAGGCAGAAAAATACTCCACCCTTTTAGGAAAGAAAGATGAATAAAAGATTACTACTTTACGTACATTTTAATAGAGACAATAAACTCAGCCCTCATGTGGTTTATCAACTCCAACAACTCAGAGGGCTATTTGGAGAGGTTTTCTTTATATCAAATAGTGTCTTATCTTCAGAAGATTTAAAGATTATAAAGGAGAAAAATCTAATTGATGGCTTCATGCAAAGAAAAAATCAGGGATATGATTTTGTTGCTTGGGCGGAAGCCATGAAGAAATATGGATTTGATAAATTAGCAGATTATGATTCAGTCACTCTAATGAATGACACTTGTTTTGGACCTATTTATGATTTTGGTGCACCTTTCGAGAAAATGGATACGAATGTTCAAATTGATTTTTGGGGAATTACCAATAATCGTAGTCATAAAGTAAAACCATGGGCCGATCGGTCAGAAGTGGTATTACCTGATCATATTCAAAGTTATTTTGTTAGTTACAAACAGAAGATTGTCAAATCGGATACTTTCAAAAATTTTTGGGAAAATGTCACTGTTTTGGATGATGTTGTAGAAGTAATAGTCAAATACGAAACGGCTATGACGAAATATTTTGAAGATGCTGGCTTTAAATCAGCAGTGCTGTTTGATACCCGTAAGGAAAATTGGACAGGGATGATGGTACATGATTTTTCAGTATTCAACATGCCAGAATTATTAAAGCGACATATTCCTTTTTTGAAAATAAAGGCATTTACCTATGGAGCAGATAATATCTACACGCCACTTGTAATGGAAAGAATAAAACAGGAAACAAACTATCCTGTCCGTTTCATTGTAGACCATATGACGGATGTAGATTATCCTGATCGTGAATACATGTTGGCTGAAAAAACACGTATTTTTAAAGATGATTCAACAGTTAATGGTAATTTGAAGGTAGGAATACATTTACACGCTTTTTATCTTGATTTAATCCCCGAGTATATAGAATACTTCAGGACCTATGTCAAAAATTATGATCTCTATATCACTACAGATAGTGAGAAGAAGAAGTTAAAAATTGAAGAAAATTACAAACTTCCTGAGTTAAAGAGAGTAATTGCGACGGGAAATAAAGGGCGTGATGTCCTTCCTTGGATGATAATTTCTAAAGAGATGAAAAATTATGAACTTATCGGTCATTTTCATACTAAAAAATCAAAGGATAACGATTGGATTGTGGGAGAATCTTGGCGGCGTGACATAGAATATTCGTTATTAAAACCAGCACAACAGATTTTTGAGGAGTTTGAACGAAATCCAAAACTTGGCTTAATGATTGCTGATGTTCCCTCATTTTTTGAACATTTCTATGGTCCGACATATATCACTGAGCGAGATATATGGCAAGATATGGAACAAATTTGGAATAAGATAGATTTTATTAACCCAAAAGAGTTAAAACAAAAAGACAGTTATGTTATGAGCTATGGAACCATGCTATGGTATCGTCCAGAAGCTCTACAGAACCTTCTCGATATAGATATTATTGAAGATATTCCAGAAGAACCGCTACCTTATAACAGTATTCTCCATGCTTTTGAACGTTTAGTTGTCTATGTTGCTTGGGCGAATGGTTACGATTTTGAAATTTCACAAATACAAACTAATAATGGATTTATTTCTAATTATTCTGCAAATAGACTCCTTAGGGCGGTAGAAACGGATCTTACACAAACTAAGCTTCGAGATCTGATTAAAATGACACTCAGAAAAATAAGAGTTATTCTCAAATATCGTCTTACAGGGAAAGGATAAAATAAACTTTATGAAAAGTGAAAAAAAAATACTGCTTATCATTCCAGCCTATAACGAATCTGAGGGTATCGTTGATAACATAAATACCATAAAGAAGTACATTAAAAACTGTCCTTACAATTTAGAATATGTGGTTATTAATGATGGTTCAACTGATAATGAAGAAGAAATCCTGACGGATAATAATATCAATCATATTGAACTGATCCAAAACTTGGGGATCGGCGGGGCCGTGCAGACAGGTTATATGTTTGCTAAAGAGAATGGCTATGATATCGCAGTACAATTCGACGGGGATGCTCAGCATGATATCCATTCCTTACCTAATCTTATTGAGCCCGTTCTGAGAGATGAAGTAGATTTTACAGTTGGGTCAAGATTTTTAGACGAAAGTAATTCAGAATTTAAATCTTCTAAGTTACGGCAGTTGGGTATTAAGATATTATCTAACTTAATATATATTACTTCAAAGATAAAAATTAAAGATGTGACAAGTGGATATAGAGCGGGAAATAAAAAGGTAATCGAACAGTTTGTTAAACGATATCCTAGACAATATCCTGAGCCTGAGAGTTATATGCATTTATTTGCTAAAAATATACGCGTAAAAGAGGTAGGAGCAAGAATGTTTGAACGGACTACAGGGGAGTCTAGTATCAATATGATAAAAGGTATAAATTATATGATAAGTGTATCTTTGTCTATAATTGCTAGTTCTTTAATTGGAAGGGAGACAGAATGATGCCCACACAGCTTAGAATCATAGCTATTTTGCTTGCACTTCTATTCTTTTTCTATACGATTAGATTAGTTAGGAGAGATAGAGCAGAAATACGTCATATGTTAAAGTGGCTTGCTCTAGCTCTTATAATTTTAATTGGATCAATATTTCCAGAGTCTGGCAGTAGAGTCGCTCACCTATTAGGTATACAAACTTTAACTTCTCTTGCGTTGTTTATACTAGTTGGACTTCTATTAATCATAACTTTAAAATATCAAATTTCTCTTATATCAGCTGAAAAGCAGCTAAAAAATTTGGTTCAGGAGATGTCATTACTAAAGAAGAGAATTATTGAGTTAGAACAAGATAAAAAAGAAAAGAAATAGCATAATATGCTGAAGGAAGGTTTATATGAAAATTTCAGTTTTTGGTTTAGGGTATGTGGGATTATCCAATGCACTTTTACTCGGACAACATGAAGAAGTGGTTGCATACGACATTGTGGAAAGTAAAATTGATACACTCAAAAAGAAAAAATCAACTTTAGATGATAAAGAAATTATTGAGTTCCTCCAATCGGATAGTGTTAATGTCAAATTCACAAGCAATTTCAGTGAAGCGGTTAATCATGGTGAATATTTAATTATCGCGACTCCCACTGACTATAATGAGGACACGCAACATTTTGATACATCCACAATCGAAAATGTAATTGAAAAAGCTCTGGCAATTCGTCCTGATGCTACATTTATTATAAAATCAACAATTCCTGTTAATTACGTGAGAAGACTCAAGGAAAAATATCAAACAGAAAATATTATTTTTTCTCCAGAATTCTTAAGAGAAGGAAAAGCACTGTATGATAATCTCTACCCTAGCCGAATCGTAATAGGAGAGGTGAGTGAACGTGCTCAGATACTCGCGGAGATGTTTAAACGTGGATCTCATAAAAAAGAGGTGCCTACTCTTTTAATGAATGAAACAGAAGCTGAAGCTGTAAAACTCTTCTCAAATACATATTTGGCATTACGCGTTGCGTATTTTAATGAATTAGATACTTATGCCGAAACAAACAACTTGGATACGAAGAAAATAATAGAGGGAATGGGTTTTGACCCACGTATTGGTAATTACTATAATAATCCATCATTTGGGTATGGGGGATATTGTTTACCTAAAGATACAAAACAAGTTAAAGCAGAGTTCTATGGAGTTCCTCAGGAAATGATGACAGCCATTGTAGGGTCTAACACTACTCGCAAAGAATACATTGCTGAACAGATTTTATCCAGAAAACCAGATAGTGTCGGGATTTATCGCCTGACTATGAAGGCAGGTTCTGATAATTTTAGATATTCTGCCATTCACGATATTATTCGATATTTGGAAAAATCTGGTGTAGAAGTTATTATTTATGAACCAAGACTAAAAGAAAAAGTTTATCATAATATTATGGTTGAAGAAAACTTTGATGCATTTAATGAAAAAGTAGATATTATTGTTGCGAATCGTATGGATGAAGTCCTAGAAGCTGTTCGTGAGAAGGTATACACAAGGGATTTATATGAAAGAGATTGATGTTAAGCACACCTTCGTTATCTGTGCATATGAAAAGTCAATACATTTGGAGAATTGTATATTATCTCTTTTAGCACAACAAAGTTTTAAAAATGGTAAGTCTAAAATAATACTTTATACTTCAACACCTAATGATTACATAACTTCATTATGTCACACTTACAATATTGAATGCTTTATTGGTGTAGGAGGGGGGATAGGCGCAGATTGGAATGGGGCGTTGTCCTTTGTTGATACTAAATATGCAACTATTGCCCATCAAGATGATATATACGAACCTGAGTATGGCGAAAATATTATAGAATCTTTTGAAACGAACGCACAGTTAAATATTGTATTTACGGATTACTATGAAATTGACGGTGAAGGAAGTTATCGTTCTCGAAATTTAAACCTTAAGATTAAAACGGCTGCGCTTAAAGTTATGTCTGCATTTAATAATAAAAAGTATCAGAGGAGAGTCTATTCCTTTGGTAATTTTATTTGTTGCCCAGCAGTTTCATATAACTTGAGTCGATTAAGAGGTTTTAAATTTAATGAGTGTATGAAAATGGCCTTAGATTGGGATGCATGGGAGCGTATTATGAAGATGCCTGGAGATATAAAATTTTTATCAGGTCACCTTATGGCTCACAGAATTCATGAAGAGTCAGAAACAACAAATAATACTGTGGATAAAAATAGAGAAAAAGAAGAGTATGAAATGTTTAGGAGATATTGGGGCAAAACAATATCTCGACTTCTAATGAAATTTTATGTGAAAAACCAGCAAGGAAACATTTAAATTGAAAAAATATGAGGAGTTTACGTAAAACGTATGAAAAAAATAACATTTGCAGTGGGAGACCTTCAAATGGGGGGATCTATGCGAGTTCAAAGTGTAATTGCAAATAATTTAGATAAAAGTAAATTTGATATCTCAATTTTTTCTATGAGAAAAGTAGAAAGTTATTTTCCTTTAGATGCTCCAGTATCCTATGCTAAACATGCTATAACCAAAATGCAATTTAGAAAGATACTTGTTAGTACGGGTTTTTATAAGTATATACTAAGACGTCCAGTTGATATGACCGTGATACCAAATAAAGAAATGGTCGATGATTTAGTAATCTTTGTAGAAGAAAATAAAATTGAAACACTGATACTGGTTGAACAGTGGGCGGTTGTTGCTAAAGACTTAAAAGACAGGCTACCGAATGTAACTTTAATTTCATGGCTTCACTTGAATACAAAGATATATGAAACTTTCTTATATGGAAAAAGCTATGAGAAGTTATTATCTGGTTATAATAATAGTGACGTCATTTGTGTTTTAACTAAGGAAGATAAGGACCACTTAAATTCATTAGGTTATAGAAATGTACGAGTTATGCATAATCCAGTGACGATAGATTCTGATAATAGCCAATCTGAATTAGAGAGTAAAGTAATTAGCTTTGTTGGAAGAATTGATTATAACCATAAGGGACTTGATTATTTGCTTGAAATAGCCAAACAGCTAGATAACGATTGGAAAATAGATGTAGCTGGGAGTGGAATGTGGCTTGAAGAGCAGAGGTTTAAACGAGATATCAGAAGAAATGGCTTGGAACATAAGCTAGTTTGGAGAGGGGCAAAAAGTGGAGCACAATTGCAAGAACATTTCAAAAATAGTTCTCTCTTCATAAGTACAAGTCGATTTGAAGGCTTTCCCCTCGTATTTGCTGAAGCCATGAGCTTTGGTCTTCCAGTACTGTCGATGTCCAATTCTGGTTCTCGCGAAGTACTGGATGAGGGGCGATATGGCGTACTGGTAGAAAACGGGAATATTGAAAAATTTATGAATGAACTCAAAAATCTTCAAAATTCAAAAGAACTTCGAGAAAAGTATGCCCACCTCTCACTTCAACGCTCGGAAATGTTAGAAATTGACAAAATTATCAACAATTGGGAACAGCTACTGCTCAAGTAAAAGCATTCTATGGTAAAAGTTCAATACGTTAAGATAAAGGAAGAAGAATGACGGAAAAGATAGATTTCGTAGTAACTTATTTGGATAGTACAGACGAAGATTGGATAAAACAAAAAGCTCAATACAGTGGTGAAAGTATTGAAAAAGCATTAAACTCGGAAGCACGCTTTAGAAATATGGACAATTTTCAATACTGGTTTCGTGCAGTTGAGAAATATGCTCCTTGGGTAAATAAGATCCATTTAGTGACATGGGGACATGTACCTGATTGGCTGGATACGAATCATCCTAAACTTAATGTTGTACGTCATGACGAGTTTATTCCGAATGAGCTTCTCCCGACATTCAACTCTAGGACTATTGAACTAAATTTTGATAAAATTGATTCCCTTTCTGAGTTTTTTGTAAATTTTAATGATGATATGTTTTTAAATGCAGAGGTAAAAAGTGAAGATTTCATCAAGAATGGGCTTCCTGTTTTGCAATATTTAACTATGCCAATACCAGCGGACAGTAAATATAATATTGTGCAATTTAATAACAATTATAGTGTTAATAAAGCGATACGAGATAAAAAATTTATTACTAGAAAAAAATTATCGTTAAAAAATGGATTTTTTGCATTCTTGATAAATCTTTGGCTGTTGCCAGTACAACTTTATACCAAGCGCTATGTTGGCTTTTTCCAAGATCATTTAGCGCAACCTATGCTAAAAAGTAGTTTCAAGGAATTACGCAAAGTAGTTTCCGACGAGTTTGATAATGCTTCTAGAAGTAAATTTAGAAGTCCAAATACGATTAATATTTGGACAGTACTTGACTACCAACGAGCAGAAGATAAATTTTATCCACACAATTCATTTAAATTTGGGAAAGTGGTCCCTTTAGAGAATAATAAAAAATATGAAGAAATTTTGAACTCCAAATATAAACTTATATGCTTTAATGATGGCTCGGCGGAGATAAACTTTACTAATGAAAGAGATCATCTCTTGGAAGCATTAGATAAAAAATTTCCTGAAAAAAGTAGTTTCGAACTATAATAGTGTAAAGAAAAATGTGAAGAATGAAAAAAGTATTGTTTGTTGTAAATAACTTAGGAATGGGCGGCATACAAAGGGTTGTTACAGTAGTCTCTGAATCTTTAGTTAATGATTATAATGTAAAGATATATTCCCATGATAAAGTGGATCCCTTCTATAAAGTTGAAGAAGAGGTTGTTTTTGGGGAGAAAAATATCTTCGAAAAACGCCTGAATCCCATATATCTGGGGATAAATGTCCTATATAGGTTAGTTTTTAAAAAGAAGAAGACATTGATAAATACCCATGTCAATTCTTTGTGCCGATATCTAGAAAAAAATCCAGTAGATACAGTTATTATTAGTGGCCCTTCAGTTGTTAAGGCTTCGGTAATAAAAAAACGGTTTCCTAATATTAATGTAATTTTATGGATGCATAATAATCATAAAGTTTATTTTGAAGGTTATTTTTCTAAAGTTAAGGATAGTTTGATTGAATCAATGCAGGGTGCAGATACTGTAGTAGCCTTAACAGAAGAAGACAAAAGAGGTTATGGGGTTATCTCTGAGAATGTCGTGAAAATCAATAATCCTATCACTTTAGATAATTTAGGATTAGTTTCAGATTTAAATGAAAAAATTATAAGTATCACATGCAGGTATGATATCCAACATAAGGGATTAGATTACCTTGTTAAAATTGCAAAAAAATTACCTGAAGACTGGAAAATTGCAATAGCTGGCTCGGGGAATACTCAAGAAATTGATGCATTGAGAAAACTCATCGCTGATGAAAAGGCAGAAGATAAGATACTACTCAGAGGGGCACTAGAAGGTGAACAACTTTTGAGACATTATAAAGACTCCTCGATATACATCATGACTTCGCGATGGGAGGGTATGCCCCTAGTATTAGCTGAGGCAATGAGTTTCGGTCTTCCCATTGTCGCTTTCGAGCAAAGTGGAAGTTCTGAAGTTTTAGATGATGGAAAGTACGGGATACTAGTAGAAAATGGGAACGTAGAGGCCATGATAACTGAGTTATTGAAGTTGGCTGAAAATCCAGAGTTGAGAAAAATTTATCAAAGAAAATCCTTAGAGCGCGTCCAAAATTTCAAAGTAGAAATTTTACAAAAACAATGGCAAAACATTATTTAGTTTTGTTAAGGAATGAGAAAGATATCATAATATGAAAAACTTGAAGACAGGAATGTTCTTTACCACAATAGGTGTTTACAGTAATTTTCTTTTGCAGCTAATAATCAATGCGGTATTAAGTCGACTACTTACACCTGCAGAATATGGTATAGTAGCAATAATACAAGTGTTTATTGTCTTCTTTAGTATGATGATAGAAGCAGGTATGGGGCCCGCAATAATCCAAAACAAGCGATTGTCGGAAGAAGATATTAAAATTCTTTTTAATTATTCAATAATTTTTGCTCTAGCTGTAGCTGTTATTTTCGGATTGTTTGGTCATGTTTTAGCTTTAGTGTATAATAATGATATATATAAAACACTGACATGGGTTCAAGCTATTTCTGTTTTATTTAATGGGATGAATATTGTTCCATCAGCGTTGTTAAATAAATCTAAAAGATTTAAACAAGTTAATTTTAGCTTGGTTATCGGAAATATTATGGCCGGAATCGTTGGTGTCGGGCTAGCTTTTCTTCATTTTGGAGTTTATGCACTTATCATAAGTGCGATAATATCATCTATCGTTAATTTTTCCTTCAACGCTTACTTTACAAAAGTAAGATTCAGCAAAAAATTTGATTTAACCCCTCTCAAAGAAATTTGGGAATTCTCTAAAAATCAATTTGCGTTTAATTTTATAAACTATTTTTCACGTAATTCAGATAACATCTTAGTTGGAAAATTTATGGGAGAGGTCGCTTTAGCTAATTACAGCAAGGCTTACCAACTCCTAATGTTACCAAACACACTTTTTCTAGGAATTATTAACCCTGTCCTCCAACCAGTATTATCAGATTACCAAGATAATGTAAGTTACATTCGAGATATATACTACAAAATTGTACATATTTTAGCTTTAATAGGGATCCCTTTATCGATCTTCCTCAGTTTATCTTCTAAGCAAATTATTTTCTTTTTATTTGGTAGTCAATGGGAACAAGCAGTTACACCCTTTGCAATATTGGCCTTGACCGTTTGGGTCCAAATGACTTTATCAAGTAGCGGTGCGATCTTCCAGTCAAGAAACCAACCACGACTCTTATTTAATACAGGTGTTATTAGTGCGATTATAATAGTAGGATCGATTATCGTCGGGATATTTGCGGGTACGATAACTTCTGTCGCTATTTCTCTATCAGTAGGTTTTGTTATAAACTTTTTTATAAATTTTAGACGTGTTGTTAAAATTTCCTTAGAAGGTTCTATGTTAAAATTCTTAGCAGAATTTAAATCACCATGTTATTTAGGGATACTTACTTTTATTGTTTTAGAGGTAATTAGTATTTTTGAGCCACAAAATATATTTTTTGTATTGGTCATACGGGGCATCGGTCTAATAGTGACCATGCTACTTTATATTACTTTAACTAAAGAAAAAAATTTAATCCAAGAGATTTTAAGAAGTAAATAGCTTCTTTCAAATTAAAGAAGGAATAAAGAATGCCAAGTGAACTATTAAAAAAATTAGTAAAAATATTTTTTCTAATCAATATTTTTCTATTTTTCGCACAAGGAAGCCCTCTCACAGTGAATGCCAAGACTACAGACGGGAAAGTCGAGAAGAAGGTTGAACTTAGAGTTACGGATTTTGGACAGCCAGTTTCTGGAGGAAAGTATAATGCAATAAATGTTGATGTTCTTTATCAAAAAATAGTTGAGGGAAGCTTTACTGATAGAGATGTATCCTCTCAAGCTTGGACAAAATTGGGAGATATTTATTCAAAGGACGATAAAGCGTTAAAAATATCGGGCACATACACTATTGGGCCTGGGGTTAAAAATACCTCATCAGATGCTCTCTATATATTGAATAAAATAATAAATGACAGTTATAATGCCGCGATGACACTAAATGGGGCTGGGAATATCATAGCTGGTGGAAAAGATAGTACAGCTATTACTTTTAAAGCCCCCAAAGTAAAAGGTGAACCTTTTACAAACAAAGAGGGAAAAGGGGAGGCTAAATTACCTTTAGGTTATACTGCGATATTTGATTCGGATAATCGATTACAGAAAATAGTAGATATCACTGAAGCAACAAAAAATATTAGTCTAGATTTATCTAATCCTGATTCAGGTATGACGATTAAAACAGTAGACATGCCTAAATCTAGTTTAAGTGGTACAAATCAATATACTATTGAGTCTGGAGAGAGTATTAAGTATGTAGTAAAAATAAAAGCTGCTTATTTAAAAGATGGTGCAAATTTAACAATCGCTCCGCAAGCAAACTTAACAATTGATGATATTTCAGTGCCCTATACCCAGACAGATTACTATAATCCAATAATTACACCGAGTGTCTACGAACCTAGTATCACAAGCATCTCGCAAATAAATGATAATTACGATGGTGTAATTACTTTACTTGGTGCTTCATTGGTTAATCTTCCGTTATATAATTATAATATCAAGTTAGATCCTTCTGAGGAAGACGTAACGATAGAGATTCATGCGCACATCTCACCACAAGTCAACTTAAAACGTCAAATAAATTTTCCACCAAGTACTGATACTATGGAACTGACTATTCCTATTAACGCTTATCAGACAGCTAAACAAACTTTTGCTTTTAAATTATCGTTAAGTAATGGAAAAGACAATTTGACTGGCACATCGCCTTCAGTAACATCTACTGGGATTAATTTTGTAATGATGGATACTGAAAAAAATAAACTTGCGAGTGGTGCGCAGTATCTTTTAGGTAAAAAAAGGGGGGATAATTATGATATATACACTCAAACTGGCAATTGGGTAGAGGTAGCTGATTTATCGTCCGTTTCCTCTATTGAGCCTTTAGTACTTGAAGGTGGGAATATCTATTCGCTAGGTGTATCGAGTGGGATGTCAATTCCTTTAAATACTAGCCTATTTGATTTTAACGCGAAAAGAGAAACGAAAACTAATCAGTCATTAATTAAGATAGTAGGCCTAGCTAGCAGCAAAGATTATTTCTTGTATCCTATAAAGGCCGCAGAAGGTTATGATTTAAAGCAGTCAATTATTCCTTTTACTACTTTTAATGAAATGAACGGTAAAAATAGCGTAGGGGATGCCCTGACCCAAAATTATAAAGTGAATAGCTTGATAGGAGACTATTCTGCTGGTCAGTCTGAATATAATGTGCTGTCGGTTACTTCTGATGATAAAGTATCTAACTACTCTTCACTCAGAGTTTTAGGAGGTATAGCTTTAGGAGTTGTTGTAGTAATACTTGTTTTATTACTTATTCTGAAATTTACGTAGGAAGTAGATAAATGATTAATAGAAATATGGAGTTAGATATCAGTCAGTTAGAACAAAGCCATGATACTAATGCAATGAGTAGAAATATACATAAAATTTATTTAATAGTAGCGGTCGTCTTAGGTCTCTTTTCTTCAGTAGTTAACCCTATTTTCAATGAACCAGATTCCCCGTATCATTTTGAAGCGTCGGCCAACTTGGTTGGCTTAGTTGTAGATATTTCACGTTATGGTTCTACGTCGGTTACAACATCGCTGACGGGGCAAAGCCAGTCTTATGTAGATGGTACTCATTTCGAAAAATATTATCTGAATGAGGCTTATATAACTGAAGCTAAAAACTTTCCTCGGGAAATAGGGGGAAATATCCTAGATTATGCTCAATTAGGTCATATTATCCCGGCAATCGGCATATGGATAGGCTACCATATTTACCCTTCCATTGGAGTAATGGTAGTATTTGGTAGGCTCCTATCCAGTCTAGTATATAGCTTATTAATTTATTTTATAATAAAAAGATTGAAAAAAGGGAAGTTAACCTTCACGGCATTGATGCTGTCTCCGGTTATTGTAAGTCAATTTTCAAGTTTTTCTTATGATGCACTGTCTTATGTTTTGGTAGCAGCCTCAGTGGCTGTAGCGATAAATGTAGTAGATGATAATAAGCTATCTCCCAAAAATATATTGGAAATGCTTATAGTTAGTTTTTTGATATTAGTAGCCGCGAAGCTTAATTTTAAAACTATAATAATAATTTATCCATTAATTGTAGTAGCAATATGGTTTAATAAGCATGTTCATAAAAAAGGTAAGTACAGCCCTATTAGTAGTAAAAGTAGCACGCTCTCTTATGACAGAAGAAGAAAGAAAAGAAATCACAACTTAAATTTGATGAAAATAGGGGCATTGTTAGCGGCTGTACTAGCTTTTATCGTTGCTGCTATCGTAATTTTGCAGAGATATGGCGGAATTTTTTATGTACTCAGAAGATTAGTAGTTAATCTTGTAAGTAATGTTGCTCCACCAATGTTTACTTCTCTTTTTGTAAGTCCATATCGCACAAATTCAATTCCGATTTGGGTAACAGTTTCTTGGTGCGTTTTACTTATATTGTGCTTATTAGCTGAAGAAAAATTTGTGAAATCTAAATTAATCAGTTTCGGAGCATTGTTGTTATTAATCTTAAATATTTTAGCTGTATATTTCCAATATATGATATCCGGCTATTACGATACAGGAACAACGGCTGCAAACCAGTTAGTGGGTGCGATAAGCGGGGTTCAGGGTAGATATTTCACTCCTTTATTTTTATTGCTAGTATTGTTCAGCGGGAGCACCTATTTTAAGGCTAAGATAAAGGAAACTAGAGTAATAGTTGCTTTGGTTATATCTTTGGCTGTGCTTTCTAATATCATATTAATAGTGAATAATTTTTGGGGCGTTATTTTGGCCTTGTAAAATGAGGAAACTAAAGGATTTCATTTTTAAAAGAGAGCAGTTTAGCATTTGGCGTACAACTGCTCTTTTTTGATGCTTCAAATTTTTCTCTTAGACTTTTGGTTTGTTAACCTTTTCAGAAAGCGTTATAATGAGATATGATAAAGAAAAAAGAAAATCAGAGTGAAACATATGTGAATGTGATGACGAAGAAAAAATTTTATCTGGCTTTGTGTAAACTTATACTCATTTTTATAGTTGTTACTGGAGCTAGTATTAAAAATAGTTGGGATTTTAATTTATTTTTTTCTAGCTTAGTAGAATATTTTGCTCTCTATTTACTGGTACAACTCTTGCCCTTGAAATGGTCAGTCGCTCGTTATATAACCTCCTTTATTTCTACTCTCCTATTCTTGATTAATCTTGGTGTAGTTGCTTTTTCTGGGACATTCACTACATATATTATGTGGAATAACTTAGAAAATTTGAGTGCTTTGGGTTCCTCGTTACTACTATATTTATTCGCTATAGTATTGGCTGTTATGATATCATTGTTGCCTATTTATAGCTTGCGTTTTAATAATATCGGGAAACTCGTTAGTTTTACTTTCATAGTGCTCATTTATATATTTATGGGCATATTTGGCTCTAAAACTCCATTTTTGGGGTGGAAGGACTTCGTAAAAGAGTACTATGAAGTAGTTAGGCTTACGGTAAATCTTGGGGAAAATAGTAACGACAAGCAACGGGTATATAAGACTTTTGAAAGATCAAACGTTGAGAACGGTGTTAAAACTAATTTAAATAAACCGAATATAATAATTATTTTTACAGAAGGTTTCAGTTCTGAAATAATGGATGTAAATAATGATTTAGGTTTAAATATTACACCTAATTTAAATCAATTTTCTAAGGAAACACTTAATTTTACTGATTACTTTAATCATACGGCAGCAACTTATAGAGGTTTACGAGGTCAGCTTTTTTCTTCACAGCAATATTCTGAAGGGTACGAGAATGGAACGAGTGGTGTAGCTAAAATGTTACAAACTAATCAAGTATCCCTCCAAAAAATATTGAAAAAACAGGGTTATCAAACGATGATGATTAATCCAGAACCAGAGCAAAAAACTTGGACCACTTATCTCAAACATTTAGGATTTGATCGTATCGTATCAGGCTCTTCTGATAGTCTGACAACGAGTGTAGGTGAAAAGATTTTAGCGGATCAGGAAAATTATAATTTACTCTTTAATCAAGCAGTGAAAATGAATTCTATGGAAGATCCTTTTCTACTTGTGGACTATACTTACCAGACACATGTAGGCGTCAGTACGGATATGAAGTATGGCGACGGTAAAAATACCTATCTTAATAAGTATTATAATTTGGATGATGCTTTTGGTAAATTTTGGAAGAAAATTAAAGAAAGCGGTTTGGTTAATAATACAATGGTTATATTTACATCTGATCATAGTACTTTTCCTGATCCAATTTACAATGCAACATTTAAGACAACAAGGAACTATTTTGCTGCTCCAATACCCTTGATGATTTATTACCCAGGGGTAGAACCAAGAAATATAAATGTGGGAGGGAAAAATAGTTTATCATTAACTCCTACAGTATTAGATTTACTTGATGATGAGGAACATTTAAATTATTTTTTGGGTGATTCACTATTTAGTGACACTAAAAATCCATTTCAGTATATTACAGCGATACAAAATAAGCTTTATAATACGCAGGGCGTAAGTCAAAAGGATACTATGAGAAATGTAGGAATTGAACTGAACAATAAAGCTCTTAAATATAAACTTGAAGAATATTATAAAATCTCATTAAATTATCGCTGAGATAAAAAAATATCGGTCGAACCGATATTTTTTTCTAGTGATTTTTGTTCAAGTTAATTAGATTTCCATGCCGTGCCTTCATTTCTCCACCCTAATTTTACAAGTGAATTTTGTTCATAAGAATTTAAAGTGTAGTTATGCATTCCATTGTTAGGATTATAAGCGCGGTGTACAGCTTTAGAACCTCCGCTGTAGAAGCTAATACCTTCATATCTCCACCCTTTTTTAACAAGTTGATCTTTTTCATAACTACTTGTAGTGTAAAAATGGTAGCCTCCATTTTTATTATAAAGCCGGTAGACAGGAGCTGTCTTTGCTGTAGAAGAAACCCAACCAACTCCTTCATAGTGCCATCCACTATTTTGTAGAGAAGTTACTTCATAAAAGTTCATCGTATAGAAATGCTCACCACTATTAGGGTTGTACATACGATAGACATCATTTGTGGAAGTTGGGTTGAAGATGTTATTATAATCGATAGAAGTATCAACGGCGTTAGCTCTCAAATTAGCTGTACCTTGGAAATACATTTGGCTCGTATATTGCCAAGCCCCATATTGAGTATTTTGTAAGTTGCTAGCAGAAGGTTTTCCATAGAGATATTGAGCCACCCAGAAATTTTTAGCACCCAGAGTAGCAGGTTTCATCGTGCCGTTTTCGGCCCAGTTTTTCGAGGTGTAGTAGCGTACATTTTTATATCCAAGCGCTTTAACTTTGTTCGTGAAGTTCTGTGAAGCTTGGGTCCATAATGATGACGACGTACCTGTATACTCAGCATCTTCTATCATTACTGTACCAGTACTTAGACCTAAGGATTTTGCCATGTTAACATAGTAAGTTGCTTCCGCTTGGGCTTGGGCGTTAGCGGTGGCTTGGTTGCTCGTGCTCCCAAAGATCGCAAAGTGATAGGTTGCCACTTTGAGTCCAGCATTTTGTGCCATCTTAATTTGATTTGCCGCATAGGGGTTTTTATAGTAAGTTCCCTCTGTTAGCTTGACAATAATCGTCTTAACACCTGATGCTTTAAGCGAGTTGAAATCTGCCTGCGTCATCCACGATTGATAACTGGAGACGTCAACGGCATCTCGCCGCGGAAGTGAAGTATCGTTAGAGCTTAAGTTGGACGGAACGCTTGCTGAAGCTGCAGAAAAAGAACGGGCTTGTGGTGCATTAGAAGTTTCATTTTCTTCTGTGTTTTGTGCTGATGAGGAGGCTTCCTCTTGCGTCTCTTGCTGAGTATAGTAGCCCATCGGGTGATCGACTTGAGAAACGGTGTCATCTGCGTGTGCGGGTAAAGCAAAAAGTCCTGTAATAATAAGAAGAGAAAAAAGATAACGTTTTTTTAGTTTCATTTATTTTGTCTTTCTAGTTGATAAAGTAAATAATTTAAAGATGCAACTATTATTATTTTACAATTATATTAGCCTGTCTTTGTTGCGTTTTGGTAAAAACACGTTAGGGGTTCGGGTCAAATGTTTATGGGAGGTTATAAAAGGCTACGTTTTAATGAGAAAACTGTAAAAATTCATAATAATTATGATGGAACTATTTTATCATGAAAGGCGTTAAAGGGAAAATGATATACTGAAGTTTGTCTCGTATAGTTTAGCTTTTTATAAAGATGATAAATCAGTTGTTGAAATGCTTATGAATAAGTGGTAGAATAGTAAAAATAAAAAAATGGCGGGAGCCATAGAAATACAGTCATACTTTTGGAGCTGACTGATAAATGGAGGAATAATTTCGATGTCAAACTGGGAAACTAAGTTTTTGAAAAAAGGATTTACTTTTGATGATGTGTTGCTGATTCCAGCAGAATCTCATGTGTTGCCAAACGAGGTGAGTATGAAAACGAAATTGGCAAAAAATTTGACATTGAATGTTCCGATTATCTCGGCTGCAATGGATACTGTTACTGACTCAAAAATGGCTATTGCGATGGCGCGCCAAGGTGGTCTAGGTGTTGTCCATAAAAATATGTCTATTGAACAACAGGCGGAAGAAATTCACAAAGTCAAACGTTCTGAGTCTGGCGTTATTACAGATCCTTTTTTCTTGACACCAGAACACAAAATTGAAGAAGCAGAAAATTTGATGGCAACTTACCGTATTTCTGGTGTACCAATTGTGGATACACTTGAAAATCGTAAATTGGTAGGAATTATTACAAATCGTGATTTGCGTTTTATTACAGATTATAATCAACAAATCAAAAACATGATGACTGCTGAAAATTTGATTACGGCACCTGTTGGGACTACACTAGACACCGCTGCTCAAATCTTGCAAGAACATAAAATCGAAAAATTGCCTTTGGTGGATGAAGAAGGTAAGTTAGCTGGTTTGATTACCATTAAAGATATTGAACGTGTGATTGAATTTCCAAATGCGGCGAAAGATGAACAAGGGCGTCTTTTAGTGGCTGGTGCGGTAGGTGTTTCTTCTGATACATTTGAACGTGCAGAAGCTTTGTTCGCTGCTGGCGCTGATGCGATTGTCATTGATACGGCTCATGGGCATTCCGCTGGTGTTTTACGTAAGATCCGTGAAATCCGTGATCATTTCCCAGACCGGACGTTGATTGCTGGTAATATTGCTACTGGTGAGGGTGCGCGTGCTTTGTTTGAAGCTGGTGTTGATGTGGTTAAAGTTGGGATCGGTCCTGGTTCTATCTGTACGACTCGTGTTGTTGCTGGTGTAGGTGTTCCGCAAATTACAGCCATTTATGATGCAGCAAATGTGGCGCGTGAGTTTGGTAAAACAATCATCGCTGATGGTGGGATCAAATATTCTGGTGATATTGTTAAGGCGCTTGCTGCTGGTGGAGATGCAGTTATGCTTGGTTCAATGCTTGCAGGTACTGACGAATCTCCTGGTGAATTTGAAATCTTCCAAGGTCGTAAGTTTAAAACTTACCGTGGAATGGGTAGCTTAGCAGCAATGAAAAAAGGGTCTAAAGACCGTTATTTCCAAGGGGCTGTTAATGAAGCTAATAAACTTGTTCCAGAAGGTATTGAAGGACGCGTGGCTTATAAAGGAAGCGCAACAGACATTATTTTCCAAATGTTGGGTGGTTTGAAGGCTGGTATGGGTTATACAGGTGCTGCAGATATTTTAGCTTTGCACGAATCTGCTCAATTTATTGAAATGTCTGGAGCTGGTTTGAAAGAATCTCATCCGCATGATGTACAAATCACGAAAGAAGCACCCAACTATTCTGTACATTAAGTTTTTTGTAGGGTAAACTACTAGATAAAAATAAGTGTGAATAAAAGAAAAAGTGAGTGAACAGATGGTTCGGCTCACTTTTTTTTATTAAAGTTACTGATAGGGCTGTCAGTAAGAAAATAAAGGGTTTTAAGGCAGAAAATACCCTCAAAATTACTAGCGAAATGTGGTATAATAAGCAATATGATTGAAAACGAAAATACGATGGAAGATTTGTACTGTATTGGGTGTGGTGCAAAAATTCAAACTGAGGATAAAAATGCACTTGGCTTTTTGCCTGCGGGTGCTTTGAAGAAAAAAATTGAGAACGATGAGGATTTATACTGTCAGCGTTGTTTCCGCTTGCGCCATTATAATGAGATTGCACCGACAAGTTTGACGGATGCAGATTTTTTGCGTTTACTTAAAGAAATTGGTCAACATGATGCTTTGATTGTCAATGTGGTTGATATTTTTGACTTTAATGGCTCTTTGATTCCTAACCTTCATAAATTGACTGGTGGAAATGATTTGCTCATGGTTGCCAATAAACGTGATGTTTTGCCAAAATCACTAAAAGTTGGGAAATTAACTGCTTGGTTGAGAGAACAAGCAGGCGCGCGGGGGCTTAAACCTAAAGATATTTTAGTGACTTCAGCTCAAAATAAAGATGATGTGGCTGAGTTGATGGAAGCCATTGAACATTATCGACATGGTCGTGATGTCTATGTGGTTGGTGTCACGAATGTTGGGAAATCAACTTTGATTAATGCGATTATTAAATCAGCCTCAGGTTCTGAGGATGTGATTACAACTTCACGTTTCCCTGGGACAACTCTTGATAAGATTGAAATTCCGCTTGATGAAGATTCGGCATTGATTGACACACCGGGGATTATTCACCGTGGGCAAATGGCTCATTATTTGGAACCAGAAGATTTGAAATATGTGTCACCGCGTAAAGAAATTAAGCCGAAAACTTATCAGCTCAACCCTGAACAAACCTTGTTCTTTGGTGGTTTGACACGTTTTGATTTTATAAGTGGCGAACGTCAAGGAATGACAGCTTATTTTGACAATGAAATTAAGGTTCATCGGACGAAACTTGCAGGTGCGACTGAATTTTATGAAAAGCATAAAGGAGAACTTTTGGCTCCTGCTTTGGTTGGTGCCAAATTGGTTCGTCGTGAGTTTAAAATTACTGACAAGTCGGACATTGTCTTTTCTGGTCTTGGCTGGGTTCGGGTGCCACAAAAAGCAGTTGTTGCCGCTTGGGTGCCAAAAGGTGTGGATGTAGTTGTGCGTAAGGCTTTGATTGGGTAAAACGGTTATCTGGCTAAGAAGAAAAGGGTGGAAGTTTGATGAAAATTGCAGTAATTCAAGCCAGTACTCAAATTGGTCGAAATGAAGTTTTGTTTGAAGAAACAAAGCGTGCAACGGCACATCTGAATGCAGAAGTTCTTAATTTTGGTGTAAGTGAAAATGAAGAAAAATTTTCTTATGTTCAAATTGCACTTTGTGTTGGGCTTTTGCTTAACTCTGGTGCGGTTGATTTCGTTGTAACGGGCTGTTCGTCGGGAAATGGGATGAACATTGCAGCCAACGCTTTGCCCAATGTGATTTCTGGCTATTTACCAACGCCTACAGATGCTTACCTTTTCGGACGAATTAATCAGGGGAATTGTGCTTCTTTGCCACTTGGTTTGAATTTTGGTTGGGCGGGCGAAGTGAATCTGAGATTTACTTTAGAGAAATTGTTTGAAGAACCTATGAATGTTGGTTATCCAAAAGAATCGGCAGAACGCAAACAAGCGGATGCTCTGAAACTAAAAGAAATCAAAGAATTAGCTCAAACAGATATGATAAGCGTGTTGACAGGCTTGTCAGTAGAATTTATTCAACCGATTTTAGAAAAAAGTGATTTGCTAGACTATATTTTCAAATATGGAACCAACCCTGAATTGATAGCATTTCTAAAAGCTTTTAAAAATTACTGACAGCTCTATCAGTAAATGCTCAAGTCAAAAGGATTGTGACAACTCAATAAATAAATGAGCAGAGTTTGGCTCCATAACAATTTTAGTCTAAACTCAGCTGACAAAAATAAAAAAGGAAAATTTTACTAAAAATTTGATAGATTTAGAAGAAAAACAAGAAAGAGTTCTCCTTGCTGGAGTGGAAACAGCTGAAAATTTTCAGGCTTTTGAGTCATCAATGATTGAACTTGCTGAACTGACAAAAACAGCTGGCGGCTTGGTTATTGACCAATTCACTCAAAAAAGAGAACGTCCAGATAGTCGGACAATGATTGGTTCTGGAAAATTAGAACAAATACGTTGGGCGATTGAAGTGGGTGAAATTGATACGGTTATTTTCAATGATCGCTTATCACCAAGGCAAAATGTCAATTTAGAAGAAGCTTTGGGTGTCAAAGTCATCGATAGAATGCAATTGATTTTGGATATTTTTGCGATGCGTGCGCGCTCGCATGAAGGAATGCTTCAAGTTGAAGAAGCCCAGCTCAATTATCTTTTGCCTCGTTTGGTGGGACAAGGGATTATGCTCAGCCGTCAAGGTGGGGGAATTGGTTCTAAAGGGCCAGGTGAAACCAAGCTTGAAACAGATCGACGTTATATTCGCACTCGAATTGAAAACATTGATAAAGCCCTCAAAAAAGTTGAAAAAACAAGGGAAAATATTCGCCAAAAACGCTCAAAATCAGGAATTTTTCGGATTGGCTTAATTGGTTACACCAATGCCGGGAAATCCAGTATTATGAATGCTTTAGTTGGGCTTGATAAAGAACAATATGAGCAAAATGAACTTTTTGCGACTTTGGATGCCACAACAAAAGCAGTTAAATTGGTTGAAGACTTTACGGTGTCACTGACCGATACGGTCGGTTTTATCCAAAACCTGCCAACAGAGCTGATTAAGGCTTTTAAATCAACACTAGAAGAATCAGCTAATGTTGATTTACTGATTCATGTTGTGGATGCCAGCAACCCTCATCACGAAATCCATGAACAAACAGTTTTAAAAATCATGGAAGATTTGAAGCTTACCAATATTCCTGTGCTGAATGTTTATAATAAGATGGATTTGGTTAAGGAGGATTTTGTGCCTACCTTAGCCCCTGCTGTCCAACTTTCTATCAAATCTGAGGGTGGCGTGCAATGGCTGAAAACAGCTATTTTGGAAAAAATTCATGACCTTTTTGAACCCTTTGAAATAGAAATGGCTTATGAGAAAGCCTATCAATTACCTGAACTAAGAAAAATTGCCTTGGTCCAATCCGTAGTTGAAGGGGAAGAAGGGTATCAGATTAAAGGCTTGATTGCACCAGAATTGAGTTGGAAATTGAATGAGTATTAAAATTAAAATATAGAACGGAAAACACAAATGGAATTAAATGGAAAACAAAAACGTTACCTTCGTAGCTTAGCAGTTAATATCAAACCAATTGTCCAAATTGGTAAAGGGGGCTTGTCCAATGAGATTTTGACGAGCATTCGCTCTGCTTGCGATGCACGTGAGTTAATCAAAGTTAATATTTTACAAAACTCGGATGAAACAGCAACAGATGTCGCAGAAGCAATTGAAGAAATGGGACTTGATGTGGTGCAGATTATCGGACGTAACGTCATTGTCTTTAAAGTGTCTGAACGCAAAGAAAATCGCAAAATCTCAATGGATGTAAAAAACTTGATCAAATAACATAAAAGATAAAAATAATCATAAATGGTGTAGGTGAATGAATGGCAATAGATCTTTTGACGCCTTTTACGAAGGTTAAATTAAAAACAGAAGAAGCGAAAAAACGACGCGCAATCGGTCTTTTTTGGGGGAACTTTAACCCCGTCCATATTGGACACTTGACCATAGCAGACCAGGTTCGTCAAGCGCTCCATCTTGAAAAAGTCGTTTTTTTGCCAGAGCATAATACAGACGGTCATGTGGCAGCCATGTTAACGGCAGCTCTTGAAGGTCACCCAGGACTTGAAGTAGATGCTTGTCGCCTCAAAGCAAAAAATAGCGAAGGAATTTATCAGACTGTCCGTGAGCTTCATGAGGAAAACCCTGATTGTGATTTTTATTTCATTATTGGGGGAGACATGATTTCAGGCTTGGCGCATTGGGCGCATATAGATGAACTCTTGGAGCTGGTTCAGCTGGTTGGGGTACGTCGCCCCCGCTATCGTGCGGGGACATCTTATCCTATTCTCTGGGTGGATGTGCCGATAATGGATATTTCGGGTAATTTAATTCGGGAGCAATTGCATCAGGGTTATGTCCCCAATTTTTTACTGGCACCAAAAGTTTTAGATTATATTTTGAAAGAAGGCTTGTATGTTTGAGTTTTATCCGGAAGTGAATTTGTCACGTGAAGAGTTGTTAAAGCAAATAGCTGCTGCTGTGAAACCTTCGCGTTTTCAGCACATGCTTGGTGTGGAAAAGGCTGCGATTGCTTTAGCTAAAAAATACGGGGTTGATCCACATAAGGCAAGTTTGGCTGGGCTTTTACATGATTACTGCAAAGAAGTGGACGATGAAACATTCCTTGCTTTGATTGATAAGTACGACTTAGATACAGATCTGAAAAACTGGGATAATAATATCTGGCATGGAAAAGTTGGCATTTACAAAATGATGGAAGACTTTGGTCTAAAAGATCCTGAAATTTTGCGAGCAATCGAGATTCACACGGTCGGAGATCGTGTCATGTCACCACTTGCTAAAGTGTTGTATGTAGCTGATTACATTGAAGAAGGTCGTGTTTTTCCAGGGGTGATCGAAGCTCGAGCTGTTGCTAAGCAAGATTTGAATCAAGCGGTGGCTTTTGAAACGATGCGACTTGTTAACTATCTGGCGGAGCAACGTTTGACAATCTATCCGCAAACGTTGGAAGCTTACAATACTTTTATTGGTTATTTGAGGTAATTTTTGCTGATCGCTTGGTCAGTAAGAAGGAGATATCAGGATGATTAGACGAGCAAAGCAATCTGATAGTGCGGCAATTACCGCTTTGTCAGCCGTATTAGGTTATGTTATCAGTGAAGCAGATGTGATCAAAAATCTTACACGACTGTTGCCAGATCGCTCCCATGAATTTTTCGTGTATGAAAAGGAAAATCAAGTTTTAGGATTTATCGAAGCGGAAACCTATGAGGCGGTGTACTCACCGGAAGTGATGTTAAATGTTTTAGGACTTGTGGTGAGCGAAGCCGTGCAAGGACAAGGGATTGGCGGGCATTTGTTGCAAGCACTTGAAGAACGGGCGCGCGAGCGAAACATTCAGGCAATCCGCTTAAACTCAGGTGTACAACGCCATGCGGCCCACCATTTTTACGAGCAGCACGGTTACACCAGCAATCATTCACAAAAGCGTTTCATAAAGATGCTCTAAAAAAGTGCAGGCTATTTTTGGTTGCTTGGTTTTTTTATGTTAAAATAAGAGGTCTAGGTCTGACACACCCTTGCGAGGTGGGTGGATTTAGTGGAAAAGAAAAGCAAGTCGCTTCGGGCGACAGTGTAGAAATAAAATGAGGCTCGTAAAGGGCTTGGAGGAAAATTTGGATTCAAAAAAATTATTAGAAGTGGTTGTTAAAGCAGCCGATGACAAAAAAGCTTTAGATATTGTGGCACTTGATATGAATGAAGTTTCAGGTATCGCGGATTATTTTGTAATTATGGAAGCAATGAATAGCCGTCAACTCGATGCTATCGCAGATAACATTGCAGAACAAGTTGAATTAGCTGGCGTGCAAGCTGCTGGACATATTGAAGGTGATGCTCGAACAGGTTGGGTCTTACTCGATCTTGGTGACATTGTGGTCAGTGTCTTTGGTCATGATGAACGTGCTCATTATAACTTAGAAAAACTCTGGTCAGATGCGCCATTGGTAGATGTTTCACAATATATCGCAGACTAATTGTACTGATGACCTTGTCAGTGTGTTTAAAACTAATTTTTTTACTGACAGGTTCGTCAGTAATTTTTTAAAAGGGGAAATGAGGAGAAATGGCCTTTTACGAAGATTTTTCACGGGTCTATGATCAGGTCATGGATCAGGAATTGTATGATGACTGGTTAGCTTTTACAAAACGGCATTTGCCAGCTTCAACTCAATCGATTTTTGAGTTAGCTTGTGGCTCAGGAGCTCTATCGGTCCGCCTGGCTCAAGAGGGTTATCAGGTGACAGGACTTGATATTTCACAAGAGATGCTCACTTTAGCTAGTCAGAAAGCTCGCCAAGCGGGAGTTAAGATTACCTTTAAAGCGGGAGATATGCGTGAATTGTCAGGGCTTGGTAAATTTGACGCCGTAACTTGTTATTCTGACTCGCTTTGTTATCTTGAAAACCTCGAAGAATTGCAAGCTACTTTTGATGGCGTCTCCGATTTGCTAGCTGATGGGGGAACTTTTATCTTTGATGTGCATTCACTGCATCAAATCGATGAAGTTTTCCCCAATTATTCTTACCATGAAAATGCGGAAGACTTTGCTTTTTTATGGGACTCTTTTGAGGGGGATGTGCCTCATTCAATCGTGCATGAGTTGAGCTTTTTCATTCAAGGTGAGGACGGTCGTTTCACACGCAAAGACGAGGTGCATGAGGAGCGGACTTATCCGTTAGAAGACTATTTAAGTCGCTTGGCGGCAGCTGGTTTTACTCAGGCTGTAGTTTGTGCTGATTTTACGGACGAAGCGCCCCAAGAAGATGCGAAGCGTTGGTTTTTTGTCTGTAAAAAATAACAAAATTACTGACAAGTGCATCAGTCGGACCACGAGTGCTGTCCTTAATAAAAATATTTCTGTCAGCTCTGACAGATTTTTTTAGAGGTAAAAAATGACTAAAATCACGGGAATTATCGCAGAATTTAACCCTTTTCACAAAGGGCATGAATACTTACTAAAGCAAGCAACAGGCCTTAAAATTGTGGCTATGTCAGGTAATTGGATGCAGCGTGGTGAACCCGCTATTTTTGACAAATGGACACGTGCAGAAATGGCCCTGCAATGTGGAGCAGATTTGGTGGTGGAACTGCCCGTTACCGTTTCCGTACAGGCAGCCGATTTTTTTGCCGCCGGTGCGGTGGAAATCCTTTCCCAATTGGGGATTAATCAGCTTAGCTTTGGCTCAGAGACTTTAGTAGATTACAATGAAATTGCGCAAAGTTATGCTCACCATCAAAAAGAGATGGAGGCTTATCTACAGTCCTTACCAGAGGAGCTCTCCTACCCTGAAAAAACTCAGCAAATGTGGGGAAAGTTTACCTCCTTAAGTTTCAGTGGACAAACGCCTAATCATGTGCTGGCACTCGCTTATGCGAAAGCTGTGGCAGGAAGAGGAATAGAACTAGTGGCCGTTCAAAGAGAAGGAAATTTCCATTCTTTAGATTTAGATGAAGGATTTGCTAGCGCCACTGCATTACGTCAGCAAATTTTGGGACTGACGGAGCTGTCAGCTCTTAAAAAATACGTGCCGGCTCAAATTCTTCACAACTATGACAAGCCCACGACTTCATGGGAACATTATTTTGCTTTTTTGCAATATAAAATCATTTCCAATTCAGCTTATCTTGAGGAGATTTTCCAACTTAACCAAGAACTTGCGGTCCGCCTTCAAAGAGCTGTCAAAAAAGCGCATAACTTTACAGAATTGGTTGAGCTTGTCCACACTAAACGCTATACTAAAGCGCGTGTGCGTCGTCTTCTTACCTACATTTTGTTGGATATTCCACGCGATTTTGAAACACCACAAGGCATTCATGTCTTGGGATTCAGTGCAGCTGGTCAAAAACTCTTAGGACAACATAAAGCGCAGATGATTAGTAAGATTGGTCAAAAACCTTGGGATCCTCTTACTCAAAAAGCAGATGAAATTTATCAGCTGGGAAATCCAGAAGCCGGCGAACAAAATTATGGACGCAGACCCATCATTTTTCCTTCGCCAGTGAAATAAAACCAGTTTAAAAGACTTGGTCTCTTTAGTCAGATCCCGTAACTTGATAGACTTTCGGCGGAAAAACTTTACCGAAGTTAGGCTTTTTGTGTTATAATATTATAGAAAAAATCACGACAGGAAACTCCTGCCTTACTCATAAAAAAATTTTCGAAAGGAACACCACATCATATCGTGGTGGGTCATGTTAGTCATGACTAAAGGTATCATCCAATGGGACGTAAATGGGCCAATATTGTTGCCAAAAAAACAGCTAAAGATGGCGCTACATCTAAAGTTTATGCAAAGTTTGGGGTAGAAATCTATGCAGCTGCCAAACAAGGCGAACCAGATCCAGAATCAAACTCTGCTTTAAAATTCGTTATTGAACGTGCAAAACAAGCGCAAGTGCCAAAACACGTTATTGATAAAGCAATCGATAAAGCTAAAGGTGGCGGTGACGAAACATTCGTTCAAGGACGCTATGAAGGATTTGGGCCAAATGGTTCAATGATTATTGCGGAAACATTGACTTCAAACGTTAATCGGACGATTGCCAATGTGCGCACGACTTTCCACAAAAATGGGGGAAATATTGGTGCTGCTGGTTCTGTCAGCTACATGTTTGACAATACAGGAGTAATCGTTTTTGCTGGTACGGATCCTGATGCAATTTTTGAAATTTTACTTGATGCCGAAGTTGATGTTCGTGATGTCACAGAGGAAGAAGGAAACATTGTTGTCTATACAGAACCAACAGACCTTCACAAAGGGATTGAAGCACTCAAAGCTGCAGGAATTACAGAATTTTCAACGACTGAATTAGAATTAATCCCTCAATCAGAAGTTGAACTTTCTGACGAAGATCTTGAAGTTTTCGAAGGGCTCGTTGATGCGCTCGAAGACGATGATGATGTGCAAAAAGTTTACCACAATGTGGCTAATCTCTGATTTTAAAGAACTGCCCTTTTTAAGGCAGTTTTTTTGTTAGAAATACTTGGCAAACATTTTAAACAAAAGAGACTTTTGCTATAATAAAATCATGATAATGAAGAAACTGGATTTAAAAAAATTAGAAAAATCATATTATTATCCAAAAGACTTGGAAGTGATTAAGTTTTCAAGTAGGAACTACATCCTAGTAGCCGGGAATGGAGCACCTAGTGAGCCAGCTTTTCAACAAGCGATAGGCGCGCTCTATTGCGTTGCTTATATGATTTCGATGTCCTACCGAAATCCTGAGTTTACTATTTCGCATTTTGAACCATTTGTTGTGCCCCCGCTTGAAGGCTTATGGACTAGTCAGAATGCACCAATAGAAGGTCGGGTGAAAAAAGAGGAGTTGATTTGGCAACTGATGATACGTATGCCAGATTTTGTGACAGCAGAAGTTGTCCAAACTGCTAAAAAGCTTGTTTTTGAAAAGAAAAAGCAGGATGTTTCTGGCGTTCGATTTGTGGCAATGGCAGATGGTTTGTGCCTCCAAACCATACATCAGGGGACTTATGATAATGAAGGCAAGACTTTTGCCAAAATGGAAGCATTCGCCAAACAAAATGGCTTGACCCCTGTTCATAAAGCCTTTCACCATCGCGAGATTTACTTGAGTGATTTTAGAAAAACAGCACCAGAGCGATTAAAAACAGTTCTGCGTTTATTTGTGAATGAAGAGAGAGAAGATGAAAAAAACTGATTGGTCGAAACCTTTACGTGAGCGATTACCTGAAGATTATTTTCCTAAGATGCTCCAATTTATTAATGAAACTTATCAGCAGGGAAAAATCTATCCCGCTGAGGATCAGATTTTTCGCGCCATTGAGCTGACAGCTCTGTCAGACACAAAGGTAATCATTGTGGGACAAGATCCTTATCCACAGCCAGGCAAAGCGCAAGGTTTGGCTTTTTCTTATCCTACTTCTTTTAAGGTTAATCGACCAGACTCGATTGTCAATATCCAAAAAGAGTTGTTAAGTGAAGGCTTTGAGAAAAAAGAGAGTGATTTGACTGCTTGGGCTCAACAAGGCGTCCTGCTGTTAAACGCCGTATTGACGGTTCCCGAGTTTGCTTCGAATGCTCATGCAGGTAAAATATGGGAACCATTGACAGACGAAATTATCAAGATTGCCTCAGATGATGAGCGACCAAAAGTTTTCATTCTTTGGGGCGGTTTTGCTAGAAAGAAAGCCAAACTCATTGACGGAAGCAAGCATCTTATCCTAGAAGCTGCTCACCCCTCACCGCTTTCAGCTAATCGAGGATTCTTTGGCTCGCAGCCTTTTTCAAAGGCAAATGAATTTTTGATTAAAAGTGGGCAAACTCCAATTGATTGGAGTAAGTAAAAGCACTTATCAGCTGATCAGCAGGCACCACGAGTTGACAAAAGTGGTCTAAATTTGCTATACTTGGAAAGTCGTGTGAAAGACCACGAAATCAGAAACGGAAATGGGGTGAAATCTATGTCTAAAACTGTTGTACGTAAAAATGAATCGCTTGACGACGCACTCCGCCGCTTCAAACGTTCAGTAACAAAAGCCGGAACACTTCAAGAACTCCGCAAACGCGAACACTACGAAAAACCTTCTGTAAAACGCAAACGCAAATCAGAAGCTGCTCGTAAACGTAAAAAATACTAATAAGCATTTTAATCACTGACCCAACCGTCAGTGATTTTTTTATTGTCATCAGAGACAAAGTAGCCGAGGCTTTTGCTTTTATTCGCTATTATTTTTGTTAAAATAAAGAAAAGGGGGTTAAGATGGAGAGCATTGAACATGTATTTACAGATTTAGATGGGACGTTACTGAATGATGCAGGAGAAATCACAGCCTATACACAAGCAGTACTCAAAAACTGTCCTCTTCCTATTAGTTTGGTTTCGGCTCGTAGTCCGCAGGCCATGCAACCACTTATCGCTCAGCTAGATTTAAAAGCAGAGCAAGTGGCTTTTAATGGTGCCTTGATTTTTGATGAGAAGGGCCTTTTAAAAAAATTTTCCCTGCCTCTCTCTCTTACTGACCGTCTGGTCAGAGAAATTAAAAATCGCTACCCACAGGTTAATCTCAGCTATTTTACGGCGCAAGACTGGTATATTGAGCAGATGGATGAGCGCATTGTACAAGAAATGCAATTTACACCTCAGATTCCTAAGAAGGTAGACCTCTTAGCGCATTTACAAGACTTGGCTAAAAATAATGAGACTGAAGAAATTTTTAAGCTCTTGCTTATTCTCCCCGATGACTCCCATTTAGAGGAAGTAAAACAAGACCTTGAAGTGTTGAATTTCACAGAAATAGTCATTCAAAAAACTTGGACTTCTTATCTGGAGATCACGCTTAAATCTGCCCAAAAATCTAAGGCAATAGCTTGGATTGCACAGCAAAAGGGATTAAAAAATACAGCCTTAGCTGCTTTTGGCGATAATGAAAATGATTTGTCCATGTTAAGAAGCGTTGGACTGCCTATTGCTGTCGCGAATGCCAGCCTTGCCGTGAAAAAAGTGAGCCATTATATGACGAGCAGTAATAATGAGGAGGGGGTCGCAAAAGGCCTTCAAAAATATATTTTGCGTGAAACCTAACCTAAAAAGTTACTGATGGGTCTGTCAGTAACTTTTCCTTTGCTCTGGTGGATCATCAACATGCCTTTTATAAGTAACCCTTTACAAAAAGAAAGTAAAATTCTTAAAACCAAAATGCCTGAATTTGTGATATAATTAACCTATCAATTTGAAGTGGAGAAAGGTGATGCTTTCTTCATCTCATCAAAAATATCTTAAAGGAGAATTTTTCCAAATGGCAAAATTGACTGTAAAAGACGTTGAACTTAAAGGTAAAAAAGTCCTCGTACGTGTGGACTTCAATGTCCCTCTTAAAGACGGCGTGATTACTAATGATAACCGGATCACTGCTGCGCTTCCAACAATTAAATACATCCTTGAACAAGGTGGACGTGCTGTCCTCTTCTCTCACTTGGGACGTGTTAAAGAAGAAGCTGACAAAGCTGGTAAATCACTTGCACCAGTAGCGAAAGCTCTTTCTGAAAAATTGGGTCAAGATGTTGTTTTCCCAGGAACTACTCGTGGAGCAGAACTTGAAGCAGCAATCAACGAACTTAAAGATGGAGAAATCTTGCTCGTTGAAAACACTCGTTTTGAAGACGTTGATGGTAAAAAAGAATCTAAAAACGATCCAGAACTTGGTAAATACTGGGCTTCACTTGGTGACGGCATCTTCGTTAATGATGCATTTGGTACAGCTCACCGTGCTCACGCATCAAACGTTGGTATCTCAGCAAACGTTGATAAAGCTGTTGCTGGTTTCCTTCTTGAAAACGAAATTGCTTATATCCAAGAAGCAGTTGAAGCTCCAGAACGTCCATTCGTAGCCATCCTTGGTGGTTCAAAAGTTTCAGATAAAATCGGTGTTATCGAAAACCTTCTTTCAAAAGCTGATAAAGTTATCATCGGTGGGGGGATGGCTTACACATTCTTGAAAGCCCAAGGTTACGAAATCGGAACTTCACTTGTTGAAGATGACAAACTTGACCTTGCTAAAGAATTGCTTGAAAAAGCAGCAGGCAAACTCATCTTGCCAGTAGACCACAAAGTGGCTAACGCCTTTGCTGGTTACACAGAAGTTAAAGAAACTGCTGACCAAAATATTCCTGCAGGCTTCATGGGACTTGACGTAGCAAGCAAAACAATTGCAGACTACAACACACAACTTGAAGGCGCTAAAACAGTTGTTTGGAATGGCCCAGTTGGTGTATTTGAAAACCCAGACTTCCAAGCAGGTACTGTTGGATTGATGGAAGCTATCGTTAAACAACCAGGTGTTAAATCAATCATCGGTGGTGGAGACTCAGCAGCAGCAGCAATCAACCTTGGTTATGCAGATAAATTCTCATGGATCTCAACTGGTGGTGGAGCTTCAATGGAACTCCTCGAAGGTAAAGTACTCCCAGGACTTGCAGCTTTGACTGAAAAATAAGAAATTTGGAAAAAAGTCCTTTAAGGGCTTTTTTTTAATTATTTTTTGCAACTCATTTTACTCGAGCTATTAAATCAACAACATAGAGGATGGGCAATGTAAAAAATATGAAAATTTAGTGAGTGAAACTCAAGGAAAACATCTTATTGTTAAATGTAAATATGCATAAAAAGTCATGAGTTGAACGACCCATTCAGCAATGGATTGGTCCAATATTTTTTGAATAAATTCATCTGATTTTCTCTCTGGAATTTTCTCTCCCAAGTAATTAACTAGGAATATGATAGCCACCCAACGGATGAAAAGGAGATGCTCTTCGAGCATTTATAAAAAGACCCAGAAGGGTCTTTTTATGTTACCTAAAAATATTTCTACTTAAACCGTACAATACAATCACTATCAGAAAATATGCTATTGTCCATATCGACAACAGTTTCGGACTTTTTTCAATTAATATTCTCAAAGGGATCATCGCTATGAATGCAGGGATAAGGATTCTGAGTAATTCTTTTTTCATGAGTTTACTTTTTCCCTTTCTTAAAAACGTAAGCAATCATAATAACAGTTACTAAAAGATATAAAATCCCCCACACCCAAAACAGTTCTGGAATTCCCTCTCTCAAGTAATTAAATACGAACATGATAGCCACCCAAAGGATGAAAAGGAACAGATATTTTTTTTTGCATTAGAAGCTCCTCCTCTATACCGTTTTCCATTGAGCTGCCCCTGTGGAAGGATTATGGCGGTAGTAAATCCCCATCCAGCCATTTTAGGTCTTTTTATTATTTAAAAACTTTTTTACTCAAACCATATAACACAAGCACTATCAGAAAATATCCTACTGTCCATACCCACAACAGCTTTGGACTTTTTTCGAGTAATATTCTTAAAGGAATCATCACTATGAATACGGGTATAAGGATTCTAAGTAATTCTTTTTACATCCTCTTCCCCCTCAAACCGTCTTCCATTGAGCTGGCGCTAAACAAACAATGGTCAGAAAAATATAGCTAGCATACCCTGTCTTAGGCGGAATTTCGTTATTCATGACTTCCCTCCTTTTTTTACAAAATCCGATACTAACCCCCAAACTGCAGTAACAAAGACTATGACTAACAGTACCTTTATAAGTAAGACGCCCAACTTTGAATAATCTGTAAAGAAAGTTAGGATGACTGCCAACATTAAGCCAACTGTCATTAACAATCTATAAACCTTTATTGTCATTTTCTATCCCGAACTGAATTGCTCGCTATACCAACGCCTATTATGATTACAAGAATTCCCATAACAGAACTAAAATAAATATTCCTCATAAAATCCTGAATAATCATAATCATTCCAAAAAGAGCAACAAGACTGCCACTAATCAGATAGCCATATTTTTTTTGATCCATTTTCAATTTTTCACCTAATTTCTACGGTGTAGTAACTGTATATGAAAGAGCTACAAATGGGATATTCACTCCAACATCAATACGCTTAATCCCATGAGTAATAGCATATTTAACAGATGCACCAACCCCGGCTGAAATTAAAGCTACTGCTCCAGCTGTTGCTGGCGTTGTTGCAAATACTTTTAAGTACCATCCAACATACCCTGTAACATAAGCTGCGACAGCCCAACTACTCATATTACGAGTCTTTGTGCCCAAATTAATATGCAATCCAACAAAGCCACGAGTACGAATAGGACTTGTTACAGTTGATGATGCATTATCAAGAATTGCTTGTGCATCAGCCTGTGATAATCCCAAATTCATTAAGTCACTAAGAGAAGCAGTAAAAGTTACATTTCCGGAACTATCTTTAGCATAGTAGTTTGCAATAGCATTAGCAACATCTTGTTGCTCTGAGTTTAATGTTGTAGTCGTTCCATCATCTGAGATTAATGTAGATAAAGAATCGTTTGATACAACAAAGTCTGATGGGAGAGATTCAACTGTCAAATTTGTTGGCGAATTAGTGTCAGTAATGTCATCCGCATTTGTAATAACTGGTGCAACTGTTGTAAGTAAAGTTGCTGAAGCCATAAGGCCTGCGATAATTTGTTTGGTTTTCATAAGAGATTTCCTCCTTTTTTATTTTGTTTTTATTTGGTAAGCCTATTATAATTTATTTGTCAGGGCAATCATCAAAAAAGTCGTTGCGATAGCGCAACGACTTTGTAACATAAGACTATTTCAAAAAATGTTCATTTCTAATCCTATAAAAATTTTTTAAGCGCTCCTGTCCTAAAAATTCAAAGACATTTAAACCTTTTTGTATCAGCGCTAATCCGGATTTCTTATCTCCAAAATAATAATCATAGAATCCTAGAGCCATCTGCCGAACATTATCAAGATAGAGGTCAATTCCAGCTCGATTACGCTTTTCTGTCAAAACCAAAATATCCTTAGCTAAGTCTTGCTCGCCTCTTGAACAAAGCAAGACTATGGCTCGATAAGCAATTTGTAAGATTCGACGGCGATAGCGAAAAATTCCATAATAATTTTTATTCTTTTGCTCAAAATCGACCATCAAATCTCGAATCGTTTCTGTATCAAGGTTATCCAGAACAAAAAAAGCAACGGACAATTCAAAATAGCCCCACACTTTAACCTTTTTCAAAAACTGCACAACTACCATAATCTCCGTTCGACTCAACTGCTCAAATCTGGCTTTAGCAGCTAAAGATAAATAGCCGTAACCTGATTCTTTAGCCTCCTGATATAAACTTCGAAGTTTCTTTTCATCTTGTGAAAAATCAGCTTCATCAATTTCAAACAAAAATTCTTCTTGAAAATCTGGAACAAAATTATTAATAACGAGTTCATACTCTGCTAAACTTACGTTCATTGACTGAAGCATTACATCTACTTTTTCAAAACTCATCATTGACTGGCCACGCTCAAAACGACTCAAATCAGCTTTATCTACGTTACACTTTGCAAAGAAAGAAAGTGGGAGTCCCTTTTGCTCTCTAATTAACCTAAATTTTTCACCATATCCTCTAAAATTCATATTGTCATCCTCGAAATATTATTAACATTATTATACATTAAAATATCGCAAGAAAAACTATTTTAACTTTTTGGAAATACTTATTGACTTTTTTTAATCATTAAAATCAAAGCGAAGTTTCATGTGATTGGAACCAGAAATAACCATTTTACCAAGAAGTTCAGTTTGAGCAGTCAGAGCAATCTGTGCAAGTTTTTCGTTCACTGCTTCAAGTGATTGGTCACTTCCTTTGTCGGTTTCGTTTTGTAAGGCTCTTAATTTTGCCATTGTGTTGAGGTCAAAATTGTCTCTTTTATCGACGTAGCCTTGGAAATTACTGTCTCCTAGAACAGCGGTCATCGTAGTCAGCCAATACATTATGGTTGGGTCAAAGTCGGCTTTTGTATCGCGATAACAAGGAGGCGTGTCTGCCACATGAGCATAAAATGGAACAAGGCTATTGAAACTGTTAGGTCCAAAAGCAAGCCAATGAATGCCAGCAAGCTCCTTGTCTACATTATCTCGAATTTGTAAAACATGAAGTTCCAAATTACGATTGAGTCCAATTGGTCGAATCAATTTTTGTTCTGCGGCGCTTGATGTTGTGCTGTATGGGTCATAAGCTGTATTTTCATAATGACTTGACATGACAAACTTAATTTCTTCAATGGAAATTTTGCGATTGGCATGGCAGATGAAAGGTAAATCTTGGTTAAATGGATCGTCATTTCCTGTGGTTTCTGGAGAAAAATAGTTTTGCACATACCAAGCGCGTGGATTGTTGTAGCGCGTGTCTTTAATAGTACTTGAACCAAAAATATGACGAAGGTTATAACCATCAAAGTCTGGATTAAGATGATTATTATCAATGAAGGCTTTCAAACCGCTAGAACAAAGAGTTTCCGAACTTTCAAAATCATACCAATCGATATTAAGACGATTAGGAGCAATAACATAAGCGTCGTCGGGGATACGCATAGCTGCCCATTGATGTCCACCTAGTGTTTCTAACCACCAAATTTCATCTTTATCAGAAAAAGCCATCCCATTTGATTCATAAGTTCCATATTTTTCTAAGAGTTGTCCCATCCGTTCAACACCTTCACGCGCACTCTGGATATAGGGAAGGGTAATTGTTGTGAAATCTTCTTCACCCAGTCCTGTTTCAACATAGGGGTCCAATCCCAAGATACGACTATTTGTCGTTGAGGTTTCTGTCGCAGTCATGGCAACATTCGCACTATTGATGCCAGCCGCTGCCCAAATCCCATAGGTTGAATCCGCGTCGGGTGTAGAAGTATAGGATAGGGGATTTTCTGGTAAGTCAAATTCACAAGCTGTGGCGACAGAGCGATAGTGCTTGGGTTGATTTTCAGGATTGATGACAACAAAACGTTGGGGATTAGGTTTATCTCCACCATCTTCGTTTCGTGCAATTAAAGTTGTGCCATCTAATGAGGCTTTTTTACCGACGAGCAATGTTGTACAGGCCATGATCTAGTTCCTCCGAATGTTGTTTTTCTCATTATACTATACCTAAAGTTATTTTCAAGCTGGAAAGTCTAAGCATTAGGGGGAGAGGTGACTCCTTGACGATATCGGAAACAACTTGCTATAATAAGACCATGAAAAAAATTACTGTGCGCCAGAAAGCGGCGAAAAAAATGAGAGCGGGCTATCCACTTTTAGTAACCGAAGATTTACTGACAGCTCCATCAGATGATGCCTTCGTCCAGTTTTTTGATGAAAAAGGGCAAGCACTTGGGACAGGCTATCTTTCGAAACAAAATAAAGGAGTGGGTTGGCTTTTAGCTACTTCATCGGTAAAAATTGACCATCATTTTTATGTGGAAAAATTTGTCAATGCACGCGCTTTACGGGCGAACTTCTATCAGGATGAATTGACGAACGCCTTTCGTCTTTTTAATGGTGAAGGAGATGGATTAGGTGGCTTAACCATTGATTTTTATAATGGTTTTGCTGTCTTTTCTTGGTATAATCCATTTATATATAGTCAAAAAAAAGCGATTGTTAAGGCTTTTCAAGTCGTCTTCCCAGATATTAAAGGGGCTTATGAAAAACTTCGTTTCTCTGAGGCTACTTTAGAAAGTCAGCATATTTTTGGTGAGGAAGCACCTGAACCTTTGTTAGTCATGGAAAATGGCGTGACTTATGCGACTTATCTCAATGAAGGATTAATGACAGGAATTTTTCTTGACCAAAAAAATGTTCGCGGGGCACTTGTGAATGGCTTAGCGATGGGGAAAACGCTACTCAATATGTTTAGTTATACAGGGGCTTTCTCAGTCGCAGCAGCTTTTGGAGGGAGCAGTCAAACCACATCTGTTGATTTGGCGAAACGCTCACTTGATAAAACGAGAGAACAATTTTTGGTCAATGGCATTGAACCGGAAAGTCAAAAAATCTATGTGATGGATGTTTTTGGTTATTTTAATTATGCTAAGAAAAAAGAATTGACTTATGACATGATTGTCCTTGACCCTCCTTCATTTGCCAGAAATGGTAAAAAAACATTCTCAGTAGCTAAAAATTATGGCGAGCTTGTTAAAGAAGCTGTTGAAATTTTAGAAAATAATGGGACATTAATTGCATCAACAAATGCAGCAAATGTTTCTGATAAAAAATTCCGTCAAATGATTGAAGAAGCGCTCAAAAATAAGGGCGTAAAATTTACCGTTTTCCAAGAAGAAAAATTACCGGCTGATTTTCATATTGCTGACAGCTTTCCGGAAGGAAATTATCTTAAAGTATTATTTATTAAAATCAAAAAATAATCTGTCAGTTACTGACAGATTTTTTATTACGCCAGTAAGTTACTGACCGTGCTGTCAGTAACTTTTTACGGATGATAGCGCTTTACTATCGCTTCGGACTATGATAAAATAGCAAAGATAGTCTAATAATTCTCATTTTTTTAGATAGAAAGTAGAGGGTAAGCTAGGTTAATAACTTATTTTACAGGATTTATGGATAAAAAATATTACCAATTACTGAAAGCACAATTTACTTCAAAAGAAGCTGTTTTAACTGAAATCATTAATTTAAGTGCGATTTGTGAATTACCAAAAGCAACAGAGCACTTTATGAGTGATGTGCATGGTGAATATGATGCTTTTAATCATGTTTTGAGAAATGGTTCTGGGAGTATTAAAGAAAAACTTCGAGAATGCTTTCCAGAAATTTCTGCAGCAGAGCTTTCCTCTCTCGCAACCTTGATTTATTATCCACAAGAAAAACTAGATTTAGAATTCAACCGCCAAACTAAAGCGACATTTGAAAACGATTGTCGACAAAAGCTTATTCAGCTCTTAGCAACAGTTCAATTTGTTGGACGAAAATATACACGTTCAAAAGTACGCAAAGCTTTTCCTGAAAAATTTCGTTATATTTTAGAAGAATTAATCAATGAAGCTCAAGCTACCAAAGACAAACAGGATTATTTTGACGCAATTCTTCAAAAACTTCAAGACCTAGGCGAGCTTCCTAGCTTAATCATTGCCTTAGCTGATACTATTCGTAGATTGACGGTTGATCATCTTCATATTGTTGGTGATATTTATGACCGTGGCCCTCATCCGGATAAGATTATTGACCGACTGACGAAAATGCCTTCGGTTGATGTACAATGGGGCAATCATGACATTGTATGGATGGCTGCTTTTAGTGGCTCTCCTGTAGCTATGATGAATGTCATTAGAATTTGTTCCCGCTATGGCAATTTGGATATTCTCGAGGAGACTTATGGGATTAATCTGAGGAGCCTGTTAGCTTATGCAGCAGAATACTATCAACCTAGCCCCGCATTTGAGCCCCGTCTCACAGAAGAGGGCTCCCTTTCTCTATCAGAAAAGGAATTGCTTAATCAACTCCAACAAGCTGCAGCGATTTTACAATTTAAATTGGAGAGTCAACTTATCATACGACGCCCAGATTTTCAATTAGCTCATCGTGATGTGTTACATAAGATTAATTTTGATAAGCAGACCATTGAGTTGGAGGGAAACACTTACCCCTTAGAAAATTTTTCTGCGCCGACGATTGATCCAAAGCAACCTGAGCGACTCACTACAGAAGAGGAAACTATCGTTCATCATCTTCTAAAAAACTTTAGATGCTCAAATAAATTACGAGATCATGTACAGTTTTTACAAGAAAAAGGAGCCATGTACCTGCGTTACAATGGAAATTTATTAATTCATGGTTGCTTGCCTTTGCATGAAAATGGTGATTTTAAATCATTTAGAATGGCTGATAAGGCATACTCTGGAAGAGCCCTTCTCGACTTCTTTGATCAAGAGGTGCGAACATGTCTGGCCCATCCAGAAGAATCTACAGATTTGGCTACAGATATAATGTGGTATTTGTGGGTAGGGGAATGTTCTTCTCTTTTTGGAAAGACGGCGATGACCACATTTGAGCGCTATTATATTAAGGATAAAACAACTCATATAGAGAAGAAAAATCCTTATTATCAGCTTCGTGAACATCCAGAGGTTATCGTTCGTATTTTGGAAAATTTTGATTTACCGCAAGATGGACATTTAGTTAACGGCCATACTCCAATTAAAGAAAAAAATGGAGAAAACCCAATAAAAGCTGAAGGTAAGCTGATTGTGATTGACGGGGGTTTTTCAAAAGCTTATCAAAAAGAAACAGGTATAGCGGGCTATACCTTACTTTATAATAGTTATGGAATTCAACTTGTTGCCCATCAACCCTTCTCTACAGTAAAAGAAGCAGTTGAAAAAGGGAGCGACATCATTAGCGTAAAACGTCTTGTTCAAGAAGTTAAAGAACGTAAACGAGTGAAAAATACCAATATCGGTCAAAAACTCATAGAAAACATTCAAGATTTAGAATACCTTTTTGAACATTATGAAAGTTATTAAAAAAGTACCTAGTCGGTACTTTTTATTATTTTACAAATTGAATCACAAGATTTAAGAGGATAGCACCAAGGGCTCCGCCAATAAGGGGTCCAATCACAGGAATCCAAGCGTAACTCCAATCGGAGTTACCTTTTCCTTTAATTGGAAGGAGGGCATGCATTAGACGAGGTCCTAAATCACGTGCGGGGTTAAGCGAGTAACCTGTCGTAGCTCCCAGAGAAAGACCAATAGCGGTAATGATAGCACCCACGAGCAAGGCTGAAGTTCCGGATGATTTCATGATATCGTATTGTCCGAAAGCTAAAATCCCTGCTGTTAAAATCATGGTCCCAACAATTTCACTGATTAAATTGGAAGGGGTGTGACGGATAGCTGGACCTGTAGAGAAAGTTCCAAGGATATCAGCTGGATTTTTAGTTTCTTCATAGTGGGGGTAATACATCAGGTAGAGGATAATACTTGCAACCATTGCACCAAGGAACTGGGCAATGATATAAGGAATAACAAGACTCCAGCTGAAGTTGCCAATCAAGGCCATCGCCAGTGTAACTGCGGGGTTGAGGTGTGCTGGAGACATGAAACCAGCGATAAATACACCCATCATGACTGCAAAGCCCCAGCCAAGCGTAATAGCTACCCATCCTGCTCCTGTAGCTTTAGTTTTATGAAGCACGACGCCGGATACGACCCCATTCCCTAATAAAATTAGGACGAAGGTTCCGAGAAATTCTCCTAACAATTGAACGATTTCTGAGTGCATTTTATCTCCTTTGAATTATAAATTTAGTGGGCGTTTGTTCCATGTTAACTCTTACAAGCCTTTCAGGTCTGACAAAGCAGACTCGCGCAATGCCTTCTCTAACAGTTCTTGTTGGCGAACTTTTTCGGCTGGGGACCAACCTAAGAAATGGTTCATTACATTGATAACAGGGCCTTTGATTTTATCCACCCCTTCAATCATGAAGAGGATATGGTTGGTCCGTCGGAGTAAATAATCCACTGGAGTTAGAACCATCTCGTCTTCTAAGGCATAACGCAACTTCGCTGATTCAGCAAGTGTTAATCCTTCGTAAGGTTCCATTTCCTTAGCGTATTCAAAGATTTTTAAGGAGTTCATGCCATAGAAATCAGCAATATAAGTCGCTTCCGCTTCGCTTAATCCAGCTTTGACTCCAATTTTCATATTTTGAGTAACCGTTTCTGCTACTTTTGTAGGATCGAATTCTCCGCCCGAAATTTGACATTTTTTGGAGTCTATAGGTGTAAATTTTAAACCGTAATCTTCATCTAGCAATTGACAGATTAATTCCATTGCACCTGCTGCCATCTTCCGGTAGTCTGTTATTTTGCCCCCTGCAAGTGTAATTAAACCATCAGTTTCACGCTCTAAGGAACTCCCTCGAGAGACAGAAGAAGGGGCATCCCCTTTTTCAGACAGACTGGCTTCTAAGTGATTAAGGATATGTTCCACTTCAGCCTTTGTCGCTGTCTTATTTTGATAACGCATAACAGCATTAACGACCAAATCAAAACTTTTTTCAGAAACGGCTCCATTATCACCCCCATTGTAATCCGAGCCAGCATTCCCTCCAAGTAAGGGTCTTAAGCCAGCCCAAGAGGCCTCAATATCATCCAGTGTCAGCTTAGCATCCGGATAACGGAAATTGATTACATCAAGTAAGTAGTCAACATCTTCTTGAGTCACCTTAGGGTCAGTGAAGTCGCCATGATAGTCTGTATCTGTTGTCCCAAAATAAGTTTTATTTTCACGAGGAATCGCAAATACCATACGTTTGTCATGTTTTCCCGTATCGAAATATGTCGGTTGTGGGATTGGCAGTTTTTCGGAGTCGACAACAAGATGAACGCCTTTAGTGGGACGCATTTTAGGAACAATAGCGCGCGTAAAGTTCAAATATCGAATCTTATCTACCCATGGACCACTTGTATTGATAACGAGGCGAGCCTTTACTTCCACGACCTGATTAGTTAGAAGATCGCGCGCACGCACACCAGCTATCTGACCATCTTCATAGAGGAAATCGATCACTTTCATCTTACTGATGGCATAGGCACCAAGTTCTACGGCTTTTTTGACATTATCAATAACCAGCCGTGCATCGTTGTTACGATAATCCAAATAAATACCGGCACCTTGGAGGCCTTCTTTTTTTATCATCGGTTCTCGGCGTAACACTTCCTCAGGTGAGATGGTGTAATTGGCATAGGTAGAATGCTCAATACCAGCCAGCCTGTCATACAAATCCATGGCAATCTTTACTGAGAACATATCAAAGGTCGTAGGACCTTCGTCGTTATAAATTGGTAGTAGCATAGGATCTGGTTTAGGAATATGTGGAGCAATCCCTTGCACAATTGCACGTTCTGATACGGTGTCGGAGACCACCTCAACGTCGAAATTTTTTAAATACCGAATCCCTCCGTGGACTAATTTGGTAGAGCGTGATGAAGTACCTTCAGCAAAGTCTTGCATCTCAAGCATTGCAACTTTCATACCTGATCCTGCTGCTTGCAACGTTAAGCCGGCACCCGTAATACCCCCACCAATAACCAATAGATCAAGCTCATCATCTTGAATTGCTCGAATTGCTTCTTGTCTTGTTTTCTTTGAAAATGCCATTTTATTTCTCCTCCATATATCATTTCATATTATTTAAAAGCTTGTGTCGCGTTAACTGCTTTTTTCCAGCCTTCATAAAGTTTTTCGCGACGGTTGGAAGACATTTGTACTTGGAAGATTTTACCAGCTTCATAAGACTCACGAAGTTCATCCATGTCTTTCCAAAAGCCAACGGCGAGTCCTGCGAGGAATGCAGCCCCAAGGGCAGTGGTTTCTAAATCGCTGGCACGTTGAATAGGAATGTCTAAAATGTCGGCTTGGAACTGCATTAAATATTCATTGTTAGCAGCACCGCCATCTACTTTGAGTACTGGAATCTCGATACCAGTATCTTCTTTCATCGTACTGATGACATCTCTGACTTGATAAGCGATACCTTGAAGAGTTGCTTTAATAATGTCTTCTTTTGTGGTTCCGCGGCTTAAACCGAAAATAGCGCCCCGAGCTTCTTGATCCCAGTAAGGTGCGCCCAACCCAACAAAAGCGGGGACAACATAGACTTCATCTTGATTGGAAGATTGCCTTGCTGCCGCTTCTGAATCACTTGCGCGTTGGAGCATTTTTAAACCATCCCGCAGCCACTGAATTGATGAGCCAGCTACAAAGATACTCCCTTCAAGCGCGTAGTACACTTTACCATTGATCCCATATCCAATAGTGGTCAAGAGACTATTTTTAGAAATTTGTGGCTTTTCGCCGGTGTTCATAACAATAAAGGAACCCGTTCCATAGGTGTTTTTGACCATACCAGGTTCAAATGCCATTTGACCAAACAGAGCGGCTTGTTGGTCACCAGCCATTCCGGAGATAGGAACTTCTGCACCAAAGAAGTGGAACCCTTTTGTAACCCCATAAATTTCAGAGTTAGACACAACTTTAGGTAGGAGTGCTTGAGGTATATTTAAGAGCTTTAGTATTTCTTGATCCCACTCTAAGTCGTGAATATTATAGAGCATTGTTCGACTTGCATTGGAGTAGTCAGTGGCATGAACTTCTCCATCAGTTAATTTCCAAAGTAGCCAAGTGTCAATGGTGCCAAAGAGGAGTTCTCCTTTTTTTGCACGCTCTTGAGCACCTTCCACATGGTCTAAAATCCAACGAATTTTAGTTGCGGAGAAGTAAGAATCAATAATAAGACCCGTCTTCTCATGGAAAATTGTCTCGTGGCCAGCTTCTTTTAAACCATTGGCAATACTTGAAGATTGTCGGGATTGCCAAACGATGGCGTGATAGATCGGTCTACCTGTCGCCTTTTCCCAAACGATGGTGGTTTCTCGTTGATTGGTGATTCCGATTCCCGCTACTTGACTCGGCTTAATTCCAGATTCAATGAATGCACCAGCAATAACCGATTGGACTGAATTCCATATTTCATTGGCATCATGTTCTACCCAACCGTCTTCAGGAAAATATTGGGTGAATTCTTTTTGAGAACTTCCGATGTGCTTTCCCTGTTTGTCAAAGATAATTGCACGAGAGCTTGTCGTTCCTTGGTCGATTGCCATGATGTAGTTTTCTTGCATAGATTGTTTCCTCCATTTTTTTGAAATCGCTTTCTATATTTATATTGTAGCATGAGTATTCTAAAAAAAACTTTCAAAAACTAACTTTTTTTAAAAGTTTTTGAAAGCGGTAATAAAAAAGAAAAATTCTTTCTAAAGCGAAAGAATTTAATGAGAAAGTCTGTTTTGTTTGAGGAGTTCAATTTTTTGAGTCAATAAGTGGAGGTTTTGTTCAAGGTTAAAATCATCTAGAAGATAGACATTTTCACGTGGCTCTTCTCGTTGATTTGAAACTAACAAGTCATAACTTTTGTCAGGATTGAAAGGTTCGATGCTGATATTTTCAATACTCCGAAGCTGTGATTTGAGGAGTTGTTCTAAAGGGATGTGGAAAGAAGGGTCTTCGGAGAGGTCATAAGCAATCGTGACTTGACGTGTAAAAAGTACCTCTAAGAGGAGTAACATATTCGTGTAACCGAATTCGAGGTCATTAAAGCCATTCTGTTGCGGAAAATAAGACTGCGCTATTTCCAATAGCTTTTTGAGGAGGTGCTGTAGGCTCTGATCCATCATGTTTTTTTCATAGTCCATGAGTTGAACTTTTTGGTATCTAGAAAGTGTTCCCTTAAAAAAGTAGAAGCGATTGTTCACTTGAGAAAGTTGATAGCTGAAACTTTTTTCTTCTTCTATAGCGAGACGATGTGTTTGATAATGTTTGAGGGCGCGTTCCCGTATAGCAATATCCAGCAAGACGACCGGAATCTTTTGACTTTGGCTGACGTAAAAACGATAGTAATCTTCTCGAGACAAAATATAAAAAGAAATTAAAAACTCAAAGAAAATAATGGTTTCATAATTTTCTTTGCTGACTTTATCTTCATAAATAGACTGATAAAAAACAGAGTCTAGAAGTTGATAGAGATGATTATCCTGATAAAAACTTTTCTGTTTTTGGGCCAGCTGATTTTTTCGGCTTTCAACCATTTTTCGTTGATCAGCGATACGTAGCCAACAGTTTATTTTGGCTTGACTACTTGGTGAAAAACGAACACGAAGAGTCTCTTCTAATAAGTTCACAACTTGTTGACTTTGCTTGCTCGGAGATAGAAAGGAAGGACGGAAATTGGGATGGAGGGTTTGCCAAAGAAGGTAGTAGAAGTAACGTATTTGACTTTCTTCGCCGTTCATCTGATTATTTTTTATTACTAAATCAAAGGGTTTTAAGAGGATGTTTAGTTCTTTGATTTTGCGAAAAAGGGTGGATTCACTAATCATGAGATGTGCTGACAGGCTGGTAATTGTAAGAGCCTGTTTTTCAAGCAAAGCGCAAAGTAAGTTGTATTTGATGCTTTCTTTAACAAAAGCGCCCAATATTTTATCAAAAGTTTTGCCAGTTGAGAGGCGGGCGTAAATATGGTTCGCATTTCTGATCATTTGAAAACACTGATGCACTTTGCCCCAATCCTGTAAATCTTCTAAGTAGAGCTCGAGAGAGGGACGTGAGAGTCTGATCTGCTCACCTAGCTGAGAAAGTGTAGGCGGATTTTTTTCTGAAATTAGTTGTTTGAGCAGTTCAAGTTGAAGTTGCTCTTTTTTTTCTAGTAATATTTCGAGATTCACTAGAATCCTCACTTTTTAAATAACTTTTTGTTTTGTAAACGCTCTTATATTTTAACATATTTCTTTTTTGGGAGAAGAAAAAGCGTTCAAAAAAAGACGAAGCAGGTTATGCTTCGTCTTTTTTGAATGATGCGGTGGGAGGGACTTGAACCCTCACGACCTAAAGCGGTCACAGGATCCTTAATCCTGCGCGTCTGCCAATTCCGCCACCACCGCAAAACAGTACTTTAATATAGTACCATTTCTTATAAAATTGTGCAAGTATGAACTGATTTTTAGACGGAGAGCCCTATTAGTTCACTAATTTGATCTGTTGCATGAAGGCCTGCAACATAACCTGTTACAAAAGCACAAGTAATATTGTAGCCTCCTGTATAGCCGTTAATATCTAAAAGTTCACCTGTCATAAATAAGCCTGCCGTTTTTTTACTTTCAAGTGTTTTAGGGTTAATCTCCTTGAGAGTAACACCTCCACCCGTTACGAAGGATTTTTCTATCGGAAAAGTATGTTGGATATTAATTGGAAAGGCTTTGAAGCTTTCTGCTAAATGTTGAAGTTGCTGAGGTGAAAGACTTTTGGCAGGGAGGTTGCTCTCAATTTTATTGAATGCTAAGAGAAAAAGGAGCATCCGTTCCTGGGTGAGAGGGGCTAGAGCATTTTTGACAGACTTGTCAGTAGCTGATAGCTTGGTCAGCTTATCCGTTAATTGAGCAAGGGATTGGTCAGGGAACTGATCGAGATGCACTGTGACAGAGGCTTGGCCTTTAGAGAGTAATTGATTGATAAAACTAGAACAACGCAAAGCAGCTGGCCCAGAAAGTCCAAAATGTGTAAAGAGCAAATCGTGTTGATGAGCAATGACCGTCTTTCCCTTGGCGTTCAGAACAGAGAGCTGGACTTCGCGCAGAGAGATTCCTTGTAAACTTTTATTTTGGACAAAAGAATCATCAGACAGAAGGGCTGACTCCGTTGCATAGAGGGAGCTGATTGTGTGACCCGCTGTGCGTGCGAGACGATAACCATCCCCTGTGGATCCTGTCGAGGGATAGGCGCGTCCCCCTGTTGAGAGCACCACTGACGGTGCGTGAAATGTTTCTTGATCAGTTACAACACCCTGGACTTTTCCGTCTTCAAGAAGGAGATCGGTGACAGCTTGATTGGGGAAGTAGCTGACATGGAGACTTAATAATTTGTTAAATAATGCATCAACAATTGTTTTTGATTTATTAGTCACAGGGAACATGCGCCCATGATCTTCCTCTTTCAAGGGGACACCATTGCGTTCAAAAAAATCGATAATGTCAAGATTAGAAAATTGAGAGAATGCGGAATAAAGAAAGCGCCCGTTGCCAGGAACATTGGACAATATTTCGTCGACAGAACGTGCATTGGTGACATTACAGCGACCACCACCGGTCATCAGTAATTTTTTACCTACTTTTTTATTTTTATCAATTAAAGCCACTCGTGCGCCTCGTTGTGCAGCTGAAATAGCTGCCATCATGCCGGATGGTCCTCCACCTACGACAAGGACATCGAAATTTTTTTCTGTTTTAGTCATGGTTTAATTTTACCATGAAATGCGGTAAAATAGCAGTATGATTGAACTGACAGATGATATTTTATTTAAAACAATAACAAAAAGACCAGCGCATTCTCATAAGGGAACATTTGGCCGTTTTCTCATCATTGGAGGCAATGAAACCTATGGGGGCGCAGCTATTTTAGCAGCCTCAAGTGCTGTTTATTCTGGTGCAGGATTAGTGAGTGTGGCGACCGCGCCTTGCAATCATGCTGCTTTGCATGCCCGGTTACCAGAAGCCATGGTGGCAGACTATGGGGATAGAGCACAAGTAAAATCACTTCTTGCAAGTGCTGATGTGATTGTTATTGGTCCAGGTCTTGGTTTAAACAGGGGGGATTTGGTTGAGTTAGTGATGGAGGAGGTGCGTGAGGAGCAGTGGGTAGTTGCTGATGGTTCTGCCCTTACGCTTATTGCGCAGAGACAGCTTGCTTTACCTTTTCCACATAAGACAGTCCTCACTCCGCATGAGAAGGAACTGGAGCGTCTTTCTGGACTAAAAATTGGGGGGCAAACTGTGCCGAAAGTTCAGGAATTTGTGGAGGAGTTGGGCGCTGTTGTCGTAGCTAAATCTTCGGAAACAAAAATTTTTGTACCCGGACAAGAAGTTTATGGTTTAACGATAGGTACTCCTGCACAAGCAACGGGTGGCATGGGTGATACGCTCGCAGGCATCATCGGGAGTTTTCTTGGGCAGTTTACTACAGAAAATTTACAAGCCATCACGGCGGCGACTTATCTTCATAGTAAGATTGCAAAGGAGCTTGCAAAGACAGCTTACGTTGTCTTACCTACTCATTTGATTGAAGAGTTGCCCCGAATGATGAAGAAATATGAAGTATAAAAGTTACTGACAGAGCTGTCAGTAACTTTTTCTGCTATTTTTATTCAAAAATGCTATAATATGAGTCATGAAACTAATGGCATTAAATATAAACTACAAACAATAGTTTTAAATTTTTGATGGGGAAGAAAAAGGAGATGCGATGTTAAACATAGGCCGCCGCTATTTAAATTTTTGGCCCGTCTTTTGGGCGCTTTTTTTATTAATCATCCAAGTTGTGACCAACCTCTGGTTACCAACGATTACCGCAGATATCATCAATAAAGGGATTGCCCAATCCGATATGACCTATATTTGGACGATGGGTGCTGTAATGCTCGCTGTTGCCCTTATCAGCTGGCTTTCTGCAATAGGAAATGTTTATTTTGCGTCGAAGCAATCCCAAGGGTTGGGGAAAAAATTGCGAGGGGATTTATTTAAAAAAATCCTTTTTATGGATGAGCGAAATTTTCAGGATTTTGGTGATGCTACACTGATCACACGCACAACGAATGATGTGACGCAGTTGCAAAATGTGTTTCAGACCATGTTGCGCATGATGTTGATGGCGCCTATGATGTTGATTGGTTCTATCTTTATGGCATGGCATTTGTCGCATGACTTGATGTTGGTTTTTGTGGTTGCTCTGCCTGTATTGGCCTTAGCAGTCGTGATTAACATTGCGATTGCCATGCCTCGTTTTCGTAGCATGCAAACGAAGATCGATAAGATTAACCTTATTTTTCAGCAGGGTTTAACAGGGGTACGAGTGATTCGGGCCTTTAACCGGGATGATTATGAGATAGAAAAGTTTGATGAGGCCAACCGGGATTTGACCCATACAAGCCGAGTTGTTCTGACTACGATTGCCTTATTAATGCCAATCATGACTGTGATTCTAAGTTTCACAAATATTGGAATCGTCTGGTTTGGCGCACGTTTAATTAGTCAAAAAATGATGGAGATGGGAGCGCTTGTCGCCTTTTTGACTTATGCGACTCAGATACTGATGAGCTTTATGCAGCTTTCGGCAGTTGCGGTGATGGTCCCACGTGCTCAGGTTTCAGCTCAGCGTGTTCGTGAGGTTTTGGAAAAGGAAGATAAAATCAAAGATCCAAACCCTACTGTTGCGAAGGAACGATTGCCAGAGCTATCACGGCATGCTTTGCAATTGGAGCAGGTCAGCTTTAAATTTGATGCAGCGGCACGAGAGGTGCTGACGGATCTGTCAGTGACTGTTGAACAAGGCGAAACACTTGCCATTATTGGTGGAACAGGGGCTGGCAAGACGACACTTTTGCATTTAATTGCCCGCCTGATGGATCCAACTTCGGGAAAGGTCAAGCTGGATGGCGATGACATTCGTCTACTTTCTCAACATGTGCTCCGTGAAAAGGTGGCATTGACACAACAAAAGGCAGTCCTGTTTTCAGGAACAGTACGCTCTAATTTATTGTTGGGAAAAGCAGATGCTACTGATGAGGAGATGTGGGAAGCGCTCTCTCTTGCACAAGCGGTGGATTTTGTTAAAGAACAGGGCGGACTAGATTTGGTTGTCGAGCAAAATGGGGCCAATTTTAGTGGGGGTCAACGACAACGCCTGGCGATTGCACGGACACTCATTAAACCCGCTGAGCTCTATTTATTTGATGATTCTTTTTCTGCATTAGATTTTGCGACAGACCGTAAGCTTCGCCAAGCTATTGCGCATTCTCAAAAGCACCAAGATAAGATAAAACTCATTGTTGCACAACGTATCGCAACGGTGATGACTGCTGATCAAATCATGGTATTGGAGAATGGCCATATTGCAGGGTTGGGGACACATGAAAAGCTGGCCCAGACTTGTCCAGCTTATCAGGAAATTATGCGCTCACAACTTTCAGACCAAGATTTACAAAAGTTGGGTGTCAATTGGAAGCAGTGGGAAAATGAAACTTCAACTGCTCTCTTGAAAGGAGGACAAGACTTATGATGCGAGGCAGTCAATTGAATCGTGGAGGCAAGGGAGCGGGGCGTTTTAGTAAAGCTGCCCGCCCTCAAAATTTTTGGCCAACACTGATACGCTTATTTAAGTACATGAGAAGAGATTTTTGGGGTGTCCTTTTTTCTCTTTTGATTGCTGCTGTATCAGTCCTCCTCTCTGTACAAGCTCCAAAGATTCTGGGAGAGGCGACCACGGTTATCTTTAATGGGGTTACTCAAGGGTTTCAGAAAAATACGGCCCCCGACATAAATATGACCAAAGTGACCATGATTTTAAGTGAAGTTGCTGTGATATATCTGATCAGTTTTGTGTCCGGTGTCGTACAGCAAAGCATTATGACTCGAATTTCTCAGCGGACGGTTTATGCTTTGCGCCGTGCTTTTAAAGCTAAAATGCAAAAGTTACCTGTGGCTTACTATGACACGCACAATAACGGTGATATCATGAGTCGGATGATTAACGATATGGATAATATTTCAGGAACACTCAATCAAACCCTCATACAATTGGTAACCTCCGTTTTACAGTTTGTTGGAACAATCTACTTTATGCTTACAATTTCTTGGCAGTTAGCACTTGTAGCTTTTGTTACAGTACCGCTTGCGATGCTGACAGTGAGGATTGTAGCGCCTTTATCCCAAAAATATTTTTCAGAGCAACAAAAAAATCTTGGCTTACTCAATAATCAAATCGAAGAAAACTATGCTGGACATACCGTAATTAAGAGCTTCAATCATGAAAAAAAAGCTCAGGAAGCCTTTGATCAGCAAAATGAAGCCTTTTATCAAGTCGCGTGGAAAGCTCAGGTTGTCTCTACTTTGATTTATCCTACCATGCGTTTTATTAATAATTTAGACTATTTAGCGATGGCTGTGATCGGTGGACTTAAGGTCATCTCAGGGACGGTCAATCTGGGCGATGTACAAGCGATGCTCCAATATACCAATCAATTTGCTCAACCTATTACCAATATTTCAAACATGATGAACACCATCCAAGCCACAGTTGCTTCAGCTGAGCGGATATTTGAAGTTTTAGATGAAGAAGAACTTGTCGAGCTACCTCTTGCATCGGTAAAAGTTACTGACAGCATGGTCAGTACTCCACCTTTTATCCGTTTTGATCAAGTGGGCTTTAGTTATAATGATGAGCAACCTTTGATGACGCAGGTAAATTTTGAGGTTGAAAAAGGAGAAATGATCGCGATTGTAGGTCCTACTGGTGCTGGGAAAACAACATTGATTAATTTACTGGAGCGATTTTATGAGGTCACTTCGGGAAAAATCTCACGCAATGGAGTAGACATTCGGGCAATCAATCGTCAAGTGCTTCGTCAAAGCATGGCCATGGTCCTTCAAGAAACCTGGCTCTTTAGTGGCACCATCTGGGATAATCTACGCTACGGTCGGCTTGAAGCTACAGATGAAGAAGTACTCGCTGCAGCTAAAATGGCGCATGCTGATGAATTTATTACCACACTTCCTCAGGGCTATCAGACTGTCCTCAATGAAGAAGCAACAAATATTTCACAGGGACAACGCCAGCTTTTAACGATTGCCCGTGCTTTTTTGGCCAATCCCGAAATATTGATTTTAGATGAGGCGACTTCAAGTGTAGACACGCGCACAGAGCGGTTAATTCAAAGTGCCATGAACCGTCTGCTTGTGGGGCGTACCAGCTTTGTCGTTGCACACCGCCTTTCAACCATTCGTGAAGCGGATCAGATCTTGGTAATGAATAAAGGAAATATCGTAGAAACGGGGACCCATGAGGAACTCCTCGCCCAAGAAGGGATGTATGCCGACCTCTATAATTCACAATTTGCTGGCTGACCAGCTCGTCAGTAAACTTTTTAACATAAATAATAAAAAAATAAGAATTTGCAGCAGGCAAATTCTTTTTTGCATCTTGCTTTATTTAATTTTTTAAAAATAGTATAATAAAATTATAAGAAAAAGATGAAAAAACGTAACTCGCAGAAAGGAGTCTCATATGTTTGCAGGATCGTATAAAACAAAAGCTCATCGTCTCTATCTCTCTCGACTTGGAATGGTCGGTTCCGTCATCAGCTTTTTGATGCTAACACTGATGATTCAATGGCCACTGCTTCAATCAGAACGTGAATTTTCTAATTTTAGTTTAGTAATGCTTTGGGTAGCGCCCGTTCTCATCTCGTTTGGCTTTGCGGGTATTTACTACGGTATCGCTCGTTGGCGTGCTACCAAAAATAACCTCAGCTATAGTTTTGGGGTGATCCACCACTGGACATTAGCTAGCCTGTTGCCCGTTGCGGCGTTGGTTTCGCTCGCAGAGTATTTTATGTTACAACCTGTCCCGACCGCTTTCATTGACTCGGCTGGTTTAATTATTGCTTTGGGTGTGTATCTGATGCTTCTAGTGAGCCATCGGACGATTGAGCGGCACAACCAAATCCTTCTCTTCTCCTATGGCTTTTATGCCCTTGCAGCGACACTCCAAGTTGTCTTGATGCTACTCTAACTCACGTATTCTCGTCTACTTGAAATGACCAATCCTGTTTAGTGGGATTGGTTGTTTTTTGCGTCGTTTTTTTACTTCAAGCTGAGAGTTTTTGTTATAATGAAGACAAGATTAGCTGAAAGGAGTCTCATGTTTAATAAAGGAAAAGATAACAGTAATTATTCAGAAAAAGATGCAAACAGGTCTCAGGAAAAATCAGAAGGTTTTGATGAATTTTTCAATCAAGTTTTGCTTAAAATGCCAGCCAAATCCGCAACACTTATCCGGAACTCCCTTGGGCAAACTAAAGTGAAAGCCGAAGCCTTTTTAGCCAAAAATGGAGAAAAGTTGGATCATCTTTTTGATGAATATTTAAAAAATGTTGATGAAGTTACACGTCGTAAGTGTCATGAGACCATTCATTTTGCGACATTAGCAGCTGCTATCGTCGGCTTTTCTCCCATTCCTTTTTCTGATGCCTTTTTGCTGGTACCCATCCAATTGACAATGATGATGCGCCTTCATAAATTATTTGGTGCCTCTTGGTCTGAGGGGCTTGCCAAAGGCTTTACAAAAGAACTTGTCGTGGTTGGTTTGGGACGAAGTGTCGTAGGAAACGTTATTAAGTTTGTGCCTGCAGTAGGAACGGTTACAGGAGGCATAATCAATGCCACTGTTGCTACGACGATTACAGAAACATTGGGTTGGGTAACCGTCAAAATGCTTAATGATGGTGAAGATATTTTTAATGATGTCTTAACGTTTCAAGGGCAATTTAAAGGATTGCTCAAAAAAATTCAAAAATCAAGAAACACCAAATAAAAAAAGAAGGCTTAGCCTTCTTTTTTATTTTTTAAAACCATTTTCCAAAATTTCAATGACTGTCAGCATTTGTTCATCACTGACCAGCTTGTCAGCACCATTGATAATTGAAGCATAAGCAGCATCATAAACGCGTGCATAATCACCAGCGACTGTTGGAATCGTTTTAACAATACGGTCTCCGTTTTGGTTGTAGTAGGTCAGATTTCCAAAGTCTGCTGGACTATCTTGGCCAAAGCCTGCAGAACCTGGCATCATGCCTAATTTCAGATCATTTTCTTGTTGATCAACATCCTGTTTAATGAAAGTGCCCCGTGTTCCGTAGACTACCCATTTTGGATGAGGAAGGGCAGCAACTTCAGTCGCAGCTACAGTCGCACGTAAGTTAGGATAGAGCAGGTTGACTGAAAAATAATCATCTACGCTGTCTTTATCGCGTGTAGAACGAATATCATATTGCACTTGCTGTGGTTGACCAAAGAGCGAAACCATTTGATCGACCATGTGAACCCCGTGCCCATACCAAGCCCCATCAAAATTTTTACCTGGTTGTGCATCATTAGGGCGAAAATGATCCATATTGACAGTGATATCAATAAGTTCACCTAAATAGCCTTTTTCAATGACAGATTGAACAGTTAAGAAATCACTGTCAAAACGTCGATTTTGGAAAGGCATAAAGAATAAGTCCTTAGAGCGAGCAATTTCAACTAACTCCTTAGCCTGTGCTAAAGTCTCAACCAATGGCTTATCACATAACACGTTTTTGCCGCCTAAAAGTAACTGTTTCGCGAAATCATAATGAGCGAAGGCTGGGGTTACGATGACTGCTAAATCAATGCTTTCATCGTTGATGATATCATTGATATCTGTTGAAAAAAGCGTTCCTTCAGCCTCAAGCAGAGCTTGCTCGGGACGCTTTCCTAAAGTACGGTTAACCACCCGCTTGATGACGATGTTTTCACGAGTTCTAACAAAGGGAATATGATAGCGATTGGTGGATTTACCAAAGCCTACATAGGCGATATTAAGCTTTTTTGTCATTCTTTTTGTTCTCCATTTTTTCGCGTAGGGCAGCGATTTTAGCTTGCGTCGCATTTTTAGTATTGATACCTTTTCCGCCTACCGTTGAGTTTTTTTCATGAAATTTTCCGACAGCTTGCTGTCCTTTGTGATCGAGTTGATATTTTCCCATTAGAAAATGTTTCCTATCGTTTTTTCTAGCAGATGCTGACAGGTCTGTCAGCGTTTTTTTAATAAAAAATTTACTGACAGGTCGGTCAGTAAATTCCAGAGCGCTCCAGCAGTCCCCAACGTAAAAATTTTAAATAACTTTACGTTCGTAAGGGTCAGTGGAGATTCCTTCAGCAAGAATTTTTTTAGCCCATTCTTTTGCTCCAAAAAGGGAGTGATTACGGTAATTTCCGCATTCTTTTTCAGCAACACCAGGGACATTATCCCAGCCAAAAGTATCGCCAGCCAATTCTTCAAGAGAAGACTTGATTACTTTAGCGATTTCTTCTGAACTATGTTCACCCCACATAATCATGTGGAAACCAGTTTGACATCCAAAAGGTGAAAAGTCAATCATGCCGTCAATTCGGTCACGAATCAAACTTGCCATAGAGTGTTCAATAGTATGTAAAGCTGCCATTCCGATTGCATTAGCGTTAGGCTGTACAAAACGAACATCAAAATTTGTTATTACATCGCCGCTTGGTCCTGATTCAGCACCGATTAAACGCACATAGGGTGCGAGAACTTTTGTGTGATCCAGTTGGAAAGATTCTACTTCTGCCATAATTATATCTCCTTTAATGCTTTCTCTAAGCTTCATTCTAGCAATTTAAAGTTTAAAAATCAAATGGGGAGGATGTAGTAACAGATTAAAGGGGAGTGCTTACATTCATTTTTAAGCGAAATCTTTTTTTATTTTTATTATAAAGTGGTAAAATAACGTTATAACGTTTACAAAAGTAGTTGGAAAACAACCTGTGCGACGCATGCACAGCAGTTTATCCTCATTCTACTTGGCGCTTGGCTTACTATAAAAGGAGAATACATATGACTTTAACAGATACTTATACCTTAAATAACGGCGTAAAAATTCCTAAAGTTGGTTTTGGAACATGGCAATCTAAAAGTGGGGAAGAAGCCTACAATGCTGTGAAAGTGGCCCTCGAGTCAGGTTACCGTCATATTGATACTGCGGCAGTCTATGGCAATGAGGAATCCGTCGGAAAAGCAATTGCTGACTCTGGTATTGCGCGCGATGAACTTTTTGTGACCACAAAACTTTGGGGCGTAGGAACAACAGAGGACGCTGCGAAAGCCTTGGATGAATCCTTGAAAAAATTGGGACTGGATTATGTTGATTTGTACCTCATTCATTGGCCAAATCCTAAAGCATTCCGCCCTGATTTTGAAACACGTAATCTTGCAGTTTGGAAAGCCATGGAAGCAGGCTTAAAAGCTGGTAAAATCCGTGCAATTGGTGTTTCAAACTTCCACCCACGTCACCTAAAACCATTGTTGAAATTTGCTGAAATTAAGCCAGCAGTTAACCAAATTATGGTTAACCCAAGTGATCAACAAGAAGAAATTGTAAGTTTTAATGTTGACAACAATATCTTGACTGAGGCTTACAGCCCACTTGGAACAGGTAAAATCTTTGAAGTTCCAGAACTTGCAGACTTGGCAAGTAAATACAACAAGAGTATTGCTCAAGTGGTATTGCGTTGGTCTCTTCACAAAGGATATTTACCACTTCCTAAATCAGTAACCCCTGCAAGAATTAAAGAAAATGCAGAAATCTTTGATTTTGATTTAAGTATTGAAGATATTGCTTTTATTGACAGCCTTCATGGAAAAGCTGGTTTGGCTAAAAACCCTGATGAAGTTGATTTCTAAGTTAATACTTCTCAAAATGACAAAAGAACTGTGTGTTAGCGCAGTTCTTTTGTCTTAGAAAAAATAAATGATATAATAAATAAAAATCACAGCGCATAAAGGAGAAAACCAATGAAAAAGGCCTTGATATTAGTGGATTTTCAGAATGATTTTATTGATGGAAGCTTAGGAACACCCGAAGCACAAAAAATCGTCCCTACTGTTTTAGAAAAACTAAAAACCTATCCTGAAGCTTGTCGTTTTGCAACAAAGGACACACATTTTGAAGATTACCTCTCTACGCAAGAAGGGAAAAACTTACCTGTTTTGCATTGCCAAAAAGGAACACTGGGATGGGAAATACGCAAGGAAGCACAAGTTGGTTACGCTAAAGTCTTTGAAAAGACAACATTTGGCTCGCTTGAACTGGCCCAATATATCAAGGAGGAGGCATTTGATGCAGTAGAGCTCATCGGGATTTGTACAGATATTTGCGTGGTATCTAATGCCTTACTGATTAAAGCCTATGCGCCCGAAGTCAAAATAAGTGTTGATGCTTCTTGTTGTGCAGGAGTCTCTCCTGAAAAACATCAAGCAGCACTAGAAACACTACGATCTTGCCAAGTAGAGGTTACCAATGCTTAAACGAGGATGTAGGGGGGAGTTGTGGATTCTTATTCACTTCATTGATCAGCTTTCTTGATGAAATAGGAAGAATGGCAATACAAACATTCTAAAAAGCCCCTTTTTGGGGCTTTTTAATTCGTTATTTTTTCAAAAGAGGAAATAAAAAAACTACGCTAAGCGTAGTTTTTTGTGGTTTATTTAATTCGTAAGTATTGTCCAATCAGGATGGTATCACTAGAAAGATGATTCCATGCCTTGATAGAAGCAACTGGCACACCTGTCTTTTGCGATAAGGCCCAAAGCGTGTCACCTTTGACTACTTTATGAATGGTAGAATTCGTAGCAGTGCTGGATGGCTTAGAAGTACTCGAAGGCTTTGAAGAAGCCGATGAAGAAGTTGTACTTCCTCCGCTTTGTGAGACAATCAAACTTTGACCAATATAAATTGTATCGCTAGTGAGGTGGTTCCAACTTTTCAATTGGGCTACGCTCGTTTTATAGCGAACAGCGAGTGCCCAGAGGGTATCGCCCGATTTGACGGAAACTTTCGTCTGGCTTGCTGGTTTAGCTGGTGTGACAGAAGTTGTGGGTGTGGTAGTACTGGACGAAGAGGATGAACTATTTGTAGCACTACGGATTGTCAGCTTTTGTCCAATATAGATTGTCGTACTCTTAAGTTTATTGAGACTTTGGATTTGTGCAACACTGACGCCATATTTTTGTGAAATGCCCCAAAGGGTGTCGCCCGATTTTACAGCGTAGCTAGTGGTTGTTGCGTTGCCAGTGGAGGAGTTCCCGCTAGTTGTATGCGTTGGCGTGGTTGTGTTAGTTCCTGAAGTGGTGGAACCATCAAAACGGGTAAGATTATATTGGGAGATAATTCGATTGAGTGAGGCACCATAGTTTGGATCTGTAGCATATTTACCAGTAAGGGCTGCTGTAGCTTGTTGATAAGTTGCTGCGTTAGCACGCCAGGCTTTTACGTAATAAGGACCATTCCCAAAATTAGTGGTTTTTAGGACATGGGCATTATCTTGAAAACTCTCATTGAAAGAAGGGTAAACACGAAACGGCATGTCTTTAGTTACCCATTTACCATTCAAGTATTCTTGGGTCTTGAAAACGACACTTTTTCCTTGATAAGTTCCTTGAATTCCAAATAAGTTATAGTAAGGTGCACGGGAAAGCTGGCTTGTTCCCCAGTTACTTTCTAAAATAGCTTGCGCTATCATGACGGATGGATAAAGTCCATTGGCATCAGCGACGGGTTTAGCAGAGGCTGCAATACTCTCGATAAATGCTTCCGTCGAATTGGTAGCTGCTTGAACGATAGGCTGGGCCTGTTGCACTAAAAGATCGTGTGTTGTAGTCAGCGTACCAGCAATTAGGACCGCCCCAGCGAATTTAGAGGCAGGTTTATGAAAAGTTAAAGGCTTTTTCGCCTTCTTTTTTAGATGTCTATTTTTTACTTTAACACGTGAAGCGGGCATAAATCGTTTCCTTTCCATAGAGAAATTTTAAAATTACAAAATGAATACTCCTATTTTACCATGTAAGAAGCAATTTGTTATAACAAAATGACAAAAACATTAAAATAAAAGATTTCAATTGTATGGCGAATTGTAAACGATTTTTTTTGAAAGGCAACTATGATGTTTTTTAAAGTTGAAAAAATTTTCTTTAGCAATCGCCTGCAGTGGTCAACTTATCAGGCTGTCAGTAACTTCTTTTTCTTTTTGACAATTTTAAGCTTTAGAAATTCAGTTTTTAAACAAAACTATTACATTTTTTAAACAAAACGCAGACATTTTTTCTGAGAGGGGTTGCAAAGTGCCTTAAGCCTTAAGCCACAAGATGTTGTATTCTTTTACATAATTACCTACTATATATTGTGTTAAGTGTGAGAATTTGATAAAATAGTGAGGAAAGAATTTAGAGTGCACGAGGATAAAAAATGAGAACAGAAGTATTAAATCAGGAAATTGAAGTTAAAGAAATAAATGTGATTAAGCGTGATGGGCGCTCTGTAAAATTTAACAGCCAAAAGATTTTTGATGCACTGACGAAAGCGGCTGAAAAAGTAGAAATGACCGATCAAACGATGCTGTCAGAACTTACTGACAGAGTGGTCAGTGAAATTTTCGCGCGCTTTTCTGAGAATGTCAAAATTTATGAGATTCAAAGTATTGTCGAACAAGAGTTACTGGAATCGGGTGAAGCAGCGCTCGCTGAAGAATACATCAGCTATCGTGCCAAACGAGATATTGAACGCTCTAAAGCTACTGATATTAATTTTACCATTGAAAAACTTATCAATCGCGATCAAACGGTGGTGAATGAGAATGCGAATAAAGACAGCAATGTTTTTAACACCCAACGTGATTTGACAGCTGGCGCTGTTTCCAAGGCCATCGGCCTTAAAATGCTTCCACCTCACGTCGCCAATGCTCACCAAAAAGGTGATATTCATTATCATGATTTAGATTATAGCCCATTTACAACCATGTCTAACTGTTGTTTGATTGACTTTAAAAATATGTTTGAAAATGGCTTTAAACTTGGCAATGCGCAAGTCGATTCGCCAAAATCAATTCAAACAGCAACCGCGCAAGCCAGTCAAATCATCGCTAACGTGGCTAGTTCACAATATGGTGGTTGTTCATTTGACCGTGCCGATGAAGTATTGGCACCTTACGCTAAGCTCAATTATGACAAGCACATGCGGGATGCTAAAAAATGGATTGAACAACCTGAAAAACGTGAAGCATACGCTAAAGAAAAAACCACCAAAGACATTTATGATGCCATGCAATCGTTAGAGTATGAGATTAATACTTTGTTTACCTCAAATGGTCAAACGCCATTTGTAACAGTTGGTTTTGGTCTTGGGGAAGATTGGTATGCACGTGAAATACAAAAAGCGATTCTTCAAGTCCGGATTGGTGGACTTGGCGCAGAACACCGCACCGCGATTTTCCCAAAATTAATTTTCACACTCAAACGAGGGCTTAACCTTGAAGTAGGAACACCAAACTATGACATCAAAGAACTTGCACTTGAATGTTCAACAAAACGGATGTACCCTGATATTTTGAGCTATGATAAAATCGTTGAATTAACAGGTTCATTTAAAGCTTCAATGGGGTGTCGTTCATTCTTACAAGGCTGGAAAGATGCCCAAGGTAATGATGTGACTGCTGGACGTAATAATCTTGGAGTTGTCACAGTCAACCTTCCACGTATAGCGCTTGAAGCCGCTGGTAATAAAGAAAAATTCTGGGAAATCTTCAATGAAAGAATTGAGATTGCTCATGATGCCCTTGCCTTTCGTGTGGAACGTACTAAAGAAGCCCAACCTAAAAATGCACCTATTCTCTTTATGAATGGCGCCTTGGGCCGCCTTGACGCTGATGGAGCTGTTGATGATCTCTACAATAATGAACGCGCAACTGTAAGTTTAGGCTATATTGGGCTTTATGAAGTGGCAACAACCTTCTACGGGCCAACTTGGGAAAATAACCCCGAAGCTAAAGCTTTTACCATTGAAATTGTGAAACGGATGCATGAAGATTGTGAAGCATGGTCTAAAGCATCTGGATATCATTATTCAGTCTACTCAACACCATCAGAAAGCCTAACTGACCGGTTCTGTCGGATGGATAAAGAAAAATTTGGTTCAGTTGCAGATATCACTGATAAAGATTACTATACCAACTCTTTCCACTATGACATTCGCAAAAATCCTACTCCATTTGAAAAATTAGAGTTTGAAAAAGACTATCCTGTGTATGCTAATGGTGGCTTCATTCATTACTGTGAATATCCGGTTCTCCAACAAAATCCAAAAGCATTAGAAGCCGTTTGGGATTTTGCTTATGATCGTATTGGTTATCTTGGAACAAATGCACCAATTGACCACTGCTATGCCTGTGGTTTTGAAGGCGACTTTACGCCGACAGAGCGTGGCTTCAAATGTCCACAATGTGGCAATGATGACCCTAAAACCTGTGATGTTGTAAAACGGACCTGTGGCTACCTCGGAAATCCTCAAGCTCGTCCGATGGTTCACGGACGCCATAAAGAAATTTCATCACGTGTAAAACACATGAATGGATCAGTTGGTGCACTTAACAATGGGAATATCATTGATTCTGCCGAAGTAGATGAAGCCAAATCAAAATACTTCGTGGAGAAATAAAAAATGAACAATCCAAAACCAGGCGAATGGAGAGCTGAAGAGCTCTCACAAAATTATATTGCCGATTATAAACCCTTCAATTTCGTGGATGGTGAAGGGGTGCGCTGCTCACTTTATGTGAGTGGCTGTATGTTTCATTGCGCAGGCTGCTATAATCAAGCGACATGGTCATTTCGCTATGGCACGCCCTACACTCAAGAGTTGGAAGAGCGCATCATGGCAGATTTGGCGCAACCCTATGTACAAGGGTTAACGCTACTTGGTGGCGAACCATTTCTTAATACAACTTTTCTCCTCCCATTACTTAAGCGAATACGTAAAGAACTACCGGATAAAGACATTTGGTCATGGACGGGTTATACCTGGGAAGAAATGATGCTGGAAACGGAAGATAAACTAGAAATGCTTGATTTACTTGACATTTTAGTGGATGGACGATTTGAACTGTCAAAGAAAAATCTTATGCTTCAATTTCGTGGCTCTTCCAATCAACGAATTATTGATGTTCCAAAGTCTCGAGCGACAGGTAAAGTCGTCATTTGGGAGAAACTGAATGATGGAGATCAGAACTTTGAGCAAATCCATAAAGAAAAATTAATATAAAATAAAAAGCACTGTTTGGTCAGTGCTTTTTTTTAAACATTTTTTCAAAATCAGGTTCATCACTTATTTGGATATCTTTTAATATGTTTTTTAAAGGAAGATGCTTATGCTTTTGACTAAGAGATTTAGTGATTAGCTGTGCTTCAGCTTTATCTTTCGTAGTTTTTGAATGGATGGTTTTGCGTGGCGGCTTAGTGTTTTTAGCTTGACTGGCTTTACGAGCTAAATGAACACTTTCTTCCGGGAAAGTTTCATTAAAGTGGTTGATAATTGTTTCCACACCAAAATTATGACTAATCCAGAAAGGAGTATTTGTTGCTTTACAAGCTTCTTTAGCAAAACGCACAGAGTGGTGAGCGACATTCACATTTCTCATGACCACAAAATCAGCCTTGGCAACCAGCTGTTCAATTTCAAAACGATTGGGTTTTTTCTTGTCAAAACCTAGAAAAGATATGCCAACTTGATTTAAACCAGAGCGCAGATCATGCCAGTAGCCAGATTCGCATAAAACGAGTATCGTTCTCATAGTTATCCCCTTCCCTATAATATCAGTATGATTATATCATATCATATCGTTTAGGACTTGGGGGGAGAGCCTATTATTTTGGGGGAAGTTTCGGAGTAAGAGGGAGCGCCTTTACATTTAAAAGATCGAGGGCGAAGTTGAACAGAGGAATACCGGTTAGTAACCCCCATACTCCAAAGAAATGTTCTCCTAAAAAGAGAATAATAAAGGTATAGAAGATAGGAACTTTGGTTTTTTGAGACATGAGCCGTGGATTGAGAACATAAGATTCCAAGGCATGAATCAAGAGAATCATGCTTAAAATAATCAGCACATCTTTTAATCCTCCAACAGAGTAGGCAATGACAGTGAGGGGGATACAAGAAATTAACACGCCCGCTACCGGTATGAGACTTAAAACGAAAATCATTACTCCCAAACTAAACAGTTCGGGAAATTTAAGAGCGCTCAAGACGAGGACAGTTAAGCCCGTATTAACCAAGGCAATAATAAACTGTGTTTCAATGACTACACCGAAACTTCTTACGAATTTTTTGGCAAGATAATGGATATCTTCAAAGAACCAAGCAAGGTCACTTTCTAAAAAGAGGTTAGAAAACCGATTAGTTTCCTTGCGATCAATTGTAAAAAAGAAACTCATCAAAAAAGCAAAGGCGAAAATCATCAACCCCTTCCCAAAGCTCGTCACATAACTCATAATTGTTAGCATGCCTGTTTGGAGTTTCCCCATAAGATTATATTCTTTTAAAAATTGATAGATCATGGACATAAACTCGCTGTCAGTCTGATTATTAACCTGATAAAACTTGGCAACAGCATTTACGAGATGAGTGATCTCTTTAATCAGAACAGGGAGATACTGTGTGATTCCTAAATAAATTAGAACGAGAATGGAGCCATAAAGTAATGGCGCAATAAGTTTTTCAGAGAGTTTTGTTTTCACTTTTACAAAATTGACAAAACGATAGGCAAGGTAGCTGAAAATGAAGGTAAGTAAAACTAAAGGTAGAATACTTCTTAAGAAATAAATCAAGGCAATCATTAAGAGAAGAACGATCCATCGCCTTAATTTTTCATTTTCAATAAATTTTTGATAGAATTTCATGATTTCCAATCTAGAGCTAAATTATAAAGAAAACAAATAATTTAAAACGAATGATGTTGTTTCATTTCCGCGTTAATTCATCTGTTATCTATTGATTATATTTCATTATAACAAAACATTAGCCCTTTATCATAAGTTGCTGGATTTATTTTAAAAAGGAGAAAAAAACCGAAGTTTAAAAGAACTTCGGCTATATTTCTAGCGTTTTCTGATAAACTCTGAACGAGTTGCAAGTTGCTTTATTTCTTTGGAAATAGCCAGTTCAAAAGCGGAACGACCAACATCAAGATAATGATTATCCACGGTAGGTAGGTTTAGCAAATGGCCCGAAAGGAGGCAATCTTGTCCAACGATAAGAGGTTTGGGTAATTTTTGCTCATCAAACCAGCGCCATACATTTGCAGCTATATCATCAGAATTGGCAAAAATACTATCAAACTCTGTTAATTGAGGTGCAAGTTGATAGCCATCATCTGGAACGACTGAACCTGTTTTTACTTGTTGAGCTTTGATTTTCATCCCATAAACTTCTTCGTAGGCTTGTAGGGTAACTGAAGTTGTAGGGCTAACATCCCTTGATAACAGAAAACCAACTTTTGAGCATTGTTGCTCCTTGAGCCACTGAAAAACCTTGTGATATCCAGGTTTGCGCTCGACATAACTTGCAGGAATAAGCTCGCTTTGTGGTTTGTGACATAGAATGATAGGTCCATACTTTTGGTAGTCCAAAATTGTCGCTTCAGAGACTTGAAGCGAAGTAAAAATCAAGGCTTCGAAAGCTTTTTTTCTAAATTGTTCCAGATAATGAATTTCTAATTTTGGATTATAGTTTGAGGGGAGGATGACGATTTTATAGCCTGTTTCAAAGTTCTTTTCCAAAATCCCTTCAAGCACCTGTCTAAAAAAAGGAGCTTTGACATAAGGAAGGACAACACCAATATTTCTGGAACGACCGCTAGCTAAATCTTGTGCGATGGCATTTGTTGCATAGTCTAAATCTTGAGCGACTTTTAAGATAAGCGCGCGAGCTTCTTTTGAAACGTACCCATTACCTGAGATGGCTCGTGATACTGTTGCTTTAGAGTAACCTGTAAGTTGAGAGAGATCAGAGAGTGAAGTCATGAAGTCACCTATTCATTAAAATCATGGATGGCAGAGAGTGCCTCAGCGACACCATGTTCTGTATTTTTTGCTACTACCATTTTAACATGCGCTTTGATGGAAGGGCTAGCATTTTCTACGGCAATTCCGAATCCCACCGCTTGCAAAAGAGAAAGGTCATTGATGCTATCGCCGATAGCCGCACTTTCTTCAAAAGTAAGCTTTTCGTTTAGCAGGATTTGTTGTGCGGCAGCCACCTTAGATCCTACATTTGACGTGATTTCGAGAGTATATGCATCGGCTCTACGAATGGTGACATTCTCTAAATTTAACTGGTCAAGTGCTTCCTGCAGCTTTTCTAAATCTGCAGGATTAAAGGACATCATCATAATCTTATATATTTCAGATTGCCCCTCAAAATGCTTGAGCTTTGGTTCCATCCCTGTCAAAGCTTTCTTATAAAATACGGCCTTATCTTGTTTTTTGATATACCAGTGAGTCATGCTATACCAGCTCAAGCTTATTTGAGGGTATTCTTTTTCAATAAAGTCTAAAAGTTGTGTCACTAAAGTCGGTGAGAGGATATGTTTATCTAAAATTTCTATCCCAAAACGATTTTTGATAAATGTGAGATTTCCGTTAAATGCAACCTGTGGTGCAGAGAGCTGGAGTTGTTCAATCACAGGCTGCATCTCAATCGGGCTTCGGGATGAAACAAGGGTAATGGGGAGGTTGCTATAATAAATCGCCCAGCGATCAGTTTCGGCCAACGCGCCACGAGCATTCAGCAAAGTACCATCCATGTCGGTAAAAATGTGTTTGATTTCCATAGTTAAAATCTCCTTACTTTTGTTGTTAAATCCATTGTAAGGTGTGGAACGCGTTCCATGTCAAGAGAAAAGTTTTATGTTGTTAATTAGAGAGTCAGGGAGAAAATAATTCTCTTCTTTTGGTCCAATAGTTTAGCTTTGAAAAAAGTTACAGTGAAGAAACTAAAAAGAAGTTTTAATATGATGAGAAAGCTCAGAATTTATCTCTAAATCAAGATTAAATCTTGTACTGAGTTAGTTACGAAATTGAAATAATAGACACGGTGTAGTTTTTCGAATTGGAAGTTTATATGTTACGGTTTCTCATTTATTCAAATAGTTCAGAGGAGCAAAGTAGATATTACAAGTTTTATCTTTGTATTAAATGTTCAGATAATTCGATGTGTAACACATGAGCGAGTTGGGAAGCGCTTACTAGAAATAATCGGCAGAATTTTCAGACTAAACAACTTGGTTGAAAAGACGAGAGTGCTACTATAAAATAAAGCACTGTAAAAGCTTTTGCGTCACTTAACCTCTACCTCTCGCTTAAACTCAACAGCAAGTTATTAATTAACTGAACCTATTAATGGGTCCCAACGCATATGCTTAAAAACTAAAAAAGGAGATTACACGACGAGTTCATATATAACGGAAAATTACTTTTTTAATAGCCACAATTCGCCACGTAACAAAACATTTTATAAAATAGGAGACATATAAATTGAGAAAAATTAATAAACAGCATATCGCCGGAGCATTGATAATACCAGGTTTACTCGGATCTCTGGTATATGGAGCTACATTTGTGTCAAGTGATGAGGATACTACTGCGAGTTCTTCCCAAGCGTTAAAGAAAAAAGCTGTCGCAAAAGGTAATAATGTTAGTCTCAAGACGCTCAGTTTGGATGCAGCTAATTCAACTGCCAATGGGGCGGCTGTTACTGCCCCTGTATGGAATGCTCCAACTTTTAAAACTGCGATTATACCGACGAGTAATACGTCTGTGTCAATGTTAAGTAATGAAACTTCTAATGACACTAGCGAGGACGGCTATTCTGGTATTACTCCCGCAATAGGTTTGACTACGTTCAAAGATAGTTATAGTGAATTAGAAGCAGATGAAGATGTTCTTCATATTCACACTAAAGCTCACGGAAACGGTACAGCTGCTTTACAGGCTTATCGCCAAGAAATTACTATTGATCCCGATATTGCAGGTGAATTTTTCAGTACAAATAATTACCAAAAATATATCCGTGGGACTGTGTATCGTTCAAAAGATTCTGCTTTAGGGGGGACTACCAGCTATGATATCGCTTCGAAGCTTTGGGGTAATAGCAGCTGGCTAGGTAATCCTGACACAATGAATTACGATAGCAAAACAGGTAGCATCTATTATAAGACATCTCAATATACGCTTCAATTATTATCAGGTATAGACATTGAAGTTGATATGTATATTGACTTGGGTCAATGGTCTAAGGATACTGGTAAGCTTATCGAACGAAAAGATAACTACAGTGTACAAACCAAGACAGATGCAAACTCGGCTTCCTTAGGATTAACAAACAAAATTGTCGGAAGTATCGCGAGTGATGGAATCGAAAATTCTTGGATTGAAAATCCCGTTGAACCTACCACACTCTATTATTTAACAGAAAAAAACTCTTATTACTACGGGAATGGTCTCCAGGATGAAGTCAATGAACATGAAACAGACTATGATATTGAGCTCTCTGTTAATGGTACTCCGTTTAAATATATTCAAATGGCTACCGAAGATGGGGGAACAAATTCTCGGGGAGAAACAATCAAAAAAGGTGATTGGGACTTTGATTTTGGAAGCTATCTGAATAAAGGGGATGTTGTAACTGCTCGTGTCAGAGGGAAAGAAAAATACGATAATCTCAACGGTGAAAAACCAATTAAATATTCTACTGTTGCGCATGCAAGTGACGCTACAAATATTGTAGCATGGGAGGACTGGAAAGTTGAAGATCCATCAGTGCCTATTTTGTATGATGGTGACTTGATTATCCCATTCCATGCTCCAGTTCAAAATCAACAGCTCAACCGCACGTATAAGTTAATCGTTACGGTTAACGGGGAAGAGGTTTATAATAAAGCTGTCAAAGATGAAACAGATACGAATGTCCCATATTTAAGCGGCTTAGAGAAAGGAGACATAGTAAAAGCTAAAATTGTTGGTTCCCAACCAGGTGAAACAGATAAAGAAAGTTCTGAAATTACGGCTGAAGTCATTACGCAGGACGATGAAGGATATGATGATTGGGAAGTTCAAGATCCAATCATTAACGGGCCGCTATATGAAGGTGGGACAGTCATTACGGGTCAAGTTCCAATTCAAAACCGTGCCGCTGGTAGAACATATGATTTGAAAGTGTATCTTGGCGACGAGCTTATAATTGATGAAGAAAACATAGATGTTGCCTTAAAATCTTATCCATTCAGCTATGCTTTAACAGACTTGGATGAGGAAGAACAACGTGCTTTGGCTTACGGTGATGAAATAAAGGCAGTTGTAACAGGACATCAACCTGATGCTACTGATGATAGTGGTAAAGTTACAGCAACTTATCCTGATAAGACAAGCCAAGCAACATTGAAGGTGAGCGATAATACTGGTTATGAAGCGTGGGAGGTCAATCAACCAACTTTAGATTCAATGCTGGATACGGATACCACAATAACTGGGAATATTGGAGAACAAAATACAGAAGCTGGTAGAACTTATAAAGTAGCTATCTGGACGGATGATGAAGATCCAATCTATGTAACCCCAGCAGAAGATGGTACATTTAAGCTAGAAGATGTCGTATTACAAGAGGGCGAAAAAATTTCGGCAACAGTTATTGGCTCTCAAGAAAAGCGTGAAGATAAATCAAGTCAAACTACTACAGTCACAGTCACAGATGCAACCGATTACTCAGGCTGGAAAATTGAAAAACCAGTAGTCGATGAGTTGAAAGATACAGATACTAAAATATCAGGGCATATAGGTAATCAAAATGAAGAGTTTGACCGTTCTTACACAGTAGAAATTTTTGTTAATGGAGTTTCTAAAGGTCAGGCACAAGTTGCTGAAGATGGTACCTTTGCAGCTGATAAAATTATCTTGTCTGAAGGTGACAAAGTTAAAGCAGTTGTTACTGGTCATCAGGAAGGAAAAGCAGATAAGACGGCTACCTCAGATGAAGTCATTGTCAGCGATGCATCAAACTATGAGGGTTGGACAGTAGCCAAACCGAAGGTATCTGATCTTTCAGATGGGACAGTAGCCATTAGTGGTAATATTGGTGATCAAAATAAAGATTTTGGGCGTACATATACAGTAGATATCTTTGTTAATAACGAAACCTTGGGGGAAGCCTCTGTATCAGACGATGGAAACTTTACAACGAAAGAAATAACATTGAAAGAAGGCGATAAAGTCAAGGCGGTCGTCACTGGTCATCAGGAAGGAAAAGCAGATAAGTCGGCTTCCTCAGATGAAGTCATTGTCAGCGATGGATCAAACTATGCAGATTGGACAGTAGCACCTGCGACTTTGGATGATGTGTATGCTCATGCTGATGGGTTAACGGGTGAAATACCTGCTCAAGATAATACGAATGGTCGTACTTATCAAATCTTAGTCACAGTGAACGGCAGTGAGGTGACTCGTGAGGATATTGAAGCAGATCAAGGAAGCTACAATATTACCTTACCTGATTCAGTAGACTTACAAGAAGGACAAATTGTCGCTGTTCAAATCATTGGACATCAAGAAGGTAAGGAAGACAAGCTAAGTACAGAAACCAAAGTTCAAGTGAAGGAAAAAGTTTATACTACTACGTCAAGCTTTAAGAATGGCTACTGGCAGTACTATGGCTTAGTATATGAAGGACAAGTGGACAATGAAGGCTGGGATTTATCCACAGCTTCCCGTATTACTAAAACGGCCAAACTGGTAAACCATACAACTGGTGAAGTAGTTACAGAAGGCATTAAGGCTGCGAACACTAATTGGTATGATTCGTCACGTTATAATGGTTACCAAATCATTATTAGTAACGAAGTCTTAGGAGGTTTGTCAGAAGGAGATTATACAATTCAATTGTCTGTAGCAATTGATGGCGTGGAAAAAGATACGATTGATTTAAACCTAGAACAAGTCGTATCGTATATGGGTCCTATGCACGACAACTATGCTGATATGGAACAAGTTGTGATTAAACAAAATACGGTTAAACCACAAGTTATTGATAATAAGCCAGGGATTGTAATAACAAGAGATGCTGAAGCATCAGTTCAAGTATTTAATAAATATTGGAACAACTCCAATGAATTAGTCTTCGAAGGCTATGTTAATACAACAGCAGATTTTAGTGGAGCAACGAAAAAGCTTGTTATTAAAGATGCCTCTGGAGAAGTTGTTGCGACTCGTAATAATATCTACACTTTCTCTAGTTCATGGGGGATTCCAGTAGACGTTGATCCAACAAAATCTTTCCAAGCGATTGTACCAGCAGCTTACACTAACCAAGCAAACTATACTTATGAGCTAGTCATCACAGATGCTCAAGGAACAACATTCACTGAAGTACTTAATTAAGCACTTCTTGAGTGCAGTAGGTGTATCATATCACACATGATACACCATTTTTTGTGAAATTTAAGGAGTAGTAATGTTTACATTACCAGAATATGTATTTTTACCACTAAAATGGGTGAGTCTCATTTTAGTTGCAATTGTTTTTTTGAATTTAATTTATTTTACTTGCCTTTCCTTGTTTGGTCTCAGAAGACCAAAAAGGGATTATGATTTGAAACCTGATGAAAAAAAGTTTGTGTTTGTTGTGCCCGCACACAATGAAGAAAATGTTATCGCAGAAACCCTTGAAAGCTTACTTCATCAAAACTATGACAACATATTGTTTGATATTGTTGTTATCGCAGATAACTGCACTGATGAGACAGTGAATATAGTGAAGGGGTATAGTGAGGTCATTTTACTAGAAAATATCTCTAAACCAGAAGAGCCAAGAGGAAAACCTCACGCAATTGCCAAGTATGTGGAAACGAAGCACTGGGAACAGTATGATTTTGTGGCTCTCATTGATGCGGACAACATTGTAGACACCAATTATTTAAGAGAAATGAACTCACAGGTGATTGCTCATCCGGAGTTTACAGCTGTACAAGGGTATCTGGGTATGAAAAATGTTGTTTCTTCTATGACCGCTTCAGGTTATGCTGCTGTTTACTTTATTACGAACCGTGCTTTGCAATATGCTAACTATCGTTTAGGCTGGAATGCCGCTATTGGAGGAACGGGTTTCATTCTTGATACAGGCTATCTGGCGGAGTACGGGTGGAACCCTCGAAGTTACACAGAAGATTTTGAACTGCAAGTAGAATTATCTATGGCTGGAAAACACAGTGGATGGAATCACTTTGCAATAGTGCATGATGAAAAACCTAATTCATTGGTGGCAAGTCATAACCAGAGAAAACGGTGGGCTCAGGGGCATTGGTTAGTGGCCTTTACTACAACGGTTAAGCAAGTAAAAACTCTTTTTAAATCAGAGACATTAAGTGATTTTTTGAATAAAATAGAAACACTATTTTATTCCTACTCGATGGTTCGGCCAATTGCGTTCTTATTTATATTATTATTTATGTGCATAGATGCGCGATTAGGGGCCTATTTACCAGATCTCTTTTCGTTATTAAGATTCTGGGTGGCGGTAGAATTTCTTAATTTTTTAATTATTCCTACAGTATACTTTGTACAAGAGGCCAGACCTTACTTTCATAAGCAAACAAATTTTTTAGCAAAAATCTTACTTTTTTTGCGTTTGATCGTGGCATTTATATGGAATTCTTTAACCTATATGGTAGCTCAAATAGTTGGGTTTTTCACATGGTTCAAACCACAAAATAAATGGATAAAAACGGTGCATAATGCATCTTACGAAGAATAAGGAGAGAAAAATGGAGACACAAAAAAAACAACAAAATAATTTAAACTTAGTATTTACTGCTGTTATCATCGTGATTTTAGTTCTTTTCTTTTTGAGTGTTTAAACAAAAAGAAAACTAGAGAGTGTCGGATAGTATTATTAAAAAATTTAGAGAATAGAGTGTGATAAAATTTTGGATAAAATCAAGGTTATGATTGCTTTTGGTACGCGACCTGAAGCGATTAAAATGCTACCAATTGTAAAAAAAATGGATGAGAGTGAGGCTTTTCATCCTATTACGGTAGTAACTGCACAACATAGAGAAATGTTAGATCAAGTGCTGGATTACTTTAAAGTGAAACCCGACTATGATTTAAATATTATGCGTAAGCAACAGACACTGACACAAATTACCTCACGAATTTTAGAGGAAATGGAGGAGGTTCTAATTAGTGAGCGTCCAGATGTGATACTTGTCCATGGAGATACTACGACGACCGCAGCAGTAAGTCTCGCTGCCTTTTATCAACAAATTACTATTGGGCATGTGGAAGCAGGACTACGAACTTGGAATAAGTATAGTCCTTTTCCTGAAGAGATGAATCGTCAATTGACAGATGTGCTTTCTGATTTATATTTTGTTCCAACAATGAGCGGGAAAAAAAATCTTTTATTAGAAAATCATAAAGAAAATAAAATTTTTATCACGGGTAATACTGTAATTGACGCTTTGCAATATACTTTAAAAGCAGATTATCACCATCCTATACTTGATGAAGTAAATCCAAAGCATAAAAAAATGATCCTTTTAACAATGCACCGAAGAGAAAATCAGGGACAACCAATGTTGGAGGTTTTTGAAGCGGTTAGAAATATTGCTATAGAATATAAAGATGAAGTTGAAATTATTTTTCCAGTACACCTGAATCCACTCATACAACGTGCGGCTATGGAGAAGTTTGCACAAGTAACTAATGTCCATTTGATTACTCCGCTGGAGGTGGCTGATTTTCACAATATCGCCTCAAAAAGTTACTTGATTTTAACTGATTCGGGAGGGATTCAAGAGGAAGCGCCTTCTCTGGGAGTCCCGGTTCTAGTCTTGCGTAATGAGACAGAACGTCCTGAAGGAGTGACAGCAGGGACATTAAAGCTTGTAGGAACAAAAAAAGAAGTTATAGAGAAGGCTATGAAGAAACTTCTTGATAATGAGGAGGCTTACAAATCGATGTCACAAGCTAGCAACCCGTATGGAGATGGGAAATCCTCAGAAAGAATTATGAAGATTTTAATTCAACAATTTGCTGATGGTAAGTTGAGAGCAACTGATAATTTGTTCAGAACAACTGAGTAGAAAAGAGAAGGAAAGAATTTTGTTTTTAGTTTTAGTTATCTTGGCGATGGTGTTAGAGATTTTCTATTTGTTAGGATTTTATAAGAAGTACCATTTGCCTCGCCTTCGTTATATAAACGAAGGAAGTATGATATTTGTTTTTTCAATCTGTTACGTGCAATTTGCTTTTGAGCATACTTTTAGACTGAGTAGCGTAATATTCATTTTGGTAACGATTTTACTTTTGACCAGTCTATCTTTTGCATTGATTGGAATATTTGAGTATCAATTTGGGATGCTTATTTTTACACTGGTTAATGCGTTAACGTATATAGGGTCATCGATAAAGATGAATACCACAGGGGTTCCTGTTATGTGGATGGACTTTCATAGTGGTTTATTCTGGGATGTTGTTTGGAATATGTATCTGAAGCAGGACTATCCTTACGTTATCATGGTTGTTATCGTGTTAGCTGGAATATTATATCTTTTGTATAAAAGAAGTGCTTTTGTATTGAATTTTCAAGTCCGGCTTCGACGGACTTTGTTAGGTGTTATCGGTTTTTCTATCATTCTTTTATTGGTTGGTAAAGTATTCATTAATAAGGTTCATTCAACAACCTTTAATGAGCAAGGAAGCTTGGTATATTTTATCAGTAGTAAGAAAGTGGATGCTATGTCTTCATCTGGTATCTCGGGACAGTACTCTAAGACCAAAATGGAAGAAATTATCCAGAAATATCAAAAGGAATTTGCGGTTAAGAAAACGAGCGATAATGATAATGAGACTGTGATTACGATATTGAGTGAGTCTTTGGCTGATCCAGAGAGTTTCTCAGGAGTGAAGTGGAAAGAAGACCCAATGCCTAATTTTAGAAAACTTCAAACTGAGTCGGGCGGGCACATGCAGTCCACGATGTTTGGAGGAGGGACTACGAACGTAGAGTTCAGTGTACTAACTGGTTTTAGCTATACTTTTTTTAATCAGCAAATTAATGCCTTTGATTATTTATCACAAAACCCAAGCCGTACTCAGAGTATTGCCCAATACAAAGAAGAGAGTATAGCTGTTCATACCCATTTGAAGTCGGGATACCACCGCTCTACTGTTCTTCCTAATCTTGGTTTTTCTAAGTTTATAGGACGGGAAGATATTATAAAATCAGAAAACAGTAATAAAAATGTTTATTATACAGAAGGTTATTTGAGTGATTATACATTATTCAGTCAAATTCTTGATGAGATTGAAGGGACTTCACAAACGAATTTACTAGTGCATGGGTTAAGCATGCAAAACCATTATCCGTACACTGTGGAAGCAAAGGGGAGTTTAGCAAGTAAGGATATCCTTATTGAAGGTGATCATTTGAATGATGAGCAAAAGCAATTGGCCCTTTATGCGAGAGGAGTGAAGAAAACAGATGAAGCGTTGGGGATGTTGATTGAAAACTTAGAGAAAATGGATAGAAACGTAACGGTTATCATGTATGGGGATCATTACCCTGCCTTAAATGGTTCAGTTTATGAAAAATATCCAATCAAAGATGCAAATAATAAGTTAATCAATGACCATTCTACCCCTTATTTTGTTTGGAAGAATCATAATCGTAAAAGTGAGAATGTAACAGATTCAGTTACACCAGAAGGCTTATCCGTTTTGGCTATGGAAGAAGGAAATTCTGAGCTCCCTATCTTTTATCAATTTGTTAAAAAGGTGGAAAATAGCGTGGATATTAAAAATTATGCTGATACGAAAAAATTAACCAAACAACAACAGGAGATGGTTAAGGACTATGAGCTTATTCAGTACGATATGCTCGTAGGGAACCAATATAGTAAAGTCTTGTTTAAAAAATAGAATAATTAAAAAAGACCTTCTGTTGCCAAACAACAGAAGGTCTTTTGAGTTTAGATAAAGGAGAGGAGGGGATTCGAACCCCCGATACGCTTTTGACGTATACACACTTTCCAGGCGTGCTCCTTCGGCCTCTCGGACACCTCTCCAAGCTTGTTCTATTATATCAAATTTTTGGTTATTTGGGAAAATAAAAGAATAAAGGAATTTTATTAATTTTTCATTAAATTTACCTAGAAATATCAAACAAAGCGATGAAAAGTGGTTAAAATTTGATATAATAGGGGCTATGAATAAAATTCTCGAAGTGGAAAATTTAGTTTTTAAATATGAAAAAGAAAGTGAAGTTAATCAGCTTAATGGTGTTTCATTTTCTGTGGCGCGTGGTGAATGGGTTTCGATTATTGGTCAAAACGGATCAGGAAAATCAACAACTGCCCGTCTGATTGATGGGCTTTTCGAGGAATTTGAAGGGACAGTGAAAATTGACGGTGAAGTGCTGACTGCTGATAACGTCTGGCAACTACGCCAAAAAATTGGAATGGTTTTTCAAAATCCAGATAACCAATTTGTTGGTGCTACTGTGGAAGATGATGTCGCTTTTGGGATGGAGAATCAGGGAATTCCACGTGAAGAGATGATTCAACGGGTGGATGAGGCACTTGCAGCAGTCAATATGCTTGATTTTAAAACGCGAGAACCAGCACGGCTTTCTGGTGGACAAAAGCAACGTGTAGCTGTGGCGGGAATCATTGCTTTACGTCCTGAAATCATTATCCTAGATGAATCGACCTCAATGTTAGATCCAACGGGACGTGCGGAAATTATGCGCGTGATTCATGAAATCAAAGATAGATATCACTTGACCGTCTTATCAATCACTCATGATTTGGATGAAGCGGCAGGGTCTGATCGGATACTGGTCATGCGTGCTGGTGAGATTATTAAGGAAGCTGCTCCAAGTGACCTTTTTGCTACTCGGGAAAATATGGTTGAAATGGGACTAGACATGCCTTTCACATCAAATTTGATGAATGATTTGCGTGCGTCAGGATTTGTCTTACCGGAGCGTTACCTGACAGAAGATGAATTAGTCGATTTCCTAGCTAAAAACTTGAATAAATAATACTGATGGAGCTGTCAGTAAAGGAACATATGGTCAAACAGCATCAAAAAATTCATTGGATTTGAGAAGAAATTAGAAACATGATTACATTTGAAAAAGTAAATTACACTTATCAACCAAATACACCCTTTGCGAGCCGGGCTTTGTTTGACATTGATTTGGAAGTCAAGACAGGAAGCTATACTGCGATTATTGGACATACGGGTTCGGGAAAATCTACCCTTTTGCAACATCTCAATGGACTTTTACAGCCGACAGATGGTGTTGTGGTGGTGGGTGATATCACCATTAAAAATGGCAGTAAAACAAAAGAAATTAAGCCTGTACGAAAAAAAGTGGGCGTCGTTTTTCAATTTCCAGAAAGTCAGCTTTTTGAAGAAACGGTGCTAAAAGATGTCGCTTTTGGTCCCCAAAACTTTGGAATATCTAAAGAAGAAGCTGAAAAAATTGCTGCTCAAAAGTTGGCTATGGTAGGTCTCCCTGAAAAATTTTGGGAAAAATCTCCTTTTGAACTTTCGGGTGGACAAATGCGACGTGTCGCAATTGCTGGGATTCTTGCGATGGAACCAGAGGTTCTGGTGCTTGATGAACCGACAGCGGGGCTTGATCCTAAGGCGCGTATAGAGATGATGCAGCTTTTTGAAAGTATTCATAAAGCAGGTCAGACCGTTGTTTTAGTGACCCATTTGATGGACGATGTGGCGGACTATGCTGATGCGGTTTATCTTCTTGAAAAAGGACGAATCATTAGCTGTGGAGCCCCCTCTGAGGTTTTCCAACAAGTAGAATTTCTCAAAGCACATGAGCTGGGGGTTCCAAAAGCTACAGAATTTGCCAATGATTTGCAAAAAAGAAGTCATTTAAAATTTGAGCGTTTACCGATTACGCGTGCTGAGTTGGTCAGCGCACTGACGGAGCTAAAAAATCAACTGACCGCTCCATCAGCTGATGCAGGAGGGACAAACTGATGCAAAATATGCTTATGGGACGCTACATCCCAGGAAATTCGCTCATTCATCGCATGGATCCACGTTCAAAGCTTTTGGTAATGATTGCTTTTGTAGTCGTGATTTTTCTAGCGCATGATTGGCTAGGCTATCTCCTCTTATTGCTCTATACGTTATCTGGGGTCTTACTTTCGAAAATTTCGATTCGTTATTTTCTAAAAGGACTTCGTCCAATGCTAGGCTTGATTTTGTTTACCGTCATTTTTCAAATGCTGTTTACTTCTGGCCCCCACGTGATTTTTAGTTTTTGGTTCATTAAAATTTCAACGGAGTCTTTGATAAATGCCGTTTATATTTTCTTCCGGTTTGTGTTAATCATTTTTATGTCCACGATTTTAACGCTGACAACACCACCTTTGACTTTAGCAGATGGGATTGAAACCGGACTAGCGCCACTCAAAAAAATAAAGGTACCTGTCCATGAGCTGGGCCTGATGTTGTCCATTTCCCTGCGCTTTATACCGACATTGATGGATGATACAACCATGATCATGAATGCACAAAAAGCCCGAGGGATGGACTTTGGAGAAGGAAATCTCTTGCAAAAAGTAAAATCTGTGATTCCCATTTTGATTCCTCTTTTTGTCAGCTCTTTTCGACGAGCTGATGATTTGGCAATCGCCATGGAGAGTCGGGGTTACCAAGGAGGCGATGGTCGGACTAAGTATCGTCAACTTAAATGGCGAAATCGAGATAATTTATTAGTTTTAAGTATTATCGTGGTGGCAGCCTTACTCATTTTGTGGACGAAGTTTTCATAAGAACAGAAATGGGCTAAAAGCCTGAAGGAGAGAAAATGATTACATTAAATGTCAATAGCCTAGTTAATGCCGAAATTTTTTGGAAGACGTTAGGACTTGAAGATGAAATTGCCCTCAATGAGGCGCCTGAATCTGTTCCACAGAATTTGGCAGTAGAAGTAAAGCACCTAAAGGAAATCTATGATAAAGTTGTAGATCTTGGGCTTGCTTTGAGTCCTATTACGGCCACGGCAGATCATCGCCAGCTTTTTAGCTTTGTGGGGCCAGAGGGCAATTTGTTTATCTTGATCGAACAGGAACAAAAATAAGTGAAAATTTACTGACCGAGCGGTCAGTAAAATTTTTAGGTATAATTATCAGAAAAAGGAGAAAATTCAAAATGGATGCACAAAAATTAACAGCTCAAGAAATTATTCAATTTATCGGCTCTGCTCCGAAACAAACCAAAGTAAAGGTCACACTCGCCCAGCCCTTGAGTGAGCTTCCCTCAGAAGTTTTGCAATTGGGTAATGTCCTTTTCGGAGACTGGCAAAACATTAAGCCATTACTGACAGGACTGTCAGAGCATAAAGACTATGTCGTGGAATTTGACGGACGTAATTCTGCTGTTCCACTACTGGATACGCGAGCTATTAATGCCCGTATTGAGCCAGGAGCTATTATTCGAGACCAAGTAAGTATTGGGGATAATGCGGTTATTATGATGGGAGCGATTATTAACATTGGGGCTGAAATTGGGACAGGGACGATGATTGATATGGGAGCAGTTTTGGGTGGACGTGCGATTGTCGGAAACAATGCTCATATTGGTGCAGGTGCAGTGCTTGCTGGTGTTATTGAACCGGCCAGTGCTCAACCCGTTCGAATTGGAGACAATGTGCTTGTTGGAGCAAATGCGGTCGTCATTGAGGGTGTACAAGTCGGTAAAGGTGCAGTAGTTGCAGCTGGCGCAATTGTGACTGAAGATGTTCCAGAAAATGTTGTCGTAGCAGGTGTACCTGCTCGAATTATTAAAAAAATTGATGCAAAAACACAGCAAAAGACAGCACTGGAAGATGCGCTAAGAAATTTGTAATATCAAAAAGAATTATCAGCTAGTAAAAGGAGAAGCCATGCTTGATCTCATTTCAATTCGTCGTCACCTCCATCAAATTCCTGAAATTGGACTTCAAGAGTTTGAGACACAAAAGTATTTGCTTGAAATAATTAAGGAGCTCAGTCAAAATAAGTCCTTTTTTCATGTGAAAACTTGGCAGACGGGAATTCTCGTATTCCTGAAAGGAAGCGCACCGACAAAAACGGTGGGCTGGCGTACTGATATAGATGGGCTTCCTATTGAAGAGCACACGGGGCTTTCTTTTGCTAGTAAAAATGGCTGTATGCATGCCTGTGGGCACGACATCCATATGACAGTCGCATTGGGGCTGTTAGAACAATTGAGTAGTAAGCAACCCAAAGAAAACCTCCTCTTTCTTTTTCAACCTGCTGAGGAAAATGAGGCAGGTGGAAAGCTCCTGTATGATGCTCAAGCCTTTGGGGAATGGACACCCGATGAGTTTTATGGCATCCACGTACGCCCGGATTTAAATGTTGGAGACATTGCAACGAACGCCCAAACCCTTTTTGCGGGAACTTGTGAGGTCGAACTCACTTTTTGGGGGACAGGAGGACATGCAGCTTTTCCACATGAAGCAAACGATGCGCTCGTTGCTGCAAGTTACTTTATTACGCAAGTCCAGACGATTGTGAGTCGTAATATTGATCCGCTCGCCTCAGCTGTTGTAACCTTTGGAAAATTGGAGGCAGGCACCACGAATAATGTCATTGCCGAAAGTGCCTTTTTGCACGGTACAATTCGAAGTTTGACCCAAGAAGTTAATCAAATTACACAACGTCGTCTCCGTGAATTAGCCGAAGGAATTGCTAAATCTTTTAATTTAAAACTAGATCTTCACTTGAAACAAGGAGGCTATCTTCCTGTTCAAAATAATCCCAAATTGGCTCAACAAGCCATGCGATTTTTTGAGGAACAACCTGAAGTCAACCTCATTGACATTGCTCCTGCGATGACGGGGGAAGATTTTGGCTACCTCCTCAATAAGATCCCTGGTGTAATGTTTTGGTTGGGAATTGATAGTCCAGCAGCCTTACACTCACAAAAGATGATGCCCAACGAAGCAGCAATTCCATTTGCCGTTAAGGAAATAGGGAAATTTTTAGAACAAAAGGTTGGCAATATTAAAAAGTAAGAAAGAGAACGTACGTGCGCTCTTTTTTTAACGGGTTAGATTACTAGAAAAATTACGAAAATGTAAGTTGATTTAATGATGTAAAATGTTATGATAGAGGAAGAAAAAGAGTGAAAACAGTCTCCATTAGTGAGACTTTTACACTTTTTAAATGTTTAGGAGGAGTAGGAAAAGAAAAGGAGATGGCTAGGAAACTTAGCAGAAGATTAAAACACACTCAACATTTAATATGGGGGATTCCTGTAGGACTTGTAATTATTTTAGCACTTGCCATGAGTGTTGGGCATTATGTTCATACTCAAAAAATAAAAGAACGTGAACGCCTTACGTATCAAAGACAAGTACAAACAGCTGAGCAAGCTAAAAATCTTGCCTATCATTCACACAAAAAAGATGATATTCAATCTGCCAAAAAACTGATTAACAAGTTACAACCCAAGGAAAGACATGCGCTTAATCGCGGGATGGCTCAGCTAGTAACTTGCATTGCAGATATTGACAAAGCCAAAGCGCTGATCAATCAAGAACAACAAACTGTGACAGAAGAGGGAATAAAGCAAGCTGAGCGCCAACTTAAATTTTTAGATAAGCCTGAAGAACGAGATGAACGATTGGCTTTAAGTCATCAAATCAAGATTGCCCAAAAACGACTTGCTCTTCAAAAAAAATTAAAAGATAAAAAATTGATTGCGTTGACCTTTGATGACGGCCCAAGCCCTCTTACGACACCGCAACTTTTGAAAACTTTACGTCAAGAAGCTGTTCCAGCAACATTTTTTGCTTTGGGAAGCCAAGCCCAGTGTTATCCGAAGTTAATCAAAGAGGAAAATGATTTGGGAAATGAAGTAGCCTCTCACACGTGGGATCATAAAAATTTAGTAACCTTATCACCACAGGATGAAAAGCAAGAAATCGAGAGTGCCAATCATTTAATTAACAAACTCACAGGGAAACAAGTCTCCTTATTTAGACCGCCTTATGGCAGTTACAATGATACAGTACTAGCGCAAACGAATTTAAGCGCTGTGAATTGGACAGTGGACACGAACGATTGGCGTTATCGTACCAGTGAGCCTGTGGTAGCAAACGCTCTAACCTATGCACATGATGGTGCGATTATTTTGATGCATGATATCCACCAGTGGTCAGTAGAGGCGGTGCCACAAATTATTCAAAAGTTGAAAGCTCAAGGCTATACTTTTGTTACAGTTAGTACGTTATTGGACGTACAAGACGGTGGAGCAAAAGCTCACCAAGTATATTTTGGAAGATAGAATTAAAAAAGGATGTGAAAGAGCCATCCTTTTTGTGATGAGTCTTATTTTCGAAAAAGAAAAAGGGAAATGAGTTTATTCTTGACAAGATTTAATAAACTTGATATACTAATATAGTCGTTTGAGAGAAACGCAGGCGTGGCTCAACTGGATAGAGTACCTGACTACGAATCAGGCGGTTGTAGGTTCGAATCCTACCGCTTGCATAAACAGAATATGGCGTAAGTCATTTTTTTGTTGGAATAGCTTATTAAATATTTGCTACGGGAAGTAGCTCAGCTTGGTAGAGTACTTGGTTTGGGACCAAGGTGTCGCAGGTTCGAATCCTGTCTTCCCGATTACCGACTAACCCTAACACCTCTTTTGTGGAGGTGTTTTTTAATAGGGAATCCTTGTCCTCCTCTCTAATTCTTGAAAGTGGTACTGAGATATGATAAAATTCAAATGAATAGAGTGTGTAGAGAAACTTTAAAGGAACACACGTGGAGAAAGGAGCCCACATGGCATATAAATCACATAAATTTGGTAAACGTAACGGTAAAAAACATTTTAACGCTGTAGGCGTAAGAACTGTAGCAAAACCAGAAACTAAAGAAGCTAAAAAAGAAGAAAAATAATTTTTTAGACTGAACTTAGTAGATCCTATTGGATAATCTGCGCAACTCATCTCTTAGAGGTGAGTTTTTTGAAAGTCAATTTACTTAATCCCAGTAAAGAGCTCTAAGTTGTTGACAAATAAAGGATTTTTGATATAATTATAAAGTTGAATATAGCAGTCAGCTAGAAAGCTCGTCAACATTTTGCTAAGTTCCATCTGGAATTTCCTAAAGTAACTGAAGCTATAAGCGAAAGTAAAATGAACGAATTCGAGGCTGTCGATATTCTTCAAATAAAATATTTGGAGGACATAAAATATGTCACGTTATACTGGTCCATCATGGAAACAATCACGCCGTTACGGTATCTCACTTACTGGTTCTGGTAAAGAAATCGCTCGTCGTAACTACGTACCTGGACAACACGGTCCAAACAACCGTTCAAAACTTTCAGAATACGGTTTGCAACTTGCTGAAAAACAAAAACTTCGTTTTTCTTATGGTGTTTCTGAACGTCAATTCCGTAACTTGTATGTTGCTGCAACTAAAATCAAAGAAGGAACTGTTGGTTTCAACTTCATGACGCTTTTGGAACAACGTCTTGATAACGTTGTTTACCGTCTTGGTCTTGCAACGACTCGTCGTCAAGCACGTCAATTCGTAAACCACGGACACATTCTCGTTGACGGAAAACGCGTTGATATCCCTTCATACCGCGTACAACCTGGTCAAGTCATCTCAGTTCGCGAAAAATCTATGAAAGTTCCTGCAATCCTTGAAGCTGTTGAAGCTACTAAAGGTCGCGCTAACTTCGTATCATTCGATGCTGACAAACTTGAAGGAACGCTTGTTCGTCTTCCAGAACGTGATGAAATCAACCCAGAAATCAATGAAGCATTGATCGTTGAATTCTACAACAAAATGTTGTAATACCAGAATTTATTTCATTAAAAAACTTCTCGTTCGAGAAGTTTTTTTGTTTATCTTTTTTGACGTCGTGCTAGTTCGGTAAAACTAAATTTATCAACTTGATGTCGACTCTCTGTGTACTGGAAAAGGGTATTATCCGATAAGAAAACATGACTTTTGACAGAAACGATGTGTCGGTCTCCCGTTGCAAGCTCAAGCCATTGACGATCATGTTCGTTAATGAAATCAATCGTAATTTCCTTTTGAGCGTAAGCAATTTCAAGGTGACGCTCGTTTTCTAAATAGTCATAGATAGAATCTGCAGCTTGGCTTTTTGATAAGCCTTCGGCATACTCGTAGAGGAGGTAGTCACGGTCAAGCACTATAAACTCACCATCTATTTTGCGACGCCGTAAAATATGAAGAACAGGTACACCTTGAGGAAAGTGCGTAAGCTCGGCTAAGGAGGAATCAACGATGCGTTTTTCAAAGGTGACAACCTCAGTCAAACTATCAAATCCAAGGTAATGTTGCAGTTCTTTGTAACTGGTTAAGCCCGTAATAGGAAAATTAAGACGGTCTCTGGCAATAACGATACTTCCTAAGCCATGTTTGCGCTGTATCCAACCATTTTCCTCAAGTGTTTTTAGAGCTTGTCTCACAGTTGAACGACTGACCTTATAGCGTGTAACCAATTCGTTCTCACTAGGTAAAAGTTCATCCTCTTGGTAAACCCCATCCATAATCATTTTTTCTAAATCTTGAGCGATCATCTCGTATTTATTCATAATCCCATTATATCAAAAGTCGAAGGTTTGAACGTTGGAAAAAACGTAATATTATTGAAATAAAAAAACGCTTGCAGAAAACGGTTTTATAAGCTATAATGAACTTGTACGAACAAGTTGTAGATAAAATAAATATAAGGAGTCCTTATGTTCGGATTTAAAAAAAATAAAGTGACACTAGCAGATGAAGCTCTCTATGCACCAGTTTCTGGGCAGTTAATCCCACTTGAGGAGGTCAGTGATCCTGTTTTTTCAGGAAAAATTATGGGGGATGGCTTTGCAGTAGAACCGTCCTCTGACCAAGTGGTAAGTCCAGCCACGGGAAGAATTTCCATGGTACAAGGTCATGCGATTGGAATCACGCGAGAAGATGGTCTTGAAATATTACTTCATTTAGGGATTGATACAGTCAGTCTTAATGGAGTCCCTTTTGAACTTGATGTTAAAGTGGGCACAACTGTTAAAGGAGGAGACCGCTTGGGGAAAGTGGATTGGCATCAAGTTGAAGTTGCGGGTCTTGAAAAAACGACAATGGTTTTAATCACAAATACGGCAGATAGACTCGAAAAAATTGAGATCAACTATGGAGACGTAGCACTTGGCGAACGTGTGGGTCAAGCTTTATCAAAATAAAATGAGAGAGCGCTAGGTAAAACTAGCTTCAGGAGAAAATTATGTCAAAATATACACAGTTGGCGTCAGACATTATTAAAAATGTAGGGGGGCCAGAAAATATCACAAAGGTTATCCACTGCATCACACGCCTGCGTTTTACCTTGAAGGATAAGGATAAAGCAAACCAAGCAGAATTACAGAAGTTAAAAGCTCCAGGTGTTCCAGCCGTAACGGCACTTTATAATGCTAATCTTGATCAATATCAAGTGGTAATTGGACAGGCTATCGAAGATGTTTACGATGAAGTAGTGGCGCAATTGGGGAATAGTGTGGCCACAGCTACGGAAACTTCAGAAATGACTGCTGAAAAGAAGGGATCAAAAAATCCAATTATACGAGCCTTTCAAGTTGTCATAGGAACGATTACTGGCTCGATGATTCCAATCATTGGTCTCTTAGCAGCAGGTGGGATGATCAATGGGCTTCTTGCGATTTTTGTTAAGGGAAATCGCTTGATTGAGGTCATTGACCCAGCAAGTTCAACATATATCATTGTTTCCACGCTTGCAATGACTCCCTTTTATTTTCTTCCAGTTCTTGTAGGGTTTTCTGCAGCAAAACAGTTAGCTCCAAAAGATGGCTCTCTTCAGTTTATAGGGGCGGCTGTTGGTGGCTTTATGATTAATCCAGGATTGATGAATCTCGTCAATCCTACAATTTCGGGTGATAAGGTCGTTCCTGCACCAGAAGCTGTTGCACATTTCCTGGGTGTAACTTTCAATACTTCTTATTTTGGAATCCCCGTTGCTTTACCGAACTATGCCTATACGATTTTCCCAATCATTGTGGCCGTAGCGATTGCTAAGCCTTTGAATGCTTGGTTGAAACAGGCTCTCCCTCTAGCTCTACGACCAATATTTCAGCCAATGATTACTTTCTTTATCACGGCTTCAATCGTTTTACTTTTGGTAGGTCCTGTCATTTCAACGATTTCTTCTGGCCTATCCTTTGTGATTGATCACATCTTGTCGCTTAATCTAGGAATTGCTAGTATCATCGTGGGCGGCCTCTATCAATGCTTGGTAATTTTTGGTTTGCATTGGTTAGTTGTTCCCCTTATTTCCCAAGAATTGGCAGCTACTGGAGCGAGTTCGTTGAATATGATTGTTTCTTTCACGATGCTTGCTCAAGGTGTAGGGGCATTGACTGTCTTTTTCAAAACTAAAAAAGCAGATCTTAAAGGATTAGCTGCACCAGCAGCAATCTCAGCTTTCTGTGGTGTTACTGAGCCTGCTATGTACGGAATTAATTTAAAATATATTCGAGTTTTCATTATGAGCTCGATTGGAGCGGCAATTGGGGCTGGGGTCGCTGGATTTGGCAATCTAAAAATGTTTGGTTTTTCAGGCTCTTTGATTGGCTTTCCAAATTTTATCTCTAATCCGCTGACGCATCAAGCGCCGGCTGGTAATTTGATGCTCTTTTGGATTGCAACGGTTGTCTGTATGGTGGCAACTTTCCTCCTTGTCTGGTTCTTTGGCTACAAGGATACTGATGTGATGGGCACTGGGGTTGAAAAGAAAAATGCTTTTAAAGATGCGGTTAATAAATAAAGAGAGTTAGTCAGACTACGGTTACTAATTTGAATTTGAAATGAAGGGAAACGTAATGTCTTTTCACAATAAAGTAATTTATCAAATCTATCCAAAATCGTTTTTGGATACAACAGGGACTGGGATTGGTGATTTGCGAGGAGTGAGTCAAAAATTGCCCTATTTGGCAGACCTTGGTGTCGATATGGTTTGGCTCAATCCATTTTATCCAAGTCCTCAAAAGGACAGTGGGTATGATATTTCGGATTATAAAGGGATAGATCCCCGATTTGGCACGTGGGCAGATTTTGATGAGATGGTGTCCAAAGGGAAAAGTCATGGTATTGAATTTATGTTAGACATGGTTTTAAACCATGTGTCTATCGAGCATGAGTGGTTTCAAAAAGCTCTTGCTGGTGATAAGTACTATCAAGACTATTTCATTATTCGGGATGAGCCAACGGATTGGCAATCTAAGTTTGGTGGAAATGCGTGGGCACCTTTTGGCAATACGGGCAAATATTATCTTCATCTTTATGATGTGAGTCAAGCTGACCTTAATTGGCGAAATGAAAATGTGCAGCGCGAATTAATTGATGTTGTGAATTTCTGGCGAAATAAAGGCATTTCTGGATTCCGTTTTGATGTCATTAATGTCATCGGAAAAGATGAAGAGTTAAAAAATAATTCACAAAATGAAGGAAAACCTGAGTACACAGATAAGCCAATTGTTCACGATTATTTGCAAATGTTAAATGCAGCAAGTTTTGGAAAAGATGGGGAAAACTCGGTTACAGTAGGAGAGATGAGCTCTACTACGATTGAAAATAGCGTGCTTTATACCCAACCAGAACGGCATGAACTTTCGATGGTCTTTAATTTTCATCATTTGAAGGTGGATTATGAAGAGGGACAAAAGTGGACAAAAGTACCTTTTGATTTTGAAAAATTGAAAAATCTTTTTCATGAATGGGGAGAGAAGATGTCAGAAGCTGACGGCTGGAATGCTCTTTTCTGGAACAATCATGATCAACCAAGAGCGCTTAATCGCTTTGTCGATGTGGAAAATTACAGAGTTAAAGGGGCGACGATGTTGGCAGCAAGTATTCACTTGAGTCGTGGTACGCCTTTTATCTACATGGGAGAAGAAATTGGGATGGTGGATCCAGATTTCGCTTCTATTGAAGATTATGTGGATGTGGAGGCAACAAATGCGTATGACCGCCTCTTACAAAGTGGCAAAACAAAAGCGGAAGCGTTTGATATTGTAAAAGCTAAGGCGCGAGATAATTCGCGTACGCCTATGCAGTGGGATGATTCAGCACAGGCTGGTTTTACGAGTGGAGTCCCTTGGTTGAAGCTTGGCTCACATCGAGCTATCAATGTTAAAGCAGAAAAAAATGGAGAAATTTTTAACTTTTATAAGAAGTTAATCCGCTTAAGAAAAACAGAGAAAATTATTTCTGAGGGAACTTATCATGCAGCCTTAATAGATTCTCCTGAAATTTATGCCTTTGAAAGATCTTATGGCGAGCAGCGTCTTTTGGTCTTGAATAATTTTACTGACAAGGCTGTAAGCTTGGAGCTACCCTCTGATTATGCGAATGGGAAGGTTCTTATTAGTAATTATAAGGGCTTTGATGGGACAAAATTGCAAGCTTATCAAACGGTTGCGATTTTACGATAAAAAGGAAGGCTCAAAGGAGCCTTTTTTGATTTTTACAGGAGGTTCTGCTTATAAAAATGTTAAAATAGAGAGATGGATAATGTTAAAAAAATTGCTGAAATGTTGAAAATCAAACATTCGCAAGTTGAAAAAGTATTAGAATTAACTGCAGAGGGAAACACTGTCCCTTTCATTGCACGCTACCGTAAGGAAGCAACGGGATCGCTGGATGAGGTGGAAATCAAACGCATCATCGATGAAAATAGCCAGCTGACCAAGCTGTCAGAACGTAAAACGGCGGTCCTATCTAAAATCGAGGCTTCTGGTAAATTGACAGAGGCGCTCAAAAGTCAAATCTTAGCTGCTGAAAAGTTAGCAGAGGTGGAAGATTTGTACTTACCTTATAAGGAAAAACGGCGTACAAAAGCTACAATTGCCAAGGAAAATGGTCTTTTCCCCTTGGCTCAATTGATCGTTAAAAATACAGCCCATCTTGAAAAAGAGGCAGAAGCATTTGTTACTGACCAAGTGGTCAGCGTGGACAAAGCTATTGAAGGGGCTATTGATATTTTAGCGGAAGCAATCTCTGAGGATGCACGTTTACGCAGTTGGTTGACAGGTGAGATTAAACAAAATAGTTTACTGACGAGTCACCTGAAAAAAGAGGCGGTGGATGAGAAACAAGTTTTCCAAATGTACTATGATTTTTCTGAAAAAGTTTCAGAACTTCCTAACTATCGGGTGCTTGCGCTTAATCGGGGGGAAAAGCTAGGAATTCTTACGGTAAAATTTGAACATAATGAAGACAAAATCTTGCGTTATTTTGCGGCTCGTTTTGCCGCTCAAAACAACCAAGCGATGCAACAAGCTATAAAAGAAGCAGTCAAGAAAAAACTGATTCCTGCCATGGAGCGGACGGTACGTAACGAATTGTCTGAAAAGGCGGAGCTTGCGGCCATCGAAGTTTTTGGCGAAAATTTGAAAAATCTGTTGTTGGTGGCTCCGCTTAAAGGCCGTGTAGTCATGGGATTTGACCCTGCTTACCGTACTGGAGCGAAACTTGCTATTGTTGATGAAACCGGTAAATTATTGATGACAACGGTCATCTATCCTGTGAAACCGGCCAATGCTGGTCAAATTGCTCAAGCGAAAAAAGATTTAGCAAAATTCATTCGAGAATATAGTGTAAATATGATTGCGATTGGGAATGGAACGGCCAGTCGTGAATCTGAAAGTTTTGTTGCAGAAGTACTTAAGGAAAATAATTTTTCTGATGTTTATTATGTGATTGTCAGTGAATCTGGAGCCTCTGTTTATTCAGCGAGTGAGTTGGCACGTGAAGAATTTCCAGAATTGACCGTTGAAAAACGTTCAGCAATTTCGATTGCGCGCCGCTTGCAAGATCCACTGGCTGAACTTGTAAAAATCGAACCAAAAGCTATTGGTGTTGGTCAATATCAACATGATGTTTCTGAGAAAAAATTAACAGAAAATCTCGATTTTGTCGTGGAAACCGTCGTTAACCAAGTTGGTGTCAATGTCAATACAGCCAGTCCTAGTTTGCTTTCACATGTAGCCGGCCTTAATAAGACTTTGGCACAGAATGTAGTCAAATATCGTGAAGAAAATGGCGCACTCAAAACAAGAGCGGAACTAAAAAAAGTCCCACGTTTGGGAGCTAAGGCATTTGAACAAGCGGCAGGTTTCTTAAGAATTCCAGAAGGTAAAAATTTCCTTGACAACACTGGGGTTCACCCAGAATCTTACGCTGTTGCCAAGCAGCTTTTAGTCGAGATCGGAGCTGATAAAACAGATGAAGATTTACTGACGGCGCTGTCAGCTGTCAATGTGTCGGAAATGGCCCCCAAACTTGGTGTCGGAAAGGAAACGCTCCAAGATATCATCAGTGATTTACAAAAGCCTGGTCGCGATTTGCGGGATAGTTTTGATGCACCGATTTTGCGTCAAGATGTCTTGTCTGCAGGTGACTTACGCATTGGTCAGCAACTAGAAGGTGTGGTCCGTAATGTGGTTGATTTTGGTGCTTTTATTGATATCGGTATCAAAAACGATGGTTTAGCTCATGTTTCTGATTTAAGCAAACAATTCGTAAAAAATCCGAGTGATGTAGTAGCAGTTGGGCAAATCGTAACGGTTTGGGTCAAATCGCTTGATTTACAACGTGGTAAAATTAATTTGACTTTAGTTAATCCTCGGGAAAAGGAAGCATAAAAATTTTGACCAGAGCATCAGCCGGTCATGGAAAAGGAGAGAAATGCTTAGCAATCAGGAATTAACAGAAAAAGTACGGCAACTTTCGCTTCTTTATTTTAAGCAGCCTTTCATCCATGAAGCATTTTGGAATCAACGTCTACGAACGACAGGAGGACGTTTTTTCCCAAAAGATTTACACCTTGATTTTAATCCAAAAATGGCAGCACTAACCGAATTCGATGGAGTAATTTTGCATGAGCTTACCCACTATCATCTTTATCGAGCAAAAAAAGGTTATCAACACCGGGATGCCGATTTTAAGAAACTTTTGGCACAAGTAGGCGGTTTGCGTTATGCTCCCTCTGTTGCTAAGAGGTCAACCCGTTATATTTATAGCTGTCAGAGTTGTCAGCAACTCTATCAGCGTCAAAGGAAAATTGATATTAAAAAATATCGCTGTGGAAAATGCCGAGGAATTTTGTGCTTGAAAAAGACTATTTCATAAAAAAATAGTCTTTTTTATTACGATTTAGACGTAGCTTATCCACATTTACCCCTACTTTTCCCCAAAACCTGTGTATAAAGCACACTATTTTGGGGATAATTGAGAAAAAAAGGCTCAACTCAGCAAAAGATTTTGTTATCCACAAGGGAATAAAAAAATATCGCAGAATCGTTGCATTTTAGATAAAAAAGTCGTAGAATAGTAAAAATACATTTCGAAGGAAATTCGAGTCTCTGGCTCGAAATCTTTTATAATGTGAAGAAATACTGGGAAAACATAGAAAAGGGGAAAATCGTGCTCAATTCAAAAATTATTGCTCAAATGCCAAAGGTTGAACTTCATTGCCATTTAGACGGCTCATTAAGTCTTGCTTGTATTAAGGACTTGGCGAAAAATGCTGGGATAAACCTAGAACTGACTGATGAGGAGATTTTGAAAAAAGCACAGGCACCAGAAAATACTCGAAATTTATTAGAATATCTCGCTCGCTTTGACTTTGTCCTGCCACTTTTACAAACCTATAAGAACCTAGAGCTAGCAGCTTACGATGTCGTTCAACAGGCAGCTAAAGATAATGTAAAGTATATCGAAATACGTTTTGCGCCAAGTCAACACCTCCAAGAGAACCTGACGCTAGAAGAAGCTGTCGAAGCCGTGATTGCGGGTTTGGCACGGGCAGAAAACGATTTTGATATTAGGGCAAATGCACTGGTCTGCGGGCTTAAACAAGAACCTATTGAGAAACTTTCCAAACTTCCCCTCTTATTTGATGAAATTACTGATGAACATTTAGTTGGTTTTGATATGGCTGGTGATGAGCTTAATTACCCACAAGAAAAGTTTGCTACTCTACTTGGTGAAATCACCATGAGAGGAGTTCATGTCACTTTGCATGCAGGTGAATGCCCACATTGTGAGCAAAATGTACTGGATGCTGTGGAAATGGGAGCCACACGGATTGGTCATGGCATCATGACGAAGAATCTACCGCAGAATCAACAAACCATGATGGTTGAACGCCGTATTGTGCTAGAAATGGCTCCGACCAGCAATTTTCAAACCAAGGCAGTAGAAAGTGTTGCTGCATATCCTTTTAAAGATTTTTATGATAAAGGGCTACATGTCACGCTCAACACCGACAATCGGACGGTTTCAGCCACAACATTGCAAAAGGAATATGAAAAGATTTCTAAATGGTACCCTGATTTTGGACTTGCTGATTTTGAAAAAATCAATCATTATGCGATTGATGGGGCCTTCATTGGACAAGCAGAAAAAGAAAACCTGCACGAACAGTTTTCCAAAGCTTACCAAGCGCTTTCTGAATAATTGATGAAATTGAAAACACCAGCTCAAAGCTGGTGTTTTTTAGTCTTGTAGAAGAGGGTAAGGATAGGCTTTCCACGCGACACCTTCGTAGCGCCAGCCCAGCTTAACTAAGCTATCACGCTCAAAAGCGCTCATGGTGTAATGATGGCTACCCACTGTCGCATTGGGATTGTAGAGCCGATAAACGGGTGATCCGCCTTTAGTAACGGTTGGGAACCAAAAGAAATCTCCATCATCAAGCCAACCAGAATGTTTTAACACAGAATTTTTTTCATAGAGGGAGGAGGTGTAGAAATGCTCGCCAGCGATAGAGTTGTAGATACGGTAAACAGTACGATATTTTTCGGGATTTGGATACCAATCAGCGCTTGGAGGTTTTGGTACTTCCCAAGCAGAACCCTCGTACCTCCAACCAATATGACATAATACTTCGACTTCAGCTCCGCGCATTGTGAAGAGATGTTCGCCTGAATTTGGATTGTAGAGACGCAAAATTGGTACTCTTGTTGTTGAGGGACTAGTTTGGGCTACTGTTGTCTGGATATTAAATGAAAGTGTCACACAAAAGATAACTAGAAAAACTAGTATAACTGATTTTTTCATTGTTAAACCTCCTAAAAAGTTCTAACCGCATACCAGCCAATATTTTCATAGTTCCATCCTACTTTTACCAAGTTGTTTTTTTCGGCAGCACTCGTTGTGTAGTGATGTTCGCCAGAGTTTGGATTGTAAAGTCGATAGTCTGCTACGCTTCCGCCAGACATCCATGCTGTTCCTTCGTTTTTCCAGCCAGCTTTGACTAAGCTATCTCGTTCATAGGTACTTGTGGTATAGTGGTGTAAACCATTGTTTGGATTGTAGAGGCGATAGACAGCTGTTCCTGTTGTTGGAGCAACCCAACCAACTCGCTCATAGGTCCATCCAGCAATTTTTAGTTGAGTCGCTTCATATACTGAGGAAGTATAGTGATGAAGTCCAGAGTTTGGATTATACAGTCTAAAGATGTACCTTTCGTTACTAGCTTGACCTACAGTTGAAGGTGGTTCCTCGTCCTTGAGATCCGCAGCACTGAGTACGCGACGAGCAAATTGCGGTTTGTACGTTGTTCTTGAGCCAATAACTACTTTTCCATAACCAGATGAGGCGTGGATATATTGTCCGTTACCGATATAGATACCAACGTGTTGGCTATTGCCCTTTGTGCCCCAAAACAATAAATCTCCAACTTTTAAACTACCTAATGATACTTCCGTTCCTTGTTTTTCTTGTTCTGTTGTTGTTCGAGGTAAGCTCATGTTAATTGCAGTTTTATAGACATATTGAACTAAACTAGAACAATCAAATCTATCGCTTCCGGTTGCCCCATAATAATAGGGCTTTCCTAGTTGTGCGTATGCTAATGTGACGAGCGCCGTTTGTTTAGCTGAAGCTTTGGTGTCAGTAGCATTAGTTGAAGGTTCAGAGCCTTTTGTTGAACCGTAGATAATATTTGCATTACTCAGAGGTTCGGACTCTAAATTTGGGGTTACAAAACCACGAGTATCTTCTTCAGTTACAGAGAACTCTTTCTCGTCATCTGTTGTAGCAGAGACAGGTGGTGGTGAAAAAGGTTTTTTTAAGATGAAATGTTTAGGAGAGGAGATTAGTGTGATGCTTAAAAGTGAGAGGCTTCCGACGATAAATTTGAATTTTTTCTTCATAATGGTTCCTCCGCATTAAATATTTTAGTTTTACTGTTTGCTATTTGTTTCAATTATAGCGTAAAATTAATAAAATAATCAGAAAAATGCAAAAATACTCAAAATGGTGGTATAAAAAACTCCTAGCTTTGGCTAGGAGTTTCGACTATTAGTTCTTTTTCAGCGTTGGTAGGTTTTCGAACAGCAGCTTTCCGCCGACAGCGATGTTAGAAAAACCTAGATTGTGGCTTCTGGCAGTTCTGGGATTCCAACGGCATATTCTGTAGTTTTTTGAGCAAAGGGGCTTTTTGACTGGTCGTCATTGCATCGCTTTCGTATATGATAGCTAGTATACGCTTTTATTACTTCTTATCAGGTGTCATAATCATTGGGACAACCAATGGTGAGCGTTCTGTTTGTTTGTAAAGGAATGGTGACAAGGCTTCGCGCATGGCACGAGCTACGGAGGCTTCGTTGGCATTTTCCTCTAACATGGCTTCACGAATCGCATTGAAGAGGACACGTTGGCCAGAGCGTATTAAATCACCAGACTCACGCATGTAGATGAATCCACGTGAAAGCATATCAGGACCAGCAAGAACAGTTTTATTTTCAAAATCGACTGTGGCTACGGCCAGAACGATACCATCTTCGGAAAGTTCATGACGATCGTGCAAGACCGCGTTACCGACGTCACCAATTCCTGAACCGTCAACGTAAGTATCAGCCGCTGGGAAATGATCAGCATATCTAGCACTGTCGGCGGTCAAAGCAAGGACGTCACCATTTTCTTGAATGAAACAATTTTCTTTAGGAACACCAGTATCTTGAGCAAGTCCAGCGTGAATTTTGAGCATCCGGTATTCACCATGGACAGGCATAAAGTATTTTGGTTTAATCAAGCGGAGCATAAGTTTTTGTTCTTGTTGTCCACCATGACCAGAGGTGTGGATATTGTTCATCTTACCATAGATGACTTCAACGCCAGCTTCAGAAATTTTGTTAATTAATTGATTAACCCCGTGGGTATTTCCAGGAATGGCATTGGATGAGAAGACAACCGTATCGCCCATTTGTAAGGTAATGTGACGGTGCATTCCATTGGCAATTCTTGAGAGTGCAGCCATTGGCTCACCTTGGGAACCGGTACACATAATCAAAAGTTCATGTGAAGCGTATTGATTAACTTCATTTGGTTCAATGAAGGTTCCTTTAGGCGCTTTGATATAACCGAGCTCTAAACCATTAACAATGGCTTTTTCCATTGAGCGACCGAACACGACGATTTTACGTCCTGTTTTTACGGCACCATCAACGGCTTGTTGCAAACGGAAAATATTTGAGGCGAAAGAAGCGAAAATAATTCGACCTTCAATGCGTTCAAAGATTTTCATGATGCTTGCGCCGACGACTTTTTCAGAATGTGAAAAAGTAGGGATTTCAGCGTTAGTAGAGTCAGACAGCAATAGCAGAACCCCTTCTGAGCCAAGTTGTGCCATGCGGTGCAAGTCTGCTGGAACCCCAACTGGTGTGAAGTCAAATTTAAAGTCACCTGTTGCCACAATTTTCCCCTGTGGGGTGTCGACAACGACAGCGATAGGTTCTGGAATCGAGTGTGTTGTGCTAAAGAAACTGAGGCTTAAATGGTTAAATTTAATTTCGCTGTCGGGATGAATTTCAAAAAGTTTAGCATCTCGTAAAAGCCCATGTTCTTCGAGTTTTCCGCGAATCAATGCTAAGGAAAGTGGACCCGCATAGATAGGAATATTGGCTTGTTTTAAAAGGAAAGGAATCCCACCGATGTGGTCTTCGTGTCCGTGCGTGATGAAAAGTCCCTTGATGCGGTCAATGTTTTCAACGATATAAGAGTAATCCGGTATAACATAATCGACACCAAGTAAGTCATCTTCTGGGAATTTGATTCCGGCATCGATGATGACAATTTCATCTTTGTATTCTACACCATAGGTGTTTTTACCGATCTCACCGAGCCCGCCAATAGCGTACACGGCAACTTCATCGGCCTTTATTTTAAGTTGTTTAGGCATGTTTCTCCTGTTCTAAGCGATGAAGAAAAACTGAAAGTTCAGAGTTTTTCAGGCTTCTTCAACATATATTTTAGTATTTATAATTTTTTTATTAAGTTAAAGTCACTGACAGCTCTGTCAGTTATATTAGGGTACAACAAAATCACTTTAGACCTTTATCAGTTCTGACAAAAATCTAAAGTGCTTCTCTTTGTGATTAAATCAGTATTAGAAGCTTGTAATTTCAAATACGCCAGTTTCTTTTTCATATTCGACGGCTTCATCCGAGAGGGAATCGATAAATTCCACGTGATAAGGGGTTTTGGTTGCAAGGAGTTCGCGCGCAGCGATGATTCCTTCTTCCTTAGTAGCGACATCAAGGTCAAGGTAGAGTGTCTCAGTTGTTTCACGGCGTGGTGAACGGCTTTTATCTTTTTGATAGAAAACTTTAAAAATCATTTCTGTATTGACGAGCCAAGGCTCGTTCCTTTCATAGTAGTTCGTGTTTGCTTTGCAATTAGTATTATTTTAGCATAAATGGCTGAAAATAGGAAGTTGTGTCTTTATTTTTGGTGGGTAACGCTTACATGTGACGTGTGGGTGGAAGTTGCTGCTCAAGCGTGGTAAAATAAAAGGAAAGACTCTAGAGAAAATAAATAGGTAAAGTATGAATATATTAGCATTGGACAGTTCATCAAAAGCATTGTCAGTCGCTTTAGTAGCTGATGGAAATGTCCTCGGTGAGCTCACATTAAATTCAAAGAAAAATCATAGCACGACTTTAATGACTTCTATTGATTTTTTACTCGCTCAAGCTGGTATTGAACCGACCGCTTTAGATCGTATTGTCGTAGCAAAAGGTCCAGGTTCTTACACAGGTTTGCGACTTGCGGCAACCGTAGGGAAAACCTTGGCTTTTAGTTTAGACAAAGAGTTGGTAGGAGTATCAAGCTTATTGGCGATTGCTAAACGGAGGCAAGATCATCAGGCGTTTGTGGTACCCCTTTTGGATGCCCGCAGAGGGAATGCCTATGCAGCCGTCTACAAAAACGGTGAGCAAATAGTGGCAGATCAACATTGTGTCTTTAGTGAGTTTTTGGTAGACTTAGCAGCGAAGGTCAATGATTTTAGTCGCGTCATTTTTACGGGTGAAACTGAGAATTTTATTAAAGATATTGAACGAGCAGGCTTTGATCAGTCACAAATTGTGACTGATAGCCTGACCAAGTTACCATCAGCTTACCAAATCGCCCGCATTGGCGAAAGGTTAGAAGCCGAGAACGTACACAGTTTTGTACCGAATTACCTCAAAAAAGTTGAGGCAGAAGAGAAATGGTTGGAAACGCATGAAAAAGATGAAAACGCTGCTGACGACTACGTTCAGAGGGTTTAGTGGAAAAAAATTTAACCCACGTCGCTATTTAGAAATGACCGATGTGGAGTTGGAATTGGATAAGAATGGTGTTCATTATCGTTTGGCAGAACGCTCAGACATCGTGGCTTTACTTGCGATAGAGCGAGATGTTTATAATGGGGACATTCCTTGGACTTTTTCACATTTTGAGCATGAAATTGTCAAAAATGAAGAAGCATTCTTTATCGTGGCTGAGATTGCGGGAAGTGTGGTAGGTTTTATCGGGACACGTATTAATCATCACGGACAAGATGCGCATATTACTAATTTGGCGGTATTTAAAGCCTTTCAAGGACAACAAATTGCTTCAAATTTGATTGGTCAACTGGTCCAACTGATGCAAGCTCTAGGCAAAAATGAGATGACACTAGAAGTGCGGCGAGATAACACAAAAGCACAAGGTCTCTATCGTCGTCAAGGATTTTCGACAGATAAGTTACTTCCTGCCTATTATGAAGATGGAAGTGATGCCATCTGGATGGTCAAAAAGCTAAAAAATGGAAATTAAATCGGTAGAATGCTCAAAGTATTCACTGACAGAGCTGTCAGTCCTACTTTTTGAGCTTCTTGAAGCGACATATGTGCAGTCACCCTGGTCAGAGAAATACCTTATGACCGATTTAGAGGCCACAACTTCCCATTATTTATTAGCCTTCGAGCGCGGACGGCTTATTGGGATGCTGGCCTTTAGTCGTTTGATGGATGAGTTAGAAATTACCAATCTGGCCGTGCATCCAGAATTTCAAGGTCAAGGCATTGCCACAAAGTTACTGACAGAGCTGTCAGCATTTCCAGGGCAGTTATTTTTAGAAGTGAGAGCCTCTAACCATGCAGCTCGCCACTGTTATGAAAAATTTGGTTTTAAGATTTATCATACAAGAAAAAATTATTATGACAAACCTCTTGAAGATGCTTTGTTAATGAGAAAAGAGCAATTTTAAAAATGAAAGATAATTATATATTAGCCTTTGAAACTTCATGTGATGAGACTTCAGTGGCAATTTTAAAGAATGGAAATGAATTATTATGTAATATCATTGCCAGTCAAATCAATAGTCATAAACGTTTTGGTGGAGTTGTGCCAGAAATTGCCAGCCGTCATCACGTCGAACAAATTACAGTATGTATTGAAGCAGCTCTTGAAGAATCGGAAATTTCGGCTGACCAACTGACGGCCGTTGCGGTGACCGAAGGTCCAGGCTTAAACGGCGCCTTGTTAGTTGGAATTATGGCCGCGAAAACGTTTGCATGGGCAAATCATCTGCCTTTGATTCCAGTCAATCACATGGCCGGTCATTTGATGGCTGCAAGTTTAGTGGATACCATTGAATATCCAGCTATGGCCCTTTTGGTTTCAGGGGGACATTCTGAACTTGTTTACGTAGAAAAAGAAGGAAGCTATAAAAAAGTTGGTGAAACGCGTGACGATGCTGCCGGAGAAGCTTATGACAAAGTGGGTCGAGTGATGGGCTTGACTTATCCGAGTGGAAAAGTCATTGATGAATTAGCACATAAAGGAGCTGATACTTACAATTTCCCACGCGCAATGATGAACACCCACGAAGTAGAATTTAGCTTTTCTGGCTTAAAATCAGCCTTTATCAATCTCGTTCATAACGAAAATCAAAAAGGTAATGATGTTGTAGCCAATGATTTAGAAAATTTAGCGGCTTCCTTTCAAGCTGCGGTCGTTGATGTCTTGATGGCCAAAACCAAATTAGCCATGGAAAAATATCCAGTAAAAACGCTCATAATTGGCGGTGGAGTATCAGCAAATCAGGGCTTACGCGAACGTTTGTCAGCAGAAATTACTGACGAAAAGTTAATTATTCCTCCTTTAAGACTTTGTGGTGACAACGCTGGAATGATTGCAGCAGCAGCATATATTGAGTGGAAAAAAGGTTTGGAAAATGTTCAAGCAGGATTAGATTTAAATGCAAAACCGAGTCTCGTTTTTGAAGACATAGAAGAAGGAGAAGTTTAATGATGAAATTAATTGGAAAACTTCAAAATGGCATGACCTTTACTGAAGAATTTGACGGAGTCAACGATTTCCTAGCCCTTCAACAAAGCGATTATAATGCCATTGCTGATGAAATTGAAGTTGTTGAAGTAAAAATTGCTGATGAAGTCCTTGATTTTAAAGGAAATATGGGTCAACTTTACTATGAACTAATGAAATAAATAAAAAAGTTACTGACAGTTCTGTCAGTAACTTTTTTATTTAGAGTTGATTAATCATTAATATTTTTGTCTGTGGAAAACTTTCTTTAAGCTGTTTCAGATGAAGTCTGAGCTCTGGATAACAAAAGATATAATCAATTATTTCATTTTTTTTCGTCAGTAATTCGGACAAATATATTTTTTGAAGTTGAATGTCATTACCAACTATCTCTTGAGCTTTTTTTAACCAAAGTTTTTCCATTTCTTTGTAAGCAAACATTTTTCCAATTGGTAATCCCGCGGGTGTTTCTAGCGATTTGTCATTGCCAAGTAGCAGATAAGCAGTAGTCATGTAACCGCCTCCTTTTACTATATTATAACTCGACAAAAAAAGATTAGCAAGGGGAACTTCACAGATTGGGAGTCCTATTGTCATCTTTTAGTAAGAATTACTAAACTACAGATAATTCATGAATTGTCCGTCCTTCTTTATCGACCAATTGTAACCAGCTATTCGTTCCAGCAAAGTAAAGAAAATGCCCGACTTCATTGACTGAGCGCAGGATGATATCTTCTGTAGTGATAAAAAGGTTGGGGTCCCAGCTTGCTTGTTGTTCTTCGCGCAAGGTTTGGGTGAAACGATAGGCAAGCCCTGGTGTTCCATCTGCTTTAAGTCCGCCGGTGGGGGCCAGTTTTGCCCCAGCTTTGATCACAAGCTGATTAGATTTTTGCCAAACAACCGTTGCTTGGCTATCGGTGCGCTTGACGAAAAATTCTATATTAGCTAAGGACTTATTCCAACGGTGTTGTGCTTTTGCTGAGCTGAATTTTTTCTTTTCCAGCTTAATCCCAAATGTATTTAAGACTTCTAAAAGCTCATCAGTGGCTTTGTTACAGCTGCTCACGAGATTTTTAGGAATTTTGACTGGTTCTGGTTTAGCGCGTAAGCTAAGCCCAGCCTCTTCAGCAAGATTAACCAAATGCTGCGTGAGCGCGGCAAGGGGTAAATCATAGGCCGTAGTATTCCATCTGACAACTCGGTCAAATTCTAATTTAGGAAGAAGGGTCAAGTCAGCTGCAATGACTCTGATCTGCCCCATTTTAACGAGTAAAAACAGCTCATTATCCTCTAAATCAAAGCGCGTGTGTTTTTGATCAAGAAGACTTAGAGTAGCGCCGCTTGGCAGTTCAATTTCTATGCTGTGCTCCATCAAAGTCACAGTAAACGTAAAATTTTTCATAGGTTCATTATAGCAAAATAAGCCAAAGTAAATGTACTGACTGCTCCGTCAGTGGATGGCTGATGAACATTCTAGGAGGTACTTGTTAAGCTTAAGTTGAGTATCTGCTAAGTTTTTGTAAAGCTTTCCTTGCTATACTTTTTTTAGAAAAAAGAAACGAGGTACGTTCGATGAAAAATACAATTAAAATTAAAAATATAGAATATCGTTTTGTTAAATCAGGTAAAATTCCCGCACTCTCTTCTCGTGCTTCTTATGGTTTTCAAGAAAATAAAGCATGAAGTAAGGCCAGCTGTCTGTGACTGTGTTAAAATTAAATTATCTCAATAACTAAGGAGCTAAAGAATGGATTTCGAAATTTTTGTACATGGTGAAAAGGCAGCAGAGTTAAAGCCAGTGACGAGCGGAGCTGCTCCTGATTTTACACTTCTTGACCTCAAAGGAAATGAAATTCGCCTGTCTGAGCTGAAAAAAACAGTCCTGATAAGTGTTTTCCCTAACATTAACACAAGAGTATGTTCCTTACAAACAAAACATTTTAATCAAGAAGCAGCCCACCACCCAGAATTTGATTTTTTGAGTATTTCAAATAATAGTGCGCAAGAGCAACGTCAATGGTGTGCTGCTGAAGGTGTAGATATGACGATTTTATCCGATGATGGGACGTTCGGCCGAGCTTACGGTCTACTGATGGAAACAGGTCCACTCAAAGGACGCTTAGCTCGAGCTGTCTTTGTGATTAAAGCGGGTGAGATTGTTTATCATGAAATCTTGAAAGAAACCTCAGAGGAGCCTAATTATCAAGCTGCGCTCGATGCGGCCCAATAAGTTAATGACAGAGCTGTCAGAAGACAGTTCTTTTTGTGCTTTCATAAAAAATCTATAATATTTGCTAGTACTCGAAATTTTCTAATCAATTTGCTATAATTATATTAATAATGAAAAATTAGGACCACTGTTCAGGATAAAAAGTAAAAAATCATGATTGGCCTTGCCTGACATCATTTTTGCAATTTTGAAAAGGACAGTGGTATAGGAGAAGATATGGCTGTAAAACGTTTAATAGAAGCTTTTGTACCAGAAAATTATAAAATTTTCCTCGATATTGACCGTAAAACCAAGAAAATAAAGGGTCAAGTGGCAATTACTGGGGAAGCAAAAGATAGTGTTATTGCCTTTCATGCCAAAGGGTTACACTTTAATAAAGTTCGTGCTTTTAGTGTCGATACAAACTTCATTGAAAATGAAGAAGATGAAGAAATCGTTGTTAAAATTGGTAAAACAGGGCGCGTGACGGTTTCATTTGAATATGAAGCTGAATTGACGGACAATATGATGGGAATTTACCCTTCATATTATGAAGTCAATGGCGAAAAGAAAATGCTCATTGGTACACAATTTGAAAGCCACTTTGCTCGTCAAGCCTTTCCTTCTATTGATGAACCAGAAGCAAAAGCAACCTTTGATTTGTCAGTAAAATTTGATGAAGAAGAAGGCGACATCATTGTTTCAAACATGCCAGAACTCTTGAATATTAATGGAATTCACGTTTTTGAACGTACTGTCAAAATGAGTTCTTACCTTTTGGCTTTTGTATTCGGTGAACTTCAATTTAAAAAAGGAAAAACAAAATCTGGTGTTGAAGTAGGTGCTTTTGCAACGAAAGCTCATAGTGAAGCTGCGCTTGATTTCCCGCTTGATATTGCCATTCGTTCTATCGAATTTTATGAAGACTACTATAAAACGCCATATCCACTCCCACACAGTTGGCACATTGCCTTACCTGACTTTTCGGCAGGAGCAATGGAAAACTGGGGATGTATCACTTATCGTGAAGTCTGCATGCTTGTTGACCCTGAAAATGCTACTGTACAAAGCAAACAATATGTAGCAACCGTTATTGCACACGAATTGGCACACCAATGGTTCGGCGACTTAGTCACGATGCAATGGTGGGATGATTTGTGGCTCAATGAATCATTTGCTAACAACATGGAATATGTCTGTATAGATGCTTTGGAACCAAGTTGGAATGTTTGGGAATCCTTCTCAATCTCAGAAGCCAATATGGCACTGAATCGTGATGCAACTGATGGCGTCCAATCTGTCCACGTTGAAGTGACTCACCCAGATGAAATTGGAACACTCTTTGACCCAGCAATCGTTTATGCCAAAGGTTCACGTTTGATGGTGATGCTTCGTAAATGGCTTGGGGATGAAGATTTTGCTGCTGGCTTAGCGCTTTACTTCAAACGCCACCAATACGGCAATACAGTCGGAGATAATCTTTGGGATGCCTTGGCTGAAGTCTCTGGAAAAGATGTGGCAGCTTTCATGCATTCATGGGTTAACCAACCAGGCTACCCTGTCGTTACTGCCGAAGTCATTGATGATACTTTAGTTTTGAGTCAAAAACAATTCTTCGTTGGTGAGGGTGCTGATAAAGGACGTTTGTGGAATGTTCCTTTGAATACAAATTGGTCAGGATTGCCAGACTTACTTTCTTCTGAAAAAGTTGAAATTCCTGGTTTTGCTGCTTTGAAAGCAAAAAATAATGGTAAAGCCCTCTTTTTGAATGATGCAAATATGGCTCATTACATTATTGATTACAAAGGACAATTGTTGACAGACCTCCTCTCAGAAGTTGAGACTTTGGAGAATGTCACTAAATTCCAACTCTTGCAAGATCGTAAATTATTGGCTAAAGCAGGTGTCATTTCCTATGCGGATGTCGTAAATATCTTGCCAGCATTTACTAACGAAGAGTCTTACCTTGTTAATACTGGTTTGAGTCAACTCATTAGCGAATTGGAACTTTTTGTTGATGAAGATTCAGAAACTGAAAAAGCTTTCCAAAGCTTGGTAGGAAAACTTTTCGCTAAAAACTATGCTCGCTTAGGCTGGGATAAAGTTGCTGGTGAATCTGCTGGTGATGAGAGTCTTCGTGGAATTGTTTTGAGTAAAACTTTGTATGCTGAGAATGCAGATGCCAAAGCAAAAGCCAGTCAAATCTTTGCAGCACATAAAGAAAATCTAGCAGGAATTCCGGCTGACATTCGTCCAATTGTTTTAAATAATGAAATTAAGACGACAAATTCTGCTGAATTGGTTAAAACTTATCGTGAAACTTATGTTAAAACGAGCTTGCAAGAATTTAAGCGTGAGCTTGAAGGGGCTGTCGCATTAATCAAAGATGAAAAAGTCATTGCTGAATTGCTTGAAAGTTTCAAAAATGCGGATATTGTGAAGCCACAAGATATTGCTTTCTCTTGGTTCTACCTTTTGCGCAATGATTTCTCACAAGATGCTGCTTGGGCTTGGGAAAAAGCAAACTGGGCCTTCCTTGAAGAAAAATTGGGTGGAGATATGAGTTATGATAAATTTGTTATCTATCCAGGAAATACTTTTAAAACTGCTGATAAATTAGCAGAATATAAAGCCTTCTTTGAGCCTAAATTAGAAAATCAAGGCTTGAAACGTTCAATCGAAATGGCAATCAAGCAAATCACAGCACGTGTTGCTTTGATTGATTGCCAAAAGGCTGATGTCGAACAAGCTATTGCAAAAATTGCTGAAGAATTATAATAAATAAAAAAATCACCTTTTAAAGGTGATTTTTTTATTCATTTTGAATCTGACTTTGGTTTTGACAGCACAAGTAGAGCGATCATTAGAAAGATAAATCCCATGAGTGCTGGAGCGAAATGACCAAGGCTAATATAGATTTGTCCACCAATTAAAGGGCCTATCACGCGAGTAAGTGCTTGAAGGGCTTGACTTCCACCTTGAAGTTTACCTTGTTCGGAAGAAGTCGCTGATTTTGAAAGTTTACCATTAAAGGCAGTTCCAAAAATACTATCTCCAAAAGCAAAGATAAACATTGCTAGAATGAAGAAGGGCCACATTTTAGAAAAAGCAGAAAGTGCGAAAAGGAAGTAACCAATGATTTCGCAGACTAGTGCCAAACGGATGAGTTTATCTTCATTAGCTAATTTTAGAAGTCTTGGCATGATAAAGATTTGAGTCAAGATATCCATTAAACCCATAATGGAGATGGCTAGGCCAATTAATACAGGCGTCCAAGCAAAAGAATCTAATGAAAATTGACTAATAATTGCTTGGAGTGCACCATTTGGTAGCCAAAGTAAGAGTCCGGCAAAGAGCAGACGGTTGAGATTTTTCATGCGTAAGAGCTGAAAAAGTTGAGTGAAAGGATTGAGTTGTTTAAGGGAAAAATTACGTGTCCGATGAGTTTCAGGCAAGCTCTCATTCATTACAAATGCACCGTAAAGAAGATTGGCGATTGAGATGAGAGCACCGAAGTAAAAGGGCACTGAATTGCCAAAATGAGCCAGAAGTCCTCCAACTGTTGGGCCAGAAATTGTTCCAACACCAACGGCGGCGGCTGTCCAACCAAAAACTTTCGTTCGATTTTCTTCATCAGTAATATCAGCGAAGTAAGCAAAGAGAGTCACGATATTTCCACCAGTTAAACCATCAATGATTCGTCCGAGAAAAAGCATCCAGAGACTACCCGCTAAGCCAAAGATAAGATAACCTAGAGCAGAGCCAGCTAAGGAAAAGAGTAAGATAGGTTTACGACCAAAGCGGTCTGATAAAGAACCGAGAGCAGGAGCGGCGAAGAAAGTACAGAGGGCATAGATCGCCATTAAACTCGTGACGATGAGTGCTTGGTCATGAGCATTAGCAAAAGGTGCGACCATAAAAGGAACGACTGGTGAGATGATTGTAAAACCAAGACCTGTCAGGAAAGTGGTGATAAGCCCAAAGGTGAGGGCGTGTTTATTAATTTTCATAGGTAAAACCTCCATAAGATATGACCCCGACTGTGTTGAACTGATGAAATTTAGAAAAATTGGTGGTTCTGCCCAACGGGTAGGTTCCCAATTTTGTCTAATTTCATTCACTTCAAGGAGGGCGAATGAAATTAAAGTAAGATGAGAAGAGCGCTCGAACAGAAGTTTTGAAAAATTGAAAAATCTTTGGTTCTTCCTAGCAGGCAGGTTCAAAATTTTGTCTTTTTCATAAACTTCTAGCGCTCTGAACTCAATTACAATAATTGATAATGATTTCTTAGGAAGTTTTTTGCGCAGACTTGCGTCTGCTAAAGTGAAATCTATAGACTTTGTGATTTCACTTTTGTACACAGTTTCCTCGGAAACAAAAATAGTATATCGCAATATTGTTTCTTTGTCAACAAAAAATAAATAAAAAAAGCAGTCAGTAAAAATTAATTTACTGACCGGCTTATTTTTCGATGTTTTTTCGGATAGAAGAATCAAGATGCTTATTATATTTATTGAGAAATTCTAAAATGTTACTGACCGCTTCGTCAGTAAGTTCGTCAAAGATCACTTGATCATTTTCTGCAAATTTTTGGTGGAGTGCCTCGTGACGAGCGTTAATGCTTTTACCTTTTGACGTCAGTTGAAAATAAATTTCTTTTTTATTATCTGGAAGTTGGTAACGCGCGATGTAGCCTTTATCCAATAATTTTTTGGTAATTTTGCTGGCTGCGCCCCGTGTCATATAAAGATGGTCGGCAAGGCGGGTCACATTCGGCTGCGCATTATTAGCAATATATTCTATTGCTTCAATTTCTGAAAGAGAAATGTCAGTAAATTCAGCCTCCATTTGCGGACGATAATGGGCTTCGATTTTATTGAAGAGGTTGGTTAAGCTACTCATGATGCGTTCTTGGTTAGTCATCGGCTCCCTCCGTAACTTTTTTTGTAGTCTGACGATAGAGACAACGCCAATAGTCATTACGACGCCAAATACTTGTGACCACAAAGTCTTGCTCATTTTGCCAATAATCGTAAGTTAATATGAAGGTTTTTTTACTGACTTGATAACTTTTATAATTACTGATGGATAATGGGGTTACTGACCGCTCTGTCAGTAAGTCCTGCGGATTTTTTTCGGATTGAAGCACTTGCTCAGCGGATAAGTCCAGACCGCTTAACTTTTCCAAAGCTTCCAAGTATTGACCATCAGCTAGTATTTCTTGAAAATTCTTGTCCGTTAATCGGTCAAGATTGCGATGATTAAGCAGCTGTTCTTCTTTTGCCAGTAATTCTAAGGCACGACTGGCGTAATGCTCTTCTTCGGGTAAGGCAGCTGGTTCGACGTGGACATCAACATCATAGACCCCAAAACCATCAATTAACATATTTTCAATGAATTCGGTGGCTTCATGGCTTTCATATACGCTCAAGTCTGGCGACATTTCAACCACAACATCAAGAAAAACATTGCTGCCATAAGTACGTCCGCGGACCATTTTTACGCCCTTGACTTTCGGGACGAGATTAATGGCTTCTTTATATTCTTCTACGAGGGTTTCGTCAAAGCCATCAGACAAACTAAACACAGACTCATGAAAAATGTCATAGGCAGTCTTGAGAATAAAACCGCAAATGATAACGGCCATCAGTGTATCCAACCATTCCCAGCCGATGCTGCTTGCCACGATTGCAATCGCCGTTCCAATCGAAGTGACTGCATCCGATAGATTATCCTTGCTTGCCGCAGAAAGAGCTTGTGAATTTGTTTTTTTAGCAAGCTCACGATTGTAGAGGTAAACCGCAAGCATAATCACTGCTGAAATAAGTCCCACAATCGCGCCAAGCGGATCAATGGGGTGATTTTCACCAGAGAGAATAGTCATTACCGTCTCGCGTAACACTTCAAAGCCCACAAAGAACATGATAAAACTAGAGATTAAGCTAGCGATAGATTCAATTTTCCAGTGGCCATATACATGATCACTATCTGCTGGAATACGAGCGATACGTAAACCAATCAGAATAGCGATATTGCCGAGAATATCGGTCAAATTATTGAAACCGTTGGCTTGTAAAGCACTTGAATGAACAATCGTTGCAAAGGCAATCTGCCCAACAGAGAGGATAATATAAGCAATAATAGAGACCCAAACTCCCTTCTCAGCGAGTTTTAGGTTCTGTGTACTTGAAGCAGTCATCGTATTCCTCCAGAATTTTTCATCCCTATATTATAACATTTTTAAAAGCTAAAAAATTATAAAAAAAAAGAATATACATAAATAAAACCAGTACCTTGACTTACACAGTAATATGAAGTAAAATGTAAACTGTGAAAAAAGAAGAAAGGAGAGCGGATGGCAGAAATACCGAAAGAAATGTTACGGGCTCAAACCAATGTTATTTTGTTAAATGTTTTAAAGCAAGGTGATAATTATGTATATGGCATTATTAAACAAGTGCGCGAAGCTTCAAACGGTGAGTTAGAACTTAATGAAGCTACTTTGTATACGATTTTTAAACGTCTTGAAAAAGAGGGGATTATCAGTTCCTATTGGGGAGATGAAAGTCAAGGCGGTCGGAGAAAGTATTACCGCTTGACGGAAATAGGTCATGAAAATATGCAACGTGCTTTCGAATCTTGGGCAAGAGTAGATCAAATTATTGAAAACATTGAGAAATCTAATAAGCTCAAATAAAGAATAAAGGATTGCCCACGCCTAGGCATTAAATCGGATAAAAATAACGCTAATAATCGTTGACAATCGGTTCAAAAAGCGCTAAACTAACCTTTGTTAGTTTGAGTTTTGAAAAACTAATCATATTAATTAACAGGGTTAACATCTAGCGCTTGTTTACTAAAAAAAATAATGTTATAATGATTTGCTTTAAAAATTTCCACGGTCTACTTCAGGACCTGAAATTTAAATCATTTCAAGTAAATGTATTGTTGCATTTCCAAAAGAAAGGAATTTTATGATCTTCAAATCAATCATGAAGCATAAGTGGGTTGCACTTTTTTCAATTCTTTCAACCTTCATTTATGCTGGAGTACAGCTGTATCAGCCCCAAATCATGAAACATATCATGACCGTAATGTCCTCTACCACTTCGACACGCCACCAAATGGCAGATAAAGTCCAAGGGTACGGCATTGAACTTCTTATCGTCGCTGGGATCGGAATTATTTTTGCGATTGCAAGTACTTTGAGTGCCGCACGTATCGCTCAAGAAATCGGTGCCGATGTTCGGGAAGCGACCTACAAAAAAATTAATACTTTTTCATACGAAAATATCGAACAATTCAATGCCGGGAATCTTGTTGTTCGGATGACCAACGACGTGACACAAGTTCAAAACTTGATGATGATGGTTTTCCAAATCTTGATGCGTATCCCTGTTTTACTTATTGGGGCAGTGGTACTTTCTATTACGACGATGCCGAAATTATGGTGGATTACTGTTCTTTTAATTGTATTGATTGTTTTGGTTACAGCCGTTTTGATGGGCCGCATGGGTCCTCACTTTATGGCTTTCCAAAAGTTGATGGACCGTATCAATGCCATCGCTAAACAAAACTTGCGCGGTGCTCGTGTGGTTAAATCTTTCGTGCAAGAGAAAAATCAAATGGAAGATTTTGATAAGACCTCAGATGAGCTTTATGGTCATAACTGGGCAGTTGGGAAACTTTTCTCAGCGATGATTCCTCTTTTTACCGTTATCGCACAAGGTGCTATTTGGTTAGCCATCTATTTCGTTTCTACCTATGTAACTGATTCTCCAACAGTTGCGCAAGATAGTATTGGTGGGATTGCGACATTCATGACTTACATGGGAATGATCATGTTTGCTATTATCATGGGTGGTATGATTTCAATGTTTGCTTCACGTGGTATGGTCTCTATTGGACGTATTAATGAAGTATTAAATACTGACCCTGCTATGAAATTTGACGAAAACGCCAAAGATGAAGTACTCACAGGCTCTGTCAAGTTTGAACATGTATCATTTGCTTACCCACATGATGAAGAAGCTACTTTGAAAGACATTAGCTTTGAAATTGAACCAGGTCAAATGGTTGGTATTGTTGGAGCGACTGGTGCTGGTAAATCTACATTGGCACAATTGATTCCAAGACTCTTTGACCCCACAGAAGGTACTGTTTCAGTTGGTGGAAAAGATCTTAAAACAGTTAGTCGTGGCACATTGAAGAAAAATATTTCTATCGTTCTTCAAAAAGCCATCCTTTTCTCAGGAACAATTGCTGGAAATATCAAACAAGGGAAAGCGGATGCTACTGATGAAGAAATGAATCGCGCTGCACGCATTGCCCAAGCCGCAGAATTTATTACAACTAAAGAAGGTCAATATGATTCTGAAGTTGAAGAACGCGGAAATAACTTCTCAGGTGGTCAAAAGCAAAGACTTTCAATCACACGTGGAGTTGTTAAAAATCCAAATGTCTTAATTTTAGATGACTCAACATCAGCTTTGGATGCTAAATCTGAAAAATTAGTTCAAGAGGCTTTGGATAAAGAACTTAAAGATACAACAACAATTATTATTGCTCAAAAGATTTCATCAGTTGTCCATGCGGATAACATCCTCGTGCTTGACCAAGGAAAATTGGTAGGGCAAGGAACTCACCAAGAATTGGTTGAAAATAACACGGTCTACCAAGAAATCTACGCCACACAGAAAGCACAGGAGGACTAAGACATGGAGAATACTAAAACCACAAAGAAAATGTCTGACACCACACGTGCCATTCGCTTTTTCTACCTCTATCTCAGAAAATACAAACTCCAATTCCTTGTCATTATGATTTTTATCATTTTGGCAACTTGGTTACAAGTTGTAGCCCCTTCCCTTTTGGGAGATGCCATCACTAATTTGACTAAATATGTGACTGATTTCTTCACACATCAGCATGCTGGTCAATCCCAAGATGCACTACAACAAATTGCTCAACAATTAAGCCAACAAATGCACCAAACAGTAGATTGGCACAATGTTCCTGAAGTTGTGAAATCTTTGCCACAAGCAGCACAAAATCAAATTACAGCGAACCTTCCTAAAGGAACAACTTTAGAAACACTTAAAACAGTGGCAACTTCACATGCAGCCAGCACTTCTACATTCATGAAAGGAATGTGGCAATTGCTTGCAGTGTATGTAGCAACAGGTGTATCAATGTTGATTTATACCTTGCTCTTTAGCCGTATCGTTGCTCATTCAACAAATCGCATGCGTAAAGGTTTGTTTGGTAAACTTGAACGTTTGACAATTTCATATTTTGACCGTCATCAAGATGGTGATATCCTTGCTCGTTTCACATCTGACTTGGATAACATTCAAAATACTTTAAACCAAGCACTCGTTTCAGTTATTTCAAATGCTGCGGTCTTTGTGGGTGTCATTATCCAGATCTTCAATAAAGATGTGACATTCGCTTGGTTGACAGTTGCCGCTTCTCCAGTTGCCATTTTATCTGCTGTTATTATCATTCGTCAATCGAAAAAAGCAACAGACAAACAACAAGAAGAAGTTTCACAACTTAATGCCTATATGGATGAAAAAATATCTGGGCAAAAAGCGATTATCGTCGAAGGATTGCAAGAAGATTCTATCAACGGCTTCTTGAGTCATAACGAAAATGTTAAAAAACGTACCTTTGCTGCCCAAGCATGGTCTGGTATGATTTTCCCATTGATGAATGGTTTCCAACTTTTGTCAATCGCGATTGTTATTTTTGGTGGTACAGCTTATGTCCTTAATGATGACAAAATGTCTATTGCAACAGGTTTAGGACTTTTGGTTGCCTTTGTTCAATATGTTCAAAGTTACTATAACCCAATCATGCAAGTTTCTTCAAACTTTGGTCAACTTCAGTTGGCCATCACAGGGGCTACTCGCTTGAATGTCATGTTTGATGAGCCCGAAGAAGTTCGCCCTGAAAATGGTGTGAAATTTGAAGCCATTAAAGAAGGGGTTCAAATTGAAAATCTAGACTTTGAATATTTACCAGGCAAACCTGTCTTGCGCAATGTTAATATTGATGTTAAACAAGGACAAATGGTGGCACTTGTAGGTCCAACCGGATCAGGTAAGACAACCGTGATGAACTTAATGAACCGCTTCTATGATGTTAATGGCGGAGCAATCAAGTTTGATGGAACTGATATTCGCGCGTTCGATTTGGATAGCCTTCGCTCAAACGTCGGGATTGTTTTGCAAGAATCTGTTCTCTTTGATGGAACGATTGCGGATAATATCAAGTTTGGTAAGCCAGATGCTACCCAAGAAGAGATTGAAACAGTAGCGAAGACCACACACATTCATGAATTCATCGAAAGCTTGCCAGACGGCTATAATACGCATGTCTCAGATGATGAATCAGTCTTCTCAGTTGGTCAAAAACAACAAATTTCTATCGCACGGACGATTTTGACAAATCCAGAACTTTTGATTTTGGATGAAGCAACTTCAAATGTCGATACGGTTACTGAGCAACAAATTCAGTGGGCGATGGAAGCTGCTATCGCAGGCCGGACTTCATTTGTTATTGCTCACCGCTTGAAAACAATTCTTAATGCCGATAAGATTGTTGTCCTTAAAGATGGTGAAGTGATTGAAGAAGGAAATCACCATGAACTTGTCGCACAAGGTGGCTTCTACTCTGAGCTTTATCATAATCAATTTGTTTTTGAATAAATAGGATCATCTATTAATAAAGATTTAATAACCCACAACTAAAATTTTTGGTTGTGGGTTTTCTTTGGGTAAAAAAGTCTAGGAAAAACACATATAAAATGTTAAAATAGATGTCGGTTCTTAAAATGTAACTTTTTTAAGATTAAGAAAAGATGAAAAGCGATTTAATATACGATGAAAAAAATAGTCATAAATGGTGGCAAGCGGATTTCGGGGACTATCCCAATCTCCGGCGCGAAAAATTCAGTGGTTGCATTAATTCCTGCGACCATCTTAGCTAATGATATTGTGACACTAGAGGGTGTACCAGATATTTCTGATGTTGCAAGTTTAGTTGAAATTATGGAAATCATGGGAGCAAAAATTGAACGTAATTTTGAAGAAGGACGACTTGTGATTGACACACGTAGCGTGGTATCTCGTCCACTTCCTTACGGGAAAATTAACTCTTTACGTGCTTCTTATTATTTCAATGGGGCTCTTTTAGGACGCTTTGGACAAGCAACAGTTGGTCTTCCAGGCGGCTGTGACTTAGGACCACGTCCTACAGACTTACATGATAAAGCCTTTAAAGCTTTGGGGGCTAGGAAGATTCAAGAAGAAGAAGCAGAGCATTTGGAAGTAGTCGGAGACTCACTGATTGGGACGACAATCTACATGGATGTCGTTTCAGTAGGGGCGACAATTAATACCATGCTTGCTGCGAGTCGTGCTAAAGGAGTGACTATCATTGAGAATGCTGCTCGCGAACCTGAAATTATTGATGTTGCGACTTTGCTCAATAATATGGGTGCTCAGGTCCGTGGAGCGGGTACAGATATTATCCGAATTACAGGGACAGAGGAAATGCACGGTGCTCGGCATACAGTCATTCCAGATCGGATTGAAGCGGGGACTTATTTGGCTTTAGCTGCTGCAATAGGTGATGGTGTAGTTATTGAAAATGTGATTTACGAACATTTGGAATCTTTTATTGCAAAACTTGAAGAAATGGGTGTTCGCTTGACTATTCGTCAAGATAGTATTGAAGTGCACAAATCTGAAAACTTAAAAGCTGTAAATATCACGTCGGTTCCATATCCTGGTTTTGCAACTGACTTGCAACAACCAATCACCCCTCTTTTATTGCAAACAAAAGGCCGGGGCTGGATTGTTGATACAATATATGAAAAACGAGTAAATCATGTCCCTGAACTTGCACGAATGGGTGCAGATATTTCCGTGCTAGATGATCGAATTCTCTATGAAGCACCTAATGAGTTAACTGGTGCGTGCGTTAAAGCAACTGATTTACGTGCCGGGGCTGCTTTGGTTACAGCAGGCGCAATTGCTAAAGGAACGACACAAATTTCTAACATTGAATTTATCTTGCGGGGTTATGATCATATCATCGAAAAATTGACTGCTGTTGGGGTAGATATTCAATTGATTGAAGCGTGACAAAAGCGAATAAAAATCGTATAACTTAAAGAGAGAGGAAAGTAGATGGCTGATAAGTTAAAATTTGAAATCATTGAAGAACTGATTGTTCTTTCTGAAAATGCAAAAGGTTGGCGTAAAGAATTAAATCGAGTTTCTTGGAATGATGCCGAACCAAAATACGATATTCGAACTTGGTCACCTGATCATGAGAAAATGGGTAAAGGAATTACTTTATCTGAAGAAGAATTTGGCGTTCTCTTAAAAGAATTAGGAAATAAATAAAGAAAAAAACCCTGAGATTTCAGGGCTTTTTTTATCCTCAATGGGTAAATGTTATCACAATTAATAGAAGATAAATAATCAAAGTGATAAAGAAAGTTAAGCGCCACCAGAGTTTTAAAAAGCGCCGATAACTGAAACGTTTATAATAGAATAAATCAAGTAGTAGAAGGACTAAAGCTAAGCCAGATATAATGAGGAGGTAATAGGGAAGGATGCTAATACTTGTGATATTTTTGGAAAAAATTTGCATACCAAAAATCAAAAAAAGGGTGAAGACATCGGGGATTTTTAGTTTGCGATTGGTCAGATGACGAAGTCTAAAAAATTTAAAAATAAAGACTAAAGCGATGAAAACAAGAAGAGGGTAAAGCGCAATCAGGACTTTTATAAACATAGCTTAATTGTAACGGTTTTGCCTTAGTTTGTAAAGTATTTGTTTGTGTGAGAGAGGGCGTTAACAAGGGCTAAACCAAAGCTCGTCACTAGAATGGCTTTGAGGATTTCTACAGGTAAAAAGGCGATGAAACCAGTTTGAAAAGCGACAGGCCAAGAGAGTTGCGCAGCTACCTTTAACCAAATTGCTCCAAGGATCAGCATAAGGCTATGGCCGAGAATATTTATCGTAAACGAGAGTAAAGGTCGATAGTTCACTTTGTGAAGCGCCCAAGAAATAAGGGTGCCAACTAAGAGGAAGGCAACCAAGAAACCTCCCGTAGGGCCAAAGAGTACACCAATACCAGAGCTTCCTCCGGTAAAAACAGGAATACCAATGCAACCCATAATAAGATAAAGTAAAACGGCGAGGAAAGTTTCGCGAGCTTTAAGAACAGTAGCCACTAGTCCAATTGCAAGGGTTTGAAGAGTGACGGGCACGATTCCGATAGGAATGGAGAGAGGAGAGAGTGCAGCAATGATAGCAGCCCCAATTGCGATCATTGTGAGTGATGAGAGATTAGAATTTTTCATTTCAGTATCCTTTGTTTTATAGATAAAATAAAATATACTAAAAAAGTGAGTATTTTGCAAATTGAAAGGCGTAAAAAAAGCCTAGGGCTTTTTTATTAGAATTATTCACGGAGTTCAGCAAACTGGGCATGGACAAAATCTGCGAGGACTTGAGGCGCTATCTTGATGCTACGTCCAAGTTCTCCAGCAGAACAGATAATATAGTCCTGCTCCAAGGCGATCGTGTCAAGATAGATGGGGAATTTTTTATTTTGCCAAATTCCAACGGGATTGTTGGCACCATGAATGTAACCCGTTGTTTTTTGTAAATCTTTTTGGGGAATCATGCTTACTTTTTTATTTCCAGAAATTTTGGCTAATTTTTTTTCAGAAAGATGTTCAGTTAAGGGTAAAACCCCGATGATTGGGCCTGTCTTGTCTCCTATGAGCGCTAATGTTTTGTAAATGTCGCTCCGTGTCACACCCTCTGGTAGAGTTTTTGACTCTAAAGCATTAATCGCTAGTCCTGTGTGTTCGATTTTTGCTTTATCCAGTATTTGTTCAACTAAAGTTTTTTTTAATTTTTGCTTTTTTGCCATAACTGTATTATAGCGCATGTCTAAAAAAACAACAATTTTTAGTGTGGCAGCTGATAAGGAAAAAAAGTAAGTGAAAGGTTGCTGACCCGTCTGTCAGTAATTATCTGATGGACAATAATTGAGGAAATTTTTTGACGAAAAGAGTGAGAATAATGCAGGCTGCTACTGCTGTCAAAATGCCACTGATTCCATTAACTGCAAGCGAATAGGCGACAGCACCCCAACCTTTCCACGCGTATTGACTCCAAAAGATAATTCCAGCAAGAAAATGAAAGAAGTATTTGGCAAGAACGGCTATAAATACCCCACTAAGAAGAGGAAAAAGCTGAAGGGATTGCGCTTTTGGCCGAAAAAGTCCAGCTAAGCCTAGGGAAAGAGGCGCTACAAGGTATTCTAGACCAGCTTGACTGAGAGTGAGGATGTAAGCATGACCGGTAATCATTGCTAAAATCCCCCAGACTAGCCCGCCGATAACCCCAGCGAGAAAACCACGACGTAAGCTCAAGATGAGTATAGGGATACAGGCAATCTCGATAATGATCCAGCCGTAAACGGTATTTGGAATAAGGCTGATGATGAAGGCGAGTGCCGCCATGAAGGCAATTTCCGTTAATAAACGGACATTGAACTTAGAATTAGACATAAAAAAAGCTCCTTTTTGATGCGCACAAAAGGAGGGTTAGAAATTAGACGTTTGTCTTAACACATTCCTACGCTGGCATTACCCAGATCAGGTCAGATGGTATTTCTCGCTACTGACAGCTCTGTCAGTAGACCCATTGTGCAAATATTTATTTTTTACAATTACTAGTTTAGCATAAATACTTAGGAAAAGCAGTCAATTAATTTGTAAGAAAAAATTGAACCTTAAAAAATATTTAAGGAGACATAAAAAAATGGTAATTCGAATGCGGTCAACTTTTTGTTAAAATTACTTCATAGACAAATTCAGACAGCAAAACGCGGTCAAGTAAGTAATGGTGGAAGTTAGCACAGAGAGCTTGTGGAGGTGAGAGCAAGCCTAACGGAAACCAGGAAAATGGCTTGATAGACGCAGTGAAAGTAAGGTTATACTGAGCTTTCAACGGAGTGGTTCACGTTATTGAACTTGAAAGTAGCCTTTGGTTGAGGCGCTTCTTTTTGAACAATTGTCAAGAAGCAGACTTTGCCAAAGCGCTTGAATCAAGAATGGTACCACGATTTAGCTCGTTTCTTATTAAAGAACGGGCTATTTTTGTTTTACTGAGTTGTCGAGTCCAGCCTGAGTGTGCACGCTTAGGCTGGATGAGTTATTATTGTTATCAAATAAAAGGGAAAAGAAGAATAAGGGAGAACCAAATGAATCCAAGAAATCGAAATATTTTAATCGCTGTCGTTGTCGTTGTTATCGTTGCTGTTGCTGCATTCTTTGGACTGACACACAAATCAGGACAAACAGCCGCAGCTGATAAAACGGTCAATATCGGGATTATGACAGGGACTAAAGAAGATGATACCATCTGGAATACGGTGGCTAAAACGGCGAAAGATAAGTACAATATTACTCTCAAATTTACGCATTTCACTGACTACACACAGCCTAACACTGCTCTAAAAAATGGAGATGTAGACTTAAATGCTTTCCAACATTACGCTTTCTTGAATGCTTGGAATAAAGCAAATAAAGGGAATTTACAAGCCATCGGAAATACCGTTATCTCTCCAATTCGCATTTATTCTAAAAAAATAACTTCTTTAAATGAGATTAAGGATGGCGACACCATTGCGGTACCCAATGATGCTTCTAATGAAAGTCGTGCGCTGTATGTTTTAAAAAATGCAGGATTGATTGGGCTTGATGTTTCAGGAGACAGTTTAGCAACTGTAAAAGACATTAATTCTAATCCTAAAAATCTTGTGATTAAAGAATTGGATGCTGCACAAACACCACGTGCACTTGATTCAGTAGCAGCAGCAGTCATTAATGATGATTTTGCTACGACAGCGAAATTGACGTCAAAACAAGCCATTTTCACTGAGCCTGTGAATAAAGATAGTAAGCAATGGATTAATATCATTGTGGCAAATAAAAAAGATGTGGATAACAAACTTTACAAGGATGTAGTGAAAGCTTATCAAACTGAAGCAACTAAAAAAGCGATTGAAAAAGCTTACCCAGATAAAAGTAAAATTGCAGCTTGGGGTCTCGATCTCGACTAAACACAAGCGCTCCTCACTGACAAGAGTCCCTTTGAAAAAGGGGCTCTTGCTCCTAATGAAAGGCTGACGGACGCTAAGAAAGTTACTGACAGAGCTGTCAGTTCAAAAAAATCCATATCAGGAGAAAAATATGAATCCAAAAAAACGTAATCTTATTATCGGTCTGGTTGCCTTAGTGATTATTGTGGCCGTGGCTGGTGTGACACTTTGGCATCCCGCAAAAAAATCTGCTGCTTCCGGTCAAACGGTTAAAGTAGGCATTATGAGTGGGGATAAACAAGATCAAGCGGTCTGGAAATCCGTTGCTAAAACAGCACAGGATACTTACGGCTTGACCCTTAAATTTGTATATTTTACAGACTACAATCAACCCAATGAAGCGCTGCTCTCTGGCGATATAGATGTTAATGCTTTCCAATCTTACAACTATGTGAAAACATGGAATAAAGCACATAAAAGTGACATTGTTGCTGTTGGAAATACCTACATTACTCCGATGCACATTTACTCTAAGCAGGTCAAAAAACTTGCTGAGGTTGAAAATGGAGCGACAGTAGCCATTCCTAATGATCCTTCTAATGAAAGTCGAGCGCTCTTTGTATTACAAAGTGCGGGGTTGATTAAGTTGAACACCACAGACTCTAGCAAATTAGTCAGTTTGCCCGACATTACAGAAAATGAGCACAACTTGAAACTTAAAGAAGTAGATGCGAGCCAGACACCACGTGCTTTAGATTCTGTAGCTCTGTCCGTAGTAAATTATAACTATGCTTCAGCGGCGAGTCTTCCGAAGTCTGAGTCAGTTTACATGGAGCCTCTTAATAAAACCTCAGCCCAATACATCAATTTTATTGCGGCGACTAGCAAAGAAAAAAATAATAAAGTTTACAAAGAAGTTGCCAAAGCTTATGCTTCAAAGGCGACAGAAAAAGCAATCAAAGAACAATATCCAGATGGCGGAGAATTGCCTGCCTGGAATTTGAAACTCTAAAGAGCTGACGGAGCGGTCAGTAATTGATGAAGGGGAAAAATGAACAGTCCAAGAAATCGTAAACTAGTTCTTAGCTTTGCCATTGTAGTTGTACTCATCCTGCTGGTCAGCTTTTTCGCTTTGAGGCAAAGAACAAGGACAAACCAAGCTACGGATAAAGTTGTAAAAATTGGCTTGATGCCAGGCGGCAAGCAAGAAGATATTATTTGGAAACAAGTGCAAAAAAATGCCAAAGAACAGGAAGGCATTACACTAAAGTTTGTTAATTTTACGGATGGTGACCAACCCAATAAAGCGTTGGCGAGTCATGAAGTAGATCTGAACGCTTTTCAACATTATGCTTATTTAAAATCCTGGAATCAGGCTAACAATGGAAATATCGTATCAATTGGTGATACAATTGTAACGCCGATTCATTTGTATTCGACAAAGTATAAAAATGTAGCTGAGCTTCCTGATCAAAGTACAATCGCTATTCCAAACGATGTGACAAATGAAAGTCGTGCGCTCTATGTCTTGAAAAATGCGGGGCTTATCGGCTTAGATACCTCAAAGGGAGCCTTAGCCACTGTCAAATCCATTCAATCTAATCCAAAACATCTTATCATCAAAGAGATTGATGCTGCGCAAACAGCGAGAGCATTAGATTCGGTAGCGGCTTCGGTCATCAACTATAATTTTGCTATTTCCGCAAAGATTTCTGAGAAATATTCTATTTTTACTGAACCTCTCAATGCGGACTCTGCTCAGTGGATTAACTTTATTGCAGCTAATAAGGCGGATAAAAATAATAAAGTTTACAAGGCAGTTGTTAAAGCTTATCAACAAGAAAATATCGCCAAGTTGATTAAAAAAGAATATCCCGATGGCGGTGAAGTCCCTGCTTGGAATTTGAACTTGTAGTTAGGAAAATTCTCGTTAAAACAACGAGATTTTCTGTCAGTACTGACACAGCATTACTGATGCTTTTGTCAGTAGGGCCAGAGAATAAAAAATAAAGGAATGAAGAAATGACAGCAATAATTGAACTTAACAAGCTTTCTGTGCAATTTCATCAGAAAGGCCGGTTGATTACAGCGGTTAAAGATGCCACTTTGCATGTGGAAAAAGGAGATATTTATGGTGTGATTGGTTATTCTGGTGCGGGTAAATCGACCTTGGTTCGTACCATCAACCTCTTGCAAAAGCCGACCACTGGACAAATTGTCGTGAATGGAGAAACTATTTTTGATAGTGAACATCCCGTTAAATTTACAGGGCAGCGCCTCCGCGAATTTCGGCAAAAAATTGGGATGATTTTCCAACATTTTAATCTATTGAGTGAAAAAACAGTCTTTGATAATGTTGGCTTCGCGCTCCAACATACGCAAATCGAAGATAAAAATGGGAAAAAACGTTATCTGACCAAAGTAGAAAAGAAGGAAAAAGTAGCTCATTTGCTAGAACTTGTTGATTTAGCAGAGCTCTCGGACAAATATCCTGCTCAACTTTCAGGTGGTCAAAAACAACGTGTGGCTATTGCGCGTGCGCTTGCTAATGATCCTGAAATTTTGATTTCAGATGAAGGGACCTCAGCGCTTGACCCCAAAACAACAAATCAAATTCTCGATTTACTCAAATCTTTGCATGAAAAATTAGGTATTACGATTATTCTAATCACCCATGAAATGCAGGTGGTCAAAGAGATTGCAAACAAAGTTGCAGTGATGCAAAATGGGGTAATCATTGAACAAAATTCACTAATTGATATTTTTGCTCAACCTCAAGAAGCCTTGACAAAACAATTTATAGAAACGACAAGTTCGGTCAATCGCTTCATCGCCGGGCTATCGAAAACAGAGTTGTTGGCGCAACTTGCTGAGGATGAAGAACTCATTCATTTGGACTATTCGGGTTCAGAACTAGCCGACCCTGTGATTTCTGACATCACCAAAAAATTTGATGTCACGACAAATATTTTTTATGGGAATGTTGAGTTATTACAAGGCCAACCTTTTGGTTCATTAGTTTTAACAATCAAAGGGACCGTGACACAGCGCAATGAAGCCAAAGCCTATTTGGCTGAACGTCAATTGAAATTTACAGTTTTAGGACCTATCGGAAAGGCGGTACAATAATGGCAGCATGGTTTGCACATACATTTCCTAATGTCGTTTATCTTGGATGGACGGGCGAAACGGGCTGGTGGACAGCGATTGTTCAAACGCTCTATATGACATTTATCTCGGCAATTATTGGTGGTTTGTTAGGATTGATTTTTGGGATTGGCGTAGTGGTCACTGCTGAAGATGGAATAACGCCTAATCGTCCCATATTTTGGATTTTGGATAAGATTGTGTCAATTGGACGCGCCTTTCCTTTCATTATCTTACTTGCGGCAATTGCCCCCCTCACAAAACTATTAATTGGCACACAAATTGGAGCTACGGCGGCTTTAGTCCCCTTGGCACTGGGTGTTGCCCCCTTTTATGCCCGTCAAGTTCAAGCCTCACTAGAGTCAGTAGATCATGGAAAAGTTGAAGCAGCTCAAACTGTTGGTGCTGATTTTCTTGATATTGTCTTTACGGTTTACCTTCGTGAAGAGTTGGCTAGTTTGATTCGTGTTTCAACTGTTACACTAATCTCTTTGATAGGATTGACCGCGATGGCTGGGGCAATCGGTGCTGGGGGTCTTGGTAATACAGCTATTGCCTACGGGTATAATCGTTTTGCCAATGATGTGACATGGGTAGCCACAATTTTAATCTTAGTGTTTGTATTGATCGTTCAGTTGATTGGTGATTTGCTGGCGAAGAAGGCTTCACACCGCTAAAGTGAAGATATATTTCACTCTTAAATGAAGAGTAAAAGGAGAAACAATGAAAAATAACTCTGTAAAAATTGTTGTTGCCACTGGGATTGGGGCTGCTTTGTTTGTGATTATTGGTTGGCTGATTAATATTCCTACACCTATTCCCAATACAAGTATTCAATTGCAATATGCGGTCCTTGCCCTATTTTCAGCCTTATTTGGCCCTTTAGCTGGTTTCTTGATCGGATTTATTGGTCATGCCCTTAAAGATTCATTTCTCTATGGTGCGCCTTGGTGGACTTGGGTTTTAGGCTCAGGTTTGATGGGCTTATTTCTAGCTTTTGGAGTCAAAAGAGAAACTTTGACTCAAGGAATTTTTGGAAATAAAGAAATCATTCGTTTTAATCTTGTTCAATTTTTAGCCAATGTTGTAGTTTGGGGAATTATTGCGCCAATTGGGGATGTTTTAGTTTATAGTGAACCGGCAAATAAGGTCTTCACACAAGGAATTGTTGCTGGTTTAGTAAATGCATTGACTATTGCCGTAGCAGGGACTTTACTACTCAAACTCTATGCTGCTACCAGAACCAAATCTGGCTCACTCGATAAAGAATAAAAAGCACCGCCTATGCTAAAATAAAAGCAGCAAATATTTGCTGCTTTTGCGCTTGTATGAGTGCGAGGTGCATGGGTAAAGAAAAGGATAAAAATGGAACCCTTAATTTCCTTCAAAGATTTTACATTTAAATATGATTTACAAAAAAATCCAACTTTAAAAAAGATTAATTTGGAGATATTTCCTGGGGAAAAAGTACTGATTGTCGGGCCTTCTGGTTCAGGTAAATCAACGATTGGATCTTGTCTTAATGGGATTTTGCCTCATTTACATAAAGGAGAAGCAAGTGGGGAACTCTCCATTGCTGGTTTGCCTTTTGGAACTTCAATTGCTGAATTATCTGAAAAGGTGTCGACGATTTTACAAGATACTGATGGCCAGTTTATTGGTTTGAGCGTTGCTGAGGATATTGCTTTTGCTTTGGAAAATGATGGTCTGATTCATGACGAACTGGTCAGTAAAGTGGCCTATTGGTCAGACAAAACAGAAACAAAGAAACTCTTGAATCATCGCCCCCAAGATTTGTCGGGCGGACAAAAGCAGCGGGTTTCTTTAGCTGGTGTTTTGATTGATGAATCGCCAATTTTGCTTTTTGATGAACCTTTAGCCAATTTGGATCCGCAAACTTGCTTAGAAACAATGGCTTTGATTAAGGATATTCATGAAAATAATGAAGTCACGACGCTTATCATCGAACACCGAATCGAAGAAGTTTTACCGCTTGGCATTGATAAAATTGTCGTGGTCAACGACGGCGAAATTGTTGCAATTGGAAGTCCTGCTGAATTATTAAAAACAGAAATTTTTAATGAAAATTCATTACGCGAGCCCCTCTATCTCTCAGCATTAAAAGCTGCAAATGCTACAAAATTACTGACCGATTTTTCTGACCTAAAAAGTTTGGAAGGCCTGTCAGCAAAAAATTTACTGACCGATTTTTTAGATACTTATAAATTGACTGACAAGGCTGTCAGCAAAAATAATATTCTGTCAGTAAAAAATTTATCAGTAAATTTTGCTCAACATGAAGTTCTAAAAGGTATTAATTTAGAAGTTCAAGAAGGAGAAAAAATTTCAATTGTCGGGAAAAATGGAGTTGGTAAGTCAACCTTTGCCAATGCACTCTGTCATTTTGTTGAAGCGAGTGGCGAAATTTTATACCGAGGGCAATCGATTATGGCTGATTCTATTTCTGAACGTGCGAAAAAAATTGGCTATATTATGCAAAATCCAAATCTGATGATTTCGCAAAATATTGTCAGTGATGAGGTGGCAGCTGGTTTACGACTTCGTGATGTTGATGAAAAAGTGATTCAAGATAAAGTTGAAGAAATCTTGAAAGTTTGTGGGCTTTATCCTTTTAGAAATTGGCCCATTTCTTCCTTGAGTTATGGTCAGAAAAAAAGAGTAACGATTGCTAGTATTTTAATACTAGAACCTGAAATTTTAGTCCTTGACGAGCCAACAGCTGCTCAGGATTTACAATCTTATCGGGAAATCATGGATTTTCTTGACGAACTTAACCGCCGTCTTCATTTAACAATGATTATGATTACACACGATATGTATTTAATTACAGAATATAGTGACCGTACCCTTGTTTTTGCTGACGGGGAAATTATCGCTGACAGCAGTCCTTATCAAATTTTAGAAAATGAAGCTTTTGTAAAAATGGGCAATTTAAGTCAACCCAGTCTTTATCAACTTGCCAGACAAACGGATACCAATCCTGTCTTACTGACAAAAGCGTTCATCAATTTTGAGAATCAGGAGCGATTAAAGCATGAATAATCAACTTAGTGTTCTAGGCTATCAAGCTGGAAATTCTTTTATTTACCAACTGAATGCAACAGCAAAACTCCTTTTCTTTCTATTAATTTCTATCAGCAGTATGGTGACTTATGATACGAGATATTTGGCTTTCGTTGCTTTATTTTCGGTAGTTTTATTTTATTTTTCTAAAATTCCTTTTTCATCAGTAAAAAGGGTTGCCCAATTTGCAGCAATTTTTGCGCTTTTAAATCTACTTTTTGTATTTATTTTTGACCCTGGATATGGCGCGCGACTTTATGATTCAAAAACAATCCTTTGGGGACCTCTTACTTTAGAAGAACTTTTTTACCTTTTTAATCTCGTCTTGAAGTATTTTTCAACCATTCCGCTCGCTTTACTCTTTATCTTAACTACTAATCCGAGCCAATTTGCCAGTAGTTTAAATAAAATTGGTCTGCCTTATCGTTCCTCCTATTCGGTTTCCTTAGCGCTGCGCTATATTCCTGATATGCAAGAAAAATTTTTAGCCATCCGTAATGCTGGACAGGCCAGAGGAATGGATTTATCAAAAAAAGTAGGACTTTTTTCGCGAATAAAATTAAATGTTCAATTGTTACTCCCTTTAATTTTTTCCAGCTTAGAACAAATTGATACTATTTCTACAGCTATGGAGTTGAGACGGTTTGGTAAAAAGAAGAAAAGAAGTTGGTATTCTTATCAACCTTTGAATGTTAGAGATTACTTGGTTATCTTGCTTGCGCTTTTAGGAGTGGCGATGGTTATTCTTCTCTTCTTTGTCAATCAGGGACGCTTTTATAATCCATTTCATTAAGAAAAGCAGGTTTTCTGCTTTTTTTGATTACCTTGCAAAAATGAGTGGAAAATGGCATAATAGTCTTGTAAAAAACTTTTGACAAGCCAATTATTTGCAAAAGTAAATGAAATTTGAAACTGCTTTATAACGACTGAAAACAAAAAACTTAGATGAGAAGGGATAACATGGAAAATAAAATCCGCGAATTACGCCGTCAACTTCATCTTTCACAAGAGGATGTCGCTCATATCGCTCACGTCTCGCGGCAGACGATTAATGCGATTGAAAATGATAAATACGACCCCGAATTAACCCTAGCTTTTAAGCTAGCGCATACTTTGGGGACTACGGTGGATCAGCTCTTTAGCTATAAACCAACCGTTGTGAAGAGGAAAGAAAACGATGTATTTTGGTGCGAAAAATATCAATGTGTGCTATGGAAAAGAGCAGGTATTGAAAAACGTAACGCTGTCGATTGAAAAAGGTAAAACGACAGCTATACTGGGCATCAATGGCTCAGGGAAGTCTACACTATTAAAGGTGTTGGGGCGACTGATTAAAGGAGAAGGTGAGGTGGTTTTTAACGATCAACCTCTGACAAAACTCTCGCATCGCGAGATTGCGCGTGTTTTAGCCCTCCTACCACAGTCCGTAACAGCCCCAGCAGATATTACCGTCCAAGAGCTTGTAAGCTTAGGACGCTTTCCCCATCAAAAGTTAATGCAACAGCACTTATCAAAAGAAGATGAAGCTTTTGTTGAACTTTTGATGCGTGAAACGAATATCTGGGAAGTACGAGATCAAAAAGTAGCAACTCTATCAGGTGGTCAGCGTCAGCGCGTGTTTATCACGATGATTTTAGCACAAGATAGTGAGATTATTTTGTTGGATGAGCCAACGACTTATCTGGATCTAGTTCACCAACTTGATATTTTATGTCTACTCAAAGAGCTGGCAACCAAGCATCATAAGACTGTGGTGTATGTGATACATGATCTGAATCATGCTGCGCGGTTTGCGGACAACTTAATTCTTCTTAAAGCGGGGCGCGTTGTCGCTCAAGGGACCGTTGAGGCACTCTTTACAGAACAGACCCTCAAGGAATGCTTTGGCTTGGATGTGACTTTAGGATGTGATACGTTTACAAAAAGTTTGATGATTACTGGGGTGAGAGATGCCTAGAAAACGATTTATGCTCATCTTTTTAGCCCTAGTTTTTTCTTTACTTTTTTTATCAGTCCTCTATTTGATGCTAGGAAATAAAAACGTTCCACTGACCGAGCTGTCAGCCAATGAAATGGTTTTACAGCTACGTGTCCCTAGGTTACTTAGCCTGTATTTGACAGGGTTTTTGCTGGCTATCAGTGGTTTTCTCGTTCAGATTATGACACGTAATCCTATTGCTGAGATGGCGACACTAGGGATTTCGGGTGGCTCAAGTCTTGCGCTATCGGTCTTGTTAACCTTTGGCTTATCAACAAATGATAGTGTTTCCACTCTTGTCTCCGCTCTAGGTGCTTTTTTAGCGCTATGCATCGTTATGCTCTTAACTGCACGGACGCACTTTCAGCCACTCAAAGTTGTCTTAGTCGGAACCTCAGTAGGTCTTTTTGCTACTAGTTTAGCTAGTTCACTAACGTTTGCCACACATCATACCCAGTCTTATTTTTTGTGGATTGTGGGCTCGTTTTCAGGAGTGACACAAATGAAGGTAGAACTGATGGCGGTTGTCAGTGTGATTTTTTTGCTGTTACTTTTTCTATTTTCAAATCAAATCAAATTGCTCACATTTGGAGATGAAATGGCGACTTCACTTGGTGTTTCCGTCAATCGTGTCCGTTTGATTATTATGCTTTTGGTCGCTCTTGCATCAGGCGTGACTGTGGCAGCGGTAGGTGTCATCAGTTTTGTCGGGCTAATCGCTCCGCATATTGCTAAGCGCTTTGTACGAAATAACTTTTGGCAAACCATTGTTTTATCTGTTTTGGCAGGATGTTTACTCCTTGTAATGGCGGACCTTGCAGCACGAAATTTGTTTAAACCTTACGAATTTCCTGCAGGAAGCCTGACGATGCTCCTGGGTGCCCCTTTCTTTTTGTGGATCATCACGAAGGAGGCCAAATGAAAAAACGATTTTTAGCCCTGTTTGGTGTGTTGGTGCTACTTATAGTCATCAATCTCACCCAGTTTTCAACAAATGGTCAAATTTTAGCGCTTTTAATTCCAAATTTTCGCTTACCACGTTTACTGACAGTGCTATCAGCTGGGATTGCCTTATCTATCGCGGGTTTTATCATTCAATCCATCACGGAAAATCCGTTAGCGGATAGCGGAACAATTGGGATTACTTCCGGTGCTTCAGCAGGTAGTGTGGCATTTTTGCTCATTGCGGATCATTTTAAACTCACTGGGACATGGAATTTTTCTTATCCGATATTTGCCCTCCTTGGCGCCCTCCTTGCTTTTGCCTTAATCTACTTTTTTGCGCTTCGTAAAAATGTCAGCTCTGTGCGAGTTTTATTGACGGGGATTGCCATTACGGCTTTTTTCCAAGCATTGATAACCCTAGGACAATTATCAGTCAATGCCTTTGATTTTCAAAAGGTGGCGGTATGGTTATCGGGTGATATATGGCAAACAGGCAGTACTTATTTGCTGATTTGCTTCATTTTATTGCTGATAGGCCTGTCAGTACTCCCCTTTTATTTCAAAAAAATGGAAATTCTTGCGCTTGGCGAAGAAATGGCAGTTGTTTTGGGAATAGAAGTAAAGAAGACAAAGATTCAGCTTTATTTTCTGGCCCTCCTTTTTGCTTCTGTAGGGGTACTTTTAGTGGGTGGTCTTGCTTTTGTAGGTCTAATTGCACCTCATATTGCACGCGAGATTGTAGGTTTTCGGCCGCGACGTAGATTGGTGGCTACCGCTTTATCAGGTATGATTATTCTTTGTTTTGCCGATGTGGTCTCACAGATGATCATTGCGCCTTCAAGCCTTCCTTTAGGATTTGTTGTTGCCTTTATAGGTGCCCCGTACTATATTTATCTCATCCAAAAAGTTTAAGAAATCAATTTGTTAAGACAAATTGTTTATAAAAATAAAAAGCTTGCTTTCATCAAGCTCATTATATATAGAGGAGAAACTCTTGAAGAAAATACTTACAACACTTATCGCTGCTGGAGCTCTAGTTACCTTAGCTGCTTGTTCCACAAATTCTTCATCAGAAAAATCAGCTTCATCAGAGAAAACCGTCACCTTCCATGCGTTAAATGGAGATGTTAAGGTTCCTGCTCATCCTAAGCGAATTGCAGTGCAAAATTATCCTGATGAAGTAGCTTCTTTGGGAGCAAATGTTGTCGGAACCGACTCATGGGCTTACCCGAATACCTTTCTCTCTTCGAGCCAGAAGAAAAATATGGTGGATCTCGGTGCTCCAAAGTTTAATTTGGAGAAATTAATTGCGCAAGATCCTGACCTTATCATTACCGTAGATAAAGATCAAGTCGCTGATTATGAAAAGATTGCTCCTACTGTCCTTGTCAATTATCAAAAACTTTCTGGTATGAATGCCTCCCTTGATTATTTTGCTAAATTGTTAAATCGTGAAGACGAAAAAGCTAGCTTTTTAGCTGATTTCAAGAAAGAAGCCAAGACGCAGAAAGAAAAATTGGCCAAGCAGGCTATTGTGCCTTCGAAAAACACCATTTCGCTTCTGGAGCTACAAGGCGATAAAATTTATGCCTTTGGCGATAATTTTGCTCGGGGTGGACAGGCGCTGACAACAGGTCTCGGTTTCAAACAATCTACTAAAATGGCAGAACTCTCAAAAGGGGTTGGCTATGCTGAAGTCAATGCAGAAAGTTTAGCAGCCTTTGATGCGGACTACCTTTTTGTGGATTTTGCAGATAAAGATAAAGCTCAATATACGGCGCTTGAAAATAATCCTGCTTGGAAAAACCTAAAAGCCGTAAAAGAGGGACATGTCGTTACAATGGACTATGATAAAGTCTACTTCTTTGGAGGACCAACAGCGGCTAAAAAGGAAATGGCACTCTATACAGACGCTATCATCAAAGCTACAAAATAAGTTGAAAAAGTGTATAATCATCCTATACACTTTTTTGTAAAAAACTAAGGATTTATGATATGAATATTAAACAACTTCGTTACGTCGTGGCGATTGCTAACAGTGGGACTTTTCGTGAAGCTTCTGAACAACTTTTTGTCAGTCAGCCTTCTATGTCAATTGCTGTAAAGGATTTGGAACAAGAATTAGGCTTTCAAATTTTCGAACGGACTAATACTGGTGCAACCTTGACCATCGAGGGAGAACGGTTTTATGAACAAGCACAAACCGTTTTGCGAAACTTTGAATCATTTGAATCAAAGTATTCCAAACCTAAAGAATCTGACAAAACGTTCTCTGTAGCTAGTCAGCACTATGATTTTTTGGCACCTGTAGCGGTAGAATTCGCAAAGAAAAATCCTGAAATTAAAAACTTTCGTATTTTTGAATCTACCACATACAATATTTTACAAGAAGTTGCCCAAGGCCATAGTGAGTTGGGCGTGGTTTACCTTAATAAACAAAATCGCTCGGGGATTTTACGGATGTTAAATAAGCTTGAGCTTGACTATGAGGAGATTTTTCTCTCCCAAACGCATATTTATATCCGCAAGGATCACCCTTTGGCCAATCGGACAGCTATTTCAGCCCAAGATTTAAAACCACTAGACCGTGTGCGTTTTACTCAAGAAAATGAACAATTCTTGTATTATTCGGAAGACTTGGTCGAGACCTTTGAAAATACTTTAATTTACAATGTGACGGACCGCGCGAGTCTAAATGGGATTTTGGAACGGACAGATGCCTATGCGACAGGTTTGGGATTTATTGATAAAGCCAGTGTACACAATGTTACCGTGGTGCCAATGGCAGGAGATAACGGCAATAGCCTAATTCTTGTGAAACATCGGGGTCATCTTTTATCAAACGCTGCTGTTTCTTATAAGCGCAGTCTTGAAGTCTATTTTGAAAATTATAAGTTTTAAATAGGAAAAAATTTACTGACAGCTTCGTCAGTAAATTTTTTAAACAAAAACCTAGTAATAAAAAGGCTTACATAAAATTAGAGCTAGAAAAAAAGCAAATTTTATAGTAAAATTAACTTTGTAAATGAACGAACTTGTTTTCGTTCAAGTAAATAAAACAAACGGAGATACATATAATGCCAAAATTAGTATTTGCACGTCATGGTGAATCTGAATGGAATCTTGCTAACCTTTTCACAGGTTGGGCTGACGTAGATCTTTCAGAAAACGGAACAAAACAAGCGATTGAAGCTGGTAAATTGATTAAAGAAGCAGGCATCGAATTTGATATTGCTTACACATCTGTTTTGAAACGTGCGATCAAAACAACAAACCTTGCGCTTGAATACTCAGACCAACTTTGGGTACCAGTTGTTAAATCATGGCGCTTGAACGAACGTCACTACGGTGGTTTGACAGGTTTGAATAAAGCGGATGCTGCAGCGAAACATGGCGATGAACAAGTTCATATCTGGCGTCGTTCATATGATGTATTGCCACCTGCAATGGATCATGACGACCAATATTCAGCACATGGCGATCGTCGTTATGCTGGACTTGAAGATTCATTGATTCCTGATGCTGAAAACCTTAAAGTTACCTTGGAACGCGCTCTTCCTTTCTGGGAAGACCAAATCGCTCCAGCATTGAAAGAAGGCAAAAACGTCTTCGTTGGTGCGCATGGTAATTCAATCCGTGCCCTTGTTAAACAAATCAAAAAATTGTCTGATGACGAAATTATGGATGTTGAAATCCCTAACTTCCCACCACTTGTGTTTGAATTTGATGATAATTTGAATGTTACTGACGAATACTACTTGGCACCAAAACAAGCTTAATAAATAAGTATTAAACCTGCTCAAAAAGCAGGTTTTTTTATTTTAATTCCCTTCTTGTTAGTCATTTTGCTTGCGAAAACATCAAGACTTGATTAAACTGGAAGTAATCAGAAATTATAAGGAAAAGTTTTCATAAATGTGGTAAAATGTTTAAGTATAAAATTTGTGGGTGAATTACTCGCAAAAAATCATCCATGGAGTTGAAATGGCAAATATAAAAAGAAACACTGAGAAGAAAACACCAAGTAAAAAGGCCACACCTAAAGAAAAAAAAGTCATGAGACATCCTGCAAAATCTATTCCAGCACGAGTAAATATCCTATTTTTCGTCATTTTTGTCTTGTTCATGGTTTTGATTGGGAAACTTTTTCATATGCAAGTCTTAAATGCAGATTACTATGCAGAGAAATCTGTGAGTTCAGGTGGAAATGTCCAGATTGTTCAAGGAGCACCTCGCGGAAATATTTATGATGCGAATGGTAAACCACTAGCAACGACGACGCCTGTTCAGGCTGTAGAATTTACCCGTAGCCAAAATGCCACTGCGAGTGAAATGCGTCAAGTTGCAGACAAGCTTGCTACAATTTTACCAAACACAATTGATGTCGGTACTTTGACAACAAGAGATAAAAAAGACTATTACTTAGCGGATGCTAAAAATCTTGAAAAAATTTCAGAGAGTCTGACTAAAAAAGAAAAGACTGATGATCAAGGTAATGATCTATCTGGGACAGATATTTATAATGTTGAGTTAAGTAAAGTCAAAGAAAGTGATTTAAACTTCACAGAAGAACAAACCTTTGCAGCTAAGTTGTTTAAGGAAATGAATAGTACAACGACCTTTAATACCACGATGATTGCAACAGGAAGTATTACTGCGGAACAACAGGCGACGATTGCTGAGCATGAGAGTGATCTCCCTGGCATTACCATTGGAACATCGTGGGATCGTAGCTATGCGGAAAACTCATTGACACCGATCATGGGGACGATAACTTCGCAAAAAGCAGGGGTGCCAGCCGAAGAATTGGATGCCTATCTCAAAAAAGGCTACCAACGTAATGACCGCGTAGGTACTGGCTTTATCGAAAAAGGCTACGAAAGTGAACTTCAAGGGACACACAGTATCAGTAAAGTACAGTTTGATAAGAACGGTGACGTTTCTGGAACTAAAACTATTCAAGAAGGAAAACGGGGCAACGACCTCAAGTTAACGGTTGATCTGGATTTCCAAAACGATGTTAATAATCTTGTAAAATCTCAATTGGATGAACTCATCGCGGGTGGGTATGGAGCCTATAATAGAGGTGCTTATGCTGTTGTATTAGATGTGAAAACGGGAGGAATCTTAGCACTGTCTGGCTACAGCCGAGATCCGGATACTGGTGCAATCAGCGAGTACACTAACGGGACCTTCCAGAGTGTCTTTACGCCAGGTTCTGTTGTTAAGATGGGGACATTGACTGCAGCTTGGGACGCGGGTGTGATTTCAGGAAACGACACACTTAACGCTCAATCCATCAAATTTAAAGGGACACCAGCGATTAATGACTGGTGGGGAGATGCTGGTGCTATGCCACTGACAGCTGTGCAAGCATTGCAGTACTCATCAAATACTTACATGATGCAGTTGGCAATGCGTATGATGGGTGCACCTTATACGCAAGCTGGTCAAGCTTTAGATGATAGTAATCGAGTTAAAGCTTACGAAGAATTGCGTAAGGCTTATGCTTCTTATGGTCTAGGAGCAGCGACAGGGCTTGATATTCCAGGAGAATCAACAGGTTACCTGCCTTCAGCCACTTCGGATGCAGCTGCTGGGGTAAATGTCTTGTTTGAATCTTTTGGTCAGTATGATAACTATACTCCTCTTCAATTAGCAGTTTATGTGGCTACAATAGCGAATAATGGAACTCGGATTTCTCCTCATATTGTGGAAGGTGTTTATGATAGTAATTCTGACGGTACAATGGGTAAATTGGTAAAAAATATTACACCTAAAATCATGGATAAAGTCAATATCACCCCAGATAATATGGATGTTCTTCACCAAGGGATGTATCAAGTTGTCCATGGTACAGATGGTTACACCACAGGTCGCTCCATGAATAACGGTGTTGATGTTGAAGTCTCTGGGAAGACGGGTACATCAGAACGTGAAGTGACCTTAGCTGATGGTTCAACAGCAATCCTAACAGCAAATAATGCTGTGGCTTATGCGCCATCAAGCAACCCCCAAATTGCAATAAGTGTGGTCATCCCTGACAATACTGAAGCCAACGCTTCTAGCGGAACTAAAGCAAATCAAAATATCGTAGCTGGTATCACGAAGTTATACCAAGATCGCTACCATTTTAAATAAATGTAAATAATAAGATCATCCGAACAATTTTGTATTGTTCGGATATCGTTTCCTTTGCGAGTAATCACGAGGGGAGGTTCCCTGTTTGTGAAGCTCATAACTTAATCCATAAAAGGAGAAGCATGTATTATCCAGAACCTATAGCGAAGTTGATCGAATCTTTTTCAAAATTACCAGGTATTGGGCAGAAAACAGCCACTCGGTTGGCTTTTTATACAATTGGCATGGAAGATCAAGAGGTCAATGAATTTGCTAAAAACCTTCTGTCAGCAAAACGTGATCTGCGCTTTTGTTCGATATGTGGAAATTTGACTGAAAAAGATCCCTGTGCAATCTGTACTGATCCGATGCGGGATAAAACGACCATTTTAGTTGTGGAAGAATCCAAAGATGTTTTGGCTATGGAAAAAATCCGTGAATACCGTGGCCTGTATCACGTTTTACATGGGACGATTAGTCCAATGAATGGAATCTCACCAGATGAAATTAATGTCAAAAGCTTGATAACACGACTAATGGATTCGGAGGTTTCTGAAATTATCATTGCCACAAATGCCACCTCAGATGGTGAGGCAACCGCGATGTATCTGGCACGGATGATTAAACCCGCAGGTATAAAAGTGACACGATTAGCGCGAGGTCTAGCGGTAGGCTCTGATATCGAATACGCTGATGAAATCACTCTATCCAAAGCTGTAGAAAATAGAATGGAAATTTAATATTTACTGTGGTAAAATGGAAAAATAAGTAAGGGTCTTTTAAAAGTGATGATTGGCCAATCAAATGGTTCATCAACCCTTGAGAAAGGCTTCAGATTTACTGACAGAGCTGTCAGTTATATAAAAAGGAAAAATTATGTCAAAAGAAACGTTGATTTTGTTGTATGGTGGTCGTTCAGCTGAACGCGAAGTGTCAGTCTTATCTGCCGAATCTGTAATGCGTGCGGTAAATTATGAGCGCTTTGTAGTTAAGACTTACTTTATTACCCAAGCAGGTGACTTCGTTAAAACGCAAGAATTTACTGAAACGCCAGCCGCCGATGAAAAATTAATGACCAATGACAGCCTTAAAGATGAAGCAGTCATTTCGCCTGCGGCAATCTATGAAAAAGGGGCCATCGTCTTTCCTGTTTTACATGGACCAATGGGTGAGGACGGCTCAATTCAAGGCTTCTTGGAAATTTTGCGTTTGGCATATGTTGGACCGAATATTTTATCTGCAGCTAGTACAATGGATAAACTCTTGGCTAAGCATGTGTTCGAAGCTGTTGGTGTGCCTCAGGTCCCTTATGTGGCAGCTTTTGCTGACGAAAATCAAGCAATGATTTGTGAAGAAGTAGTAAAAAAATTACAATTTCCTGTTTTTGTAAAACCAGCCAACATGGGGTCAAGTGTCGGCATTTCAAAAGTTGACGACCTCGTAAGTTTACAACCCGCTTTGATGGAAGCCTACAAATATGATAACCGCGTAGTGATTGAACAAGGTGTAGAAGCACGTGAAATCGAGTGTGCCGTATTGGGAAATGGTGGAGAAGTTTCTGCGACGCAACCAGGTGAAGTAGTCAAAGATGTTGCGTTTTATGACTATAATTCTAAGTATATCGATAATAAAATTCAAATGGACATCCCAGCAAAAATCTCTGCCGAACTGTCAGAAAAAATGCAAGCTTATGCTGTAAAGGCGTATAAAGCTGTCAATGGTACAGGCTTATCACGCTGTGATTTCTTTGTCACCAAAGAAGAAAATATTTATCTCAATGAAATTAATGCTATCCCTGGATTCACCCAGTGGTCAATGTATCCGTTACTTTGGGAAAATATGGGGCTGACTTATTCTGAGCTGATTGAAAAATTAGTGGATTTGGCCAAATCAGCCTTTGAGATTCGTGAGCAACACTTAGTTTAATAAAAAGGTTTAAAAGGCTGCTGACCGAGCGGTCAGTAATGATTGATGTAAGTTTGTCAACGAGTGTTGGCGGGCTTTTTTTGTCTCAAACGTGTTATAATGGAGACACTATGAAACTGACTACTCACGAAATTGCCCAAGTAATTAACGCGCAAAATGACTACACCCAACTGCCAGATGTGCCTCTTCACAAAATAGAGTTTGATAGCCGTCTTATTGAGGCGGGTGATCTCTTTTTGCCTCTACAAGGTGCCAGAGATGGCCATGATTTTATCTCCACTGCTTTTGAAAAGGGGGCGCAGCTGACTTTTTCAGAAAAAACGGTACCTGAACCTCATCTTTTGGTTGAGGATAATTTGAAAGCTTTTCAAAAATTAGCCAAATATTATCTGGAAAAAACAAAAGTTCCAGTCATTGCAGTGACCGGTTCAAATGGAAAAACAACAACAAAAGATATGATTGCCTCTGTTTTAGCCCAAGACTTCAAGACCTACAAAACTCAAGGAAATCACAATAATGAGATAGGTTTGCCCTACACTATTTTGCACATGCCTGAAGCAACTGAAAAGCTTGTTTTAGAGATGGGGATGGATCATCCAGGTGACATTGATTTTCTGTCTCAACTTGCCCAACCAGAACTTGCAGTGATTACCTTAATTGGTGAAGCTCACCTCGAATTTATGGGAAGTAGAGAAAACATTGCAAAAGGGAAGATGGGAATCACGGCTGGTTTGCACGGTGAACTAATTGCGCCAGCAGATCCAATCATTAACGCTTATATCCCGGAAAACCAAAAAATTACACGTTTTGGTGTTTCAGGGGAGGAGCTTTATCTTACGAAGTTAATTGAACATAAAGATCGTCTGACCTTTGAAACAAATTTCCTCAACACTGAAATCACTATTCCAGTGCCTGGAAAATACAATGCTACCAATGCGATGCTAGCTGCTTACGTTGGTCAGCATTATGGGATTAGTGAGGCAAAGATTAAAAGTGCACTGGAGAAGGTTAATCTCACAAGAAATCGTACCGAATGGAAGAAAGCGAAAAATGGCGCTGACTTACTTAGTGACGTCTATAACGCTAACCCTACAGCCATGCGACTTATTCTAGAAACCTTTCAAAGTATTCCTAAAAATGAAAAAGGGCGTAAAATTGCAGTTTTAGCAGATATGTTAGAGCTTGGACCAACTGCTCCAGAGCTTCATAAAGGCCTTCTGGACACTTTAGATTTTACAAAACTGGATCGGGTTTATTTATATGGTCCGCTGATGAAAAATCTTGCAGACAGTGCTACTGACCAACCTGTCAGCTACTTCTCGACGTTGCCAGACTTAGAAAAAGCCTTACTTGAGGAAATTGAACCTCAGGATCAAGTCCTTTTTAAAGGGTCTAATAGCATGAAGCTGTCAGCGATTGTTGATAAACTTGTTTAAAAGTATAAAAAACTACTGACCGACTTGTCAGTAGTTTTTTTACGTTAAATTATCAGAAAATACAGTATAATTATTGACAATTGAAAAAGAAGAGGGTATAATATTCCCACAGTTAAATTTTCAGAAAAATGAGAAAACTGCTATGAGAAATTTGAGGAGAAACGATATGAAAAAAAGACAAACTATTGGATTAACCACGGTTGCTTTGCTCACCACACTTGTGCTTGTGGCTTGCGGAAGTTCAAAAGAGAGCCAAGATAAAACAATTAAATTCTCGATTCCAACCGATGTGGCTTCACTTGATTCAACGATCCTGACAGATCAATATTCTTACACCATTGCTGGAAATGTAGAAGAAGGTTTGACCCGCGTAGATGCTAAAGGAGATGCTGCATTAGCACTGGCTAAAGCTATTGATGTCTCTAAAGACGGCTTGACCTATAAGATTACATTGCGTGATCATCTGAAGTGGTCAAACGGTGATAAGCTAACTGCTAAAGATTTTGTTTACGCTTGGCAGCGTGCTGTTAATCCAAAAACAGGTTCAGAATATGCCTACCTGCTAGGTGCTCTTTCAAATGCAAATGAGATTATCGCAGGAAAAGCCGCAGTTGATAAACTTGGTGTAAAAGCAGATAGTGAAACAAGCCTTACGGTCACGTTAGCCCAACCCACCCCATATTTTAAATTCTTGCTCTCACAAGCAGTGTATTATCCTTTAGATGAAAAAGTTGTCGAAAAATATGGCAAACAATACGGAACTTCTTCGGATAAAACGGTTTACAATGGTCCTTATATGTTTAAATCCGACAAAGGATGGACGGGGACAAACAAAACTTTTTCAATTTATGCCAATCCCAATTATTATGACAAAGGTTCCGTAAAGTCTAAACAAATTGACTTCCAAGTTATCAGTAATGCAAATACGGGAGCACAACTTTACAAACAAGGTAAATTGGACTTCACTTTCCTTCCTACCACGGATTTGATTGATGCGAATGAAAAGACCAAGGGCTATACTGTCTTCAAACAAGCTCGTACCGATTATATTGAATACAATCAATCAGGAAAAAATGCATCAAGTCCCGAAGCTCAAAAAGCGCTTGCTAATCAGAATATTCGAGAAGCGCTTAATTTAGCCACAAATCGCGAAGGGGTAATCAAAACAGCACTGCCTGGCTCTACTGTTGCCAAAAGCTTTACACCGGCAGGAATGAGTAAGACTTCAACAGGTGAAGATTTTGCGACTTACGCAAAGCAAGCGTATACCTATGATCCAGCCAAAGCAAAAACTTTATGGGAAAAAGGTCTCAAAGAAGTTGGTTTAACCAAGCTCACACTGAACTTTGAAGCGGCTGGGGATTTAGCACCTTCACAAGCTACTGCCAATTATCTGCAAACTGCCTACGAGCAAACCCTACCAGGACTAAAAGTGAATTTGAAGTTAGTGCCTTTTAAACAACGTTTAAATGATGCGCAAAATGGTAACTTTGATTTAGTTCTATCGGGTTGGGGAGGAGACTATGCTGAACCCTCGACTTTCTTGCAACTCTTTACGACAGGGCAATCTTACAATGATGGTAAATTCTCAAGTAAAGCTTATGATGCTGCATTTAAGGCAGCTACAACGACACCAGATGTTTTAAGTCCAGCTAAAGTTGATGAGCATTATAAAGCAGCAGAAGCGGCACTTTATCAAGGCTCATATGTTAACCCAGTAGATTTTCAGGCTAATCCTGCACTGTTGAACCCCAAGATTAAAGGTTTAGAATTCCACTCCACAGGATTATCTTACGATTTAAAAACGGCCTATCTCAAATAGAAACTCAAAAAGATAAGTTTTCAGAAAATTTATCTTTTTTATTGACAATTAAGTTAAGAATAAGTATAATACTTTTATAAAGAATTTTCAGAAAATAATGTTCAGCGATGGAAATTCAATATACATTTCAAAAAGTAAACGGTTGATATTTAAGCTTGTGAAATATTTCCGCTATAAAATATTTAAATGTTAAATTTTTGGAATATATATTCATTATACTTTACATTTTAGTTTGAATTAAGTATAATACCAATATAATAAATTTTCTGACAATAATAAAAATTACAAACGTCAGAGATCATTCATGAAAGAGGGAAATGACATGAAGACTTGGAAAAAGGTTACCTTAGGTACAGTAGCATTCGGCTCTGCCGCAGTGCTTGCAGCTTGTGGCAGTAATAACGCTAGTTCATCATCATCTTCTAAAGATATTCAATGGAACTTGACATCACCAATCCAAACATTGGATTCATCGTTGGCTACCGATACATATTCAAATATTATCATCGGTAATACAAATGCCGGTTTGACACGTACAGATAAAGATGGTAAGGCGCAACCAGAACTTGCAAAATCAGTTGATGTATCTGACGATGGCCTCACCTATACTTTCCATCTTCGTGACGGTTTGAAATGGTCAAATGGGGATGCCCTTACTGCAAAAGATTTTGTTTACTCATGGCAACGTGCAGTTGATCCTGCAACAGCATCTGAGTATGGTTATCTTCTTGGAGCAGTGAAAAATGCTAATGAGATTAACACAGGTAAAGCTGATAAATCAACTTTGGGTGTTAAAGCAACTGATGACAAAACACTTGTTGTTACATTGGCACAACCAACCCCTTACTTTGAATACCTGACAGCCAATTCTGTTTATTACCCACTCAACCAAAAAGTTGTTGAAAAATATGGTAAACAATATGGGACATCTTCAGAAAAGATGGTTTACTCAGGACCTTACAAGTTTGAAAAATCAAAAGGTTGGAACGGTTCAAACCAAACTTTCTCAATTGTGAAAAATGATGATTATTGGGACAAGAGTGCTGTGAAGACAAAAGAGATTGACTTCCAAGTGGTTCAAGATCCTAAAACCTCTTATAATTTATATAAACAAGGCAAAATTGCTCAAACGGGTATTGGTGATCCAGACCTCTACAAAGCAAATAAAGATAACAAAGATGTTGTTTCTTTGAAAGAAGCGACGACAGCTTACGTACAATACAACCAATCGGGTAAAAATAAAGCACTTGCAAATAAAAATATCCGTGAAGCCTTCAATTTAGCGACAGACCGTCAACAATATGTCGATACTGTAACGCCAGCTTCGAACCCAGCAACAGGTTTGACTCCAGCTGGAATGGCTCAAACAAATACAGGTGAAGACTTCGCAGAATATGCTGCACAACCATATAAATATGATGCAGCAGCAGCTAAAGAAGCATGGGAAAAAGGTCTGAAAGAAATCGGTGCAACTAAAGTAACATTGACATTGACAACTGATGATACTTCAGCATCTAAAGACTCAGCAACTTTCCTTAAACAAGCGTGGGAAAAACAACTTCCTGGTTTGACACTCAATATCAAGTCAGTACCATTCAAACAACGTTTGAATGATTCTACGACAGGAAACTTTGACATGGTTATCTCACTTTGGGGTGGCGACTATGCTGAACCTTCAACATTCCTTGATTTGTTTGTTAAAGATGGGCCAAATAATAATGGTAAGATTAATAATGTAACATATGATAATGCCATTAAAGCAGCTGAAACTACAGATGCCCTTGACCCTGCAAAACACTATGCAGACTACAAAGCGGCTGAAGAAGCGCTCTACAATGAATCAAATCTCAATCCACTTTACTTCCGTACAACACCAGTTCTGCGTGATGCTAATCTTAAAGGACTCGTATACGGATCAACTGGTTTGAACTATGATTTCAAAGCAGCTTATCTCAAATAATAGCAAAGATTTAGAGCAAGAAAGTTAGGATTGGCAGATTGCCAACCCTATCTTTTCGCTTAGATTAGGAAATTTTTTTATGGTTAAATATATTCTTAAACGTTTGGGACTCTTGCTTCTCACATTGTTCTTGATTGTGACGTTAACGTTCTTTATGATGCAGGTCATGCCGGGTACTCCGTTCTCCAATCCAAAGCTGACTCCGGATCAGTTAGAAATTTTGAAACATGCTTATGGCTTAGATAAGCCATTATGGCAACAATACTTCATTTATATTGGTCATATGTTTACTGGAAATTTTGGTACTTCATTTGTGTATACCAATCAACCAGTTCTTACTATGATTGCTCAACGCCTCCCTGTTTCTATGCAGCTTGGTGTTCAGGCTTTAATTGTTGGTACAATCTTGGGAGCTTTCATGGGGAAAGCTTCTGCCCGTCGTAAAAATGGCGTTTTAGATGGTATCTTCGGGTTCGTTTCTGTGCTTGGTATCTCTGTTCCTTCTTTTGTAATTGGTACATTAATTTTGCTTTACTTTGGCTTTAATATGAATTTATTTCCAATTTCAGGATGGGGAAGTTTTTCACAGACGATCATGCCTACTTTGGCACTTTCCTTTGCCCCAATGGCCGTTGTAACGCGTTTTGTACGCTCAGAAATGATTGAATCACTCTCCTCAGATTACATTTTGTTGGCGCGTGCCAAAGGACTATCTGAGAAAGAGGTAGTTAACAAACACGCTTTACGTAATTCTTTAATCCCTATGTTGACTTTGATTGGCCCTATGGCAGCGAACCTATTGACAGGTTCAGTTTTGATTGAAAAAATCTTTTCAATCCCTGGAATTGGATCTCAGTTTGTAGATTCAATCCCAGCCAAAGATTTCCCAGTCATCATGGCAACTACTATTGTTTATGCGGTTATCTTAATGGTGTTTATCTTAGTTACGGATATTCTCACAGCCATTGTAGATCCACGAGTACGTCTCTAGAAAGGGTTTGAAGAAAATGGAAAATGTAAATAAAGACTTCACCCTTGTTGGTTCAAAGGGTTCAGATTCAACAGAAAAAATTGCAAAACCAGCTTTGAGTTTCTTTCAAGATGCTTGGCGTCGTTTTAAGAAAAATAAAGTTGCTTTAGTGGCAATGTGGATTATTGCTATCACTCTTGTATTTTCGGTCATTTCAGCTGTGGTTGTGCCTCAATCCAAAGCGAACTATTTTGATCCAAATAAATCGCAAGTTTATGGAAATCTACCACCCAAACTTTCTGGCGATTTGCCTTTTTGGAATGGTGAATTTAAAGCTCCAGGTTCAACCACCCGTTCTGATGTTTATCAAGAACAAGGGGTAGAAAAAGGTAAGAGTTATGTCTTTGGGACTGACAAATATGGGCGTTCCTTAGCTAAACGGACAATTGTTGGTTTGCGCATATCGTTGATTATTGCTCTTGCTGCAGCACTGATTGACCTAGTAATTGGGGTGACCTATGGGATTATTTCCGGCTGGATGGGCGGAAAAGTCGATATGGTCATGCAACGGATTATTGAAATCATCCAATCTGTACCTAACTTAGTTGTGGTAACAATGCTTGCCCTACTCTTAGGACAAGGGATTTCATCAATTATTATTGCGATTGGTCTATTTGCATGGACCGGGATGGCCAGGCAGGTACGGAACATGGTTCTCTCCTATAAGGAGCGTGACTTCGTCTTGGCCTCAAAAACTTTAGGACAATCTACTTGGAAAATCGCTACAAAACATTTGTTGCCAAATGTTTCTGGAGTCATTGTGGTTCAAATCATGTTTGATATTCCAAGTATGATCATGTATGAAGCAGTTTTATCTGCAATTAATCTAGGGGTTAAACCTCCGACATCTTCTCTTGGTACATTGATTAATGATGGGATTGCAAGCTTACAATTTTATCCCTTCCAGCTGATTATCCCAGCCATAGTATTGTCTGTATTATCGTTAACTTTCATTTTCTTTGGTGACGGTTTACGTGATGCCTTTGACCCTAGAGCAAGTGAGGACTAAAAATGACAGAAGAAAAAGTATTAGAAGTAAAAAATTTGCATGTCAATTTCCACACTTACGCTGGAGATGTAAAAGCAATCCGAAATGTTTCTTTTGATTTAGAAAAAGGGCAGACGCTAGCAATTGTTGGCGAATCAGGCTCTGGAAAATCAGTAACGACAAAAACATTGATGGGCCTAAATGCAAAGAATGCAGAAATTCCAGAGGGAGAGTTGCTCTTCAAGGGGCGGAACTTGCTGGATTTAAAGGAAGAAGAATGGCAAAAAATTCGTGGAAATGAAATTTCAATGATTTTTCAGGATCCGATGACTTCATTGGACCCTACCATGCGTATTGGCAAACAAATTGCTGAGCCAATGTTAAAACATAATAAAGGCATGAGCAAAGCTGCAGCAATGAAGCGTGCCTTAGAATTGATGCAACAAGTGGGTATCCCTGATGCTGAGCAGCATATTAATGATTACCCTCACCAATGGTCAGGGGGGATGCGCCAGCGTGCGGTAATTGCAATCGCTCTTGCGGCTGACCCTGAAGTTTTAATTGCAGATGAACCAACAACAGCCTTAGATGTAACCATTCAAGCGCAAATTATGCATATGATGGCCGAATTGCAAGAAAGAATTAATTCATCAATTGTCTTCATTACCCACGACCTTGGTGTAGTTGCTGGATTTGCACACAAAGTAGCCGTGATGTACGCAGGAGAAATTGTAGAATATGGGACAGTTGAAGAAATTTTCTATAATCCCCAACATCCTTATACTTGGGGACTTCTGGATTCTATGCCGACGGTTGATTCTTCGGTAGATCGCTTGGTTTCTATTCCAGGTACTCCACCAGATTTGTTAAACCCGCCCAAAGGCGATGCTTTTGCAGCACGTAATAAATTTGCCTTAGCGGTAGACTTTGAGGAAGAACCTCCTTATTTTGAAGTTTCTCCCACTCATTTTGCCAAAACTTGGCTTTTAGACCCACGAGCACCGAAGGTGACGCCTTCTGATAATATCTTAGCACGCTGGAAACGCTGGGAAGAATTGAAAGGGGAAATTGATGCCTGAACGTAAAAAAGTAATTGAATTGAAGGACCTTGATTTGACTTTTAATAAAGGCAAAAAAGGTGCAAACAAGGCCATTAACAACGTTTCTCTGGATATTTATGAGGGAGAAACGTTTGGATTGGTTGGTGAATCGGGTTCGGGTAAGACAACAATTGGTCGAGCAATTCTTAAACTTTATGATAATTTCATTACTGGTGGAGAAATTCTCTTTGAAGGTAAAGATGTTCGTAATTTAAAAGGATCAGATTTGCGTGATTACCGTTCAGAAGCACAAATGATTTTCCAAGATCCTCAGGCTTCGCTTAATGGACGAATGCGCGTCAAAGATATCGTCGCTGAAGGACTTGATGCCAATGGTTTGGTAAAAACTAAGGCTGAACGTGATGCTCGTGTATTGGAACTCTTACGTTTAGTTGGGTTGAATGATGACCATTTGACGCGTTATCCTCATGAGTTTTCTGGCGGACAACGTCAACGGATTGGGATTGCGCGTGCACTTGCCGTAAAACCTAAATTTGTCGTAGCTGATGAACCTATTTCTGCGCTTGATGTTTCAATTCAAGCTCAGGTTGTTAATTTGATGAGAGATATTCAAGCAAAAGAAAATTTGACTTACTTGTTTATTGCTCATGATTTATCGATGGTTAAATATATTTCTGACCGAATTGGAGTCATGCACTGGGGTAAAATTTTGGAAGTTGGAACTTCTGAGCAAGTTTACAATCATCCAATTCATCCTTATACTAAGAGTTTGTTGAGTTCAATTCCGTCACCAGACCCTATTTCTGAGCGGGAACGTACTCCAATTGTTTATGACCCAACGGCTGAATTGGATGGACAAGAACGTGAAATGCGGGAAATTACCCCAGGACATTTTGTTTTCTCAACAGAAGCAGAGGCAGAAATTTACAAGAAAAACGCTACTGTATAAATAAAAAATTTAATGATAAAACAATTAGTTTTGCTGATTGTTTTTTCTTTTGTTTAATTACCCATCGGATAAATTTTTTAACGCTTTAGTTTGTTGGTAAGATTTATAAAAATCAACTATAAAATCAGGACAAATTTTGATATAATTAAAAGAACTATTTTTTTGAGGCTTAACCAATGTAAAATAAATTAAAAATATAAATGAATAATTAAAGAAAAAGAGAGTATAAATGACTTTACAAGAAGAAATAAAAAAACGCCGGACTTTTGCCATCATCAGTCACCCGGATGCTGGTAAAACGACGATTACAGAACAATTATTGAAATTTGGGGGAGCCATTCGGGAAGCGGGGACTGTAAAAGCTCGTAAAACGGGTAATTTTGCTAAGTCAGACTGGATGGATATTGAAAAAGAACGTGGAATTTCTGTAACAAGTTCTGTCATGCAATTTGATTATGCGGGCAAACGTGTTAATATCTTGGACACGCCTGGGCACGAAGATTTCTCAGAAGATACTTACCGAACATTGATGGCAGTTGATGCTGCGGTCATGGTTATCGACAGTGCTAAAGGGATTGAAGCACAAACGAAAAAACTTTTCCAAGTTGTAAAACGCAGAGGGATTCCGGTTTTCACTTTCATTAATAAACTTGACCGTGATGGACGTGAACCGCTTGATTTACTTTCTGAATTGGAAGAAATTCTTGGAATTGCGAGTGTACCAATGAATTGGCCAATCGGAATGGGGAAAAATTTTCAAGGTCTTTATGATTTTACGCATGGTCGTGTGGAAGTTTATCAACCTGAGGATGGCAAACGTTTTGTTGAATTTGATGAAAATGGGGAAGTGCCGGCTAGTCATCCTTTGACAAAAAATCCATTCTTTACTCAAGCTTTAGAAGATGCTGAATTACTTTTGGATGCAGGGAATCAATTTTCTGAGGAAGAAGTTGTTGCAGGGCAATTGACACCAGTTTTCTTTGGTTCGGCTTTAACGAGTTTTGGGGTAGAAACTTTCCTTGAAACATTTTTAGAATATGCACCAGAACCTCATTCACACAAAACGGTGGACGAAGAAGAAATTGAACCTTTAAATCCTGATTTTTCTGGTTTTATTTTCAAAATCCAAGCCAATATGGACCCACGTCACCGTGACCGAATTGCATTTGTTCGGATTGTATCTGGTGAATTTGAACGAGGAATGGATGTTAATCTTGTTCGGACGGGTAAGAAAGTGAAACTCTCAAATGTCACACAATTTATGGCTGAATCGCGAGAAAATGTTGAGAATGCTGTAGCTGGTGATATTATTGGGGTTTATGATACTGGAACTTATCAGGTTGGGGATACCTTAACCACAGGTAAATTGAAAAAAGCTTTTGAGCCATTGCCAACATTTACTCCTGAATTGTTCATGCGTGTTCAAGCCAAAAATGTGATGAAACAAAAATCTTTTCAAAAAGGCATTGACCAATTGGTACAAGAAGGAGCCATTCAGCTTTACAAATCTTATACAACTGGTGATATCATGCTTGGCGCGGTTGGGCAACTTCAATTTGAAGTCTTTAAAGACCGAATGGAACGCGAATATAATTCTGAAACTATCATGACACCAATGGGGTCAAAAACAGTACGTTGGATTAAAGAAGAAGATTTGGACGAAAAGATGTCTAGTTCACGTAATATTTTGGCACGAGATCGTTTTGACCACCCTTTATTCTTGTTTGAAAATGAGTTTGCCATGCGCTGGTTCCAAGATAAATATCCTGATGTGGAATTGCTAGAACAGTTTTCGGTGTAAGATTTAAAGAGCGTTTAAGACTGCTTTTAACTTTTAAAATACATGTTAAGAAGTTACTGACAGAGCTGTCAGTAACTTTTTAATGAAAAATAATTTAAAAAAATAAATGGCGTAAGCATTTTCAGCGAAAAAAGTGTGCTATAATAGGTAAGTTACGTCAGGCGAGTCACATAAATTTCGCCTGTAGCAAGGGTTTCGTACCCTGTAATAAAAATTTTGGCGTGGGAACACGCAGTAGAAATATAGGTAAAAAATGAAATTTAGTGAACTCGGCCTGTCAGAAGGAATCGTAAATACACTTACAGAGATTGGTTATGAGCAACCAACACCAATCCAAGAACAAACAATAAAACTTGCACTTGAAGGGCGTGACGTTCTAGGTCAAGCGCAAACAGGAACTGGTAAAACAGCGGCATTTGGTCTTCCAACAATTGAAAAAATTGATGCTTCTAATCCAGCGATTCAAGCACTTGTTATTGCGCCAACCCGTGAACTTGCGGTTCAAGGACAAGAAGAACTTTTCCGTTTTGGTAAATCAAAAGGACTTAAAGTTCGTACTGTCTTTGGTGGTTCAAGTATTGAAAAACAAATTAAAGGCCTTAAAGCTGGTGCACATATTGTTGTGGGAACACCAGGACGTTTGGTTGACTTGATTAAACGTAAAGCAATTAAATTGGATCAACTTGAAACTTTAATTCTTGATGAAGCAGATGAAATGTTGAACATGGGATTTTTGGAAGACATCCATTTCATCATTGAAAAAACACCAGAAAATCGTCAAACATTGCTCTTTTCTGCAACAATGCCTGCCGACATCAAAAAAATTGGTGTGAAATTCATGAAAAATCCTGAACACATCAAAATTGCAGCCAAAGAAATGACGGCTGACCGTATTGATCAATATTATGTGAAAACAAAAGAATTTGAAAAATTTGATGTTTTGACTCGTTTGCTTGATGTGGAACGTCCAGAACTTGCAATTGTTTTCGGTCGTACAAAACGCCGTGTTGACGAATTGATTCGTGGGCTTAAATTGCGCGGTTACCGTGCTGAAGGAATGCACGGTGATTTAGACCAAAATAAACGTTTGGCCGTATTGCGTGATTTCAAAGCAGGACATATTGACGTTTTGGTTGCAACTGACGTTGCTGCTCGTGGACTCGACGTGTCAGGAGTTACTCACGTTTATAACTACGACATTACTCAAGACCAAGAAAGCTATGTTCACCGTATCGGTCGTACCGGTCGTGCTGGTAAATCAGGACGTTCAGTAACATTTGTTTCATACAACGAAATGGGTTACCTTCGTGCCATTGAAAAATTGACAAACAAACCAATGAAAGGCTTGAAACCACCTACAAAAGAAGAAGCTTATGAAGCTTCACTTTCAGTAGCTATGGATGATGTGCTTCGTGATTTGTCTGATGACTCAGCTAAAGCAAAATTGGCTAAATTTGACAAACAAGCAGCGAGCCTACTTGAAAAATTTGATGCTAAGGAATTGGTTGCTTTACTTCTTCAAGGTCGCGTAAAAGACCCTGATAATCAAGAAGAAGTTAAGATTACAGCTGAACGTCCATTGCCATTTAATGGTGAAGGAAAAGGCTTCAAGAAAAAAGGTAAAGGTGGCGGCGGACGCTATAAAGGTCGTGGAAATGGCGACCGTGATGGAAACCGTGGCGGCTACCGTGGCAATCGTGATGGTAAAGATGGCGAACGCGGTGGAGATCGCAAACGCAACTGGAAAGACCGTGATGATAACCGTGGAGGTTACCGTGGAAAACGTGATGACCGTCGTTTTGACGATCGTAAACAAGGAGAAAAAACTCCTCGTAAGCGTACCACAGGAACTGAAAAATCAGCTGGCTTCGTAATGCGTAGCCGTGGCGATAAATAAGACTAATAAAAATTCACTGACCAAGCTGTCAGTGAATTTTTTAACTTCAGATTGCTGACCGGTCCATCAGTAAACCTTCCTCGCTCTTCTTTGAGAATGTTACTTTAAAATAACTGATTTTATGCTATAATAGCGCTATGACAAATAACAAATTTAAATCAGGATTTGTGGCGATTTTAGGTCGTCCAAATGTTGGAAAATCAACATTTATGAACCACGTGATGGGACAAAAAATTGCCATCATGTCAGATAAACCTCAAACAACAAGAAATAAAATTCAAGGCATTTATACTACAGAAAATGAACAAATTGTTTTCATTGATACGCCGGGTATTCACAAACCACACAATGCTTTAGGCGATTTCATGGTTCAATCTGCTTATTCGACTTTACGTGAATGTGATGTCGTTTTGTTCATGGTTGCGGCTGATGAACCACGTTCAACCGGTGAAAATATGATTATTGAGCGCTTGAAAAAGGCAGAAGTTCCTGTCATTTTGGTCGTCAATAAAATTGATAAAATTCATCCTGACCGTCTTTTTGAAATTGTGGCCGATTATACTTCACAAATGGAGTTTTCTGAAGTGGTTCCCATCTCAGCTAAACAAGGGAATAATACAGAAAGATTAATTGATACGCTCTCTGAAAAATTGGACGAGGGTCCTCAATATTTCCCAGAAGATCAAATCACTGACCATCCTGAGCGTTTTCTTGTTTCAGAAATGATTCGTGAAAAAATCTTATTATTAACTCGGGAAGAAGTTCCACATTCAATCGCGGTCACTACTGATCAAATGACGCGTGATGAAGAAACGGGTAAGATTCATATCATGGCAACAATTATTGTTGAACGCAAGAGCCAAAAAGGGATTATTCTTGGTAAAGGCGGCGATATGATTCGTAAAATCGGAAAAATGGCGCGTCGAGATATTGAAATTATGCTTGGGGATAAAGTTTATCTTGAAACTTGGGTTAAAATCAAAAATGACTGGCGCGACCGAAAAATGGATTTAGCGGACTTTGGCTACAATCGTGATGATTATATGTAATGAAAATAGCGAAGCTTCGCTATTTTTTGTTTTATTATGAAATTTACAGACAATTGTGATATAATGTTGAAAATTATAATTATTTGGGGGATATTATGTGCGGATTTTTATTTATGGAGTTGTCTGATTTAACAGAGGAAGACTTTAAAAGGAATTTGGAATTGATTGAGCATCGAGGACCAGATGACCAACAGCATGTTCGTGATACTTTGGGAAATGATTTTGGTTTTTGCCGGCTTTCAATCATGGATTTATCAGACTTGGGACGTCAGCCCTTTGGCTTGAATGGCAAAAGAGTGATGTGTAATGGTGAAATCTATAACTTTTTAAGTCTCCGTAAGTTCTTTGAAACAAAAGGTTATAAATTTACTGGTGATTCTGACTGTGAGGTTCTTTTACCACTTTTTGAAACTACTGGAATCGAAATAATGGTAAAAATGCTTGATGCTGAATTTGCTTTTGTCTTGGTTGATGAAAACACTGCTGAAATTTTTGCCGCTCGTGACCCATTTGGGATTCGTCCACTTTTTTATGGTTATAATAAAGTAACTGGCAAAATTTCGTTTTCATCCGAAGCCAAAGCACTAATTTCAACATGTAATGATGTGACACCATTTCCTCCAGGTTACTACTATGCCAATGGTGAATTTCATGTTTTTAATGACATTGCTGAGGTTTCAACAATTGTTGAAGAACCTTTGGCTGAAATTTCAGGACATATTCGTCGCAAATTGGAACGTGCAGTCAAAAAACGTCTTCATGCAGATGCTCCAATGGGCTATCTCTTGTCAGGGGGGTTAGATTCATCATTGGTTTGTGCGATTGCAGCTAAGGAATTAGAAAGTCCAATCAAAACCTTTGCTATTGGAATGGAAACCGATCCGATTGATTTGAAATATGCTCGTGAAGTGGCAGATTTCTTACGAACTGACCATACCGAAATTCTGATGACAAAAGAAGATGTCCTTTCATCAGTCCGTGAAGTGATTTGGCACTTAGAAACATGGGATATCACAACTATTCGGGCTTCTATTGGCATGTATTTAATCTGTAAATATATTCATGAGAATACAGAACTGAAAGTTTTGATGACTGGTGAAGTTTCTGATGAAATGTTTGGTTATAAATATACTGATTTTGCTCCATCAGCTGGTGCCTTTCAAAAAGAAGCCCAAAAACGAGTGCATGAACTTTATATGTATGACGTCCTGCGGGCTGACCGCTGTTTAGCGGCTCATGCTCTTGAAGCGCGTGTTCCTTTTGCTGATTTGGATTTTGCGGCCTATGTCATGTCTATTAATCCCAGCAGAAAATTGAATACTTATGGCAAAGGGAAATATCTTTTGCGTCATGCTTTTGAAGGCACTGAACTATTGCCAGATGAGATTTTATTCAGAGAAAAAGCTGCTTTTTCTGACGCTGTTGGTCACTCAATGGTTGACTATTTAAAAGAATTTGCTGACGAAAAATATTCTGATGAAGATTTAGCAAAAGCCAGTGAAAAGTATCCAAAACATACACCATTTACCAAAGAATCATTAATGTATCGTGAGATTTTTGAAGAATTTTATCCAGGATATGAAGATTGGATTCTTGATTTTTGGATGCCAAATCGCGATTGGGTTGGGGCAGGAGTTACTGATCCATCAGCTCGCGTCTTATCAAATTATGGTGATTCTGGAAAGTAATTTTCAAAAGTCAAAAGACAAAAAATTGTTTAAGAAATGGTAAAATAGTCACTGGCCCCTAAAAAAGGGGACCTTTAAAATTGAGGTATTATCGTTCTCAATTCATAGAGAGAAAAAGAAGGATAAGAGATGTTTTAAAGGAGGAGCGGTGCTGGTTTTGCCGTTTTTTTACTGACAGACTAGTCAGTAGTTTTCGAGGAGGGAGGTGACTATGCCAGAATTACCAGAAGTTGAAACAGTCAGACGAGGACTGGAGAAAGAAGTAGTTGGTCTACCTATTCGAGGGATTGAGGCGACGTATCCCCGGATGGTTTTAACGGGATTTGAACAACTTCAAAAAACCTTGCAAGGGCAAACAATTACAGGAATTTCACGACGTGGCAAGTATTTAATCTTTGAAATCGGAGAGCACTGGCGCTTAATTTCACATCTGAGAATGGAGGGGAAATATCGTCTTGCGGTGCTTGATGAGCCCTTGAGAAAACATGACCATTTGTCAATTAAATTTGATGATAAGCAGTTGATCTACTCTGACGTTCGTAAGTTTGGAACTTGGGAGCTTATACTTACTGACCAATTGGTCAGCTACTTTCTTCAAAAGAAAATTGGTCCAGAGCCTACTTATGAAGCATTCGATGAAGAGATATTCAGAGGAAAATTAAGAAAATCGACGAAAAAGATAAAACCTTATCTATTGGAACAAAGCCTTGTCACAGGTTTGGGAAATATTTATGTTGATGAGGCCCTTTGGTATTCTAAAATCCATCCCGAAACACGAGCAAATCTACTTGATGACAGAGCCGTGCATGAGTTACACGACGCAATCATAGAGCTATTACAAAAAGCTGTTCGCTTAGGTGGATCGAGCATTCGAACTTATAGTGCCCTAGGCACAACTGGGAAAATGCAAGATGAATTGCAAGTCTACGGAAAAGCAGAAACTCCTTGTTCTCGGTGCGGAACAAAAATTCAAAAAATTAAAGTTGGAGGTCGGGGTACCCATTTTTGCCCAACTTGTCAAATAAAAATTGGCTGACAGCTTGATCAGTTCGTCTAACTTTTGAACGCGAATTACCCTTGAATCAAGAATTTTAAAAATTAAATTAAAAGTGACAAATGTAAGATAAAAACGTATAGATGAAGTATAGAGGGCTTATAAAAAGTCTCGAAAAATGCTATAATTAAACCATAATAAAGAATAACGGAGATAAAATTTGGCAACAAAGAAAAAAACAAATTTTGATGATATTACCAAAAAATATGGCGCTGAGCGTGACAAAGCTTTGGCAGATGCACTTGCTCTGATTGAAAAAGACTTTGGGAAAGGTTCACTTATGCGTCTTGGCGAAGCAGCCAACCAAAAAGTGTCAGTAGTAAGTTCAGGCTCACTTGCACTTGATATTGCGCTTGGTGCAGGTGGTTATCCTAAAGGACGTATCGTTGAAATCTATGGACCAGAATCTTCTGGTAAAACAACAGTTGCGCTTCATGCCGTTGCAGCGGTTCAAAAAGAAGGTGGCATTGCAGCCTTTATCGATGCTGAAAATGCGCTTGACCCAGAATATGCAAAAGCGCTCGGTGTCAATATCGATGAACTTTTACTTTCACAACCAGACTATGGTGAACAAGGGCTTCAGATTGCTGAAAAATTGATTACATCTGGTGCAGTTGACTTGGTTGTTATTGACTCAGTTGCAGCTTTGGTACCTAAAGCCGAAATTGACGGTGAAATTGGTGACAGTTCAGTTGGGCTTCAAGCTCGTATGATGTCACAAGCCATGCGTAAACTTGCAGGACATATTAATAAAACAAAAACAACAGCAATTTTCATCAACCAATTGCGTGAAAAAGTTGGGGTTATGTTTGGTTCGCCAGAAACAACACCTGGTGGTCGTGCGTTGAAATTCTATGCATCTGTACGTCTTGATGTTCGTGGATCAACAAAGATTGAAGAAGGGTCTGGCGATAATAAGACTCAAGTGGGTAAAGAAACAAAAATCAAAGTTGTAAAAAATAAAGTCGCTCCACCATTCAAAGTCGCATTAGTTGATATTATGTTTGGTGAAGGAATCTCAAAAACAGGTGAATTACTAAAAATTGCTGTCGATGAGGGGATTATCAAGAAATCAGGGGCTTGGTTTGCTTACAACGATGAGAAAATTGGTCAAGGAGCTGAAAAAGCTAAAGCATTCCTCAAGGAACATCAAGAAATTTTTGATGAAATCGACCACAAAATTCGTTCTACACATGGTCTCTTAGGCGATACAGAGGGTGTAGAGGAGACGAACGATGGGACAACTGCTAAAACGAAAACCTCTAAAGCTAAAAAGACTGATTCAGCAGAATCAGAAGAAATTGAACTAGAACTTGAAGACTAAAAAACAGCTGTTTATTCAGCTGTTTTTGTTTTTCTAAAGAAGGTTATTAAGCCAAAAATTACAATCCAAATAACTGAACCAATTGCTGGAACAACAGTATCTTTGAAGAAAAAGAGAGAGATGAAAATTAAAATAAAGCCTCCTATTGCTATAGGTACAAAGAAAGATGCACCCGGAAGAACGAATCCTTCTGGATCGAAATCACTCGATTTCCGATATTTCAAATAAGCAAGTAGGGTCATTAAATAAACAACTAAGAAGAGATTTGTGGCTACACTTGTGATAAAAACAAAAGCATTAGAGATTGCAGGTATCATCGAAATGAACGGCGTTAATAAAATCAATATAGCGGTGCAAAGCAGTGCATTGAGAGGAATGCCAGATTTTGAAAACTTAGTAAAAGGCTTCAAAATTTTATCTCCATTTATTTTAGATAAAGAATATAAATTTCGTGTTGTAGAAAAGAGAGCTGAATTTAAAGCTGATGCTGCGGAGGTGAGCACCACAAAATTAATTAGAGCTGCTGCCCATTTAATCCCTATTAATTGGAAAATCATAACAAAGGGTGACTGGTCCGCTGGGATTTCTTGCCACCGATAGATACTCATAATTGCTAACAAAGCCCCTATATAAAATAAAACAATCCGAATTGGGATTTGATTAATCGCCTTCTTTAAAGTAGTTCTAGGATTTTCAGTTTCTGCAGCAGTCATTCCGATAAATTCCATTGCTACGAAAGCAAACATGACCATTTGAAAGCTTTCAAAAAATTTAGATAGACCATTCGGAAAAAACTGGAAGCCATCTGAAATATTTCGCAAACTTACAGTGTCTGCTCCAGTGTGGTAATGGCTGAACATTAAAATGATGGCGGTTAATATCAAACCAATAATCGCTACGATTTTGATCATCCCAAACCAAAATTCTGCCTCCCCAAAAAATCTTGAGTTGAGGGTGTTCAAACCAGTCAATAAGGCTAATACTACCACTTCGGTAATCCAGACGGGGATACCGGGGAGCCAAAAATGCATATAAGTACCGATCGCAGTAAGTTCAGCCATTGCTACAAAGACAACAACGAGGAGGTACGACCATTGGATAAAGTAACCAGGTTTGGTCCCTAAATAACGGGAAACGAAATTTAAAAAAGAATGTTGATTCGGGTCTTGATATAACATCTCACCAATAGCACGTAGAAGCACAAACATCAATGCGCCGATGACTAGATAAACAAAAATAATAGAAGGTCCAGTAAGATGGATGGATTTTCCCGCTCCAAGGAACAGACCTGTTCCTATTGTTCCCGCAATTGCAATGAGTTGTATATGACGATTTTTAAGCCCACGTGTGGGTGTTTTGTTTTCTTTTGTAGTCATTTATAAGATACTCCTTAAGAAATATTATACTCCACTTTAAGGAGATTTTCATGCACGATCTTGTAAGTCAGCTGGAAGAGTTTTATATTCTTTTAAAGTAGGAGAAGAGTCCGAAGAAAATCGTCCATACTACGGCGCCAACAGCAGGGTAGAGCGTATCCTTGCTAAAGAAAAGCGAGATGAAGATGAGCATGAAAATAAGAAAAACTAAGGGAACAAAATATTTAGCTTTGGGAGTCAGAAAACCTTGCGGATCAAAATCTTGTGATTTACGATACTTATAAAAAGTATAAAGTTGTATGAAATAAACGACTAAAAATAAGTTTGTTGTACATGATGCTGCAAAATCAAAGGCATTTTGTATTTGAGGGATTAAAGTCAGCACGGGTCCAAAAAGAGCGAGAGCAGTGACTAAATAGAGGGAATTGAGTGGAATACCATTTTTGGAGAGTGTCGTGAAAATACCCAGTCTTCCTTTGTTATGTTGCTGTGCGAGGGAATACATATTACGAGTAGCTGAAAAAAGGGAACTGTTTAGAGCAGAGGCAGCAGAAGTAAGGACAACAAAATTCACTAGAGCAGCTGCCCACTTAATACCAATAAGTTGGAAAACCATGACAAAAGGAGAGCGATCAGCGGGAAGAACATGCCAGTCAAAAATTGCCATGATTGAAAGGAGCGCTCCCACATAAAAAATCAGAATTCTAATAGGAATTTGATTAATCGCTTTAGGAAGAGTCTGTTGTGGGTTTGAGGTCTCAGCAGCAGTCATACCAATGAATTCCATAGAAGTAAAAGCGAACATAACCATTTGCAGTGCACCAATAAAATTCCATACCCCTTTAGGAAAAAACTGGAAGTGATAAGTGATATTGGAGAGAGAAACAGAACCATTGAAGTGCTGTCCATGTAGGACAGTTGTATAACTAAAATGATTGAGCAGTAAGATAAGAGCTGTTAAAATCATTCCTAAAATAGCAGCTACTTTGATAATCGCAAACCAAAATTCAGTTTCACCGAAAAATCGAGCATTCAGAGTATTTAAGCTAAATAAAAGAAGTAATGCAACAATTTCAATGAGCCAGAGAGGAACGTGTGGTAACCAAAACTGAATATAGGTGCCAATTGCAGTCAGTTCGGAGATGCAAACAAAAACGAGGACCAGCCAGTAGGACCATTGGGAAAAGTAACCTAATCGAGGACCAGAATATTTGGTAACAAAGTTGAGAAAGCTATGTTGTGTTGGATCTTGATAGAGCATTTCTCCAATAGTTCTCAGGAAGATGAACATGGCTACCCCAATAACCAGATACGCAAAGAGTATGGAAGGACCGGTCATACTTATGGTTTTTCCCGCTCCAAGAAATAATCCAGTACCAATCGTTCCCGCAATTGCAATAAGTTGTATATGACGATTTTGCAGACCTCTTTGTGGAGCTTTATTTTTTTCCATGATAATTCCTTTTAATTTTTCTGATAATTTTTGAATAATATGAATAATATTATATCAAAATTGGTTCTCTTGTTTCAAGTCTGATTTTATTTGTTAGTAATTGGGTATGGCCAATGTTCGCTTTTCACATTTATGTTATAATAAAAGTATGTTAATCATTGATGAAGATCTCATAGAAATAGATGATTTAGTTGAAAATATCGTCCAAGCTTTTAGCTGCTTTCCCGAAGTTGAGGCTTATCGTCATGCTAAAACTAAGTTTACTGAAGATGAAATCTTACAAAAAAAAATCACTCAGCTCAATGAAAATCAGAAATATATCGCTTTTCGCCCAGAATTGAGAGCCTTACAAAAGGAAATCAATACTAACGATAAAGTTTATGCTTTACGCCTTGCTGAAAACGACGTTCAAGCTATTTTATCAGATTTAACCAAGGCAATCACTCAAAGTATTTCTGACAATATTTATGTAGACGAAAATTTACCACTGAAAGGAGGACGGCATGAGCGACATCATGGACATCATGGATAAGAAAACAACACGTCCCTTAATCGTGCCGGAGCGGGTAGCAGTATATGTTTACTGCTATTCATATAAAGGAACACGCCAGTTAGCTAAATATGGTGATGTAGTTTATACGAGCCAAAAATCTAATTATAGTCTATTATATACTGACAAAGAGGATTTACCTGATCTTTTAAAAAAACTTAAGACTTTAAAATTTGTAAAACGTGTGCGTGTGGGTCACTTGAAAGAATTGGACAAAAATTTTTCGGAGGCATTTGCCCAAACGAATCTTGAAGTTAAAGAAGCATTAGAGAGTTTGTAAGAATAGATAAAAAGGCATTTTGTATATTATTTGAGTGACTGTCTTTTTTTTGTTAAGATGGTTTGAGGGGAAGAACTTCAATGGGAAGTATCCTTAGATTTAATCTTGAAAGATAGGTAAAAGTGAGCGCGAGATGTATTCTTTAGAATTATAGTAAATTCGCACTTAAATAAATTAGTTTAGTCAAGGAAATAATTATATGTTGGAGATTCATTATTACTTTACACCAATATTGGATCGGATGGAGACTTTCGATCAAAATGATTGGTATCTTAATCCTATTGTTACTTTAGCAACGGCCAAAGCTCTCAGAGATGCTCAAGATTTGCCAAAGGACGTATGCTCACTGAATGCTTGTTATGATCGGCTAGAAAAGATTTCACTGGACTTTTTAACCGTTAATCTCTACGGTAGAAAGCAAGGACGACTTTACTTACTGCTACTCCAGGAATTATTGGAAGAATCAACAATTTTAGATTATACTGGACAACTGCGTCAGAAAATATTGAGTAAAATTGGAGTTTCCACTGCTGACTTCTTAGAGTATCGTTCTTTTGCAAAGAAACATCTGTCTTTGATGCTCCAACAGTTTCGTAGATACGAATTTGAAGGCGCACCAGCGGCTCTGATAATGACGGAAGAAGAGTGCTTACAGGTAGAAAATTGTTCACATAACGTTTTGCAAAATTATTTACATCACATTGAAAAAACCGCCTGATACAGTGCGGTTTTTTTGTGTAGAAGTTGTCAATTTGAAGATTTGATATTTATTTTGAGGGTTATTTTTTTAAGTGACGCAAGCAATCCAAAAAGCGGACTACTTTTGACTTAGAAAAGCGATATTCCACACGATTTTTTTCCAAGAATTCGAAGAAATCTTTTTTCCCTTGTTTATTATCATCTACTTCCAATTCTAGCTCATAATCAGTATGTCCTAAATAGTCATTTTTATCTAAAGCGGCAAGACCTATTGGTAAATGTTGCTCATAACGAATGGTTGTGAGACTTCCGATAAGTGTAATTTCATCAAGATTGATATCCCGTGCAGTTAAAATTTCACAAATTTCGCTTAAATCAGTATGACCACAGACAATGTTGCGTTCTCCAAGGAGCTGTTGTGCTTCCTCAAGGGTAAGATCAATGTTATATTCAATATTCCCAACTTCTTGAGGCACTTTTAAGGTCATTTCAGCAGATTTGTCGAAAGTTCGGATCCGTAAAGCAAGTTTTTTCTTACGTAATTTAAAGTCTTTAGAATCTAAGTAGTGGTTTGTCTGTCTGACGGGGGTGACATGAGTGAAAAGTTTTTTTAACTGGTCATACTCTGCGAGGGATAGTAGCGACTTATACTCAATCTCCAAATTCGTGCTCATTTTTTAATAATATTAGGATCATTTCGGCTCGAAATAATCGTTCCTTTCAGATTTGATAAACAATATATTAATTAAAAGTATAGCAAAACCCACGATAGAAGTAAAGATAATAAAAAATAACGGCTTAAAGAATAGATCTGATGAGCTTTTCTATGAGATAGTAACAGATGTCAAGAATCGTAAGTTGTGTTAAAATATTATAAGTGGCATTATAGAAGTACTGATGAATTTAGAGTCTAGATTCTCAGAAAGGAGAATGTAAAGTAATAGCTTTGCAGCGTGAAATAGATGTTTAACTGGGAAGAATTTCTTGATCCTTATATCCAAACTGTTGGTGAATTAAAAATAAAATTACGAGGAGTACGGAAACAATACTTAAAAAAGGGACTTTATTCTCCAATTGAATTTGTAACTGGTCGAGTGAAACGACGTGATTCAATTATAAAAAAAGCGAAGTTACGTGGCTATACACGGGATAATCTCTATGAGATGGAAGATTTGGCCGGGATACGAGTAATGGTTCAATTCGTTGACGATGTGTGGGATGTTCTAGAACTTTTACGTAAGCGTAAAGACTTCAAAATTATTGAGGAACGCGATTACATTAACAATCAAAAAGCCTCTGGTTACCGTTCTTATCATGTAATCATCGAGTATCCGATTGATACTATTGATGGCTTCCAGATTGTGAATGCTGAGATACAGATACGTACCTTAGCAATGAATTTTTGGGCGACTATTGAGCACTCTCTAAATTACAAATACGGTGGTTTGATTCCTGAAGATGTTAAAGAGCGACTGACTAATGCAGCAAGAGAAGCAGCACAGCTTGATGCAGAAATGGGTGAGATACGTGAAGATATTCAAGAAGCCCAACTGCTCTTTGATCGTCCACAGCAGAAACAAGATATAAAGAAAGAAAACGGAGAAGAAGATGAACTTTGGTAAAAAAATCTGGCTCATCGGTAATACGAGTGAAAAATCGAAGAAAACGATGGAAAAATTGAGTAAGATTTTAAAAGCCGAGCACTTCCTTTTCGATGATATTAATCCAGATATTGTCATATCTGTGGGCGGCGATGGGACACTTTTGCGTGCCATGCATATGTATGAATATCAGCTTAATCGTGTGAGATTTTTGGGTGTACATACGGGGCATTTGGGGTTCTATACAGATTTTACTGATGAGGATCTTTTTGAAGTAGTAGATGCGCTATATGAAGAAAATCCAGCTAAAGCTATCCATTATCCCTTGATAAAAGTTCAAGTTAATTTTGCAGATGGTTACCAAATTGTTCGTCATGTTCTTAATGAATCAACTATTCGTCGAGCTAGCAAAACAATGGTGGGCGACGTACGGATTTCTGATTATCTTTTTGAACGTTTTCGGGGAGATGGTCTTTCTATTTCGACTCCCACGGGATCAACTGCCTATAATAAGTCGATTGGTGGTGCTGTCGTTCACCCTCGTGTGAAGGCGATGCAAGTAGCCGAGATTGCGAGTCTTAACAATGTGGTTTACCGTACACTGGGCTCGCCTATGATTGTCGCTGAGAAGGATATTATCACGGTCTGCCCCGCTCCAGAAGATGATTACAGTTTAACTTTTGATCAATTAACTTTTGAGTACAAAAACATTAAATCTATCGAATACAGTTTAGATGGCACGACAATTTCTTTTGCCAACTGTGCACATACTTCATTTTGGGAACGTGTAAGTAAGGCTTTTATTGGGGAGGTCGAATAAATGGAATTCTCCTTTACAAACGATATTGACGGCAATATGGTTAAGTCAATGCTCGGACGTCATGGAATTTCCAAACGCTTGCTCGCGAAGGTAAAGTTTGATGGAGGTAGAATTTCAGTAAATGGTATAGAAAGAAATGCGATTTATCGTCTTAGAAAAGATGATGTCGTGACCCTTACCGTACCAGATGAACCTAACAATGAGAAATTACTCCCTGAGGAGGTGCCCTTAAACATCCTTTTTGAAGATGAACATTATCTGGTTGTAGAAAAGCCAGCGGGAAAACCCTCTATCACAGGATCTCTTCACCCGGCAGGGGCCATGTCCAACGCGATAAAAGGATACATTACTCAGAAAAATTATCCAAATCAAACGGTCCATATCATTACGCGGTTAGATCGTGATACGAGTGGCTTAATGTTTTTTGCTAAACATCGTTATGCTCATGCTTTGATGGTTCAGCATCGTTACCGAGATACATTGGAAAAACGTTATTTTGCGCTCGTTTCCTCTGAAGGTTTGCCTGATAAAGGAAAGATGGATTGGCCGATTGGTCGACGCGATGATTCAATTATTCAGCGGCAAGTTCGATTTGATGGTCAAGCAAAATCTGCACTGACGACTTTTGAAGTTGCTGATAGAAAAAACGGTTTAGCTTTAGTTGATGTGACGCTCCATACAGGGCGCACGCATCAAATCCGGGTACATTTTTCGCATCTTGGTTACCCCTTAATAGGAGATGATCTTTATGGGGGCAATCATGAGCTGATAAAGCGGCAAGCACTGCATTGCCATCATTTACAATTTCTGCATCCCTTTACTGAGCAAATGATTCAGGTTGAATTAGAGCTTCCTGACGAGATGAAAAATTTACTGAGCGTATGAAAAAAGTTACTGACGAAGCTGTCAGTAACTTTTTATGTTAAAATTTCCAATCTTTGATTACTTTAATTCCTGTAATTTTTTCAGGTTTTACTGGGGAAGAACTTTCTCCAGATGAATTGGTTTCAACTTCAGCAGAAGCGATCTTGTCAACAACATCCATGCCCGAAATAACTTGTCCAAACACGGTATAACTGCCATCAAGGCTAGGGTATCCCCCTTTTTTATAAGCATCCTCAATCTTTGAAGGACGTAAAAAATTAGAAAGTTGACTGCTCATATCTTCAGCATTTTGAACGATGAAGAATTGGGAGCTACTTGAATTGGCTTGACCAGTGTTCGCCAATGATAAAGCGCCACGGATGTTGTAAAGTTGGTTTGAAATTTCTGTTGCAAAAGGCTGGTTGTCATTCACGACCGATTTACTACCAGTTCCTTGATTTGAAGGATCACCTGTCTGAATCATGAAATTTTTAATAACGCGGAAGAACTCATTATTTTTATAATAGTCTTCTTTAGCTAAAGTGAGAAAATTTTCAACTGCGAGTGGGGCAAGTTTAGGAAAGAGTTTAATCTTGATATTTCCAGCACTTGTTTGAATTTCGACTTCAGCTTCATCTTTACCGACAGTATCAGTCAATTGGGGAAGCTTGAGTTTATCAAGACTTGTCTGACTGGTCTTTTTTCCATCGATTCCGGTAGGTTCACTGGATTGTGTACTTGTCTGTGTAGTTTGCTGAGTAGAGGTTTCATCATTTTTGGGTTGATTGGCTAGAAAAATTAATAAGCCAACAACTACAATGAGAACGACCCCTAATCCCACATAAAGGAGAGGTGATTGTTTCTTATTCATAGCAATATTTTAACATAAAAATGGACAATTATAAATTTCTATCACAAACTTCTTGCAATTTTTATGAAAAAGGTATAGAATAGAAAAAAATCAAGAAAGGAGAATCACAAATGTATAACTATAATTTATCTTCACTCCATCATCATGTGCATAGATAAAAGTTGTGTCATACAGTAGGTATAGATACAGCTTTAGAGTACGCTCAAGTATCTATGCCGGTGATTCTCAAGAAGACCGGTTGTAAAAGACAGCCGGTCTTTTTATTTGTTCGTACTTGCCTTTGTAAATTTTATTTTCAAAAAAATAAATATAGACAAAGGTTATTTGTTTACTTATATCAGTCTGAAAATTCTGATAATTAAAGGTTTAGAAAGGAAAAAAATGTCTTATCTTTTTGAGATTTTCCCACAACTCGCTCAGGGATTTATTGTTACCCTTCAAGTTTTTATCATTACACTCATTCTAGCTATTCCACTAGGGGGCTTATGCGCTTTCCTTATGCGTTTACCAGTAATTAAGTGGTTGTTAAATTTTTATGTGTGGATCATGCGAGGAACCCCCCTACTTTTGCAAATTATCACGGTCTACTATGGTTTACCTCTTGTAGGTCTAAATATTCAAAGTCGGTTGTTTGCTTGTCTTATCGCCTTCGTTCTAAATTATGCTGCTTATTTTGCCGAGATTTTCCGAGGGGGAATAGCTGCTATTCCACAGGGACAATATGAAGCAGCAAAAGTCCTTAAATTTACTTCTTGGCAAACAGCACGACTGATTATCCTTCCCCAAGTTGCTAAGATTGTTTTACCTAGTGCAATGAATGAAGTGATTAATCTTGTTAAAGATAGCTCTTTGGTTTATATTGTCGGTTTATTTGATATTGTGTTGGCTGCTCAAACCGCGATGAATCGCGATGTGACTCTTGTACCAATGTTTATGGCTGGCTTGTTTTACTTAGTGTTTATTGGTATTTTGACTCTTTTAGCCAAACAACTTGAAAAAAAATTCAATTTTTATAAGTGAGGAAAATATGTTAGAAATAAAAAATTTAAGTAAGAAGTTTCAAGAGAAAATTATTTTTGAAAAGTTTAATTTACTAGTGAGTAAAAATGAGATTCTTGCAATTGTGGGTCCTTCTGGCGGAGGAAAAACAACACTTTTACGAATGCTTGCAGGTTTGGAACCTATTGATCAAGCCGCTATTAGCTTAAACGAAGAAGTTTACCAACTTGAAAATCAGTTATTTGATCAGGTACGTTTTGGTTTTGTTTTTCAAGATTTTCAACTATTTCCGCACTTGAGTGTATTAGAAAATTTAATTCTTAGTCCAATCAAGACACAAAAAACTACTAAAAAAGTAGCGATAGAAAAAGCCAAGCAAATTTTAGAAGGGCTAGAATTACAGGAACTAGCCTCACTTTATCCCTATGCGCTCTCGGGAGGGCAAAAACAAAGGGTTGCGTTGGCTCGGGCAATGATGATTGATCCAGAAATTATTTGTTACGATGAACCAACGAGTGCGCTAGATCCAGCGCTTAGAGATCAAGTTGCAGAGCTACTCCTTGCTAATAAAAAGCGAGGGGCGACACAGATTGTTGTGACCCATGATCTTTCTTTTGCTGAAAAAGTAGCAGATAAGATTTTACAAGTTAATCCGCGAATTTCTGCTGACTGACCGTTCTGTCAGTTGAAAATAAAACAGTAACCAATAGTTGAAGAGATAAAAATGGAGAAAATAAAATGAATATGATGAAAAAATTAGCACTCACAAGTTTGACGGTCGCCGCAGGTTTCCTTTTGGTTGCTTGTTCAAGCTCCACAGCGAGCCAAAAGAAAAATGATACATGGAAAACAGCCGAAAAAACTAAAACAATTACCATTGGTTTTGATAATACTTTTGTACCGATGGGCTTTAAAGCTAAAGATAATACAAATCAAGGATTTGATATAGATTTAGCAAATGCTGTGTTTAAAGGATATGACATTAAAGTAAAATGGCAACCAATTAATTGGTCAATGAAAGAAGCCGAACTTAAAAAGGGTGACATAGATCTTATCTGGAATGGCTATACAGTAACTAAAGCACGTGAAAAACAAGTTCTCTTTTCTAAACCATATATGGCGGGTCAACAAGAACTAATTACCAAAGCTGAAGCTAAAATTACCAAAACTACTGATATGAAAGGTAAGACAGTTGGTGTGCAATCAGGTTCATCAGGTTATTCAGATTTCAATGCCCAACCTGAGGTCTTAAAAAATGTCGTATCTGGTAAGACAATCACTCAGTATAGTAATTTTGATCAAGGGTTCCTTGATCTTCAAAACGGTCGAATAGATGGCTTACTTGTTGACCAAGTTTATGGTGATTATTATTTAAAACAAAATAAACTAGGAAGTGATTATAATACGCTCTTGATGAATTATACTAGTGAACCTACCGCAGTTGGTGCGCGTAAAACCGATAAAGAATTGATCACGAAAATTAACCAAGGAATTGATCGACTTGTCAAAAATGGACAATTTGCTAAGATTTCACAAAAATGGTTTGGTAGAGATGTCTATCCTGGTAAATAAAATGGATTACTCTTATAAAATTTATTATCCTGGGGGTAATAAGACAGCCCTCGTTCTGGGTTTAGTTGAAGAAAATACGATCCGAAAAGAAATTAATGACGACATCTTAACGCGACACCCTGATGTTGAACAAGTGGGGTTTATTTCAACAACTGGCTCCCCACAATTGCTAATGGCAGGAGGCGAATTCTGTGGAAACGCTAGTCGTTGCGCAGCTTACGAATATCTACATGGAGAAGAAGGAGTACTTTCTCTGAAAGTTTACGATGGATCTTGGACAATTCGTGTTGGAATCGAAAACAATAGAACTTGGGCAGAAATACCTCGTTTTTCAAAGTTAGTGGATAATGTGACGCTACTAGCCCAAGGGATCTACAAAGTACGCTTGCCAGGAATTACCCATCTGGTTTGTGTGGGTTTGAAAAAGACGCCTCAACAAGAGGCACAAAAAATTATGGATTGTTATCAGGAACAAGCCGAGTGCCTAGGTGTCATTTTTACTGATTTTATAAGGATTCAGCCTATTGTTTCAGTTAAAAGTCTTCAAACGCTTTATTATGAAACGGCTTGTGGATCAGGATCTGTGGCAGTCGCACTGGTCAAAGCGCACCAATCATCAGATTTCAAGAATCTTCCGCTTTTACAACCTTCCGGTGAGCAACTTATAGTAGAACTTGATGGAGAGCGACCAGTTATCAGCGGAAGGATAAGCGAACTGTCGTATTTTTCAGCGAAAATAGATTTGTAAGAGCACTTTAGCTCACAAAGTGATAAAATAGAAAGGTCGTAGTTTTCATTTAAAATAAGTAAATATAATAGGTAAAAATTTTGGAAAAGCAAAATCAGGTAAAGCGCAACCTTAAACAGCGCCATATAACAATGATTGCTCTTGGTGGTACGATTGGGACGGGTTTATTTTTAACTTCAGGTGCCACCATTACTCAAGCAGGACCTTGGGGTTCTGTGTTGGCCTACTGTTTTATCGGAATTATGGTTTATTTCGTAATGACCTCACTTGGCGAGATGGCAACTTACTTGCCAACATCGGGTTCGTTTTCAGACTATGGTGGACGTTACGTTGACCCTGCCTTTGGCTTTGCCCTTGGGTGGAATTATTGGATCAATGGCGCCATTACAATAGCAGTAGACCTAACAACAGCTGGTCTTATTACGCAATTCTGGTTTCCGCATGTCCCTTCTTGGATATTTTCGGGAATAGCTACAATCTTAATTTTCATAATTAATGTATTAGCAGTTGGTGCTTTTGGTGAAACAGAGTATTGGCTTTCTACAATCAAAGTTATTACTATTGTACTTTTTTTGATCATAGGCATTTTAACGATCGTTGGTGTGTTAGGACAAGGCAATGTGGATGTGATGGCTAATCTATCAGCAGGGAACCACGGTTTTGTTGGAGGAATATCGGGATTTGTAGGCGTACTTTTAATTGCTGGCTTTTCATTTCAAGGAACAGAGTTATTAGGCGTCACTGCAGGTGAGTCTGAAAATCCGGGGAAATCTATTCCTAAAGCTATGAATTCAATCTTTTGGCGTATTTTGCTCTTTTACATTTTTTCTATTGTAATCATTGCTGCGATCATTAATTCTAATGATCCACGCCTACTCAATCCAAATTCTACTGCTGTGATGAGTCCCTTCACAATTGTTTTCAAAAATATTGGTTTTGCTGTCGCAGCTTCAGTAATGAACGCGGTCATTTTAACGTCAGTTATTTCCTCTGCAAACTCTGTTATGTATGCCTCTACGCGGATTCTTTATTCACTAGGACAGGAAAAAGGTGCACCAAGATTTTTCGGACGTACTGCTAAAAACGGAATTCCTTTTTACGCTTTGTTGGCGACTACAATCATTTGTCTTATTGCTTTTTTGACGGGAATATTTGGGACACAAATTTACCTGTTTCTAGTTGATTTATCCTCACTGACGGGATTTCTGGCTTGGCTTGGGATATCTGTAAGCCATATTCGCTTTCGTCGAGCATATATTACTCAAGGTAAAAATCTTGATGATCTACCTTACAAGGCAAAATGGTTTCCTTTTGGGCCTATTGTGGCCTTATTAATGACTGCAGCGATTGCGATTAACCTTGATCCATCTTTACTTTTCAGTGACCATTGGGGAGAAGGGTTAGCTATGTATGCAGCAATTCCCATCTTCATTGTGCTCTATTTTGGTTATAAGTGGAAATATAATACTAAAATTATTCCACTTGAAGAAGTCGATTTAAGCCGTGAAAAATAAAAAAGCGATGTCTTAAAAGGCGTCGCTTTTTAGCGTGTAAAATGCGGTCATGTGATAGAATAGAAGTTAAAAGGATTTTAATAGACTGATGTCATGGTAAGCTACTTATCATTTGATAAGTAAAGAAAAGTAATACAATCAGACATCAGATACTTTCAAAAAAGTGAGAGATAATGAAATATATAGCAATTGTAGGAACAAACGCAAGTTTTTCTTATAACCGAAAACTGCTGTGGTATATGAAAAAACACTTTAGTGATCAAGCAAACATTGAAGTTATGGAACTAGCAGGTTTGCCACTTTTTTGTGAAGATGAAGCGACAGTGCCTAAGGATGTAAAAAGAATTGCGGACGCAATCGAAACTGCCGACGGTATCATTTTTTCTACCCCAGAATATGATCACGCAATCACTGCTGCCCTTAAATCACTCATTGAATGGCTTTCCTGGGGGCCAGTTAAAGTACTTGCTCAGAAGCCAGTGATGATTGTTGGAACTTCTCTCGGAAGTTTGGGAACTGTATTTGCTCAAGAAAATTTACGGCAAGTTTTAAGTTCTCCAGGAGTGGAGGCTTTTGTCCTTCCCACACACCAATTCTTGTTAGGACATGCGAAGGCAGCTTTCAATGAGCAAGATGATTTGAGAGAGGCTCAAACGATAGAGTGGTTAGAGCAGTGTTTTAAAGCATTTGTCTCTTATTGTCGAATTTTAAAACCGTTGCATCAAAGTGAGGAAACAAAAGAATCAGATGATCAGCTCTCACACGAGCTAGAATTATCAAATGGTTTAGATCCAAACATGGATGGACAGTGGCAAGAAGAGGTTCAATTTGAATTTTCTGCAGTATCAGATGCTGATACGGGTGCTTCAGAATATGAAATTCCCGATCAAAGTGAACCCTCCGTCTATCAACAGTTGCTTGATGATTCAGACGACTGGCTAGCTCCTCTAAAGGACTCCAAATAGTATGAGTTGAGAAAGCTATTCAGTCATTAACAGGCCACATAGGAAAAAATCATGAAAAAAAAAGAGCCGTTCGCACTTCATAAGATTTCAAAAAAATACCGGGCCCTTGGGACAGTTATAGAACTGACCCTTTTTGGCACTCAGTCAAAAGAGTTATTAGATGAAGCGTTTGCGTTAATTCAGTACTATGAGGAACTTTTAACAGTTAATAGAGAAACGTCTGAACTTATGGCTATTAACCTTTCAGCAGGGCTAGAGGCAGTTCAAGTTTCAGCTCCAGTCTATCAGTTAACCAAACTTGCCATACAAAAAAGCCAGGAACATTTTGGTTTTAATGCGGCAATTGGGCCTTTAGTAAAACTTTGGCATATTGGTTTTTTAGACGCTAAACTTCCAGCTGAAAAGGAAATTCAAAAACAACTTGTGTTAAGTAACCCTGATCATATTTTACTGAAAGATGAAACTTTTTCTGTTTTTCTTCCCCAGAAAGGTATGGAATTAGATTTAGGAGGGATTGCTAAGGGTTATATCGCTGATCGGATACAGGATTTATGGCATGCCAAAGGTTACGAGAGAGGCATTATTAATCTGGGAGGTAATCTCATCTTGATGGGTGATCCCCCGCACCATTCAGATGGGCAATGGCGAGTAGGCATTAGAAACCCACTCGATAACAGTAGGCAATCCATTGTACAAATTATTGCGGGTGAAGGCTCCGTTGTGACTTCAGGTATTTCTGAGCGCTACCTCGACATAGGTGGAAAAAAATATCACCATATAATTGATCCTGAAACAGGATATCCCCATGATAACCGGATTGCGAGCGTCACCGTCTTTTCTAAAAAATCAATTGATGGTGAGATTGAAACGACACGTCTCTTCTTTGCTGATAAACCCCAAGAAAAATGTTTACTAGAGGGGCGTGGGGTTTATGGTGCTCTTTATGTCACTCGTGATAGAAAGATTATTGCTGTTGGAATACCTAGAAATCAGATTAAAATTCTAGATGAGCGGTTCACTTTAATTTGATAGAAAAAAACCTTTACTTTAAAGTAAAGGTCTTTTATTTATTTCATGGTTGGGAAAAGTAAAACGTCACGGATTGAAGTTGTACCAGTAAAGAGCATTACTAAACGGTCAATACCGATACCAAGTCCACCTGTTGGTGGCATGCCGTGTTCGAGCGCCTCGATATAATCATAATCGACACCTGTTGCTTCATCATCACCAAGTTCTTTCGCTTTAGCTTGCGCTTCGAAACGTTCCAATTGGTCAATTGGGTCATTCAATTCGCTGAAAGCATTGGCGTATTCTTTACCGTTGATGAAAAGTTCAAACCGATCAGTAAAACGTGGGTCTTTCTCGTTCATTTTAGCAAGTGGTGAAATTTCTTTTGGATGACCAAAAACGAAAGTAGGTTGAATCAAAGTTTCTTCAACATATTTTTCAAAGAATTCGTTAATGATATGACCAACAGAAGTGAAATGTTTTTCAACATGAATATCATGTTCTTTTGCAAGAGCTGTTGCTTCTTTAAAAGTCATCTCAGGCCAGAAATCAACTCCAGCAACTTCCTTGATGGCATCAACCATGTGAACACGTTTGAATTTTCCACCAACATTGATTTCTTTACCATCGTATTCAAGAACATCTTGACCGACCACTGTTTTAGCAACGTGTTGGAAGATTCCTTCTGTCAAATCCATGATGTCTTCAAAATCAGCATAAGCTTCATAAGATTCCATTGTTGTGAATTCTGGATTATGAGTCATATCCATTCCTTCGTTACGGAAGACACGGCCAAGTTCATAAACTTTTTCCATTCCACCAACAATCAAACGTTTCAAATGTAATTCCGTCGCAATGCGAAGCGCCATATCAATATCAAGTGTATTGTGATGAGTATAGAATGGACGAGCAGCAGCACCACCGGCTTCGTTGTTAAGCACTGGCGTTTCAACTTCAAGATATCCACGACCATCCATATAACGACGGATTTCACTGATAATTTTAGAACGCGTCACAAAACGATTGAAGCTTTCTTTATTTGAAATCAAATCCAAATAACGTTTACGATAACGTGTTTCAGTATCAGTCAAACCATGGAATTTTTCAGGCAAAGGACGAAGCGCTTTTGAGAGGAAAGTCAATTTTTTGGCTTTAATTGACAATTCACCCATATCAGTTTTCATGATTTCGCCTTCAACTCCGAGGAAATCTCCAAGGTCAGCTTTTTTGAAAATTTGATAATTTTCTTCGCCGACTTCATCCTTGCGGACATAGAGTTGAATTTGACCTTCACGGTCTTGAATATGTGCAAAGCCGACTTTTCCTTTACCACGCTTTGTCATTAAACGTCCAGCGACGATACCTTGAAGTGCAAGTTCATGCAACTCTTCTTTTGATTTTTCATCATAGGCTTCATGCAACTGTTGAGAGTTGTGTGTGCGGGTAAATTTATGTCCAAATGGGTCAATTCCTGCCTCACGCAGATTTTCCATTTTTTCACGGCGGACTTTCATTTGGTCATTAAGTTCTTCAATTTCAGCCAAAATAGTACTCCTTGTAAATTTTATTCTCCCTATTTTAACATATTTTTAAAAAATTGACAGTTATTTTTTTGATGGTAACCGCTTTAAGTCGCGCTTTTTCGGTTATTTTATTTATCCATTTATTTATTTGTCTTCTCATAAGTAATAATTAAAAAAAGTAATTAAAGCAATAAGAATAATTTATTTTACAAAAATAGTTTGAGTGTGTAAACTAGAGAAAGTAGTTTTTAAAAAGAGTAGGAGAAGAGAGATGGATTTATTGAAAAGAAAAACACAGGACTTATCTAAAATTGGACCTGGTTTTTCCATGGCTTTGGTAATAGCTATAGTAAGCTATTTACTCAATCGTTTTGTCTTGCAGGGTTTAGGCGCAGCCACCATTGCAATATTACTAGGAATTATTTTAGGGAACGTATATTTTAAGCAGCCAATCCTCTTTTTGGGGACGGCCTGGTCAGAGAAAAAGTTGTTAGAATTCTCAGTGATGTTTTTAGGAGCTACGGTTACTTTTCAAACGATTGGAAAGCTGGGTTGGTCAGGGGTAGGCTTTATTATTTTGCAGATGATTGCCACAATCATATTTGTTTTATTTATAGGTAAAAAATTAGGCTTCTCGCATAATATCACGGTACTTATGGCCTCTGGTAATGCAGTTTGTGGTTCTTCAGCGATTGCTGCAGTTGAGCCAGTTATAGGAGCAGATACAGGCGAGAAGCGCACCTCAATTGCAATGGTTAATCTGATGGGGACTATTTTGATGCTCACTCTTCCTCTTATTGGGACGTGGCTATTTGGTTCTAATGATTTATTGAGAGGAGCTCTGATTGGTGGAACAGAGCAGTCTGTCGGACAGGTAGTAGCCTCAGCGACAATGGTCAATTCGGAAACGACAACCCTAGCAACTCTGTTTAAAATCATGCGCATCATTCTCCTTGTCTTTGTTGTCCTTTATTTTGGGACTAGACACCAAAAAGAACGGAAAATTGAGACTTCTCCTTCGGACATTAAGCTGAAACGGCAATCTTTTCTTCCTTGGTATGTGATGGGTTTTCTCGTGCTTTGTACCCTCGATACTTTTGTGCATTTTGCCCCTGAACTTTCGGCTACTGCTAAATTCATTTCAGGTTGGTGCGAAACTATTGCACTTGCGGCAATTGGGTTGCGTCTTAATCTTGTAGAATTTGTTAAAGCAGGAAAAAAATTACTCATTTATGGGATTTCTACCCTCTTATTCCAAGTGATTTTGGCCTTTATTTTGATTAGTTTACTTCTTAAATAAAGAAAAAAGATATATTTTTTAAATGAGCCAGAACTTTTTTAGAAATTTTGTTATAATAATTGAGCAAAGTCTGGTGTAAATCAAGGAATCAGGCAAAATTTATAGAAATAAATGGGTTAATATGGTAGTTTACGATGAAATTATGGTTCGCTACGGCGAACTTTCTACGAAAGGTAAGAACCGAGGTTTTTTCATTAATCGTCTAGCAAAAAATCTTCATGAGGTCTTATCTGATCTTACAGAATTAAAGATTACAGCGGTACGTGATCGAGCACATATTTTACTAAATGGCGCAGATTATCAAGAAGTCTCTCGTCGCCTGTCAAAGGTGTTTGGTATCCAAAATTTTTCTCCTTCAATTAAAGTTGAAAAATCAGTACCGATACTTAAAGAGGCAGTTATTACTTTATTTAAGGAAATTTATAGGGAAGGGATGACCTTCAAAATTGCAGCACGTAGGGCAGATCACCAATTTGAGTTAGATTCTACGGAATTAAATATGACTTTAGGGGATGTAGTTTTTGATAATTTTGACTATGCGAAGGTACAAATGAAACAACCTGATATTACCTTGCGTGTCGAAATACGACCAGATGCAGCTTATTTAAGTTATGAAACTCTAAAAGGAGCTGGCGGAATGCCCGTCGGAACTGCTGGGCGTGGGCATTTAATGCTCTCTGGGGGAATTGATTCACCTGTTGCAGGTTATTTAGCCTTGAAACGAGGGGTCGAAATCGAGGCCGTTCATTTTGCGAGTCCTCCTTATACGTCACCTGGCGCGTTAAAGAAAGCGAAAGATCTTGCTGCAAAATTGACAGCCTTTGGGGGCTCTATTACATTTATCGAAGTGCCTTTTACTGAAATTCAAGAAGAAATAAAAGCAAAAGCCCCCCAAGCCTATTTGATGACCTTAACTCGGCGTTTCATGATGCGCGTGGTTGACCGCATCCGTGAAGCTCGTGGTGGAAAAGTTATTATTAATGGTGAGTCTTTAGGTCAAGTAGCTAGTCAAACTTTGGGTTCTATGTCTGTTATTAATGAAGTAACCACAACACCAGTGATTCGTCCGGTTGTGACAATGGATAAAATAGAAATTATTGAAATTGCTGAAAAAATAGATACTTTTGATCTATCCATCTTACCTTTTGAAGATTGTTGCACTGTGTTTGCTCCTCCTGCACCCAAAACAAATCCGAAATTAGAGAATTGTTTACAATATGAGAAACGTCTCGATGTTGAGGGGATGGTGGAACGGGCAGTTAATGGCATTATGCTCACGACAATCAGCGGTGAAAATTGGGATCAGGAAGAAAAAGTGGAAGAAGCAACTTTTGCGGATCTCTTATAGAAAAAGCTACTTCTTTGGAAGTAGCTTTTTGACAGACTATGGTTCGTAGTTTACTCTTGACAAAGAAAAGAAACAAGACTATAATAACTAATGGTATTTATTAACTAGAAAAGTTAATTAAAAGGAGCGCTTATCATGCATAAGCGCTCCTCTTATCTCTAAAAATTTGTTAGGTTTAAGTATAGAAAAACAGGAAAGTAAGATATTTTATTTTTGCTCTAAAGTACGAACATACTTGACTTTGACTGTGTCATAGAAAGGAAAAAAATGTCTGATCGGATTAAAGCGCTAATTGCGCTAGGTATTTTTACGTTTATGTCGACATTGGATGGCTCAATTGTAAATATTGCTTTGCCAACAATGTCGAGAGAGCTTCATGTTTCTACGGCTCAAATTACATGGGTAGTGACGATTTATTTAATTGTGATTTCAGCTATCGTGCTGATTTTTGGTCGCTTGGGCGACTTAATTGGTAAATCAAAAATTGCTCGCATTGGTTGGGGAATTTTTATTTTAGGTTCATTTCTTGCTGGGGTAAATTTCGGCGGTGGCCTTGGTTTTCTGCTCTTTGCAAGGATTGTTCAGGCTATAGGGGCCGCAATGTTCATGGCTACTGGTTTTGGTATCATTTCAGAAATTTTCCCACCTGAGCGCCGGGCGCGTGCCTTGGCAATCTCTGCCATGTTTGTTTCGGTAGGATCAATAGCTGGTCCTGCTCTTGGGGGATTAATTTTACAAGTAGCAAGTTGGAATTACATTTTTTGGATTAATGTGCCGATAGGTATCATTGCTTGGATTTTTGGGAGTCGTGCACTTCCTAAAGAGAGCCCCGAAGGAAAATGGTCAGATATGGATGTCACTGGAGGAACATTGATGACCTTGGTTATTGTGTTACTCTTTTTGGCTTTGAACTTTGGTCAAACTTTGGGATGGACAAATCCTATGATCATTATTGCGGTGATAGTTGGTTTGATATTATTGGTTGCTTTCATTGCAACGGAGAAAAAAGTAGCAAAACCTCTATTGGATTTAGGAATTTTTAAATCTAAATTGTTCACCATGAGTATCATTATGGCACTTTTTAACTTTACAGTAGCAATGTTTTCAAGCATTTTACTGCCGTTTTACCTGCAAGACTTTAGAGCTTATGCACCAGGTTTGGCTGGTCTATTTATGATGGCTTATCCTGTTGCAATGCTCATTGCTAGCCCTTTAGCAGGCTCAATTGCTGATAAGATGGATAAGGAAATTGTAACTTTTGTAGGTATCTCAGGAATTGTTTTATCTCAACTTGGTTACTTACTAATTAACCCACATTCAGCACCATGGTTTGTGGTAGTTATTATTGCTTTTCAAGGAATGTCAATGGGAATCTTCCAGAGCCCAAATAATGCTTTAATCATGGAAAGTGTTGAGCGACAATATCTTGGGATTGCAGGATCCGTTAATTCATTAGCACGGAATATGGCATTTGTTTTGGGAACGTCATTGGCTACGCTTATCCTATTTACTGCAATGTCAAGTAAGCTGGGTTATCGGGTTAATACCTATCTTCCTAACCAACCCACTGCATTTTTACATGGTTTTCATGTGGCCTTTTATTTCTCTACTTTTTTAGTACTGATTACCTGGATTTTAGGGCTGATCCGCTTATTAGGTCGTAAAAAAAGCGCATAAGACAACCTGAAAAGGTTGTTTTTTACTGATGAGGCTGTCAGAGCTTTTGATGAGTTTACATGTGTAAATGTTCACGTACTTTTTTGTTCAGGTTTACGAAAAAGTTTGATATAATGATTCTCATATCATTATAAAAAAGGAAATGAATTATGACTAAACTTCTCGTTGTTAAAGGACATCCCCTGACTGCTGACTACTCTATGTCACTTAAGGGACTTGACGCATTTGTTGCTGCTTACAAAGCTGCTCATCCTACAGATGAAATCGAAGTCCTCGATGTTTTTGATGGTACAATCCCCTCACTCAATACGGAGCTAGTAAGTGCGATGTTTGCTGGCGAAGGTGCTCAATTGACAGCTTCACAGCAAGAAAAGTTGGCCCGTTTCGGTGAACTCACAGAACAGTTTTTGGCAGCAGATAAAGTGGTTATCGCCAATCCAATGTATAATCTGATGATTCCTGCAGAATTGAAATCTTGGGTTGATACTGTGAATGTGGCTGGTAAAACCTTTAAGTATACGGCTGAAGGTCCTGTTGGACTTGCAGGTGGAAAAAAAGTATTGCATCTCCAAGCTAACGGGGGAGTTTATAGCGCACAAGATCCAGCGACTGTTTATATGTCTGCGATCTTTAACTTCATCGGAGCTGATTTCAAGCAAATTGCTGTTGAAGGGCATGCTTATGATCCTGATAAAGCAGATGCCTTGCTTGCTGAATTTATCGCTAAAGTTGAAGCAGCAGCTCAAACTTTCTAATAAAAAAAGCTCTTTAGGGGAGCTTTTTTATGTTTATCCAAAAAAAGTTACTGACGGCTTGGTCAGCAACTTTTGATGTGCATACCAATAAAAATAAGGTTAAGAAAAAGAACTGATCAGACGGTCAGTTCTTATTTGCTTTTTTACGACGTTCAAGAAACTCAAAAAGTAAAGTATGATGATTGCTAGCCAATGAATAATCTTCCAGTACGTTTACATTGATACGCATTTCCCTAGCTTCACGTGCCGTAATATCACCTGCCGCCTCGTATTCAAAAATTACTTTGCGCTCGAGGTAATAAGCGCGCATCATCTCAGTCAGATTGTTAGGCTGAGCTTTGTTCATGACACGAGAAATGTGTCCACCAGCTGCAACAATCTCAGATGTTCTCAGACGTTCTGCTTGCAGAAAGTTGAGCAGTTGTTCATCAAAAACGCCATTTAAATTATCCAAAGCTTGCAAAATAAGTTCAGTGTTATTAAAGTAAAGCTCAGTAATTTCATCACGCGTCGTTAACATCACAGCCTTTGTTTTTTTGAAATAAAAGTCCACATGTAGAAGCTTAGACATAAGCAGATGGAAAGTCCGCATCATAATGACATACGCGAATTGGAAACTCGAAACAAGAGAATGGACAATACTTGTTTCTAATGAACGAATATAACGTTGGTAGGTTCGATACGTGTACAGTGAAATTTTATTTTCGCGTAGTGCAGCCTCTAAACCTTCTGATTCAATCCGAATAATAAGCAGTTGCAGATCATTGTAATCCACGGCCATATCTGTTGACTCTTGTTCAATAATAAGTTGTTGAATCCGCTCTTGATAGGCATCAATAGCGATATTATAACCTTGCTTATTTTTAGCTTTTTTCATGTCATTACGCAATTCGTCAACAACATCTGACAAGATTGAAATCTTGGCAAGATTATCCACCTTGACCACTTTTTTAACGGCAAAGAAGGGCAAAATGAACATCCCGACTAAAAAGCTTAGTCCAGTCACAGCCGCAGCTAAGAAGACCAGAACGGGTTGCACATCACTTACATCACGTGGAATCAAGAGGATGGTCGCAATACTTACTGTGCCTTTAGAGCCTGCAAATGTTAAAAGTAAAATATCATTCCAGTAAGCAGAAAAAAGTTGTTTACGCCGAAGCGATTGGATCCAATAATAAAAACTGATAACCAAAAAACGTAAGACGAAAAGTCCAAGGGTTAAAATAACTGTGAGGAGGAGAAGGTGAGTCGATGAGTAGACCGGATTCACCAAAAGTGGAACCACCAGTTGATAAAGTTCAATTCCAAGGAAGAAGAAGACGATTGAGTTCAGAATAAAAGTCAGAGTATCCCAGATTGTACTCTTTAACTTGGCAACTTGTGCATCAAATAAAGTGGTTCTCTTTAAACCATTGGCGGACATAACCCCAGCTACTACAGCAGCAATAATACCAGAAACACCTAATTCTTCAGCGATCAAAAAGGCAGATAAAGGCACGGCTAATTCTAAGAGTAAATATCCTGAGACATCCCGTGCATCAACATCTTCAAGTAACCGTAAGACCAGGCCCTTAAAATAAATGAGGACAAAACCAATAGCTGCACCACCAATGGCAGCGATAACTAGCTTCATCGTTGCATCAGGCAAAGAGAAATAACCAGTTACCAAAGCCACTAGGGCAATCTGAAAGGCGATGATTCCGGAAGCATCATTGAGCAGACCTTCCCCTTGTAGAATACTCATGACCCGTTTTGGAAAACTAAAGTTTTTGGACAACGCACCGACAGCCACAGCATCGGTGGGAGCTAAGCTGGCGCCTAAAGCAAAGCAAGCCGCTAGAGGAATTCCAACGTATACCCAGTGTGATAACAATCCAAGCCCCAGTGTAGTGATAAAAACCAGTGGAAATATCAGTACAAGAATAATCTTACTGTGTTTTAAAATATGCTTAACATCGGCCTCTTCGCTTTCACGAAAAAGCAAGGGAGCAATAATAAAACCAAGGAAAAATTCAGGAGCAACATGAAGAATATCATCTGCACCAAAAAAACCCAAAATCAACCCAAAAACCACTTGAATGAGGGGGAGGGCAAGTTTTGGGAAGACTTTATTAAGAACATTGGAAAGAACAAGGGTTAGAAGGAAAACGATGACATAGAAAATAGTATGGAGCATAGATTCCTTTCATTCAATTAATAATCAAGCACAAAAGCTTTATAAGTTAGGCTCATCTAAAATCCTCAGTTAGTCTGAGGAGTATAAAAGTGTGAATGATTTATTTTAAACGTTTCATTGCTTCTTTTTTAAGAGCAATTTTTTCATCAATCTTTGAGCAATCTTTTTTGCTCAATAGGGCACGGCAACGTTTTAATTCAAGGTCGGTCAGTTGACGTTTAACCTTTTCACGACGTGCCGCATCAAATTCGCCGCCTTCAATGAGCTCAAGTTTTTGCTCGAGTATCATCTTTTTATTTTTGACAGCATCAATATAGTATTTAAGTTCGGAAATATCAGCCTTGCTGGCTTTTTCTGCGCGAAGTTCGCCTAACTTTTCATCAAGTTTAACAAGTTTCTCAGAAAGCATCTCGAGTTGATGACGAAGTTTCGTAGCCTTTTCTTCGTCTGTCAGCTTTGTGTATGCTTCTAGTGCTTGGGCTTGTTCTTCAGCAGATTTTTCTGGCCGTTTATCAAGGTATAATTCGCGAAGGTTTTTTAACTTTTCTTCAAATTTTTTATCTATCATTTCCATCACCTAAAAACATAATCAGTATTGACATTATAACACAAAGAAATAAAAATGAAAGAGGAAGCTTTACTTTTTTTTGCACTTATTAAGTCCCATTTGTAGCATCTTTAGGATTAAAAAAACTGACCATCCGGTCAGCTCAGTTAGTAAGAAAGAACAAAATTTTTCTTTTTACCACGACGGATAACCGTCAGTTGGTTTTCGATTTTATCAGCATCAGATAAGATGTAGTCTAAATCTTGAATCCGTTCACCATTGATATAAATCGCACCATTTGTAATATCCTCACGGGCTTGACGTTTAGAATTAACAATACCAGCAGAAATCAAAAGTTCCAGCAAGGCCAAGTTTTCATCCGCCTCGACATGATGATGAGGTGCACCTTTAAGCCCAGCCAAGATTGATTTGGCATCCAGTTGGCGTAAATCACCACCACCAAACAAAATTTCAGTAGTTTTCACAGCTTGCTCATAAGCTTCTTTACCATGGACTAAAGTCACTACTTCGCGCGCCAGCACTTTTTGTGCTAAGCGTTCATGACGAGCTGCATCAAATTCTTTTTCGATTTCAGCAATCTCTTCTAATGAAAGAAAAGTGAAAATTTTGAGCATTTTTACAGCATCAGCATCATCAACATTCAGCCAAAATTGGTACATTTCATAAGGTGAAGTTTTGTCAGCATCGAGCCAAATAGCATTTCCCTCAGATTTACCAAATTTCTTCCCAGTAGAATCTGTAATCAAAGGAATTGTGATGACGTGCCCTTGTTTATCAGCCTTTCGGCGTAAAAGTTCAGTACCAGCAGTCATGTTACCCCATTGGTCAGAACCCCCAAGTTGTAAAGTCACATTGTGCAGTTGATTGAGTTCGTAAAAATCATAGCCTTGCATAATTTGGTAAGCGAACTCTGTATAAGAAATTCCTGTTTCCATGCGAGACTTGACAGAATCCTTCGAAATCATGTAATTGACAGTAAAATGTTTGCCAACATCACGTAAGAAGTCGATAAATGTCAGATTTTCGAACCAATTGTAGTTGTTTGTCATCTCAGCCTTGTTTTCACCATTGTCAAAATCAAGAAAACGTTCAAGTTGGGCACGGATTTTTTCAGACCAAGCGGTGACTGTGTCTTTTGTTTGAAGCGAGCGCTCAGAATCTTTAAATGAAGGGTCACCAATCAAGCCAGTTGCACCACCAACAAGAGCATATGGTTTATGTCCAGCCAACTGTAAGCGACGCATTGTCAAGATTTGTACTAAATTTCCAAGATGAAGAGAATCAGCTGTGGGATCATAGCCTACATAATAGGAAACCATTCCCTCCGTGAGCGCCTTACGTAGCGCATCTTCGTCGGTTGTTTGGAAAATTAAACCACGTGCTTTAAGTTCGTCAAAAATGTTCATAAAAAAATCCTTTCTATATGATTGAGTCGTTCTGCTCCAACAAAAATGTAAAAACAACAACGTTGCTTTATATTATATCAAATTCCAAAAATTATTTCCGAAAATGGCGAAAAATCGCTTTAAATTTGATATAATAAGGGCATGAAAAAAGAGCCAATCGATTCGCAAGAAGAAGTGCGTAGTCGTCTTAATGAAAAGATGGAAAATAAAAGACGAAAAACAAAGAAAAATGCGAAGAAAAATTTTCAACCTAAAAATAAAAAGAATCAATCAAATCAGCCTAAGCAAGATGAAAAAACGGTCTGGTCGACCACCTTTACTGTGGTACGCGGAATTAGTATCATTTTCGGTATTATATTTGTGGTAATTGGCGTTTTTGCTACATCTGCAGGTGTTGGCTATTTTGCACGCTTGGTGGAGAAAACAAAGTTACCAGACAAACAAGAGATGCTTGCTAAAATCAATGATATCCACGGTGTATCAGTTATCAATTACAGTAATGGTCAGTCTATTTCTGATATTTCAAGCGATCTCGTGCGTGTCACTGTATCAAGCGACCAGATTTCTGAGAATGTCAAAAACGCTCTAATCGCAACAGAAGACGATAGTTTTAGGACAAACAAAGGGGTTGTTCCAAAGGCGGTTGTCCGTGGGATACTTGGTTCTGTGGGGGGGGGCACAAGCTCCGGTGGTTCCACGCTTACCCAACAGCTTATTAAGCAACAAGTTTTGGGAGATAGTGTGACTTTCCAACGTAAAGCCAGTGAAATTGTCTATGCCCTTAATCTAAATAATTATTTGAGCAAGGATCAAATTTTGACCGATTATCTTAATGTCTCACCTTTTGGTCGGAATAACAAGGGACAAAATATTGCTGGGGTTCAAGAAGCGGCCAAAGGAATTTTTGGCAAGTCTGCGAAAGATTTAACGGTTCCCGAAGCAGCTTTCATCGCAGGTCTTCCGCAAAGCCCAATCGTTTATTCGCCTTATGCTTCTGATGGTTCTCTGAAATCTAAAGAAAATATGGCGTACGGGATTGCTCGACAAAAAGAGGTTTTATTTAACCTTTATCGTGGAGGGTATATTAATAAAGCTGATTATGAGAAATATAAAGCTGAAGACATTTCTAAAGAGTTCCTGCAACCAGCGCAAGTGCAATCCCAAGGACATGGTTATCTTTATAATGTAGTGTACAATGAGGCAGTTACAGAGGTTTATAACTATCTCATCAAGCGTGATAAAGTCTCAGCTACGGAGCTCGGTAATGATAGTACAAAACAGCACTATAAAGATTTAGCTGAACAATCCTTACAAAATAAAGGCTATACCGTTACTACTACGATTAATCAGTCAGTCTATAATGCGATGCAAAATGCTGTTGCGACCTACGGTAGCCTCATGCAAGATGGAACGGGGCTTATTCAGACAGGGAATGTACTTATGGATAATAAGACTGGAGCAGTTTATGGTTTCATTGGTGGGCTCGATTATTCTCAAAGTCAAGTCAATCATGCCTTTGATACTGAACGTTCCCCAGGTTCTTCGATTAAACCGATTTTAGCTTATGGTCCAGCTATCGATATGGGACTAATGGGTTCAGCGAGTGTTTTATCTAACTATCCTGCCAAGTATTCCAGTGGTCAAGATATAGAACACGTGGGTTCCAAAGGAACCGCGATGATGCCATTTTCTGAAGCTCTAAATGTCTCTTACAATATTCCAGCATATTGGACTTACAAAATGATTCAAGATAAGGGAAAATCTGTTGAACCTTATATGACTAAAATGGGTTACCAAGTTTCGGATTACTCTGTTGAATCTTTACCCTTAGGAGGGGGAATTGACCCGACTGTTGTTCAGCATACAAACGGTTATCAAACCTTAGCAAATGGTGGAAAGTACGAGCCGTGGTACGTTGTTGAAAGTATCAAAGATGATGCGGGAAATGTGATTTACCAACATAAAGATACTGGAGGAACTCAGGTTTATTCTGAGGCTACCTCTACAATCATGGAGTACATGTTGCAAGATGTTGTGAAATCTCAAAAAACAAGTAAGTTTTATGAGAATTTGCAAACGATCAACCCTACCCTGGCAACAGATGTTGCTTGGGCGGGTAAAACTGGGACAACCGATAATTATACGGACGTCTGGATGATGCTTTCAACTCCAACGGTAACCTTAGGGGGTTGGGCTGGTCACGATGATAACTCAGGGATGTCAAAAAACTCTGGCTATATCAATAATGCGGCATTCACTGCTCAGTTGGTTAACGCAATCAACGCTGCTGATCCCAATATTTTTGGACCAGGTAAGAAGTTTACAGATCCCAACAAAGATTCTAATGTAACCAAGAGTAAGGTCTTAGTCTCCACTGGACAAAAACCAGGTAAAGTTTCTGTGAAACTTGCAAGTGGTAAGACACAAACGGTTAATCTGGGTGGGGCTACGACGACAAGCTTTTGGGCAACCAAATCTGGTGCACCTACTACAACGTACGACTACGCTATAGGCGGTACAGCGGCTGATAGAGCAGCAGGTTGGAAAACGATATTACCTAATTTTAACTTTAACTAGCCTTCTACAAGTTAAAAAACGATAAAAAAATACATCAGAAAAGTTTCTGATGTATTTTTTATACCCTCTCATAGAATAAGGTCACTGACAAAGCTGTCAGTGACCTTTTTCAGCGAAATTATTAGTAATTTTTGATTTGGGCTACTTGATCAGCGTTTAGATGTGTGACAATGGCGCGTAAAAAGTTTTGAGCCTGACTAAAGTCGTCTAAGTTAAAAATAGTTTGATGACTATGGATATAACGAGCCACTACACCGATGGTAGTTGAAGGAATGCCTTCGTTTGCTAAGTGGGCTGCTCCAGCATCTGTCCCGCCTTTGGCCATATAAACTTGTGTTTTGACCTTTGCGGTTTCAGCTGTGTCGAGGAGGAAATTCTTTAAGCCGGGGAGCATGATATGACCTGGATCAAAGAAGCGTAAAGTCGTTCCTTGCCCCAGTTGACCGTTATCATCACCGAAGGTATCGCTAGCTGGTGAGCAATCGACTGCAAAGAAAAGCTCAGGTTTGAACTTCGTGGTGGAAACTTTTGCACCACGTAAGCCAACTTCTTCTTGGACGTTCGCACCTACAATCAGTGTCACGGGAAGTTCTTTATCAGCTAAAAATTCGAGAAGTTCAAGAATCATCAAACAACCGTAGCGATTATCCCAAGCTTTTGACATGACGTTTTTACCATTTGCTGTCAAGATAGTTTCTGTTTCAGGGATGATGACGTCGCCTTGAGCCACGCCGTATTGTACAGCCTCAGCAGCGTCTTCAAAAGCCGCATCAAAAACGATATCCGAGAGCGCTGGCATTTGTGGAGTTGCACCAGTCCCTCTTAAAAGGTGAGGAGGAAGTCCACCTGTGACGACAGGGATTTTTTGGCCCGTGCGCGTAAATAGTGTAAAACGTTGACCTGAGACCACTAATGGATTCCAGCCACCAAGTGGCACAACACGGAGTGTTCCATCCGATTTGATGGCACTAACCATAAAGCCTACTTCGTCCATGTGAGCGGCAACCATAATTCGTGGGGCATTTTCCACTTTCGAGGTTTTCGTTACAAAAATACCACCCAAACCGTCAAATTCGGGGGTGTAGCCCAACTCCACCATACGTTTTTTTAAATAATCACGGACAGGTCCTTCAAAACCAGATGTGGCTTGGATTTCCGTCAGAGCTTTTACTTTGTCAAAGAGTTCCATTTTTTCCTCCAAAAATTGTTAAAGTTGGCTGATGGCGCGGTCAGTCAATGTAAAATTAAGGCTGGGTACCAGCTCCTCTACAAAGGAGCGTCACATTTTCTGATGATTCGGTCAACTTTTGATGATTTACACTATAATTATAACAGGAAATATGTTAAAATTTCCATATGAAAAAAATACTAAAGTTTGGTTTGGGCGTTGTAGCGAGTGCAGCAGCTGCTCATGTAGTTTATCATGGCTATAAAACCATGGAAGAAAATCTACTACGAGAGCTTACTGACACAGCACGTCAGCACTTTTCAGCTCGTCAGATTGATGCCGTTTGGATTTTTGAAGAACCCAAGCAAGGCGCTTACTTTGAGGGAGGCGTTGTTAGTGGGAATCACGCCGTTATGTTTCAAATTAACGCTCAAACTTTAGAACTTTTAGAAATAAAAGAAGTAGCTTTATGATTAAGAAAGTTTTATACTTCTTGTAGAAGTTAATTAAGAAAGGAAAGAAAATGATTATTCCAGAAAATATGGAAAGCTTAGCGGAACTTGTGAAGGCTCCAGGTAGAAGAGTCTTCTTCTTCACTGCTGGTTGGTGTGGAGATTGTAACTTTATTAAACCTAAGATGCCTGAAATCGAAGCTGAAAATCCAGAATTTGAATTCGTAGAAGTTGATCGTGATCAGTTTATGGATGTGGCTATCGAATGGGGAATCATGGGGATTCCTAGTTTTGTTGTATTAGAGAATGGTAAAGAAAAAGCCCGTCTTGTCAATAAACTACGTAAGACTAAAGAAGAAGTTAACACCTTCTTGGCGAGCGCTAAATAATTTACTGACAGACCTGTCAGCAGGGTTAACCAAGGGAACACAAAATACACAGAAAAGCGTAAGCCTGACTTACGCTTCTCTTATTGAATAATGGGAAATTTAAAGGAAATTTAAGAAAATGATTGCAACTTACAATACACATGTTGGCGATGTTTTAATGTTGATCGTAGCAAATGATAAGGGTCAAAAAGTGAACTTTGAACGCAAGGGAAAAGTGGCACGTGTCTTTTTGCAAGAGACAGGAGAAACCGTAGCATGGAATATTTTTGGGGCTAAAAAATTACTGACCAATCTGTCAGCCAATGGTCAAATCAAGCTTTCAGCAAGTGATGTTCAAGTTTTGAATAAAGAACTTAAAAAAGCTGGTTTTAGCGATGTACTGGTCCATGACGCTCAACCTAAATTTGTAGTTGCCGAAATTGTTGAAATGAAAGACCATGCAGATTCTGATCATCTGCACATTTGTAAAGTTAATATTGGATGTGCGGACCCAGTACAAATCGTATGTGGCGCACCTAATGCAGCGGTTGGACTCAAAACAGTCGCAGCTCTACCAGGTGCGATGATGCCAAATGGGGCACTGATTTTTCCTGGTGCTTTGAGAGGTGTTCCTTCTTATGGAATGCTCTGCTCGGCGCGTGAATTGGAGTTACCCAATGCCCCTGAAGTAAGAGGGATTATTGAACTTTCAGAACAATTACCTGTAGGAGCAGCTTTTGATGGTAAAACCATGTGGCAAGCCTAACTAAAAGGATAACAAGATGAGAAGGTCCCTAATCAGGGGCTTTTTTAATGCTCAAAATTTTAGAATAATTTACTAAAAATTTACAAAGTATAAAATTCACAAAGTTCACAAGCGCTTACACAAAGGAAATAAGTCAATTGTGTTAAACTATTAAATGTAAAAACATTTTAACAAAGGAGATTTTCCTCATGAAAATCGTTGTAATAGGAACAAATCACGCGGGGATTGCCGCTGCAAATACATTACTTGATCATTATCCAGGCCACGAAATCGTGATGATCGATCGAAATAGTAACATGAGTTATCTTGGTTGTGGAACAGCTATCTGGGTGGGACGCCAAATTGAAAAGCCCGATGAATTATTTTATGCGAAACCAGAAGATTTTGAAGCAAAAGGCGCCAAAATCTTGACAGAAACTGAAGTGACTGAAATTGATTTTAAACAAAAAGTCATTCATGCAAAAACGAAATTTGGCGAAACATTCGTTGAAACCTACGACAAACTAATTTTAGCTACAGGATCTCGCCCAATCATTCCCAAATTACCAGGTCATGACCTTGAAGGAATTCATTTCTTGAAACTTTTTCAAGAGGGACAGGCAGTAGATGCTGAATTTGCAAAACCAGAAGTGCAACGTATTGCTGTGATTGGAGCAGGTTATATAGGTACAGAGATTGCTGAAGCAGCCAAACGACGCGGTAAAGAAGTTCTATTGTTTGATGCTGAGTCTACTTCACTTGCTTCCTATTATGATGAGACTTTTGCTAAAGAGATGGATCAAAATTTAGCGCACCATGGTATCGAATTACACTTTGGGGAGTTGGCCACAGAATTTAAAGGAAGCGATGGTCGTGTCACTCAAATTGTAACCAACAAAGGGGCTTATGATGTTGATCTGGTGATTAACTGTATTGGCTTCACCGCAAATAGTGCTCTAGCCAAAGATGACCTAGCTACTTTTAAAAATGGAGCGATTAAAGTTGATAAACATCAACAAACGAGCAATCCCGACGTTTATGCTGTCGGTGATGTGGCTACTATTTATTCGAATGCATTGCAAGATTTTACTTATATTGCTTTGGCATCGAATGCTGTACGCTCAGGTATTGTAGCTGGTCATAATATTGGGGGGACACCTCTAGAAGCACCAGGGGTACAAGGATCCAACGGCATCTCTATTTTTGGTTTTCACATGACTTCGACTGGTTTTTCTGTCAAAGCTGCTCAAAAGGCTGGCCTAGAAGTTGCTTATTCTGATTTTGAAGATAAACAAAAAGCTTGGTTTTTACATGAAGACAATGATACGGTCAAAATCCGAATTGTCTATGAAAAAGAAAGTCGTCGTGTGGTTGGAGCTCAATTAGCTAGCTATAGCGAAATCATTGCTGGTAACATTAACATGTTTAGTTTAGCGATACAGGACCAAAAAACAATTGATGAACTGGCCCTGCTTGATCTTTTCTTTTTACCTCACTTTAACAGCCCGTATAACTATATGACTGTTGCGGCACTTAATGCAAAATAATCATACACAACCTGTCAGTAAATGCTGAGAGGTTTTTTATTATCGAAAGTGACAAGTATTCATTTTTTCCGTATAGAGGGTTAGGAGGAAAATAAATGAATAAAACAATGTTAATTGGTCGCCTTACTCAAAATCCAGAAGTTACCAAAACAACTAATGGTAAAACATATGTGAGAACCACACTTGCAGTGAACCGACGCTTTAAAAATGAAGACGGGGGGCGTGATGCTGATTTTATTGGGATTATTTTATGGGGGAAGACGGCAGAAACGCTGGCTTCTTACGCTAAAAAAGGGGCTCTCATTTCAGTTGAAGGGGAGATTCGTACACATAGCTACATGGACAAGCAAAATCAAAAACGTTATATGACAGAGGTGCTCGCTTTAAATTATGATTTGCTAGAAAGTCGAGCAACAATCGCCTTGCGAGAAAATTCAGCACATACTGAAAAGTTGATGCTAGAAGGAGAAGAACTTCCTTTTTAAGCAGACAATAATTTTAGAGGAAGGAGTTATGCGTATTCGTTAGTGATTGGAGGTCTTCATGACCTCATTATTGAAAACGGCTTCATTTAATTAGAATAAAAATAAAAAAATCTGGTGTTTTTTCTTGACTAAATCTGACCATTGAGATAAAATAAGAATTGGGTTAGCACTTAACCTAATAGAGTGCTAAAAAAATAAAATGGAGGAAAAACAAAAAATGTTGAAACCTTTAGAGAATCGCGTGGTTTTGCGCGTTAAAGAAGAAGAGGAAAAATCAGTTGGTGGTATCGTTTTAACGAGTGCCTCACAAGAAAAACCTCAAACAGCGGAAGTTGTTGCTGTCGGCGAAGGGAAAACTACCAATCATGGAACGCTGATTTCTCCAGTTGTAAAAGTAGGAGATACTGTAATTTTTGAAAAATTTGCAGGGACGACGGTAAAAATGGACGGTGAAGAATTCTTGATTCTCAAAGATTCAGACCTTCTTGCCATTGTAGAATAATAAGTAGGGAGCGATCTTTTTTGATTGCTGTCATGACAGTTTAAAATAATAACACGATAATTCTTATTTAAAAGGAGCAGATATGTCAAAAGAAATTAAATTTTCAAGTGATGCAAGAACTTCAATGATGCGAGGAATTGATATCCTTGCCGATACTGTAAAGACAACACTTGGACCAAAAGGACGTAATGTTGTTCTTGAAAAATCTTATGGGTCACCTTTGATTACAAATGATGGGGTTACAATTGCCAAAGAAATTGAACTGGAAGATCATTTCGAAAATATGGGAGCTAAACTTGTCTCAGAAGTAGCTTCCAAAACAAATGATATTGCAGGAGATGGAACAACAACAGCGACTGTTTTGACACAAGCTATTGTACGTGAAGGATTGAAAAATGTGACAGCTGGAGCTAATCCAGTGGGTATCCGTCGTGGGATTGAATTAGCTGCCCAAACTGCAGTTGATGCGATTAAAGAAATGGCTATTCCTGTCCATGATAAATCAGCAATTGCTCAGGTTGCTACCGTTTCTTCTCGTAGCGAAAAAGTGGGAGAATATATCTCAGATGCGATGGAGCGTGTAGGTTCTGATGGTGTCATTACTATAGAAGAATCTAAAGGAATGCAAACAGAACTTGATGTGGTTGAAGGGATGCAATTTGACCGTGGTTATTTGAGCCAGTATATGGTTTCAGATACCGAAAAAATGGTTGCAGAACTTGATAATCCTTATCTTTTAATTACTGATAAGAAAATTTCAAATATTCAAGAAATTTTACCTCTTCTTGAACAAGTCTTGAAGACAAACCGCCCATTGCTTATCGTTGCAGATGATGTGGATGGTGAAGCTTTACCAACGCTCGTTCTAAACAAAATCAAAGGGGTATTCAATGTTGTAGCTGTGAAGGCGCCAGGTTTTGGTGATCGTCGTAAAGCCCAATTGGAAGATTTGGCTATTTTAACTGGTGGTACGGTTATTACGGAAGAACTTGGACTTGATCTTAAAGATGCAACAATTGAAGCACTTGGTCAAGCAGCGAAGGTAACTGTAGACAAGGATCATACCACTATTGTGGAAGGTGCTGGCGCTGCGGATGCTATCGCTGATCGAGTTGCTATTATCAAAGCCCAAATTGAAAAAACAACTTCTGATTTTGATCGCGAAAAATTACAAGAACGCTTGGCGAAATTGGCAGGCGGAGTGGCGGTGATTAAAGTTGGTGCTGCTACGGAAACAGAGCTTAAAGCAATGAAACTTCTTATCGAAGATGCTCTCAATGCGACACGTGCTGCTGTAGAAGAAGGTATTGTTTCAGGTGGGGGGACAGCTCTCGTCAATGCGATGAGTGCACTTGATCAACTCTCAGAAGAAGGGGATGTTCAAACAGGAATCAATATTGTTCGTCGTGCTTTGGAAGAACCTGTTCGCCAAATCGCAGCGAATGCAGGCTATGAAGGATCTGTTATTATAGATAAACTTCGCTCTGAAAAAGTAGGCACAGGATTTAATGCTGCTACGGGACAATGGGTAAACATGATTGAAACAGGAATCGTTGACCCAGCGAAAGTTACTCGTTCAGCCTTGCAAAATGCAGCTTCAGTAGCTGGTTTAATTTTAACAACTGAAGCAGTAGTTGCGGATAAACCAGAACCAGCTGCACCAGCTATGCCTCCAATGGATCCAGGCATGGGAATGGGCGGCATGATGTAAAGTAAAAATGAATTAAAAATAAAAAGTTACTGACAGTTCTGTCAGTAACTTTTTATTTATTTTTTAAATATCATAAAGCTGACTCGCATGCTCATGGCTAGTATCAATAATATGGAGTTCTTTTTTGGTATCCACATCATGCTGTTGTAAATAGCCATCCATTGTCAGATGTGCTAATTCTTTGATATTATTATTGAGGCTTAAGTGACCCAGAAAAATCTTTTTTGTTTTGTTTCCTAAAACATTAAAAGCAGTTTCTGCACCGTCTTCATTTGACAAATGCCCTTGATCACTTAGAATACGTTGCTTAGTTCTCCAAGGATAAGCTCCCATGCGTAGTATCTCAATGTCATGATTAGATTCCATCAGATAACCATCTGCATTTTCAATAGTACCACGCATGCGGTCAGAAACGTATCCTGTATCAGTCAACATAACAAAACTTTTATTATCTTTCATGAAGCGATAAAATTGAGGGGCAACAGCATCGTGGCTTACGCCAAACGACTCAATATCAATGTCGCCAAAAGTCATTGTTTTTCCCATCTCAAACAAATGTTTTTGTTCTTTTGGGATTTTCCCTAAGGCATTCTTCCCATCAAGCTCGGTCCAAGTGTCCTCGTTGGCATAAAGATCTATTCCATATTTACGTGCCAGCACGCCGATTCCCTTGATATGATCACTATGCTCGTGCGTAATCAACAGCGCATCAATATCGTGAATATCGCGATCAATCTCTGAGAGTAAACTTTCTATTTTTTTTCCCGAAAGACCAGCATCAACAAGGATTTTCTTTTTTTGTGTTTCTAGATAAAAAGAATTTCCAGTAGAACCAGATGCCAGAATTGAATATTTAAAACCATTTTGTTCAGTCATAAGAACCATTGTAGCAAAAAAGCGTGGGGATTGCCATGTGGGCTGATGACTTTAAAAATAAAAAGAACGAGAATCCGTTCTTTTTATTTTTACTGACAGACTGATCAGTAAAAAAATCAGAAGCTATCATCAAAATCATCCCACACCTCCGTGTTCTCGGAAGAATAAGGAAGTGTAAAACTAAAGGTCGTCCCTTTTCCTTCCCCCTCAGAGTTTGCAAAGATGTTTCCACCATGCATTTTGACAATATCATGGACGATTGAAAGTCCAAGTCCTGTCCCTCCAACTTTGGAATTGCGTGAAGCATTATCTACACGGTAAAATCGGTCAAAGATTTTGACGAGATCAGCACGCGGGATACCCATCCCTTGGTCGCTGATTGAGATAAGGACATCTTTCTCACGGGTTTCTACCGAGATAGTAATTACCCCACCTTTAGGAGAATATTTAAAAGCATTGCTGATAATGTTATCCACTACTTGGGCAATCTTGTCCGTGTCAATTTCAACCCAGATGGGGCGATTACTATAATTTCGTACTAAAGTAAAATCAGAGGTGAGTAAGCCGCTAGAGTCAGTTTCCAAAATTTGATCTAGTCGATTAAGTTGGTGGTCTAAAAAAGCAGTGAGATTAATAATTTCTTTATCTAAAACGATTCGGTCTTGGTCCATCCTTGAGAGGGTTAAAAGGTCCGAAATCATGCGAATCATGCGGTTAGTTTCTGTTAAAGAAACATTGATGAACGAAGCAGCAGTTTCTTTGTCATCAAGAGCCCCATCCTCTAAAGCTTCAAGATAAGCTTTCACTGACGTCAGAGGAGTCCGTAATTCATGTGATACGTTGGATACAAAAAGACGACGTTCCCGTTCAGATTTATCTTGCTCTGTCATATCATGAAGTACGGCAATAATACCTGAAATAAAACCAGATTCACGACGAAAAAGTGCAAATTTAATATGAAGTGAGACGGCTTCATTGTCAGCATCATGAGTTTCAATCACCACTTCGGGTTCTTTCTCGAGCAGATCATAGAAGTTGTATTGCTCACTGATCTGAAGGGTTTCCACAATGTTTTTTTGCATCAACTCAGCTTCAGTTGTATTGAGGTAATGGAGGGCAGACTTATTTGCCATAATAATTTTCCCGCGGCGATCAGTAGCGATAACTCCATCAATCATATAAGCTAGAATGCTATCAAGTTGATTCCGTTGATTTTCTAAGTTGTTTTGGGTTCTGACAATATCTTCGCCAAGTTTTAAGATTTCGCCATATAACTCATTAATTTCACTGGTGCCTTTAGGAAGTTTATCTTTAGTTAAATAACCATTTTTGATCTGATTCATTTGGCGTGAAACATTTACAATCATCCGGTGTTGATGAATTAAAAAAACGAGTACAAAGAGCAGTGAAAAAAAGTAATTGGCTAAAACAGAATTAAAATGGGCGACATTATAGTCAAAACTACTCATAAAAAGGATGACAAAAAGAAGTAGATGGGCCACTACTCCTTTAAAAATCATTGAATTAAAAAATTTAATCATGAGGGTTACTCATATAGTAGCCCACTCCACGACGTGTTGAAACATATTGCGGGCGACTTGGTGTATCTTCAACTTTTTCGCGCAAGCGACGTACAGTCACGTCCACAGTGCGGACATCACCAAAATAATCATAGCCCCAAACTGTTTCGAGGAGGTTTTCGCGGGTAATGACTTCACCTAAGTGTTGTGCCAAGTAATAAAGCAATTCAAACTCACGATGCGTCAAATCAAGCTGTTTATCATTTTTATAAGCGGCATAGTGTGTTGGATTGATGCGGAGATTTCCAATAACCAATTCTTTTTTGACATTATCATTAGTTTCTGCTGGAGTAGCATTTACACGACGTAAATTGGCTTTGATACGAGCCAACAATTCGCGGTTGGAAAAGGGTTTAGTGACGTAGTCGTCAGCACCCAACTCAAGACCAATGACTTTGTCAAATTCACTATCTTTAGCTGACACCATTATAATAGGTGTTTCAGAAGTTTTACGAATTTCACGAGCAACATCAAGACCATCAAGTTTAGGCAACATTAAGTCAAGTAAAATAAGATCGGGTTGCACTTCTTTAAAAGATTCAAGTGCTTCTTCGCCATCAAAAGCGGTAAAAACCTCGAAGCCTTCTTTGGTCAAATTAAATTTTACAATATCTGAGATTGGTTTTTCATCGTCAACAACGAGAATCTTTTTCATATGTTGTCCTTTCAGGTGGTGAGTTTTAAATATTTAAAATTTCTTACATTTATGAGTTTTGACAAATAAAGTAAGCTGTTTCAGATATATTATACAATTTTTAGTAAAATTACGCAAAAAGTGATGTTATTATTTTAAGAAAAAAGCTAAAAAGTTTGTTTTTTGGTATAATAGAGGCTATGAATGGAATTTTAATTTCCCTTGAGGGACCTGATGGCGCAGGAAAAACGACAGTTTTAAAAGAAATTTTGCCGGAAATCAAAAAAATGAAACGCGACATTATTTCGACACGTGAACCCGGTGGCGTCCGTTTGGCTGAAGAAATTCGTCAATTAATTTTGGACCCTAAGAACACGGAGATTGATTCTAAGACAGAAATGCTCCTTTTTGCTGCAGCACGCCGCTTGCATATGCAAGAGAAGATGCTTCCAGCTCTGAAAGCTGGTAAAGTTGTAATTGTCGATCGTTTTATAGATTCATCAGTGGCTTATCAAGGTTATGGGCGTGAATTGGGTGTTGAAGTTGTAGACTGGCTCAACAATTTTGCGACGGATGGTTTGAAGCCTGATTTGACACTTTATTTTGATATTGATACAGATGTTGCCCTTGATCGCATCATGAGTAATCGGGCAGATGAAGTAAATCGTTTGGATTTGGAACGTGCCGAAATGCATCGAAAAGTTCGACAAGGTTATCTTAAAATGGTAGAAAAAGAACCGCAACGCTTTGTTACAATTGATGCGAGCCAATCAGTCGAAAAAGTGGTGTCCGATACAATTGAAGCAATCAAGGAGCGATTTGCGAGTATATTTTAATTACTGACGGCGGGGTCAGTGGTTTTGAGAGAGGTTTTGTGTGAAAGTATCAGAAATTCAGCCCCAGCTTTATCAGCAATTTTCAAATATTTTGCAACGTAAGCACTTGAGTCATGCTTACTTATTTTCAGGAGGCTTTGGATCATTTGAGTTCGCGATTTGGTTAAGTCAGGCTTTGTTTTGCGAAAACTTGCAAGAAGGTCTTCCTTGTGGTATCTGTCGAGCTTGTCGCTTAGTTGCTACAGAAGATTTTGCTGATTTACATGTAGTTTCGCCAGAGGGACAAACTATAAAAACCGCACAAATACGTACGCTCACTCAAGTCTTTAGTGAGTCAGGGTACGAAGGAAAACAGCAAGCAGTTATTATAGAAGCTGCTGAAAAGATGCATCCAAATGCCGCAAATGCGCTTTTGAAATCTATTGAAGAACCTGAGAGTGAAGTAGTTATCTTTTTGTTAACTACTAATGAAAATATGATTTTACCTACCATAAAATCACGTACACAAGTCGTCCATTTCACAAAGAATAGCCATCATTTTCAGCATCTCCTAGAAAAAAGTGGACTTTTGAAAACACAAGCAGAGTGGCTCGCACAAATTTGTGATTCGCCCGAAAAAGCGATGGAATTAAGTCAACAGGTATGGTTTAGCGATGGCGTACAACGGCTTGAACAGTTTGTTAAATTATGCGCCACTAGCCCATCAGAAGCTTTTTTGTACCTCAAGGAACTTGTTGAAATTTTTGATGATAAAGAGAAGCAGAATATGGCTTTTGAACTTTTATTACAAATGTTTCGTCAGGAAAAGATGCGCGATGAGTTGCTCAAAACATTTCGTGCCATCGAGATGTGGAAAAGTAATGTTAGATTTGAGTCCTGTTTGACTTTTATGGTACTCTAGCGTGACACAACCTTAAGAAGAAGGGTGAAGGAAAGATGATTTATGAAGTAAAATTTGGCCATGGTGAAACAAATGCTTTTGCCGATTCGGAAACTGCTTTGGAGGTCCAAGAAGGTGTCATTGTCCGTTCTGATAAAGGAATGAATTATGGACGAATTATTCGAGAAATTCCAACAGATACGGCGCTTGAGGTAAAACATAAGGTGCTTCGCAAAGCCAACGAAGAAGATGAGTTACGAGTTAAAACACTTAATGACTTAGCTTTGGAAGCTAAAACGCGTGTCCGTCAGTTGGTCTTAGATCAAAAACTCGAAATGAAAATTATCGAGGTGGCATATAACTATGATCAAACTCAACTTTTTATCTCCTTTACAGCAGAAAACCGAGTTGATTTCCGAGTGCTTTTGCGAGAGTTAGCTGCTTATTTTCGCATTCGGATTGAATTACGGCAGATTGGACCACGTGATGCTGCAAAAATCTATGGGGGATTAGGACCGTGTGGACGTCCACTGTGTTGTTCTGAATTTGTCTATGAATTTCCTAATGTATCAATCAAAATGGCTAAAAATCAAAATCTTTCTTTGAAGCAAAGTAAATTGAACGGTTTATGCGGACGTTTGATGTGTTGTCTGACTTATGAAGAGGATTTTTACAAAGAAGCGCAAGAAATTTTCCCAGATTTTGGTGAAAAAGTTGTGACTGCTGAAGGAACAGGAAAAGTTATCGGATTAAACGTTTTAAAAAATAGTGTGAAAATTAGGTTTGGAGAATATAGCAAGGAATTTGAACTTGCAGAAGTTGAGGTGAATCGTGGCTGACAAATATGAAGTTTTTGAACAATTAGGTGATTTAGAGAAGACACTGACAATGACTTTGGCGCAAGTGGCTCACATTCGGCAAGTTCTTGAAACTTCCATTACGGAAAATGCGACTTTACGGATGGAACTCGAAAAGCTCCGTGAGCGCTTAGCAGAATTTGAAAAGAAAGAAGTAAAAAAAGAAACACCCAAAGATCAACCTAATCCGAATCTGATTCAGATTTTTAATGAAGGTTTCCATGTCTGCCACTTACATTATGCAGAACGCTTGGCTGAAGGTGAGTCTTGCTTAGATTGTTTGGAGCTATTGTATCGCTAATGGATAAAACATTTACTATTCAACAGTCCTTTAAAGGCGCAAAGACGATGGGAACCTTATATCTTGTCCCCACTCCGATTGGCAATATGCAGGATATGACATTACGTGCTTTAGAAACCTTAAAGCGTGTTGACCTAATATGCTCAGAAGATACGCGAAATACCTTGCGACTTTTGAATCACTTTGAGATTAAGGTTCCACAAGAATCTTTTCATGAGCATAACTCGCAAGAGAAAATACCCAAGCTCCTTGACTTCTTAAAAGCAGGACAATCCATTGCTCAAGTCTCAGATGCAGGCATGCCCTCTATTTCTGATCCTGGTCATGATTTAGTTCGAGCGTGCATTGAACGGGAGATTGAAGTAGTGGCTCTTCCTGGTCCTTCTGCCGGCATCACAGCCTTGATTGCCTCAGGATTGGCACCACAACCACATGTTTTTTATGGCTTTTTGCCCCGTAAGCGAGGGGAACAACAGAAATTTCTTAGCAGTAAGGTCAATTATCCTGAAACACAGATTTTTTATGAGAGCCCTTTTCGTGTTGCTGATACGCTTGAGAATATACTTAAAGTTTACGGTGATCGTCCAGTTGTTTTAGTACGTGAGTTGACAAAGATTTACGAGGAATATCGACGCGGGACTATTTCTGAGGTGTTAGATTCTCTGACCCAACATCCGCTCAAAGGGGAGTGTTTAATTATTGTGTCGGGAGCAAAAGAGCAAGTCCTTGAAACCATTGCGCCAGAGCTGTCCCCGATAGAAGCTGTCAAGATGCTGATTGAAGAAGGCTCAAAGCCAAACGCGGCGATTAAGCAAGTTGCTAAAGAACGTTCGCTCAATCGACAAGCCTTATATGCAGAATTTCATGACTTATGAACAAAAAAGTTACTGACCAACTGGTCAGTAACTTTTTAGCAATGCCCATCTACATTTTCATTGATCCAATGGTGTTGGAGATCATCAAAAATTCTTAGCTTTTCATGAGCTTTAACAAAGTTAATAATTTCTTCTCTGGAAAGTTGTGTTTCTTTTATTGCCGCACTCACGGTAACAAGTTTCATTTTTTCTAGGCCTTCTTGAAGTGCTTTGTATTGTTTCTCCATGCGTTTATTATACTTCAAATTGAGTAAAAAGTTGAGCAATAACGGTAAAAGCTTGATTTTCAGAGAGAATTTTTATAAAATTGTCAGGTACGTTTTGATAACGAATCTTGTTATCTAAAAATAACTACCGTACGACGGTGCTTCGCACCAGCTCTTGGATAGAACATCTAGGAGATGCTAATGATGGGTTCAGAGCAAGCTGAAATGCAGATGCTCAAAGAACTTATGTAGCGGGAGAACTGTTAAAAAATGACTATAAACAAAATGGGTGTCGGAATCGCCCATTCCAAGTTAATTTTGATTGGAGAGCATTCCGTCGTATACGGTCAACCAGCAATTGCCTTACCTGTCACTATTCTCAAGACAACTGCGACATTGACCTCGTCAAAATACGGGCAATATATTGAAAATAATGAGTTCCGTAGAAGAATTGATTTGATGGGAGATGAGTTTGAAGGGATTCGCCAGTTAATTATGCGTTTGCTTAGTAAATTTCATTCTTCAAAGATGCCTTTCTCATTAGAAATTGATTCAAATATTCCACAAGGGCGTGGTTTAGGCGCATCAGCTTCTTTGGCTACGGCAATCACGCGAGCTTTTTATGACTTTTTCGAAACTGAGTTACCCCAAAGTGATCTGATGTTTTATGCTAATTTTTCTGAGAATATTACACATGGTAAATCCTCGGGGATAGATGTAGCGACCGTAAACTCAGAGCAGCCGCTCTGGTTTATCAAGGATACCGCCATTGAGCCTTTTGAGCTGAATTTGCATGGCTTTATTGTTATCGGAGATACAGGTGTTCATGGCTTTACAAGCCAAGCGATCAATATTGTACGTGAAAAGTTAGTCGAAGAAAAGAAAAAAACGCAGGCACATATTAACCAATTAGGGGAATTAGCAACAGCCTCAAAAAATTTCTTGATGACTAACCAACTAAGTGCCTTTGGTAAAGTGATGAATAAAGCCCATGGTATTCTTTCTGAGCTTGGCGTTTCACACCCTCGTCTTGAGACGTTGGTGGATACAGCTCTTAAAAACGGGGCACTCGGAGCTAAATTAACGGGTTCTGGTTTAGGGGGTGTCATGGTAGCGTTGGCTGAAAATGAAAAAGATGCGATTCGCATCAGTCAGCGTTTGCTAAAAAATGGCGCGAAGAACACGTGGATTTATTCATTCTGAGATCTGCTTTAACCCTAAAAGATCGAAACTAAACTATTAAAAGACAACGTAGGTTGTCTTTTTTTGCTGCTAGTGTACAAGTAGCTCTATTGGCTTTTATGATATAATAGTTTCATGAAAAATATTGTCACAGCGCGGGCGCACACAAATATCGCCTTGATTAAATACTGGGGGAAAGCAGACTCAACCCTAAATATTCCTACGACAAGTTCTTTGTCTATGACCTTGGATCAATTTTATACCACCACGGCAGTCGAATTTACGGAATCGCCAGCAGACCGATTGATTCTAAATCAGCAAGAAACAGATGCGACACGCGTGAGCCAATTTTTGATGATGATGCGCGCAAAATACGGACAATTTCCAAATGTAAAGATTACTTCCGAAAACCATGTGCCAACAGCAGCGGGACTTGCATCAAGTGCTTCGAGCTTTGCAGCATTGACGGCAGCCATGTTTGGATTGCTCGAGTTAGAAAAAGATGATGCGGAACTTTCTAGGATTGCACGACGCGGATCAGGATCGGCTTCGCGTTCTCTTTTTGGTAATTTTGCAATCTGGAATAAAGGGACAGACGATCGTTCATCTTTTGCAGAGTCTTTTTATAATCAAGACATTGGACTTTCAATGATTGTGGCGGAAATCTCCTCAGAAAAGAAAAAAATGTCCTCTACTAAAGGAATGCAACTAGCTCAAACCGCCCCGACCTATGGGGCCTGGGTGGAAAAGTCTGCTTATCAATTGGAAGAGATGAAGTCCGCTATTCTTAAAGAAGACATTGAAAAAATTGGCTTAATTGCTCAAGACAATGCTTTGGGGATGCATGAGCAAAATCGTCGGTGTGAAGCGCCCTTTGATTATTTTACAAAAGAGACACAGCGCGTGGTGGATTTTACTGCGCAGTGCTACCGAGCAGGTCTACTTGCTTTTGTCACAATTGATGCAGGGCCAAATGTAAAAATTATTACTGATCATGCGACTGAGAAAAAACTGCTTGCTAAATTTCGAGCAGAATTTCCCGAACTAACTTTTGACGTCGCACATGCAGGAGGGGCTTATGAGTACCTTTGATGAAGCAGTCATTGTCAATGTACCGGGAAAGTTGTTTTTTGCAGGGGAATATGCAGTAACACGACCAGAAGGCTTAGCATTGGTGACAACCATTGCGACGGATTTTACAGTCAAAATCTCAGCAGGAGACAGATCATCACATCTCCAAACCAATGTTGCAATGGCAGATTATGACTTTTCAATAAATAAAATTAGTGTAACATCAGATAACCCTTGGAATTTTGCTCTGACCGCTTTGAAAAAAACCTTGGACTTTACTGACGGTTCTATCAGTAAAGTCAAAAATGTCTGGCCTGAGGTGACTATTGAAATTACAAGTGATATGGGCTTTGGCGATCGAAAAAAAGGTTACGGATCTAGCGCCTCTGTGGTCTGTGGTGTGGTAAATGCTACTAATACCTACTTTAAGCTAGGACTGACTTTAGCAGAGCGCTTTGTGATTGCCGCAGAAGCCCATTACGAAGTGCAAGGCTCAGGTTCTATGGGGGATATTGCAGCCATAATGTATGGGGGAAGTGTATTATATAAAAACCGTACTCAAGTGCTCCCCCTTGATATGCCTTGGGCAACTTATGTGGTACAAACGCAAAAAGCTGCAAAAACATCAGAAAAATTAAAAATTGAACTGTCTGATGATTTTTATCAGACTTCTGATCACTTGGTCAGAGCGCTGACAGCAGCGATTGCTCAACAAGATTTTCAATGTTTTAAAGAAAAACTTTTAGAAAATCAAAAGCTTCTTTTACATCACATTCCTGAAGGTTACATGACGGATAAGTTGTCACTGGCCTTAAAAATGATTAATGCCTACCCTGAGTTTGCAGGTAAAATTTCCGGAGCAGGTTTCGGAGAAAATGTGATTTTATTTGCAGAAAATGAGGCACCTATCAAAGTACTGCAAAAAAAATTAGAGGATCATGGTATACACTTGTTTAAAGCAGAAATTTCGGAAAAGAACACATGATAAAAAACGAAAAAGCAATTCATCAACATCGCAAAGACGAGCACCTCTCATTAGCAATCAAATACTGGCGTGATCAACGAAACAAGACAGCAGGCTTAACGTTTTCTGATTTACGCCTTATTCCCAATACGCTCCCAGAGATTGCTCTTGAGGACATTAAGCTGTCCAGCAATTTTTTGGGTGCGTCCTTTGAATTTCCTTTTTACATTGAGGCGATGACGGGAGGGACACCACGCGCTGACAAGCTTAATGCACAACTGGCCCAAATTGCAAAAAGTCAAGGTCTGGCTATGGCTGTTGGTTCACAATCAATTGCCCTAAAATACCCTGAACTGGCTGCAGGCTTTAAAAATGTCCGAGCACTCCATCCCTCTGGCTTTCTTTTTGCCAATCTAGGGGCTGGGCATTCTTTGGAAAATGCTAAGCGTGCTGTAGAGATGATTGAGGCTAATGCCTTAGAAATACATGTTAATACAGCGCAAGAGTTACCTATGGATGAAGGGGATCGGGCCTTTCGCTGGTTAGACAATATTAATGAAATTTCAGAAAAGCTAGAGGTACCAGTCATTGTAAAAGAAGTTGGATTTGGCATGTCTCAGCAAACCTTTAAACAACTCTCAGAAACTGCGGTGTCGGCTATTAACATCGGTGGAAACGGGGGAACAAATTTTGCGTGGATTGAGCGCAAACGCAGTCAAAATGGTTTTGATATTGATGATTTTGGACTTTCCACAGTAGAGAGTTTGTTGGAAGCCCAACTCACCCCACCCACCAAGCCCCTCATAGCTACAGGTGGGATTACTTCGGCGCAAGATATAGTCAAAAGTTTAATCTTGGGAGCAGATCTTGCTAGTTCGGCAGGCTTTTTACTCTCCACTTTGAATGAGTCCGGCGTAGAAGCAGTGGAAGCTCTACTTGAACAATGGAAAGCGGATTTAGCAAAAGGGATGACACTCTTGGGTGTCGTAGATATAATAGACTTAAAACAAGTTGACACACTCCTTTCACCACGTGCTTTAAGCTTTATTGAGCAACGTTCTGGGAAGATTTGGTAAACAAATTATTTGGCAATGTAATCGAAATCATCTATAATGAGAATAGAATTAAAATGAAAACAAAGGAGAAATAACGATGGCATTTACATTACCAGAACTTCCCTACGCTTATGATGCGCTTGAACCTTTCTTTGATGAAGCAACGATGCACTTGCACCACGAAAAACATCATCAAACTTACGTTAACAACCTCAATGCAGCGATTAAAAAACATAATGAGTTGGATGATAAAAGTCTTGAAGAATTACTGACAGACTTGTCAGCAATCCCAGAAGACATTCGTACAGCTGTCCGCAATAATGGTGGTGGACATTTGAACCACAGCCAATTTTGGCTTTGGCTCCGTCCTAACACAGAAGGCTCTGAAAACCATCCCGATGGTGAAATTGGTGATGCAATCGCCAAAGAATTCGGTAGCTTTGAAACATTCAAAGCAGAGTTTAAAGCAGCCGCAACTGGACGTTTTGGCTCAGGCTGGGCTTGGCTTGTCGTTGATGGCGATGGCAAATTGAAAGTCACTTCTACAGCTAACCAAGATAACCCAATCTCTGAAGGGTTAGTTCCTGTTTTGGGACTTGATGTTTGGGAACATGCTTATTACCTCAAATACCATAATGTACGTCCAGACTACATCGAAGCTTTCTTCAATCTTGTCAACTGGGATAAAGTGAACGAACTTTATGCAAAAACAAAATAAACGTATAAAACATTAATGAAAAGTTACTGACCGTCTCGTCAGTAACTTTTTTTGTAAGTAAGCCATACCTGTTGACAAAAAGGGAGAAGCCTACTTCTCCCACCATTAAATAATCAGCGTTACAAAAAAAAGACAGGTTTCTTAAATGTTCATTTTCTGATATAATAGAAAAAAGTCCCTTCCATGGATAAATCAACATTTAAAAGGAACAAACGCATTGCGAAAATGCATCTGTTTCAAGCTTGACAATGAAAGAAAAACATGAAATTTACAGATTTTAACTTTAAAGACTATATTAATACAACACTAGAAAATATCAAATTTGAAAACCCAACTGAAGTCCAGGAAAAATTGATTCCTATCGTTCTTTCTGGACGAGACTTAGTGGGTGAATCTAAGACTGGCTCCGGCAAAACACACACTTTTTTGCTTCCTATTTTCCAAAATTTGGACACAGATTTGGACGAAGTGCAAGCCGTCATCACTGCCCCTTCACGGGAGCTCGCAACCCAAATCTACAAAGCTGCTCAAGAGTTTGTCAAAGTCAATGATAAAATCCGCCTGTCTAATTTCGTGGGTGGAACGGACAAAGCGCGCCAAATCAAAAAATTGGAAAGTGCTCAGCCTCATATCGTTATTGGGACACCTGGTCGGATTCATGATTTAGTAAAATCTAACGCACTCATTGTCCACACAGCCAAAACTTTTGTCGTGGATGAAGCGGACATGACCTTAGATATGGGCTTTTTGGCAGATGTTGACCAAATTGCTAGTTCATTTGGTAAACGTGTGCAAATGTTGGTCTTTTCAGCAACGATTCCGCAAAAGTTGCAACCCTTCTTAAAAAAATACCTTCATAATCCAGTCATGCAAAAAATTGCTAACAAAACGGTCATCTCAGATACGATCGAAAACTGGTTGGTTTCGACAAAAGGGAGTTCACATAATCAGCTCTTGCTGCAGTTAACAAAAGCGCTCAACCCTTATATGGCGATGATTTTCGCCAATACGAAAGGGCGCGTGGATGATATTCACCATTTCTTAACAAGTAATGGACTTAAAGTGGCTAAAATTCATGGAGATGTACCTCCGCGTGAACGCAAACGCATCATGAACGCCATCAAAAATCTAGATTATCAATATGTGGTTGCAACAGATATTGCAGCTCGTGGGATTGATATCGAAGGAGTTTCGCATATTATCAATGATGAAATTCCAAAAGATTTGACATTCTTTGTGCACCGCGTAGGACGTTCTGGTCGCAATGGCTTGCGGGGAACAGCTATCACCTTATATAGCCCTTCCGATGACTCAAGCATCCGTGAAATTGAAAAAATGGGTGTTACTTTCCAACCTAAAGCAGTAAAAAATGGCGAGATTGTTGACTCGTATGACCGTGATCGTCGTGAAAAACGGACCAAAAAACAAGAAGAATTATCTACCAAAACTATTGGTGCCCTCAAAAAAGGGAAAAAACACGTTAAGCCAGGCTACAAACGCGCCATTAAATGGCAAATTGAAGAAGATAATAAGAAAAAACGTCGTGCTGAACGTAACAAAAATGCGCGCAAACAGCGTGAATCACGTAAACAAAGTTTTTAAGTTTAAGGTAGCAAAACATGCGCAAACTGCTTAAATTTTCAGGAGGAATTTTAGCAAGTTTTCTCTTACTTTGCTTGATTTGTCTTGGCTTAATACTGAGTAAAGCGAATACTTCGGTAGCTAAAGACCACAAGATTGACACAATTCTTGTCCTAGGAGCAAAGGTTGAAGCTAATAAAAAACCTTCACATATCATGCAAGAAAGACTGGAAGCTGCACGGCTACTGGCCCAAAAAAATCCTCAAGCGTCAATTATTGTCTCGGGAGCAAAAAGGACTGACGAACCAATCAGTGAGGCAGCTAGCATGAAAAATTACCTAGTCAGTCACGGGATAGCTAGGGAGCGGATTATCGCTGAAACAAAAGCCCAAAATACTGCAGAAAATATTTATTATTCTAAAAAATATTTTTGCGGTAAAACGGTAGTGGTCACCAGTGATTTTCATCTCTACCGAGCGCTTTATTTGGCAAAGCGTCAAGGATTAAAGCTGATGGGTCAAGCAGCAGTAACCTCAGTAGACGTTCCGCTGACTTACGTAAGTTATTATAGCCATGAAGTCTTTGGGTTGATGGATGCTTTTGTCTTTGGCTCTATTTCCTAGACGAAGTACTGATAGCTTTGTCAGTAATAAAGTTGTACTAATCAATTTATTTTAAATTGAAGCGAGGAATTATGTTTTTACCAGAACAAATCAGTAAGCTCAATGAGCTTGAAAGTTTAGTTTTTGATTTTATCGTCAAATCACCCGAACAAGTTCAGCAAATGACGATTCGAGATTTGGCCAGCAAAGTGCATGTTTCAACCTCAACTATTGTCCGACTTTGCACAAAACTTGGTTTTGAGGGATGGGCTGATCTCAAGTTTTATTTGAAAAGTCAAGAGCGAGAAAAAACTCCTGAAGAACAGCATTATGATAACATGTTGGAGTTCAATATGTTTTTGCGTCGAATGAATACAGAAGCTTATCAAGCCCGGCTCAATCAAGCCGCCAAGATGATTGCTCAAGCCGATTACACTGTCTTTCTTGGTTTGGGAACCTCTGGTTCTCTCAGTGAGTATGCCACGAAATATTTTGTCAATACGGGCCTACGGAGCTTTGTTATTTCAGACCCCTTTCAAGCTGTTCAAGTTCGAGGAATGGGAACAGTTGTCGCAGTAATTTTATCTGTCTCTGGGGAAACAGAGCAAGTAGTAAAAAAAGAATTAGAGTTTAAAGCAGGTGGGGCCAAAATTATCTCTATCACAAACCATGAAGACTGTACCGTGGCTAAACTCTCAGACCTGAATCTTTCGTATCACTTGATTAATGAGTGGTCTAAACAGTATCCTCTTGGAAATTTAACCACTCAACTTCCTGTTCTTGCTATTCTGGAGATTTTGTCTCATAAATCAATTGATTTACTGACTGAGAAAAGTTGAACTTGTTTCAAAATAAGAAACAAATTATTAAAACGCTTGGCGATGGCTAAGCGTTTTTACTGTTGTTTGCTAAAAACTACGATTAATCCTATAGTTACAAGGGATTAGAGAGAAATTCGTCTAAAAAATGAAGCCTTTTCAAAAAATAGATAACGCTTGCATTCTTGAAATGAAAACGTTATAATTATCCATATAGAAACGTTGAAAATTAAAAAACGTTAAGAAAAAGGAGAAAATAATTATGGCAGATAAAGTAATCGCACTTGCATGTGCAGCAGGAATGTCAACATCACTTTTGGTTTCAAAAATGCAAAAAGCAGCAGCAGACAATGGTAAAGATTATGAGATTTTTGCAAAATCAACAGCTGATATTGATAACATGCTTGCAGGATCAGGATCTCCAAAACCAGATGTTTTACTTTTAGGCCCTCAAGTTGCCTTTATGAAAGGTGAAGTATCGAAAAAAGCCGAAGCGGCAGGTGTTCCAATGGACGTTATTAAAATGCAAGACTATGGAATGATGCGTGGGGATAAAGTACTTGCTGCTGCAGAAAATTTGATGAACTAATAACCTATCAAGATATTGAGGTTACTAGAGCTCGGAGGTTTTCCTCCAGGATGTTGTATTTCTAAAAAGGGAGAGATAAATTGAACGAAGAACGTATGGAAATTGTAATGGGCATTATTATGCATGGTGGAAATGCTAAAGGGCTTGCTTTTCAAGCAATCCAACAAGCAAAATCAGGAGACTTTGAAGAAGCAGAAAAATCTTTGCAAGAATCAAATAGTGAACTCCGTGAAGCACATGATGTCCAAACCGATATGCTTACTAAAGAAGCACAAGGTATCCACACTGAAATCGATCTCTATATGGTACATGCCCAAGACCATTTGATGAATGCAATCACTTTTAAAGATCTTGCTGTCGAAATTGTTAATCAAGAAAAACGCATTCAGGCTTTAGAAAATAAATAAGCTTTATAAGATTGACGGAAAAGTTGCGGATACCGCAACTTTTTTCTAGCAAAAATTTAGAAGAAAAGGAGTAAAAGATGAGTTTTTTTGGTAAAGTTGATTTTCAAAAACTGACCTATACGGAGCGGACAATTTATACTTATCTTAAAGATAATGTAGAGAAAATTCCCTATTTGCATGTTCGTGATATTGCTTTACAAGCACATGTGGGCTCTTCAAGCGTTATGAGGCTGATTCATAAAATTGGCTATGACTCTTACACAGATTTCAAAGCTGATGTTACGAGAAAAGTAAAACTTGAAGAAGAAAAACCCACTAGTCCGACCTCTTTTTCTCTCGACATCTTTCCGGCTGATGTTAACCAGCAGCTTGAAGAACTCGCCCGCTTGATCCTTGAAAGCGATAATGTCATCTTTACAGGTGTAGGCTCTAGTGGGCTCATTTGTGATTATGCAGCACGACGTTTAGCTGGTGTAGGAATCAATACTTTTTCTTTTAGTGATGTGACCTACCCCATATCTTCTAAATTACGTAATACCACCAATAATCTTGTGATAGCCCTATCCATATCTGGCGAAACCAATGAGATTGTGGAAGTCCTTAGTAGCCTTCGTACAAATAAAGATGTACAAATCATGAGTATTACACCCAAACGCCATTCAACGATTGCAGAATTGAGCGACTCGGTAATTTCATATCGGATTATAGAACGGCGTGTTGCGACTCACTTTGATTTGACGAGTCAACTTCCTACAGTATATTTGACGGAGCAACTTGCGGACTTAGTGTACGAGATGTCACATTAATTATTAAAAGCCCTAAGGCTTTTTTTATTTATTTTAATACAACAATAACACTTGATGTATGCCGAATACTTTTAAAGTACAAACGAAAAAAGATGTCAAAAAGATTTCAATATTAATATAAAAAAGAAAAAGCCTGTAAAATCAGGCTTTTTAAATGACAATAATGGTACATTCTGTACCAAAAGAGGTACTGTACCTGTTTTAAAGAACAGCTCTAAATATAAAAGATAGCGCTTTCTTATTTGAGGGTGAGGTGCTATAATGAGAGTGTAAAAATAAGGGGCGCCTTAAGTAACAAGTGTTTGATGTCGAGGAGCGCCTAAATAGAAAAGGAGACTGTTCAGATATGAACAATTTTATTCAAAACAAAATCATGCCTCCAATGATGAAATTTTTGAATACCCGTGCAGTTACGGCAATCAAAAATGGTATGATTTATCCCATTCCATTCATTATTATTGGATCAGTGTTCTTGATTCTTGGCCAGCTGCCATTCCAAGCAGGGCAAGATTTCATGAACAAAATCAAATTGGGACCACTCTTCTTACAAATTAACAATGCGTCATTTGGGATCATGGCTTTGCTTGCTGTTTTCGGTATTGCTTATGCGTGGGTTCGTGATGCAGGTTATGAAGGTGTTCCTGCAGGTTTAACTGGTATTATTGTCCATATTTTGTTACAACCTGACACTGTTCATCAAGTAACCAGTGTTACTGACCCCACAAAAGTTTCCACAGCCTATCAAGTTGGTGGGGTCATCGACCGTGCGTGGCTCGGTGGTAAAGGGATGGTGCTCTCCATCATCGTTGGGCTTCTAGTCGGTTGGATTTACACAGGCTTTATGCGTCGTAATATTACCATCAAGATGCCTGAACAAGTGCCAGCAAACGTTGCCGCATCATTCACAGCCCTTGTTCCTGCAGGTGTCATCATCACATTAGCTGGTGTGGTGCACGGGATTACAACCATTGGTTTCAACACCACTTTCGTCGAACTCGTTTATAAATGGATTCAAACCCCATTGCAACACGTTACAGACGGTCCTGTCGGTGTCTTCGTTATTGCCTTTATGCCCGTATTCATCTGGTGGTTCGGTGTACACGGTGCAACAATCATCGGTGGTATCATGGGACCTTTGCTTCAAGCCAATGCAGCTGACAATGCCGCTTTGAACAAAGCTGGACATCTTGACCTGGCTCATGGAGCTCACATCGTTACTCAATCCTTCATGGACCAATACTTGACAGTTACTGGTTCTGGTTTGACTATTGGTTTGGTTATCTTCCTCTTGATCGGTGCTAAATCCGTTCAAGGTAAAACTTTGGGTCGTATGGAAATTGGTCCTGCAATCTTTAACATCAATGAACCTATTCTCTTTGGTTTACCTATTGTATTGAACCCAGTGCTTGGTATTCCATTCATTCTTGCACCATTGATTTCTGGTATCTTGACTTACTTAGTCATTTGGCTCGGTATCATTCCACCGTTTAACGGTGCGGTTATTCCGTGGACAACGCCAGCAATTCTATCCGGTCTCTTGGTCGGTGGCTGGCAAGGTATGGTTTGGCAAATTCTCATGTTGTTAATGACGGTCGTTCTCTACTGGCCATTCGCTCGTGCCTACGATAAAATCTTGCTTAAAGAAGAAGCTGAAACAGAAGCTGAAATCGAAGCTACTAAATAAGAAAATACTAAATTTAAGCGTGATAAGCTCAAGGATGACTTGAGCTTATCTTATTAAAATGTTGAAAATTAAAAATTCTAAAAATTACAAGGAGATTATATGACTTTACGAAAAGACTTTCTATGGGGTGGCGCTGTAGCTGCACATCAACTTGAAGGAGGGTGGAATGCTGGAGGAAAAGGGCCCTCAGTTGCAGATGTAATGACTGCCGGCCGTAACGGTGTAGAGCGCCGAATTACAGACGGCGTACTACCAGGAGAAAACTATCCTAATCATGAAGCTATCGATTTTTATCACCGCTACAAAGAAGATGTCGCGTTATTTGCCGAACTGGGCTTGAATTGCTTTCGTACTTCGATTGCTTGGACTCGTATTTTCCCCAATGGAGATGAAGCAGAACCTAATGAAGAAGGGTTGCAATTTTATGATGATTTATTCGATGAATGTTTAAAACATGGGATTGAACCTGTAATTACCCTTTCTCACTTTGAGCTTCCCTATCACTTAGTGACTGAATATGGGGGCTTTCGAAATCGTAAGTTGATTGATTTCTTTGTTCATTTCGCCGAAGTAGTCATGGAACGTTATAAAAATAAGGTCAAATACTGGATGACTTTCAATGAAATTAATAACCAAGCAAACTTTATGCGCGATTTTGCGCCCTTTACCAACTCAGGATTGAAATTTCCAGAAGGAGCTAGTGATGAAGAAAGGGAAGTCATCATGTATCAAGCGGCTCACTATGAGTTGGTTGCCTCAGCTAAAGTCGTCGAAATTGGGCATAAAATTAATCCAGATTTCCAAATTGGTTGTATGATTGCCATGTGTCCGATTTATCCAGCTACTTGTAAACCAGAAGATATGATGGCATCTACTGTGGCAATGCAACGTCGCTATTGGTTTGCGGATGTGCATGTTCGTGGTCACTATCCAAGCTATCTGACAGCCTACTTTGAGCGTAAAGGCTTTGACCTTGATATCACGAAAGAAGATAAGGAGCTGTTGTCGAAAGGTAAAGTGGATTATATTGGCTTTTCTTACTACATGAGTTTTGCCATTAAAGATCATGGGAAAGCCCCTACATTTGATTATGATGAAGATAAAGACCTCGTGAAAAATGAGTTTGTCAAGGCTTCTGAATGGGGTTGGCAGATTGATCCCTTGGGGTTACGGTATGCTTTAAACTGGTTTAATGAACGTTATGAAAAGCCACTCTTTATCGTGGAAAATGGTTTTGGAGCAGTCGATAAAGTAGAGGAAGACGGGCGTATTCACGATCCCTACCGTGTGGACTATCTTAAGGCGCATATCCAAGCGATGAAGGAAGCTGTCGAATACGATGGGGTGGATCTTATGGGCTACACGCCTTGGGGGTTCATTGATTTAGTGTCAGCAGGGACTGGAGAGATGAAAAAACGTTATGGCTTTATTTATGTGGATAAAGATAATGAGGGAAAAGGGAGCTTAGACCGTTCGAAAAAAGACTCCTTTGAATGGTATCAAAAAGTGATTAATTCTAATGGAGAAGAGCTCTAAACAAAGACACGAAAGTGTCTTTTTATTTTTGCTGAAGTGTAATATATTGAGAGTGTTTACAGCGAGTGTATTTTATTAGCTTTTTGATTGTATTATAAAGATATAAAGAGGCTTTTGAGATAAGTTATAGACTACAAAATACTTGATTTTTCGATATTTATTTGTAACTAAAGTTACAGATATGATAATTTTAATTGATGAGAGGTAACAAAGATTTTGAAAAAACATTTCAATTTGCTAAAATAAGTTTACTGAAGATGCTATGTGTGAGAAAGGGGCTCTATGCTGGCAAAATACAAAGGGCAGATTGTTGAGGTTTGGGAAATTACGCACCGCCCTGTGCAGGAAGTGTGGGTAAAAGAAGCATTTCAATCCAATGTTATTTCGTGGAACGAATGGAATAAAAATGTTTTAGATTTTGGAGGAGAAAGTGGAGATCTGGCGCTAGTGGGAGATTTTTTAATCCTTGATGCACGCCAAGAAATGGGGTACAGTATCTTAAGTAAAGAAAAAGCTCAAAGTGCTTTAGAGTTAATAAAGGAAGGTTCTCCTACTGACTTAGAAAAAACTCTTGCAGAACAAAAGCAGATCAGTAGTGTCTTGAAACGAAGAAGAAAGTCTAATGGGCAATAAATTGCCTCAAAAGTGAGATAGGCGTAAGTTCTGAGAGGATGAGTTTGTGCTTGCTATAAATTTATTTTTCCGCTATAATAGTTAATGTTGTGGCGGCGTAGTGAAGTGGTAACACATGGCTCTGCAAAAGCTTAATCGTCGGTTCAAATCCGATCGCCGCCTTAATGTTTTTCGAATAGAACGTTCCTAGGAGCGTTTTTTATTTTGTTTTTAAGTAGGATAACTTTCAAAAAAGTTTTAAAACTAACTTCTATAAAGGATAAATTTACTATTTTGGATAGCTCCGTAGACCCTTGGGGTCTTCTTTTTATGTTAAAATAGTACTATGAATATCGAGTCAAAAATTAATGAGCTAACTGAGTTACTGAACCAATATGCTTATGAATATTATACGCTAGATACACCTTCCGTTGAGGACAGCGAGTATGATCGGCTCTATCAGGAGCTTGTGAAGTTAGAGGAGGAGAATCCTCAGTTTGTAAGAACAGATTCTCCAACCCACCGAACCGGTGGAGTAGTCCTATCAGGTTTTGAGAAATTTCGTCATCCTTACAACTTATACAGTTTAGGAGATGTTTTTTCGCGGGAAGAGTTGGCGGTTTGGGAAGCACGAGTGCGTAAGGAACTTGACCATCCTGAATACATCTGTGAGCTCAAAATAGATGGTCTATCTCTTTCTTTATATTATGAGAATGGTATTTTAGTTACAGCGGCGACACGAGGTGACGGAACGATTGGCGAAAATATCACAGAAAACGTCAAACGAATCAAAGATGTTCCTTTAAAGTTGACTGAACCTATTGATATCGTGGTGCGTGGTGAAGCGTATTTACCGCGCCAAAGTTTTGCCAAACTTAATGCAGAGCGTGAACTTGAAGGGGCAGCTCCTTTTGCTAATCCACGAAATGCGGCTGCTGGAACTCTGCGTCAGCTTGATACAAAAGTTGTAGCCAAGCGTGGTCTAGCTACCTTTCTTTATCAAGAAGCAAGCCCTGCAACGAATGATACTCAAGAAGAAGTCTTAGAGTATTTTGAAGCACTCGGTTTTCAGGTTAATCCAGAGCGCCAATTTGCTCGAAATATGGAAGAGATTTGGCAGTTTATTGAAGAGGCAACACGCTTGCGTGAAACCTTGGCTTATGACATTGATGGGGTGGTCATTAAAGTTAATGATCTTGCGGCTCAAGAAGAACTTGGTTTTACTGTGAAAGCTCCGCGGTGGGCGATTGCTTATAAATTTCCAGCTGAAGAGGCAGAGACAGAACTCTTATCGGTAGATTGGACTGTTGGCCGCACAGGGGTCGTTACTCCAACGGCGAATATGACACCTGTTTTATTAGCTCAAACTACAGTATCGCGTGCGACTTTACACAATGTGGATTACATTCGTGAAAAAGACATACGGATTGGGGATCACGTGTTGATTTATAAAGCAGGTGACATTATACCAAAGGTCGGTAAAGTCCTCTTGGATCAGCGACCAAAGGGGCTAAAACCCTTAGAAATCCCAACGCATTGTCCTGAATGTGGCTCAGATTTATTGCATTTTGAAGATGAGGTTGCCCTTCGCTGTGTCAACCCACTATGCCCCGCACAAATGCGTGAAAAATTGATACATTTTGCTAGTCGTGAAGCCATGAATATATTGGGCTTAGGACCATCAGTTATTGCACAACTTTTTGATAAAAAATTAGTAGCGGATGTGGCGGATTTGTACCATCTTACAGTAGAAGATTTACTTACACTGGATAAAGTGAAGGAAACCTTAGCGCAAAAAATTGTATCTGCAATTTCTGATAGTCGTCACAACTCTGCTGAAAAGCTATTATTTGGTTTGGGTATTCGACATGTGGGCAGCAAAGCGGCAAAACTCTTACTAGAACGTTTTGGTGATTTGCGAACGCTATCCCATGCTTCACAGGAAGAAATTTCTGAGATTCCATCTCTTGGTGGCGTCATTGCAATGGCGCTGGTAACTTATTTTGAGACAGATGGAGCAAAGATTTTACTGGATGAACTGGAAGAAGCGGGGGTCAATTTTGCTTATTTGGGTACAGTTAACACTGACGGCATCTTATCTGGGAAAACCGTTGTCCTTACCGGAAAATTGACAAGTCTGAAACGAACTGAAGCAAAGGAAAAATTGGAACGCCTTGGTGCTAATGTATCGGGTTCTGTTTCTAAAAAAACAGATCTTGTTGTAGCTGGTGAAGAAGCAGGCAGTAAATTAACGAAGGCTCAAGAATTGGGTATCGAAATCTGGTCAGAGCAGGATTTGCTTGACTTATAGAAGTTGTAAGTTGCTGACAGACTGAATAAAAGGCTTAAAATTACTGACAATGCTGTCAGTAATTTATTTGATGGAATTTTTGGAGGAAATGATGAAAGCTAGATTGATTTATAATCCAACTTCAGGTCAAGAAATTATTAAAAAGCACATTGCGGATATTTTGGATAAACTAGAAGAATATGGGTATGAAGCAAGTGCTTATCGCACGACGCCAGAGGAAAACTCGGCTGAAAAAGAAGCTGCGCGTGCAACACGAGCAGGATTTGATTTAATTATCGCAGCAGGCGGTGATGGGACAATAAACGAAGTGGTGGCAGGAATTTCACCTTATAAAAAACGCCCACGTCTTGCCATCGTTCCAACAGGAACAACTAATGATTTTGCACGTGCTTTAAAAATTCCACGAGGCAAACCACTTGAAGCTATTGAAATTATTGGCAAAAACCAAATTTTAAATATTGATGTAGGCCATGCCGTGACTGAAGAAGACGGACATGAAAAATATTTCATTAATATCGCAGCAGGTGGAGGATTAACTGAACTCACTTATAGTGTACCTAGCAAATTAAAAACAGCTTTTGGTTATTTGGCCTATTTAGCCAAAGGTGCTGAACTTCTCCCGCGTGTTCGTAAGGCACCTGTTCGGGTGACTTATGATGACGGGGTGTTCGAAGGGGATATTTCAATGTTTTTTGCAGCACTCACTAATTCAGTAGGGGGCTTTGAAAAAATTGCACCAGATGCTAAGCTAGATGATGGGCTATTTACCCTGATCCTAGTGAAAACGGACAATTTATTTGAGTTAATGGCATTACTCGCCATTGTTGCCAACGGCAAACACCTTGATGATATTAATCTGGAGTATATCAAGACAAATAAAATTGAAATCGAACCACTCGGTGGTCAAAATATTTTACTCAACCTTGATGGGGAATATGGCGGAGATGCTCCTGTAAAATTTGATAACCTCAAGGGTCATTTAGATATGTATGTCAATCTTGATGAAATCAATGACGAGCATTACATTGGAGATGCAGAAGATTTGGCTTTAGAAGCAGTGGCACAAAAATTTGCGGAAGCGACAAAAAAACTAAATGAAGAATAATATAAAGTTACTGACGATGCTCCCTAAAAGAGACAGTGTTGGTAACTTTTTTTGTGCAGGTTGTACAAAAAAACTAGGCAGCTTGGTCATTGCGAAAAGAAAACGTTTGCAATAAAATGGATTTAACGATAAAGAACAAGGAGCTAGTAATGACAACACTAAGTTTAGAGAAAATTTATAAAAAATATCCCAATGCGACTCAATACGCTGTGGAGGATTTTAATATTGACATCAAGGATAAAGAATTTATCGTTTTTGTCGGTCCCTCTGGTTGCGGAAAATCAACGACTTTACGCATGGTTGCAGGGCTTGAAGATATTACCGACGGTGAACTCAAAATTGACGATAAGGTAATGAATGATGTAGCACCAAAAGATCGTGATATTGCAATGGTATTTCAAAACTATGCCCTTTATCCCCATATGACGGTTTTTGATAATATGGCTTTTGGCCTCAAACTACGTAAGTTTAAAAAAGATGATATCAAGCGTCGTGTCAATGAGGCAGCGGCAATTCTTGGACTGACCGATATGCTCGACCGTAAACCTGCGGATCTTTCTGGGGGACAACGCCAACGTGTTGCAATGGGACGGGCGATTGTACGTGACGCAAAGGTTTTCTTGATGGATGAACCTTTGTCAAACTTGGATGCTAAATTAAGGGTTTCAATGCGTACAGAAATTGCCAAGATTCACCGTCGTATTGGGGCAACTACAATTTATGTGACACATGACCAAACTGAAGCAATGACGCTTGCGGATCGTATTGTTATTATGTCTTCTACACCCAATGCTGACAAGACAGGAACTGTGGGACGTGTCGAACAAATCGGGACACCACAAGAGCTTTACAATGAACCAGTGAATAAATTTGTGGCGGGCTTCATCGGTAGCCCTGCGATGAACTTCTTTGATGTCAAAATGACAAATGGCAAATTGACAAGTAAAGATGGGCTTAATATTGATCTTCCAGAAGGAAAAGTTAAGTTACTGAAAGATCAAGGTTATGAAGGAAAGGAAGTGATCTTAGGAATTCGCCCTGAGGACATCCAATCAAGTAATTTGGCTCAACAAGCTTATCCGAATCAAAATGTGGAAGCCGAAGTGGTGGTTTCAGAAATGTTAGGTTCTGAAACAATGCTTTATTTGAAAATTGGTCGTACTGAATTCGTTTCACGCGTTGAAGCGCGTGATTTCCGAGCGCCTGGAGAAAAAATCACCGTGGCATTGAATTTAAATAAGGCACATTTCTTTGATGCAGTAACTGAGCAAAGAATCACTGAATAATTGTATGATTTTCCTCTTATTAAATCCTGTCATTTTGACAGGATTTTTTGAATTAAAAAAATTTCTTGAAAAAAGAGAAGGCTAAGGGCTGATAGATAAGTATAAAACCTAGCATGTCAAAGATAATTGACACTGAAACTGTGCAACATTTTAGAGTGAAAATGCTAAAATGAAAGAAGTCAAAATATATATGATAGGAAAGCTCTCACTTTTTTTGACCCTAAAAGGTCACGGAAAAGAACACCGACACCGCTCTTTACTGATAAAAAAAGGGAATAAATGCTCTCCTGAAAAAGGTTTTAAAAATGAAAAAAACAATGGATGGAAACATGGCGGCAGCACATATTGCTTACGCTTTTTCGGAAATTGCCGCAATTTATCCCATTACTCCAAGTTCACCGATGGCTGATTATACAGATGCTTGGTCGGTGGCGGGGCGTAAAAATATCTGGGGACAGCCTGTCAAAATAACAGAGCTGCAATCAGAAGCCGGTGCAGTGGGTGCCATGCACGGTATTCTTAAAACGGGAAGTCTCGCTACGACTTATACAGCCTCACAAGGGCTTCTTTTAATGCTCCCTAACATGTATAAGATGGCGGGAGAGTTACTTCCCGCAGTAATTCACGTTGCTGCTCGAGCAGTTGCTACGGGTGCGCTCAACATTTTTGGAGATCAATCTGATGTGATGTCAGCACGCTCAACTGGTTTTGCTATGCTTGCTGAGTCATCTGTCCAAGAAGTGATGGATTTATCAGCAGTGGCTCATTTAGCAACTATAGAAGGTTCCGTGCCATTTTTGAATTTCTTTGATGGTTTTCGCACGTCACATGAAATTCAAAAAATTGACGTGATTGATTATCAAGATTTAGCACCCTTGGTTAATGAAGAAAAATTAGCTGAATTTCGTTTAAGAGGTATGAATCCTGATCACCCTACGGTATCAGGAACTAACCAAAATGCGGACCTCTACTTCCAACAACGTGAGACTGTCAATGCTTATTACGAAAAATTGCCAGCTATCGTCCAAAGCTATATGCGTAAGATTAATGATCTACGAGGGACAGCTTATGATTTGGTCAATTATTACGGTGCAGCTGACGCAACAGAGGTTATTGTTGCAATGGGGTCAGTTGCTGGTACAGCTGAGCAAACTGTGGATTATCTCAATGCTCAAGGACGTAAAGTTGGGTTTTTGAATATCCATCTCTACCGTCCTTTTCCAGTTGAAAATTTTCTTGAAAAATTACCAAAAACGGTCCAATCCATAGCCGTTTTAGATCGGACAAAAGAGGCCGGTTCAAATGGTGAACCGCTGTTTTTGGATGTCCAATCGGCACTATTAAGTGATTCACGTTCCCAAATCAAAGTCATCGGTGGCCGTTATGGAATTGGGGGAAAAGATACGCGACCAGAACATCTTATTGCGGTCTACAATGAATTGCGTCAGGCAGAACCCAAAAGAATTTTCACTCTTGGAATTACGGACGACGTGACCCAATTATCACTGACGGCGTCGTCAGTGATTGATTTGACCCCAGCAGATACTTTTCAAGCAAAATTTTGGGGCTTTGGTTCTGATGGGACTGTTGGTGCTAATAAATCAGCGATAAAGATCATTGGAGATCATACGGATAAATATGTTCAGGCTGCTTTTGAATATGACTCAAAAAAATCAGGGGGGTTGACAATCTCCCATTTAAGATTTGGCGATAGTCCAATCAAATCCGAGTACATGACTGCCACCCTTGATTTTGTAGCTTGCCATAATACAACTTATGTTCGTAAGTATAATCTGACAAAGGGGTTAAAACCTGGGGGGACCTTTTTACTCAATACCTCTTGGGATGATGAACGGCTTGCTAAAAACCTACCAAGTGAGCTCAAAAGATTTATTGCTGAAAATCAAATTAAATTTTACACAATTGATGCTGTTAAGATTGCCCGTAATACTGGAATGGGACAACGCATTAACACAATCATGCAGGTCGCTTTTTTCAAACTTGCAGCAGTGATGCCTTTTGATGAAGCTTATGAGATTTTGAAAAAAGATGCGCAAAAATATGCTAAGAAATCTCCGACAATCGTAGAAAAAAATCTGATGGCAATGCAAGAAGCTTTGACAGGTTTACATGAAGTGGTCATCCCTGATGACTGGTCCCAAAGTCAATCAGTAGCTCCAAAAAATATTGGGACTGAAACCGCACGTAAAAAATATGTATTTGAGATCGTCAATAAAACAAATGCCTTTGAGGGAGACGAACTTACTGTTCAGGATCTGGTAGCCAATGGAATGACTTTTGGTGATAGCCCACTTGGAACCTCTGCAGTAGAAAAACGAGGAGTTGCTCTTGAAGTACCTCTCTGGAATGCTTCAGCTTGTATCCAGTGTAATGAATGTTCCTTTGTTTGCCCACATGCAGCTATTCGTCCTTTTCTTGCAGATGAAGACGAATGGAATGTGGCTCCAGAGGGCTTCCATGTCATGGATTATAAAGGAAAAGATGGACTCAAATATAGAATTCAAGTTTCTGTAGAAGATTGTACAGGTTGTGGGCTTTGTGTAGAAGCTTGTCCTAAAAAGGGTGAGGCACTTAAGATGGTCCCTTACGAAACACAACAAGAGCAGTCTGTCAATTGGGCTTTTGCACAAACACTTAAAACTAAAGAAAATCCTGCGCGAAAAGGGACAATAGCTGCGACTCAATTTGAAAAGCCACTATTTGAATTTTCTGGGGCATGTTCAGGTTGTGGTGAAACACCCTACATTAAATTGTTGACCCAAATGTTTGGGGATCGGATGATGATTGCTAATGCAACAGGATGTTCGGCTATTTATGGGGGAACTCAAGCAACTCCTTATACTACAAATGAGTTAGAACAAGGGCCAGCATGGTCGAACTCACTTTTTGAAGACAATGCCGAGTATGGTTATGGAATGTGGCTTGCTTCGCAAACACGTCGTCAAAAATTAGCGCGTGAGGTGATAAATGCCTATTCAGAGATGTCACCAGCTTTGCAAGAATTAGCCAAGGATTGGGTCGCACATTTAGACGACTCAGAAGGAACACGGGCACGTGCTGAAAAAATGAAGGCAATGTTAGCTTCTGAACACTTCAATTCACCAAAATTAGCAGCAATTTACCAACAAAAAGACCAATTTGTTAAGCCAACTCAATGGATTTTTGGTGGTGATGGTTGGGCTTATGATATTGGCTTTGGTGGTTTGGATCATGTGGTTGCTTCTGGAGCGGACATCAATATCCTAGTGATGGACAATGAAGTTTATGCTAATACAGGTGGTCAAGTTTCCAAAGCAACTCCAGCTTCTGCTATTGCTCAATTTGCCGCTGGTGGTAAAGGCGGGGCGAAGAAGGATCTTGGAGCGATGCTCATGACTTATGGAAATGTCTATGTCGCTCAAATCGCTTCTGGAGCAAATATGATGCAAACCATCCGAGCCTTCGATGAAGCTGAAAAACACCAAGGCCCTTCAGTCATTATTGCATATACACCATGTATTTCACACGGTTTATATGGCGGGATGCAGCTCGCACTCGAAGAAGCAAAAGCAGCAGTCAACTCAGGCTACTGGCAACTTTACCGCTATAACCCCGTATTGGAAGAGGCTGGAAAAAATCCGATGACGCTTGATTTTAAAAAACCAGATTTTGATGAAGTCCGTCCCTTCTTATTAGGCCAAGCGCGCTTTGCCAATTTATTAAAAGTTGATGCAGCACATGCGGAAAGTTTGTATGCTAAAGCGGCCGCAGATGCCCGCAAACGCTTTATGCGCTATGCACGGTGGTCAGGAGATTTGGAAAAATTCTTAGCTCGTGAAGCGAAAGCTCAGGCCAAAAAGAGCGGTACAGTAGAAATCGCTTCTGAACCAAAAGTTCGTGAACGTAAAGCACGTGCGATTGACCCTGAGCGCGAAGCACGTCGGGCTGCACGTAAAGCTGAGCGAGAAAGCAAGAAAAATGCTGGAAAAGACTGATAAACGCCTTATCTTTACTGACCATGCCGTCAGTAAGGATAATAAGGTTGTCATAGAAAAACCTCATCTTTTTAGGTGAGGTTTTTTAGGCCATAAAGCTACTGACAGCCCCGTCAGTAAAGTGAATTTGCGGGAACAAAGCAGTTCACTTAAAATTTTGGTATAATTAATGTAATCATACGAAAAGGAGGGGGAATTTTTTGAACGATTTCAATCAATTTTTTAACCCCGAATTTTGGCAAAAGATTTTTGAATTGAATGAATCTCCTTTACGAATTGTCATTGCAATATTGGATATTTTGATTGTCAGCTATTTCCTTTATCATGCGATTCGGTTTGTGCAAGGGACAAAGTTAGTGACGCTCGTTCGTGGTGTAATTATCTTCATTTTTATTCGGATCATTGCTGGACTTATCGGGCTTACTACCGTCGAATGGCTCCTTAATCAAGTGATTACTTATGGGGTAATCGCTGGAGTCATTATTTTCCAACCCGAAATTAGGCGTGCGTTGGAAGGTTTAGGACGAACAACTACTTTATTTACACCAACGAAAAAGGGAAGTATTGACGGACACATTGCTGCCTATGAAAAATCTTTTGCATACATGTCCGAGCGAAAGATCGGGGCTTTGATTGCCATTGAACAGGCACAAAACCTTAATGAATTTGTCAGTACAGGTATTCCCTTGGATGCAGATATCTCAAGTGAACTGATTATCAATATTTTCATTCCCAACACGCCCTTGCATGATGGCGCAGTCATCGTACAAGGGAATAAAATTGCGGTAACAAGTGCTTATCTGCCCCTTACTGAAAAATCGGGAATCTCCAAACAATTTGGGACAAGGCACCGTGCCGCGATTGGATTATCGGAAGTTTCTGATGCGTTAATATTAGTCGTTTCTGAAGAAACAGGCGGCATTTCGATTGCACACAATGGAGAGTTTTTCGCGGACATCTCGAAAGATAAATTCCATGACATTTTGACAGCACTTTTGACACCAAAAGTGCAAAAAGTTACAAAACCTTCGAAATGGCATAAGCGGAAAAAAGCAGAGGAGGAGAAAAATGGCAAATAAATTTTTTAACTCAAAAGTATTTTATATTTTAGCGTCTGTCTTTTTTGCCATTGTCCTGTTTTTTAATGCCAATGCTACTTCCATTCGTAACCAAGGGACGAATCAATCAGGCGAGGTCTATACTGCAACGATTAATAATGCTCCCATTGAAATTAAATATAACTCTGACAAGTACTTTGTAAGTGGTTATAGCAGTACTGCTACGGTGCATTTGTCGGGTTATAATCGTTTAACAATCAATAATGAAGAAAATACGGACACCCGTAATTTCTTCTTAACGATCGATTTGACCAAATATAAAACAGGGAAGTTCGATGTTCCTGTGCGGATTGAACAACTCCCTGGTGGTGTTAGTGCTACGATTTCCCCCAAAACAATGAATATTACGGTGGAAAAAAGAGTTTCGGATGAATTCGAAGTAAAACCTAAGGTTGAAGCCACACAACTTCCTACTGGATTTAGCATTGACAACCTTGAAGTGACAGATACGAAAGTGAAAGTGATCGCTGGCGAAGAAAGCATCAAAAATATTGCCGCTATCGAAGCTGCTCTTCCTAGTGATGTCAACTTGACAGAAAATTATGCGGGTACAGTAACATTGCATGCTGTGGATAGTGAAGGTAAGATTGTTCCTGCGCAGATTGAACCAGCCACAACCCACCTCAAAGCAACAGTAAAAAAACCAAGTAAAAAAGTTCCTGTTAAACTCACAACAACAGGAACGCTTGATAGCTCGCTTTCTGGAATGAAGACAAAACTTGCTGATAAAGAAGTCACTATCTATGGCGAGCAAAGTAGTCTTGAAGCAATTGATAGTGTAACTGCTAGTGTTAGCCTGACAGGAATTACAAAACAAACAAAAATTAAAGTTCCTTTGACTGCCTCAGGGGTAAGCATTGATCCTGACGAAGTTCAAGTTACACTGACACCAGTAAAAAAATCGGACAGTAAATAAACACTGTACTGACAGCTCTGTCAGTAAGTACTAAATAAAACAAAACAAAATTGGAGATAATAATGGGTAAATATTTTGGAACAGATGGTGTTCGCGGTGAAGCAAACGTTGAATTAACGCCAGAGATGGCCTTTAAATTGGGACGTTTTGGTGGATATGTTTTAAGCCAGCATGAAGCAGAAACGCCTAAAGTTTATGTTGGACGCGACACTCGGATTTCAGGACAGATGCTAGCAACAAGCCTGATCTCAGGTCTTCTTTCTGTAGGGATTGAAGTGTATGATTTGGGGGTAATTGCAACTCCAGGTGTAGCTTATTTGGTGAAAAAAGATGGAGCCTCAGCCGGGGTTATGATTTCAGCAAGTCATAATCCTGCATTAGATAACGGTATTAAGTTCTTTGGTGGTGATGGTTATAAATTAGAAGATGAAAAAGAGCTTGAAATTGAAGCTTTGATTGATGCTAAAGAAGATACTTTGCCCCGTCCTTCAGCTGCAGGATTAGGAATGCTGCATGATTATATTGAAGGAGTTCGTAAATATCAGGCCTTCCTTAAAACCACTGCTGATGGTGATTTTCAAGGTTATAAGGTGGTACTAGATACAGCAAATGGAGCAGCTTGTACCTCTGCCCGAGCAGTTTTTGCAGATCTCAATGCAGAATTAACGGTGATTGGTGAAATGCCTGATGGTTTGAATATCAACGTTAAAGTTGGTTCAACTCACCCAGAACAAATGGCTCAAACGGTAGTAGAAACTGGAAGCGATTTGGGGCTTGCCTTTGATGGCGATGCTGACCGTTTGATAGCGGTAGATGAAAAGGGAGAGATTGTTGACGGCGATAAGATTATGTACATTGTCGGAAAATATCTTCTTTCTCAAGGAAAATTGGCTCAAGATACACTAGTAACAACTGTCATGTCTAATCTTGGTTTCCATTTAGCGCTTGAAGAAGCAGGAATTAATTCAGTAATTACAGCAGTTGGTGACCGTTATGTTGTTGAAGAAATGAAGAAAAATAATTACAACTTCGGTGGTGAACAATCGGGTCATATGATTTTCCTTGATTACAACACAACAGGAGATGGGCAACTCTCAGCCATTCAATTGTTAAAAGTAATGCGTGAAACGGGCAAGACGTTATCTGAATTAGCAAGCGAAGTTACGATTTATCCACAAAAATTAGTTAATGTTCGAGTAAAAGATAATGCAGCTAAAAAATCAGCAATGGATGTGCCAGCGATTCAAAAAGTCATTTCAGAAATGGAAACTTCGATGAACGGGAAAGGTCGTATTTTAGTTCGTCCTTCAGGAACTGAACCACTCTTGCGTGTCATGGCTGAAGCACCTACTCATGAAGAGGTAGATCATGTAGTAGATACAATCGTCACCGTCGTCGAAGAAGAGATTGGTATATAAAAAAAAGACCGCAAGGTCTTTTTTTTATTATTTTGTTTGTTCGGTAAGTGATTCTAAAGAATCAAGCGCGATGAGAATTTTTTCTCCTGTTACATGGGGATCAATGAGATTATAAGTTTCAGAAGATGAAGCAGCAAAATCAGCCACGGGTTTCAGGAGGTGATGCGAAACATGTGATAGGCCAAGCTCTGACAAATGAATAGGGAGATCACAAGCTTTATAAAAAGGCAAAAGATGGGTTATTTCATCATAATCTTTAGTATAAGCGAGTTGAACTAACACCCCATAAGCAACTTTTGCACCGTGTAAGATGCAGTGTGTCTTAGTGAGCAGAGAAAGACCATTGTGTAAAGCATGTGCTCCGGCCATACGCCCATACGCCCCTGCAAATCCACCAACTGTGCCCGAAAGTTCAATGATGGTATCGGCAATGCGCTCAAAAGCGGGAGTAACTTTCTTTTGTGACAGGGCTTCTAGCGCGTTCGGTGCATCGTCAAACAAAATCTTGTAAATCTCCTTAGCGGCAACATAACCAAGACGGGCAGAAGCAGGTAAACTACTCCAATCTAAACGACGGACAATACCTTCTATTTCATACCATTTGGCAAGCGTATCGCCAATACCTGCCACAAGATATGGTCTAGGTGTAGAGAGTAAGAATTCAAAGTCGACTAATGTCAAAAGGCTGGCCTTAGGGAAGTAAGCGACTTTATCAAAGGTAAGATCCTTATAATAGAGCGCGCCAACTGGAGTATAAGGGGCGCAATTAGAAATAAGTGTTGGCACTAAGATGAGATCTGCTGATAGTGCTTGAGCGGTGACTTTAGAAGTATCCATTACGCGTCCCCCACCAATAGCAAGGACAGCTTGCGCTTTCTGTATATTTTGCGCAATATTTAGTCCATTTTCAGTTGAAGCAGAACCATCATAGAAGTGGACAGGAAAGGGGAGTTCACTCCCATAGTAATCACAAAAAACCTGATAAGCGGTTTTCCCTGTAACAATAACAACTTCTTCATAGTTAGACAAATATTGTAATATTTCTTTTAAAATTCCCTTCCCTGAGACATAACGATTTGCTCCAGGACGTACTTCAGTAGTTAAATCCATAAATTACCTCGCAATTTTCTGAATAATTAGATTATAAAAAACATTGTACGCTTATTGAAATGAAAAAGCAACAAAAAAGTGAAATAGTGTAAAAAACTTTGGAAAAAGATAAAATAGCGCAAACGCTTGCATTAGTGGATAAGGTTTGCTAAAATGATTAAAACGAAGGCGTTTTCAAAAAAAGAATCAAGCGCCTACTGAGAGGTGAAAAGATGTTTAAAGCTGTTTTATTTGATTTGGATGGGGTAATTACCGATACTGCCGAATACCACTATCGTGCGTGGCGGGCACTAGCCGAAGAAATCGGGATTAAAGGGGTCAATCGAGCTTTCAATGAGAAACTAAAAGGGGTATCGCGTGAAGAATCCCTTAAAAAAATCTTGGCTCTAGGAAATAAAGATGTTTCTGCGACAGAGTTTAAAGCATTAGCTGCTCGAAAAAATGAGAACTATGTGCAAATGATTCAAGAAGTGACGCCAGATGATATTTACCCTGGGATAAGCAATTTATTGACTGATCTCAGAGAAGAGGGTATAAAAATTGCTTTGGCATCTGCTTCTAAGAATGGGCCTTTTCTCCTAGAAAAAATGGGATTGACCTCAGCTTTTGATGCAATTGCAGATCCAGCTACAGTAACTGCTTCAAAGCCAGCGCCTGATATTTTTATAGCGGCTGCTGAAGCGGTCGGAGTTAATCCCGTTGATGCAATTGGACTTGAAGATTCGCTAGCAGGCATCCAGGCAATTAAGGCGGCAGGAGCTCTACCTATTGGGGTGGGGCGAGTGGAAGACCTAGGAGATGATATTGTAGTTGTTCCTGATACATCTGCGTATACTTTGGATTTTTTAAAGACAGTTTGGGAAAAGTCACATGCTTGAAAGCTATAAAAAACACCATGGGTTGATGGTGTTTTTTATTTTTTTAAATGACGTTCTAGCCAGTTAAGTGCCCAAGGAAACCACCGTTGCACATCAGGAACGAAGTGACGTTCAGTTGGAGCCGTTGCGCGATTGGCAAGCCCCAATCCATGAGGACCTTTTTCAAAGAAATGTGCTTCAAATGGAACTTGAACTTTAGCTAAATGTTCACAGAAAACTAAACTATTAGCAATAGGGACGGTTAAATCACTACCCGTGTGCCAGATAAAGGTAGGAGGCGTGTGTGCGCTGATTGCTAAGTTGCTATCATAGATTGAGCAATCCTCTAGGGGAAAATTGAAATGTGGATGTTCTTTGGGCCAGCCCAAGGAAAATGATGTCACAGGATAGCAAAGTAAGAGGCCCTTGGCTTGATAAAAAGGGTGACTCGTACAGTACGAGGCGGCTAAATGTCCACCTGCAGAGCAGCCAAGTAAAAAAACCTTTTGTGGATCAATGTTCCATGTACGATGATGTTTGTTGATGAGTTCAAAAACAGCACGCACTTCTTGTAAATTTTGGTTGAGGAAGTTATGATGAGTTCCTTTATTCATCACAGTATAGTTGAGAATAAATACTTGGTAGCCTTGAGCAAGGAAGGCAAAAGCTAAAGGTTCTGATTCGCGCTCAGAAATGTGTTCATAACTTCCGCCAGGACAGATGATTAGAGCGGGGAGAGGATTATCTTGAGAAAGAGCGGGGGAGTTTTGATGATAGAGTTCCACCCAGGCAGTCTCATTGATGACGTGTTTTTGGATTTCCATGATTTCATTGTACCAAAAATTAATATTGGAAGCAGGCTTAGCTTTCTTTCAGGAAAGTTTTAAGTTAGGTTAAGGAAACTATCATAAAATTTTAAACATGAAGAAAATTATTTATAGTGTTGGAGCAGTTTTATTGCTTGGCTTTAGTGGACCTGCTTATGCCGAGACAGCGACAGGAACTTCAGCAGCAGTAGCAGACACGACAGCTCAAAGTTCGTCGCAGACTGCTGCATCAAGTTCTTCGTCAGCCGAGTCTAGCTCATCAAATACAAGTGAGAGTAGTGCAACGCAAACCTCAGAGTCATCACAAGATACAGCTACTACCAATCAAACGGATAGTCAAACTGAAACAAAAAGTAGCACGACCACACAAAACGATACGAATAATGTTGAACAAAATCAAACCCAGACTGCCCCTGCTGTAGGAAATACTGAAACTTCACATACGAAAGCTTCTTCAAGCGAAAGTGGCACAAAAAATTCAACAACAATCATTAATGAAACAGTCAATAACAACTCTAAAGGAACCAATGCTCTTTTAATGACACTGACAGGTACGTCAGCAACCTTTACTATCATTGGAGGGGTTACTGCCTTTGTGCGCCATCTTAGAAAAAAGGGTAAAGGTAAAGGGGCAACAAAAGGAAAACAAAAAAACCGTTCAAATCCAGCAAAAGCTTCTACAGCGGTCAAAAACCGTTCGGAGGATTCGCTGACGGCATCGTCAGTAACTTCCGGTCAATCAGAGCCATCTACTACAGGGGCCACACAGCCGCTTTCTGAAACTTCTCAGCTTAATATGCAAGCGGATGCAGTGCTTAAGAAGTATAAAAAAGAAAAAAGTTTCAGTCGTAGAAGAAGATAAAACCGTGATTTTACGGTTTTTTTCATTATGGTTTTTCTCTTTAGAGTAAAATGCTTGGAGCAGTAAATGAAGCTGTAGGCAAGAAAGAACTTGTGCTATAATAAAAGCATGAAATATAACGAAGAAGAAATGTTACAGTTTGCAGAAAAATTGGGGCGTTTGTTGCAAGCTCAGGATGTCATTGTACTGACAGGAGAGCTCGGTGCGGGAAAAACGACTTTTACAAAAGGATTGGCTTTGGGCTTAGATATTCACCAAATGGTAAAAAGTCCTACTTACACGATTGTCAGAAGTCTAGAAGGGCGACTGACTTTACATCATATGGATGTCTACAGAGTAGGTGATGATCCAGATAGTTTTGATTTGGATGATTATCTTTTTGGAGATGGCGTGTCAGTGATTGAATGGGGAGAGCTTTTAGGAGCTGACTTGCCAGAGCATTATTTAGAGGTCGTTTTTGATAAGTATGCGCCTGAGCTGGTTAACGAGGAAACGCGAGCTATACGGTTGATCCCGCATGGCAAAAGGTATGAGGAGTTGATCAGTCAATTATGAGCAAGATAGAGGTTGGCATTGCACGTCCTTTAGATAGTCGTGCTTTAATCACGTTTTTAAATCAGGTCGGAAAAGAGAGTCATTTTTTGACGATGGATGAAGCAGGAATTTTGATGACAGAGTCAGAAATGGCTCACTTTTTGGTGCAGCAAGCTCAAACATTAAATACAGTTTATTTTATAGCTCGAATTAATGATGAGATTGCTGGAGTGATTCAGGTCAGTGCTGATTTTCATTACCGCATTCGACATATTGGAGAGCTTTTTGTGGCAGTTGGGGGAAACTTTCAAGGGCAAGGTGTGGCTTCGGTGCTCTTTGAACATGTACTGGCCTGGCTCAAGAAAAATGGAATCATTAAACGTTTAGAATTGACTGTGCAGGCACGCAATGCGGGCGCAAGACACCTTTATGAAAAATTTGGTTTTCAATTAGAAAGCATCCGCAAATGGGGCGCTCGTGATGAACAGGGCGAATTGATAGATGTCTGTGAATACGTGCTTTTTATTCAATAATGCTGTTTTGAGCTCGAAATAACTGACCGCTCTGTCAGTTATTTTTTAATAAAAAAGGAAGCACTTTTTTGTTTTTTTGTTGAGAAAAATCAGAATTTTGATATAATGCTAATATGAAGCTATGGATAAAAACACTCCTTATGTTAGGGAGTATCATTTTGGTAACGGCGATTGCTGCGGGAGGTTATACAATGACTGTCCTTAACAGTACGACGAAGGCCTTCAAAACAACCTATACTCAAGTTGGTGATAAGAACACCCAGCAAGCTATACAGGCAACAGAACCGCTGACTATCCTCTTGATGGGTGTAGATACCGGGGGTGCTGGACGAGGCACCTCAGACTCATGGAACGGAAATTCAGATTCTCAAATTTTGATGACGCTGAACCCTAAAACTCATACGACCACGATGGTCTCGCTTGAGCGAGATACCATGACCAATATTTTAGATAGCAATGGGAAAGTTGTCTCGACCGAAAAAATGAATGCAGCCTACCCGCTTGGCTATAACTCAGGATCTGACAGCGATGGCTTAAAGAATGCAGTAAGTTATGCGATGACCACGATTGGGGAGCAGACTGGGATTAAAATTGATAATTTTGCGACAGTCAATTTTGATGGATTGGTCAATATGGTGGATAATGTTGGTGGGATTGATATCAATAACACGACAGGACAAACCCTCTACATCTCTGATACGGAGCCAGAATACACCGCTACTGTGGAACCAGGTAAGCAACATATCAATGGAGACCAAGCGCTAGTTTATACCCGGGATCGTCATCATCTTCCGAACGGCGACTATGGTCGGGCGGCTCATCAACGTGAAGTCATTGCTGCTCTGATGAAAAAAATTCTTGCGCTTGACAACATTACGCGTTATGAGCAGTTTTTGAATGAAGTTTCGAAAGACTTTCGGACAAATATACCTATCAATACAGCAACCATTACTTCATTGCTAGGTTATAAGAGCTGTTTTGATAAGATTGTCTCTATCCAATACGAGGGTGTTGGAGAGATGGTCAATGGTGGTTCCTACCAATTTATGCCAACAAATATTTATCTGGCGATGCAAAATGCAATGAAAAAATCGCTTGGTGAAGATACGGTTACCTCTTTACCAAGTAATTTGATTACTTACGAGACCATGTTTGGCTCTAGTTCAACACCTTTTTATTACATGCCTTCTGCTACCGTGACTGAAAAAGGAAAAGATGCAGTGGTTTATGGGATTGATACCAAAGGAGCTTTGGTGAAACTTGATTCTAGCAACTCTGGAAAGTATGTTTCAACAAGTGGGGGTTCTGTCCAATCTTCAAATGACACATCAGAGAGCTCAGAAACTTCTAACACAGCTAATGATACGACCCAAAGTGATTCTACCACCCAGAGCACTTCGGATACGACGACCAATCAACAAGGAACCTATAATGAGGGGTCAACTGATTATTCGACTTATCAGGACCAAAGTCAAAATGGTGGTGCAACGTCAACTTATGGCAACACAAGTGATAATGGTGCATCTACGTATAATAATGGTTACAGTACTTACACCGGTCAATAATTGAAAAAAAAGTAAGAATATGATAAACTTGTTTCTGTCGGTGCTGACCATTTGGTCAGTAACTTACGGATACAAGATTTGGTCCGATAGCTCAGCTGGATAGAGCATTCGCCTTCTAAGCGAACGGTCGAGGGTTCGAATCCCCCTCGGATCATGGTGCCAAACCTCGCCCCACCTTCGTAGTGGGGTATTTTTTTATCCTCTTATCTTGTATTAAATAAATTATAACTTTCTTATCAAAAAGGAACAGCCGACTTAAAAAAACAACATAAAGTCCTAATAAAAATTGTGCTATAATAGAAAAATGACAAGATACAAAGCCACAATAGCCTATGATGGCACAGATTTTGCAGGTTTTCAAAGCCAAACAAATCAAAGAACCGTTCAAGAAGAAATTGAAAAAGTACTGACGAAGTTAAATTCTTTTGAGCCAGTTATTTTACAAGGCTCAGGCCGAACAGATTCTGGAGTTCATGCTTTTGGCCAAGTCATTCATTTTGATTTAAAGGGTAAAGTTCGTGATTTGGAACGTTTGCGATTTGGTTTAGACACGCAAACTCCAGCAGATATTGCAGTAAAAAAAGTGGAACTTGTCCCAGATGATTGGCATGCAAGATATCAAAAGCATGAAAAAACTTATGAGTATTATCTCGAAAATTCAATTACACGAAGTCCATTTCAAAGACATTCTAAAGCCTATTTTCGCTATCCACTTAATTTTGAGCGGATGCAAGAAGCCATGTCAAAGTTGGTTGGAGAACATGATTTTACAGGTTTTACAGCATCGGGTTCATCAGTTGATGACAAAGTAAGAACGATTTATCAGGCAGAAATTATCCGTCTTGACGAAGAAAATTTCAAATTTATTTTTCGTGGCAATGGCTTTTTGTATAAACAAGTGCGAAACATGGTTGGAACAGTCATTAAAATTGGTAATGACCGAATGCCTGTCAGCCAAATAGATAAAATATTGACCTCTAAAAATAGAGATTTTGCAGGACCAACAGCAGCACCTGAAGGTTTATATTTGAAAGAAGTCAAATATGCGGAAAATACTGACATCTAAAAGCTACTGTCAGTAAAATTAATGGAGAGAAGATGCCAAAGAATTTAAATGAAAGCAAAAAAATTCTAACAATTGCAGGTTCAGATATCCTATCCGGAGGCGGGATGCAAGCTGATTTAGCGACTTTTGCAGCCAATGGACTTTATGGCTTTTGTGCCTTAACAAGCATTGTAACTGTCAAAGAAGATAAATTTTTTGTTCATCCAGTAGAAAAAGAACTCTTTCAAGAAGAGTTGGAAAGTTTAAGCGATGTGGACTTTTCAGCCATAAAAATAGGTCTATTACCCAATAAAGAACTACTTGAACTGACCAAAAACTGGCTGACAGCTCTGTCAGTAAAATCTGATACTCCAATTATATTAGACCCCGTCATTGTTTTTAAAGAAAATGCTGACTATTCGGTCAATGAAATGCGTGACCTTTTCATCAGCCAACTTTTTCCTTTGGCGACTGTAATTACCCCGAATCTCAAAGAAGCAGAAATACTGACAGGGCTGTCAGTAAGAAGTAAATCAGAGATGAAAGAAGCAGCCAAACTTTTGCATGATTTTGGAGCAAAAAATGTCGTCATCAAAGGAGGAAATCGCTTTGACCAAAAACAAGCCATTGACCTTGCTTATGATGGAAAAGCTTTTTATGAATTATCAAGCCCGATTATAGAAAATAATAACAACGGAGCAGGTTGTACCTTTGCTTCATCAATTGTGGCCAATATGGCTTATAATCACCCCTTTAAAGATTCAGTCAAGAATGCAAAAGACTTCGTTTATCAAGCCATTCAAAATGCAAATGAATATGGTGTTTTTCAAAATAAAAAATAAATTTCCAAAAGTAAACCAAACTTCTAGGAAAAGTAGGAGATGAAACTCATGGACAACAGCAATATCAAAAAATTAACTTTACTTGCGATTTGGACAGCAGTCACTTTTGTTCTAGGTCGCCTATTTACCTTCCCTATTCCAGGTTCAGCAGGTAATATCTTAACCCTTTTGGATGTCGGAGTTTATACAGCAGTCTTTCTGTTTGGTAAACGAGAGGCGGCAATAATTGGGGGCTTTGCAGCCTTTCTACTTGATTTGACTGCAGGCTACAGTAACTACATGTTTTTCAGCTTAATTATTCATGGCGGGCAAGGCTATCTTGCAGGATTGACAAGATACAAATGGCTTAACTTTTTGCTCAGTCTTGTCTTTATGGTTGGAGGATATTTTATTGTTGGTGGATTAATGTATGGCTGGGGTTCAGCCATTGCGGGACTTTGGGTAAATATTATTCAAGTTGTGGTTGGCTTTGTTTTAGCAAAAGTCTTAAGCCCGCTCATTGAAAGGACAGGTATTTTAAATGGATTTAAAAAAGCTTAAAAAAGACACACAAGCCATTATCGATGATGTCATCAAACAAACAGAAATTAAAGCTGGTCAAGTCTTTGTTCTTGGTTTATCTTCATCAGAAGTAAATGGTGGTTTAATTGGCCATGCCAGTTCTAGCGAAATCGGTCAGGTCATTGTTTCTGTCATACACAAGACCTTGTCAGACAAAGGAATTTATCTGGCGGTCCAAGCCTGTGAACATCTTAACCGGGCCTTGCTCATTGAAGAAGAATTAGCCGAAAAAAAAGACTGGGAAATTGTTTCTGTGATTCCGCAACTCCACGCTGGTGGAAGTGGTCAAGTTGCCGCCTACCAACTCTTTAAATCTCCAGTTGAGGTAGAACGTATTGTTGCCCAAGCAGGATTGGATATCGGAGACACGAGTATTGGAATGCACGTAAAACATGTCCAAATTCCCGTCCGTCCAGTTTTAAAGGAGCTTGGAGGTGCACACGTCACTGCCCTTAAATCACGTCCTAAACTCATTGGTGGAGAACGTGCGAGGTACAAATAAATGAAAGAAATGCTCATCATGACCCCAGGTCCGACTGAGGTGGCTGAAAATGTTCGATTAGCAAGAGCAAAGGCAACAACGAATCCGGATATTGATTTAGCCTTTTATGACTTTTACAAAAAAACTTGTAGTAAACTTGCTCAATTTTTAAAAACCAAAAACGATGTCAGAGTTTTAGCTGGTGAGGGAATTTTAGGATTGGAAGCGGCTTGTGCTTCGTTAACCGAAAAAGGTGACCGCGTACTTGTGCTTGATAATGGTATTTTTGGTCATGGCTTTAGTGATTTCATTGAGCTTTACGGTGGAGAAGCTGTCTTACTTCAAAGTTCACAAAAAGAAGCATTTTCCTTAGAAATTCTAGAAAAATTTTTAGAAAAAGATCATGACTTTAAATATGCAACAGTCGTTCATTGTGATACACCCTCAGGCGTCTTAAATGACCTCTCAAGCATTTGTCCTCTCTTAAAAAAATATGGCATTCTAACCGTTGTTGATTCGGTTGCGGCTATGGGTGGTGAAGAGTTACAAGTTGATAAGTGGCAAATTGACATCGCTCTTGGTGGCTCTCAAAAAGTGATTTCAGCTCCACCAGGCTTAACAATTGCATCAATTTCAACAGCGGCTTATCAAGCGATGACAGAGAGAAAAAGCCCTATCGCAAGTTTTTATTGTAATCTCCTTACTTTTAAAGATTATTATGAAAAAAAATGGTTTCCATATACCATGCCAATTTCTGACCTCTATGGATTAGACCAAGCGATAGATAATCTTCTTACTGACCAAGAAATTTTGAAACGTCATGCGATGATTGGTCATGCGACAAGACAAGCCATTGAAAATTCTCCTTTGGAACTTTATTTGCAGAATGGCTATTCAAACACCGTTTCTGTTATTAAAGTGCCAGAAGGTCTGAATGACCAAGAAATCTTAAGAAAAATGCGTGAGAATTACCGAGTAATGATCACAGGATCATTTGATCATTTGGCAGGTAAAGTTTTAAGAATTGGGCACATGGGAGAAAATGCGAGACCCAATAAAGTAGCTTACAGTCTATATGCGCTTCAAAAAGTTTTAGAAGATTTGGGTATGACATTTAAAAATAACTTACAAGAAGATTTTTTAGATGCCTATCACGCCCAAGGGTGAAGTAAGGAGTGACTTGTTGGCCTCTAAAAGGCAGGTTTCTAAAAAAGATAAAAACTGCCTTTTGACAAAAAACAAAAATTCAGATATAATTATTTTCGGGCACTGGTTTTTTATTATAAAAAATCAGTAACGGTAGGCTCCCCTCTGGGGAGCTGTTTTTGTTTTTCCCAGTTATTTCTGTTGTGTATAAAGATAAGAGGAGATTTAGATGTCAACAAAGTATATTTTCGTCACTGGTGGTGGGACTTCGTCAATGGGTAAAGGTATTGTCGCTGCTTCACTTGGTCGCTTACTCAAAAATCGTGGACTTAAAATTGCAGTCCAAAAATTTGACCCTTACCTTAATATTGACCCAGGGACAATGAGCCCTTACCAACATGGAGAAGTTTTTGTTACAAATGACGGAGCTGAAACAGACCTTGATTTGGGACATTATGAACGCTTTATCGATATTAATTTGAACAAGTATTCTTCTGTATCTTCTGGTAAAGTTTATAATGAAATCCTTCAAAAAGAACGCCGCGGTGAATATCTTGGTGCAACAGTTCAAATGGTTCCACACGTTACCGATATGATTAAAGATAAAATCATGCGCGCTGCAACCACGAGTGATGCAGACGTAATTATCACAGAAGTAGGCGGAACTGTTGGAGATATGGAAGGAATGCCTATGATTGAGGCGATTCGCCAGATGAAAAATGATATGGGTGCTGATAATGTGATGTACATTCATACCGTTCCTATCCTCAATTTGCGCGCAGCAGGAGAGTTGAAGACTAAAGTCGCTCAAAATGCTACTAAAACTTTACGAGAAATGGGAATTCAGGCTAACATGCTTGTTTTGCGTACCGAAGTTCCAATAACAACTGAGATGAAAAACAAAGTTGCCATGTTCTGTGATGTTGCACCTGAAGCGATTATTGAATCATTAGATGTGGAACATCTTTACCAAATCCCACTTAATCTACAAGAGCAAAATATGGATCAAGTCGTTTGTGATCACTTAAACCTCACTGCACCAGCTGCCGATATGACAGAATGGTCAGCAATGGTTGATAAAGTTATGAACTTGAAGAAAAAAGTTAATATTGCGATGGTTGGTAAATACATTGAGGTGCCAGATGCGTATATCTCTGTGGTTGAAGCCTTAAAACACAGTGGCTTTCCACTTGACACAGAAGTGCATGTAGACTGGGTTAACGCGAATGAGTTGACCGATGAAAACGTGGCAATGCGGTTGAAAGATGCCTCAGGTGTGATTGTGCCAGGAGGTTTTGGTCATCGCGGTACGGAAGGTAAGATTGCGGCTATCAAATTTGCTCGTGAAAATGATGTGCCATTTTTGGGAGTCTGTCTTGGTATGCAAATGGCCTGCGTGGAGTTTGGACGTCACGTGCTCGGTCTAGAAAAGGCTAATTCTTTTGAGTTAGACCCTGAAACACCATACCCTGTTATTGATATTATGCGTGATCAAGTGGATGTGGAAGAGATGGGTGGAACCCTTCGCTTAGGTCTGTATCCTGCAAAACTCAAAAAAGGTTCTAAAGCACAAGAAGCATACAATGGTGCGGAAGTAATTCAACGCCGCCATCGTCATCGTTATGAATTTAACAATAAATATCGTGAACAATACGAAGCAGCCGGTTTTGTATTCTCAGGAGTTTCGCCTGATAACCGTTTGGTTGAAATCGTCGAAATCCCAGAAAATAAATTCTTTGTGGCTGCTCAGTATCATCCAGAGCTTCAATCTCGTCCTAATCATGCAGAAGAACTGTATGCAGCATTTGTAAAAGCTGCTGTTGAGAATTAGGAGAAATTAAAACCTGACGGAAAGTCAGGTTTTTTTATTAGAGAGTAATAAAAAATACTGCAAAGGCAGTATTTTTTAATTCGTATTGAGATTTTCTTCTTCCTCATCATCAGTGTTTTCCTCAATGTTGTCAAGCGTTTCTTCAAAATCATCAAGTTGATCTTCGACGTCATCTAGACGCTCACGAATATCTTGATTTTGTTGATAAACTTCATTAAGCAAAATCTGGATATCCCCAAGCATTTCAGTTTGGATTTTTTGGATTTGCATATTAGAGGCTTGGTCATCCATCATTAAGTGATCTAGCTTTTCATGAAGTGCTGCGACTCCTTTTTCAGATTTGACATTGACTTGGAAGTCATTCTTAGCTGAAAGACGGTCGTGGTGAGCAGCACGATTTTGACTCATCATAATGAGTGGGGCCTGCATGGCTGCGGTGATTGATAGGAAAAGATTGAGTAAGATAAAAGGATATTTATCCCATTCTACTCCAAAAAGTCCTGTAACATTCACGAACATCCATACAACGAGGATAGCGAGATAAGTGATAATGAAAGCCCAAGAGCCAACGAATTCAGTAACTTTATCAGCGACACGTTCACCGATGGTTTCTTGGGTCTGAAGCTGTTCTTCAACGTCATGAATCTCAAAATTAGCCTTCATGAGTTCTTCATTAAGTTGATCGTTTACCGTGAAATTCTTTTGAAGATCAAGGTGAAATAGGGTGTCTAAGACCTCCAGACGAAATTTAACCTGGTGTTCATTACAGATAAAATCATGAGGTGTTGCTTCGGGATAATCCCGCATGATAACTGTTTGTAGACTTGGATCGAGGTTCTCGAGAAAGTCACCACCTGATACACGGTGAATCCGTCCGTTAACGAGACAAACAACTTTGTTTTTATTTATTGGAGTTGGAGCCATTTAATAGCATGGTTCAAGCTTCAGTTGAACGATAAAATCTTGTTTTGTAAAATAGATCAAGTGTTTAACTGTTTTTAGAGAAAGTCGGCGCAAGAAGAGCGCCAGACTTGGTCAATTTGACAAAATAAGCAATTATTAATGCGGGTTTGGGTCGACCTTTCAAAGCTTGAGCGCTCTCCTTTCGTTAAGTTTATTTTAAGCGGAATTTTGTTCCACATTAAATTATAAAGCTTTTTCTCAGATTTGCAAGCCATAATGTAAAAAAAGAAAGTTCCTTCTATGGGAAGAAACTTTCTTTTCTGTTTTTAATACGTATGAATGTCGTATTTTTAGTTGGCTTTAGCTTCTTTTTCGATAGCTACTGCTTGGAAAAGGTAGACAAAAAGACCGAAGACAAGTGAAACGATGGTTGTCCAAAGTTCAGGGTCTGGAACGCCAGCAAGGGCAGTTGCCACATAACCAACGACTTGCCCCAGTGCAAGAGACCAGAAAAGTGTCACAATAAGTTTCATATTTACGCTTCTTTCCATTATTTTTATATCCGAGTCCAGTATAATACAAATTAACTTAAATTTCAAATTTAAGACGATTTAATAAAGGGAATAAAGACTTGGGTGAAACCGGTCTATAAAAAATAAATGGTTATTGATATTTTCCGTCATAAGGGATAGATGGAGAAGTGAGAAAATCATAACGTTCGACTTGCTCGGGATGGGTGAAGAAAGCTGTATTGCGTTCGGTAAGCATGATGTTGGTAGGAAGATCCTCAATATAGCGGAGCAAATAAGTTGGTTTACCTGTACCAATCGCATAGCCGAGTTCCCAAGCTGTTCCTGAATCTGTATCTTGACCATCAAAATCTGTGATAGCGACAATAACATCTGCTTTATCGACTTCTTTGACATCATTTTCCATGGTTGCTTTTGCCCATGCAGGAGTATATTGTGCAACATCAGGAGCTAAGCCTTCTGGATGTTGGCACCGCATGGGGCTAAAAAAGCTTTCAACGGTTTGGTTTTTTTCTAATGCTTGTTCTAGTTGCTCTACTTTTTGGATTTGTTGAGCACTGAAAAAGGGAGCGGCAAGGTAAACTTTGACAGGTTGGCTAAATTGCTTGTTCAAGATGATTTTCTCCTAATAGATTTATAGTTTCTTCAATATTATCTACGAAGTGCATGGCTGAGGCTACCTCCGAAGAAAGCATCCCCTCCTTAAGTTGAAGTTGAATAAAATGAGAGAGGGAAGAATAAAAAGTTTTTCCGACAAAGATGACAGGGCGTATGCGTGTTTGGTTGATAGCCATTTCGGTAAGAAGTTGAAAAGCTTCTTCCATTGTTCCAAAACCGCCGGGCATTACTACGAACGCATCGCCAAGATCGATCAACTTGCGTTTGCGCTCATCCATACTTTTAGTCAGATAAAGCTGACTAGCATTTTGACGGGGCGGTTCAAGAGGGAGAAAGCCATCAGGGTAAACGGCAATCACGCGTCCATGATGTAAGAGTGCTGCATCAGAAATAGCGCCCATACAACCTTCTTTAGATCCTCCATACACTAAAGTATGCCCGCTTTGGGCAAGGCGTGCGCCTAAGTGGGAGCTTGCTTTTTTGTAGAGGGGATTTTTTCCATCGCGGGACGACAAAAATACTGTGACATTCATTAAGCTCTTTCTCCTTCTATTTCTTTTAATTTTTCCTTGATTTGGCGTAAAACTTCTGTTCGGGCGGTAGGATCTTCAACAAAATCATACCGGTCGCCATCTATCTGGATTTTGGGACAAATATTAAATGTTTCAAACCATTTGTCGTATCTGCTGTTGAGTTCTTTATAATAGTCATAGAGACTGGGGTCATAGTCCAGTTGTTCGTAGACACGGCCACGTTTTTGTATGCGCTCAAGCATTTTATCAAAGGAAACTTTGACGTGGATTAAGAGATCAGGTCTTTTTTTGAAAGAAAGACTATCGATTTCTTCGAGCATGTTTTGGAGGAGATCATCGTAAACTTCAACCTCAGTTTCATCGGCTCGACCTAAGTCCGCATTCAGATGAAAGAGAAGACTGTCTTCGTAGATGGAACGATCCAAGACATTGTTATTATGGGATAACGCTTTTTTGATAGAATCAAAGCGTTTGTTAAGAAAATATATTTGTAATAAGAAGGCATATTTTTGAGGATTCTCGTAGAATAAGGGCAAGACTTTATTGTCATCGACACTTTCATAAAAAGCTTGCGTGTTTAATTCTTCCGCCAACATTTCTGTAAGCGAGCTTTTGCCCGCTCCAATTGTTCCAGCTAAAACTAGCACTGTCATTATACCTTTCCTGTTCTATAAATTTTTTTATTGCTGTATTGGTCTAAAAAAAGACATTCGGAAACAACAGCTCGTCAATTATAATGTAAAAAACTTTTGACGTCAAATGGGTTTTTGGTTTCAAATTTTTGAAAAAATTAAGGGGAAAAAGCAAGGTTTTTACTGGCACGAAGTCGTTTTACTGGCTTAAAAATTAGAAATATGTTACACCTATAATTCTTCCTCAGAAAGTGTTTTAAAATAGAGTAGAAAAAACCTATTTTTTAGAGCTATTTGGTGAAAATTTTTTTAAAATGTCTGGCGTTTTCATTTTGAAAAAATTATTTTTAATTATCATTAAGTTTTTTTAGCGTAACAAAATGACAGAAAAACATATTCAACTTTTTCTTTCTAAAAAGGAAGGTCATGAAAGCTTGTTACATGGTTTTTTGCTGACATAAGTAAAAAACTTAACACTAAGTTAAGTAAAGGATTAGAGCGCTATCAAAAAAGTTGTTATGAAAATGTAATGTTTCTCAATCGAAATAAGGCAATCAGCTTTTTTTATTTAATGATAAAATAAGCGGAATTTTACTAGAAATCAAGTATAATAGAAGTAAAGGACTTAGTAATGTGTTCAAAAGCTTACTGACAGCTTGGTCAGTAGCAAATTAGACCCATCAACGAAAGGAGAAGCATGTTCGCACCACTTAATACAAAAACAGAATACAGCTTTTTAGATAGCATGGTCAAAATTGATGATTATCTGGAAACTGCTGTGCGTTTAGGATATGAAAGCATTGGTATCTGCGATGTTGGGAATCTCCATGCTGCTTTTCGTTTTGTGAAAAAATCAGAAGCGCTAGGTTTGCAGCCTGTGATAGGTTCAGAGTTAACGTTTGAATGGCAAGGCATCCCTATTGCTTTTTCTTTTATCGCTAAGGACACACAAGGTTACAAAAATCTATTACGGATTTCCACTCTTTATAATTATGGGAGGAGGCAGTTTACAGAGATAGAAGCTTTCTTGGCGGGACTGGCTGTGGTTATTCCTGAAGCTTACGGTCAGCTCAATGAACTGACCAGGCTGTCAGTAATAGCTGAGGGTGCTTACGTGGGTATAGATCAAACGACGCCTATCGGGACCTCTTTTGTTCTTCCCGTCCTTGCTTTTCCAACCGTCCGCTATCTCAATTTTTCGGATCATGAGCTCTTGTCTATACTTCATGCGGTGAGAGATGGGGTACGCTTTGATGAAACACTAACCACAAGCCATCGGGAACTTTTACAAAGACCCGAGGGATATGAGCAATATTTTCGGCAACATTTTCCTGAAGCACTGACAAATCTGTCAGCCCTGACAAAGGGAATTAACTATGATTTTACAGAACAATTAGAATTACCACGTTTTGATAAAAAGCGAGCAGCTGATGAATTACTCCGTGAAACGGCCCTGACAGGTCTGTCAGCTAGAGTAGCATCAGGGGTTGATGAAGCAGCCCTTCCGAACTACCAAAAACGGTTAGAATCAGAACTAACAGTGATTCATCAGATGGGGTTTGATGATTACTTTTTGATTGTAGCTGATTTATTGCGCTACGCAAAAAAACAAGGGATTTATTGCGGAATGGGGCGAGGCTCTGCGGCTGGCTCACTTGTAGCCTATGTTTTGGGAATCACGCAAGTAGATCCAGTAAAAAATAATCTGTTCTTTGAGCGTTTTCTCAATCCAGAACGGGTTGCGATGCCAGATATTGATATAGACATGCCAGATGACCGCCGCGCGGATCTTTTGGCTTATATGAAAAATCGTTATGGCTCCGAACACGTGGCACAGATTGTTACTTTTTCAACCTTAGGAAAACGTCAGGCACTACGTGACGTAGGGAAGGCGTTTGGGATGAGTGAGGCAGAGTTGAGTAACATTACTCGTATGCTTATGCGACGTTATGATCATCTTGCTGATGAATATGCGAATAATCAAAGATTTAAGGCAGAAGTGTTAAAAAATGCAAAACTCAAACGTATTTATGAGGTAGCGCAGCGCATTGAAGGAATGCCACGTCAGACTTCTACTCATGCTTCGGGTGTCGTCTTATCAGAAGAACCTCTAGTCAACTACGTGGCTTTGAAACCTTCGGAAGATCTCGCCCTAACTCAATACGAAGCACCCGATGTTGAAGCAATTGGGCTTTTGAAAATTGACTTTCTTGGTTTAAGAAATCTCACTTTGATTACTCGGATAAGAGAGTTAGTAAAGTCACGCCAAAAGTTAGATATTGATCCGCTCGAAATAAATCTGGAAGATGAAAAAACGTTGGCTCTATTTCGTGCAGGAAACACCTTGGGAATTTTTCAGTTTGAAAACCCACAAATGCGCCGCTTTTTACGCCAGTTAGCCCCTAGCAAGTTTGATGACATTGTGGATGCCACGTCTATTTTTAGGCCAGGACCTTCACAGTTCATTCCCCAGTTTGTAGCACGTCGGCATGGAAAAGAGAGAGTACCAGTGGTAGATGATGCCCTTTCTGATATCTTGGCTCCTACCTATGGTATCATGATTTATCAAGAGCAAATCATGCAGGTAGCGCAATCTTTTGCGAGATTTTCTTTAGGAAAAGCTGATTTGTTACGCCGGGCCATTTCCAAAAAAAAGGGAAATGAGTTAGAGGAACTACGTGTAGAATTCTTGAACTCTGCCATAAGCAACGGACATAGTCAAGAACAGGCAGAAACCATTTATGACTTGATTGAACGTTTTGCCAATTACGGTTTTAATCGATCACATGCTTATGCCTATGCTGCTCTGGCTTTTCAGATTGCTTATTTCAAGGCTAATTTTCCTGATGAATTTTATGAAATACAGCTTCGAGACCGTAAACGAGAGCTACTTTTAGGGGATGCGCTAGAACAAAACTACCGTATTGTTCCCGTTTCAATTAATACGATAAAAATGGGTGATTTTGTTAAACAGGGGAAGATTCGTTTAGGTTTTGCACATCTTCAAGGATTTTCTCGTGAGTTCTCACGTTGGATAGTTGAACATCAGCCGTTCGAGGATTTGAGCGCTTTAATCAAGCAGGCGCCACAAAATTTCCAAAAAGTTGAAATGATTTTACCCTTGATACGCATCGGCGCTTTCGATGAGACTGACGGTCCTAATCGTGGCCAGCTTGCAGCGAATTTAGAAGCTTTGATTAACTATCATCAAACATTTCAGATGGATTTATTTGAAAACAGTCTTTTAAAATTTAGTTATCAAGATGCACCCGACTATACGCAAGCTGAAAAATACGAATATGAAAAAAATCTCCTAGGGGTAGGAATTACTCCTCATCCTTTGCAAAGCTTGGCAGCAAAACTGGAGGGGAATTTTACCCCCCTTACTAGTTTAGAGAAAAATAGGCGAGCGACTCTCTTAGTCGAAGTAAGCACAATTCGGACCCATCGTACCAAAAATGGTCAAACAATGGCTTTTTTGACAGTAACAGATAGTCGTGAGAAATTAGATGTAACCCTATTCCCTGAAAACTATCGTCAAGTTATGGCTGTGCTTGAGACGGGTAATTTTTACTTTATTATTGGAAAAATTACTGAACGCAATGATGCGCTACAAATGGTAGCCGAGCGTTTAGTACCTGTTTTTGAAACAGAACGAAAACTTTGGTTGAATGTGTCCAATGGACAGCATAATCAGAAAATTTCGCAGCTTTTAAAAGAATATCCAGGACCCCATCAAGTTATCCTTCATTTTGCAGATACCAAAACCACTCGACAAACGACATTGTACGTCGAGGAGTCTCAGCAACTCCTTAAACGCCTTGAGGGGTATGTTTTAGCGTCTGTCTACAAATAAAAAAAGCCTTCACTAAGAGGGCTTTTTTATTTAAGATGAACTATCCCACGTAGCCATACACCGAGATAAACATAAGTGCAGCTGCCAATAAGACAAACAAATGCCAGACCACATGAGCAAAGGGAAATCGAAAATGATAGATAGCAGCACCAACAGAATAAACCACTCCACCAAGAACCAGAAGCCAAAAACCAATAGGATCAATTGCCTGCCAAAGGGGATAAATTACAATCAAAATCATCCAACCAAGTACAACGTATAAAATAGTTGATAATTTAGGAGTTCTTCCCCACTTCGGTAAGTAAATTGAAGTCAACACAATTCCCAAAATGGCGCAGATCCAAATAATAGCTAATACAATCCAACCGAGCCAATTGTTGAGAGCAACTAAGCAATAGGGAGTATAAGTTCCTGCGATTAGAAGGTAAATTCCATTATGATCAAAAACACGAAAAACTTTTACGGCGCGAGTGAAGTGAAGACTGTGAGCTAAGGTAGAGAAGAGAAAAAGCATGACCAGTGAAGCACCATAAATGGCAAAAGCTGTTACAGCAAGGGCAGAACCAGAAGCCACTCCTTTTAAGATGAGTAAGACTAACGCAGCAATAGATAAGCCTACACCAATGCCATGCGTGATTGCATTAAATATTTCATTAAGAATCTGATAAGTTCTTGAACTTTGTGTTTCCATCTTTTTTCTCCGATTATTGTGTTTATCCCTTGGTCAAGCAAATTTAAGTGAAGTTATGAAGTCAAAAAAATATGTTTTTCAACCTTTTTTGCTCTTTCCAACTGAAAATTTGTTATAATATATGATAGCACAAATTGTATAGAAAAGGAATTGAACCTGCGAGTTTCTATTCAGGAAATAAGTGAGTTCAAATAGTAAATATGCCAGTAAAAATTGTGACAGATTCATCCATTACGATTGAACCAGAGCTTGTTCGTGAACTTGACATTACTATCGTTCCGTTATCCGTAACCATTGATGGGGTCATGTATTCAGATGAAGATTTGAAGTTTGAAGATTTCATGGTCAAGATGGCTGAAACGAAAAATCTTCCAAAAACAAGTCAACCTCCGGTAGGTGTCTTTGCAGAAGTTTATGAAAATATTGCAGCGCAAGGAGATGAGGTTATCTCCATTCATATGACGGAGACCTTGTCAGGAACAGTTGAAGCCGCACGGCAGGGAGCGATGCTTTCTGGACATGATGTGACGGTCCTTGATAGTGATTTTACCGACCAAGCGCAAAAATTTCAGGTGGTTGAAGCTGCTCGTATGGCAAAAGCGGGCGCAACTAAGGCTGACATTTTGAAAAAGGTCGACCATATTCGTCAATCTACCGAGCTTTATATTGGTTTTTCAACCTTAGAAAATCTCGTAAAAGGTGGTCGTGTCAGCCGAATGACGGGACTTTTTGGTAGCCTTTTAAATGTACGGGTAATTGGCGATTTGAAAAATCGCGAGCTCAACACTCTTTTGCGTGGACGGGGTAATAAGACCTTTTATAAATGGTTAGATGAATTGGCAAATCATATCAGCGCTTCAGGACGTAAAATTCGAGAAATTGGCATCTCTCATGCTCAAGGGCTTGAATTTTCTCAAAAAGCAAGAGATGTTCTGCAAAAATTTGTAGAGAAACCAATCGCTATAATGGATACGAATACAACCATTGCAACACATACTGGTCCTGGCGCTTGGGCGATTATGATTGATTATGAATGAGAGGAATAAATTGTAATTTTCATTCTAAAAGGAAGATTGCAAGAAAAAATAATGAAAAACTTCTTACGTACATTTGCCGGCTTTTTGCTGGCAATTTTGCTCATTTTTTGTGTATTTTGGCTAGTGTTTCCAAAGGCGGGAAATCGCTTTTCAGGTGAAAAACGAACGGTCATTACACAGAAGAAAATTAAATATGCTGCTCTTGGGGATTCTTTGACCGAGGGGGTAGGCGATGCTACAACGCAAGGTGGATTTGTCCCTTTGTTTGCTAAGGCGATTGAAAACGGCACAGGAAGTTCGGTCATTAGCCAGAATTTTGGCAAGGCGGGAGATACGAGCACGCAGATTTATAACCGTATGTTAAAGCAAAAGAAGATAACGAAAGGTTTAAAGAAGGCGGATGTGATCACTTTGACGGTTGGTGGCAACGATTTGATGAAGGTTTTACGTGATAATGTGACAAAATTATCAACAATGAGTGAACAAGATTTCGTCAAACCCGAAGCGGCCTACCAAAAGCGGGTTAAAAAATTATTAGATACAATAAGACAAGACAATCCTAAAGCACAGATCTATGTGTTAGGAATCTATAATCCCTTTTATATTAACTTTCCAGAGATGACAGTGATGCAAAATGTGGTGGATAGTTGGAACAAATCGACTGAAAGTACGGTCAGCAAGGAAAAAAATACTTATTTTGTCCCAATTAATGATCTGCTTTATAAGGGAACAGGAACACAAGCTGTTGAGTCGGATAGTACATCCTCAGAATCTGTGGCAAATAATCTTTTATATACTGGGGATCATTTCCATCCAAATAATACGGGTTATCAAATTATGGCAGATGCAGTGTATGCCAGTTATAAGGAGGTCAATCGTTAAATGAAAAAAAGGCCAAGAAAACAAATAAATAAGCTTGGTCTCTTTGGATTAGGTTTTGCATTGATCATTGTTGCACTTGCTGCTGTAGGGCTTAACTTAAAGACGAAGTCTCACCCCGAACAGGTGAAAAAACCCAGTTCGTCTAGCATCAAAAATGCTGACTCATCTGCCAAAAGAGAAAAGGTTCCCTCAGAAAAACTCTCACTGGCCCAAGAAGTGGGTCAGCTCTTTATGGTGGGAATGCCTGCTGCTGATTACAATGAAGCCACAGCATATGCGCTAAGAGATTTACAGGTGGGAAACGTCATCCTGACAGGACGTTCAACACTTGGCGTACAAATGACAAAAAAATTGACCACTCGCCTACAAGATTTGGCGCCTGAGCACCGCAAACTTCTGATTGCCTGTGATCAAGAAGGGGGCGCTGTTCAAGTACTACAAGGAGAAGAATTTACGGCAATTCCTGATGGCATCACACAAGGAACTTGGCAACCGCAAACCTTGAAAAGTAAAGCTAGTGAATGGGGCAGTGCATTAGCCGCGGCTGGTGTGAACTTTAATTTAGCGCCTGTAGCGGATCTTGTGGCTTCTGCTGAGTTTGCACCATCCAATGCTCCAATTGGTTATTGGGGACGTCAGTACGCTTATACTCCTGATGAAGTTGTGAGCCACGCCAAAGCTTTTTCGGATGGAATGAAAGAAGCACAGGTTTTAACTACGGCGAAGCATTTTCCAGGTTTGGGAGCTGTCACGGGCAATACCGATACTACGGCAAACGTGCAGGATACTAAGACATCACTGACCAGCCCGTCAGTAAAAGTCTTTGAGCAGCTGATTGAGAAAAATATTTCCTCAATCATGACCGCTACTGCTATCTATACGCAACTTGATGACAAGATGCCTGCAGCTTTTTCAAGTCAAGTTGTTCAGGGCCTTTTACGTGAAAAATTAAAGTTTAAAGGCTTGGTTATTACAGACGACTTGTCGAATGCTGCACAGGTTCAAGCATGGACACCTGCTCAACGCGCCAGCCTTGCCCTAGAGGCGGGGAATGATATGGTTTTGGCCAATGACCCCGCTCAGCTCCCAGAGATGGTCACTCATGTCATAGCTAAAGCGGAGTCGGAGCCCGAATTTGCTACTAAAATTCATCAGGCTGCAACTAGAGTTTTAAAAATTAAACAACAAATGAATCTTCTAGAATAGGGAAAAAATGGAAAATCAAGAAACACAAGCACGAAAAACAAGAAAAATGAATCCCAAACCAAGCAAAGAGAAAAAAGAGCCAACTTCTAAATCCAAAAACCCTATTTGGAAATGGTTATTTCTTATCTTGCTTGCAATCAATCTGGCAGGGGTGTTATTTGTAGCTGTTAGGGTAATGATGCCACGTGACCAAGCAGTGCTTACTCAGAAACAAACGAGTACGTCAGATCAAAAAGTAGCCCAGATCACGAGTACAACAGAACAGTTGAATGAGCTAATCAATAGTTATTTAGAACCTTATCAGACTGATGAAATGTCCTATAAGTTTTATATCTCTGAACAAGAAGCAGTGCTTGAAGCTTCCTATCAGCTCTTTGGTACTAAAATCCCGCTTTATATCTATTTTGAACCCTTAGCTTTGGCTGATGGCTCTGTCAGTTTGTCAGTGAAGAGTATCTCCGCTGGAAACTTGAGTTTACCAACCTCAGATATCCTTGCGATGCTTAAATCTTACAACTTACCTAACTTTGTACAAGTAGATAGTAAGAACAGTCAGCTCATTATTAATCTGCCAAAAGTCAAATTAGCATCGGATCTTTATTTGAAGGCAAATCAAATTGATTTGGTCAAAGGAAATTTCGTCTTTGATTTCATGAAAAAAGCCTGAAAAACGGCTTAAAACGGCATTTTGACTTGCAATGTGGGGCAAGATTTGCTAAAATGAAAACTGCCTAAGGTTTAAGGTAAAAAACAAATGGAGGACATTTTTATAATGGCTAACAAACAAGATCTTATCGCTGAAGTTGCAGCAAAAACAGGATTGACTAAAAAAGACTCAGAAAAAGCAGTAAACGCTTTTGGTGAAGTTGTCACTGAATTCCTTGCAAAAGGTGAAAAAGTTCAATTGATCGGTTTCGGTACTTTCGAAACTCGTGAACGTGCAGCTCGCGAAGGTCGTAACCCACAAACTGGTGAAGCAATTAAAATCGCTGCAACAGTTGTCCCTGCATTCAAAGCTGGTAAAGCATTGAAAGACGCTGTTAAATAATTAACGCAATAAAACATCAAGAACCATGAATTTTCATGGTTCTTTTTGTTTGAAAAATGAAAGGAGTGCTTTTCAATTCCAAACCAAAAGAACCATCTCACTGGATTTTATTGTGGTGTTAGTGCAAGCTGCACTGATACATGCAATGATTTTTTTATTTCTCTCGTTCATTTGCCTTGTTTTGTGATAAAATAGTACTTGATTTTGAAAATGAGGAATGAAAAAATGATTTATTTTGATAATAGTGCGACGACAGCAATTGATCCACAAGTGTTACGGACATTTACTGAAGTCTCAACTAAAATTATGGGGAATCCGTCTAGTTTGCATAGTTTAGGAACCACGGCAACCCGCTTATTAGAAGCATCTCGGCGGCAAATTGCTGAATTGCTGGGCATAAAAGCAGAAGAGGTATATTTTACGAGTGGTGGAACAGAAGGGGATAATTGGGTTTTAAAAGGAGTGGCCTTTGAAAAGCGCCCTTATGGAAATCATATTATTGTTTCGAGTGTGGAGCATCCTGCCGTCAAGAATACTGCTGAGTGGCTCAAAACTCAAGGTTTTGAGGTAGATTATGCTCCCGTAGATGCACAAGGTGCAGTGGATCTAGAAGCTCTAAAAAAATTGATTCGAGCAGAAACGATTTTAATTTCTGTAATGGCAGTCAACAATGAAGTGGGGACAATCCAACCTATTGCAGCTTTATCAGAATTACTAAAAGATAAACCAACGATTTCTTTTCATGTCGATGCTGTACAAGCCATTGGTAAAATCCCCGTTGCAGATTGGCTTACGTCACGGGTTGACTTTGCTACCTTATCCGCGCATAAATTTCATGGTCCGCGCGGCGTGGGAATAGTCATTGCTAAGTCAGGTAAGCGTTTGGTTCCGCTTCTTCATGGCGGAGGACAAGAGCACAATCGGCGTTCAACCACAGAAAATTTAGCGGGAATTGCTGCGACGGCTAAAGCGTTGCGCTTAGCGATGACAGATGAAGTTTTCAAGCGTGAGAAAGTTGCTGCGATGAAAGAAGTGATTCAAAATGAGCTAAAAAAACACGATAAAGTTGTTCTCTTTAGCCAAAAAGAAGGATTTGCCCCTAATATTTTAACTTTTGGTATTCGCGGGGTCAGAGGTGAGGTTGTGGTGCATGCATTTGAGCAACATGATATTTTTATCTCAACTACCTCAGCATGCTCTTCAAAGAAGAATGCAGCAGCTGGAACGCTTGTGGCGATGAATGTTCCCAATAAACTCGCGACGAGCGCAGTACGTCTCTCCTTAGATAGCACAAACAATATGGCTGAAGTTGAGCAATTTCTTACTGTTTTTAGACAAATTTATCAAGAATTAGAAAAAGTGAGCGGCTGACCAGCCTGTCAGTAAAAAAAAGACATCTCAAGGGTGCTTTTTTTGTTTCTTCGCTTATTAAGCTGTCATTAAACAAGAGATGGTATAAAGTAAAGATGAGAAAACGAAGAAATGCACACCAAAAAAATTCATTGCAAAAAAATGGGATAAAGAAAAAAGCAGGCTTGTTGGTTACAGTTGCCTGCTTACTCGTTCTACTCGTGTTTTGGGGAAAAACGACCCTGAGTAAGTCCACATCAAAAACGAGTTCAAGTGATTCGGTTACCCTTGTAAAAAATGAAGGGCAGACCTATGCTTATTTGAAGCAGACCAAGCTAACGGGCTTGCAAAAAATAAAAGGAAGCACCTACTATTTTGACCCCTCTACAGGGAAAATGAAGACAGGACTGCTCACGCTTGATAAGGGGATTGTTTATTTTAGTCCTGAGACTGGGGAAATGCAGTATGGTTTAAAGAAAATTGATGGCTATTATTACTACTTTACAAAGAAAGACGGGACTGACGATGTGGTCAAAGCTTATCAAGCTGTCGCTAGTAAGTTGAAAACAAAGAATCAGGTTATTGAAGGAACCATTGCGGCAGGTCTTAAATTAGTCGGAAAAAGTCCTTATGTTTACGGTGGGGGACGGACGGATGACTCGGTAGCTAATAATGAGTTTGACTGCTCAAGTTTTATTGCGCAAATGTATCGCTTGGGTGGTCAATCACTTGTTTATCAATTTGCTGCATCCACCACACTGCTCGCACAAACAGGAACGTCACAAAGTTGGACAGATAAAACGCGTGGTGATTTACTCATCACTCCTGATGATGCAACAGAAGAAGAACAGCATGCAGCAATTTACCTTGGGGGTGGCTTTATTTTACATGACTCGACCAGTACAAATGGCGTTAACATTAGCCGACTTAATCAGGTGATTAATAGCGATGTCTTAGGAACGATGACGTGGGGACAATTATTTGAACAAGGTCATGTCCGTCGGGAAGTATAAAAAAAGTTACTGACAGCTTGGTCAGTAACTTTTTAAAGACGCGCAACTTAGTTTTCATCTTCGAAATCATACAGTGTGGTAGAAAGATAGCGTTCTCCATTATCCGGAGCAAGCGCTAATACTTTTTTACCTTGTCCCAATTCTTTAGCAACTTTCAACGCAGCATAGATAGCAGCCCCAGAAGAGATTCCGACTAAGAAGCCTTCCTTAGCACCTAAGTTGCGGGCGGTTAAAATCGCATCGTCACCTTTGACACGAATGATTTCATCATAAGCATGTGTATCCAAATTTCCTGGGATGAACCCGGCCGAAATACCCTGGATTTTATGTGGACCTGCAGTCTCTCCTGAGAGAATGGCTGATTCATCAGCTTCAACCACGTATGTCTTTACGTCAGGATTCGCTTTTTTGAGTGCATGAGAGACTCCGGTAATGGTTCCTCCTGTCCCTGCACCAGCGACAAAGGCATCAAGACCTGTGGGACCAAAAGCATCAATGATTTCTGCTCCTGTCGTTTTCTCGTGAATCTCAGGATTGGCGGGGTTCTCAAATTGCATTGCAAGAAAGTAGCCCTCGTTTTTTGCTAATTCTTCGGCTTTAGCAATCGCGCCCTTCATCCCACCAGACGCAGGGGTTAAAACAAGTTGGGCACCATAGGCTTGAATGAGTTTGCGACGTTCAAGGGAAAAACTTTCTGGCATGACAATGACGACCTTGTAACCGAGCGCTGAACCCACAAATGCAAGACCAATCCCTGTATTACCAGAAGTAGGCTCAACAATAGTTCCACCAGGTTTCAAACGACCATCAGCTTCCGCTGCTCGTATCATAGCTAGTGCAATCCGGTCTTTGACTGAACCACCAGGATTGAAAGCTTCCAGTTTCACATAGACGTCTGCACTTTCTTTTGGAACATTGTGTAGTTTTACAATAGGCGTTTGTCCGATTAATTCGGTAATGTTTTTATAAATGTGTGTCATTCTTTTCACCTCATTTTTTATCTCTTTCTATTATAAAACGAATTGTAAAAATTTGCTCACGTTATCCTTTATCACGACCTTAATAAAAATTTATGAGAGAAACACTTTACAAATGGCTAGAAAATTTTTATACTAGAAGTAAGTATATTTATAAACGGTGCAGAGGCACCACACTTATTTTGTAATTATTATGAGGAAAACAAATGAAACGAAAACATAAACTCGCTTTAGGTGCATCAATAGTCGCACTTGCAGGTCTCGGAGGAGTTAAGGCCCAAGCCTCATCTGTCCAAGAAATTATCAATGCTGCTGTCCCTGTCGCTAATGACTACGGGCTTTACCCATCAGTAATGATTGCACAAGGTATTTTAGAGTCCAGTAGTGGTCAAAGTGGCTTAGCTAGCAATTATAATAATATTTTTGGGGTCAAATATACTTCTGGCAATCCTGTATACCTTCCTACCCAAGAATACGTAGACGGTGCAATGGTCAATGTGGTTGAACCTTTCCAAGCTTATGCTTCGCTATATGACGCCTGTGTGGCCCAAGCACAACTATTAAGAAGTTCTTCTTATTATTCAGGGGCTTGGCGTGAAAATACCAGCTCTTATTTGGATGCAACAGCTTGGCTCGAAGGACGTTATGCTACTGATCCTACTTACGCTTCTAAGCTTAACAGCATCATTGCAGAGCTTGGTCTAAGTGCTTATGACGAGGGAGGACAAATCTCTGCTGGTGTGACTTCAGTCACAACCACATCAGTTACAACGACTTCTTCAGCATCAACAAACGCAACAGGTACCTACAAAGTTCAAGAAGGAGATTCGCTTTCAGCTATTGCTGCTCAATACGGCACCACAGTAGATGCGTTAGTATCGGCTAATAGTTTAGAAAATGCTAATGACATCCATGTGGGAGAAGTTTTACAGGTGAGTGGAACAGCCAGTACAGCGAGTGCCACTCGTGTGACATCCACTTCAACATCAAGTGCTCAAACAGGAAATTATACTGTCCAATCTGGCGATAGTCTTTACTCAATCGCCGAACAAAATGGCCTTTCTGTTTCGGCACTGATGGCAATAAATGGAATCAGCGATGTGAATTCAATGCTACAAGTCGGACAAAGTTTACAAATTTCAAGTACAAGTAGCACGACTGCCACAAGTACTGTAAGTACCTCTTCATATACTATCCAAAACGGCGATAGCCTTTACTCGATAGCTACGGCGCATGGAATGACTGCGGACCAGTTGGCAGCCATTAATGGTTTTAGTCTTAACCAAATGATTCACCCTGGCCAAACCATTCAAGTCTAAGCCCCTTCTCTTTTGACCAAAGGCACGATAAATGAAAAAAGTTACTGACTATGCGGTCAGTAACTTTTTTATTTGAAAAAGGGATTAAAAGTTTTTTCTGTACCAATCGTGGTCTGAGGGCCATGTCCAGGTAAGACGATATAATGCTCTGGCAAGGTAAAAAGCTGTTTGTCTATTGCATCAATCAGTTGAGCGTGATTGCCAGTTGGTAAGTCCCAGCGTCCGATTGCATTTTTAAATAAAGCATCCCCGGTAAAAACAAGCCCCTCCTCATCAAAAACTAAACTTACTCCTCCTATTGAATGTCCCGGTGTTTCTAAAATGCGGAACTTAAAGTCCGATAGCTCATAGGAAGTATTAAATTTATAAAAATGATCAGCTTTGGGAGCTGTCACCTCGCGTCCAAGGAGGAGTGCTGAAGCGTTGAAATAAGGATCTTTAGGCCAATCTTTTTCGGCCTCATGAAGAAAGATAGGAGCCGCTGGAAAAGCATTTTTGAGTGCTTCTAAGCCCATGATGTGATCAAAATGGGCATGGGTCAGTAAAATTCCACTGACCGGGCTGTCAGTAAGGTTAATGTGCTCCATCAGTGCCGAAAGGTCACTTCCTGGATCGATAATGAGTTTAAAAGAAGAATTGCTCAGGAGGTAAGTATTTTCCTGAGCAATTGGATTAATTATTTTTTCAATTTTCATGTGCTGAATTTTTAGTTAGAGCTTGAAGCACTCTCACTTGTTCCTGAAGCATCTGTCTTGACTAAGGCAGTGCCTTGTTGAGCGACATCATCTGGCATTGTCCAAGGTGTAACACTAGAAGGATCAGGATAGAATTTTGACATCATAGCCGAGAATACTTTAGTGGCGATCTGTGTGCTGGTGCCATAGATTGGAGTCATCCGATTCGAATATCCCGTCCATACAGACATTGAATATTGTGGCGTGTAGCCAACAAAGTTTTCATCAGGAGAGATCATTCCAGAGAGTGCGCCATATTTTTCTTTGATTTGAGCCAATTCATCATCTGTATAATTAGAGGTTCCTGTTTTACCAGCGGCAGGAAGTCCTGGTACAGCTGCATAAGAACCAACAGATTGTGAGAGTGGAAGTGTAAGGACACTTTGAAGAATATCCGTCATGATGTAAGCAGTGGAGGCTTCCATTGCACGTGAACGTTCGGGTTTGTATTCTACCGTCCGTCCATCAGGGAAGACTACTTTAGTCACGTAATAGGGTTTGGTGTAAATTCCACCACTAGAAAATGCAGCATAAGCAGCAGCCATTTTTTCAGCGCTGGCACCATATTTATTCCCTGTGTCTTTTTCGTCCGTAGGTACAGTCGCATAGCTTGAAATCGCATTGGAATATTGCATATTACCAAGATTAATTCCTAAACCATTGACGAATTTACTGGATTTATCTAAACCAACATTAATCAAAGTTTTTACTGCTGGAATATTCCGGGAGAGGGCGAGCGCATTTTTTACGGTCATCGCTCCCATATAATTACTGTCCCAGTTCTTTAGCGCCGTACCATCAGGATAAGTCGTTGCGGCGTCGGTGACAATGTCATTTGTTGAAGTATAGACGTTGTTTTCAAAGGCTGGACCATAATCCACGATAGGTTTCATTGTGGAACCCCAGTCACGATCTGTTTGGACAGCTTGATTCAATCCAAAGGTGACATCAGTAGGCTGTTTACGTCCTCCTATTTCTGCGACAACAGCTCCCGTTTGGACATTGATAACTGTTGAAGCCACCTGGAGGTTGTCATCAGGGAATGCCACGCTATCATTCGTATTGACGATATTATAAAGATTTTGCTGAGCATTGGTATCTAAGGTCGTATAAATTTTGACCCCTTTGGTCAAGATGTCATCACCAGCAAGGGTTTTAGCTTGGGCAATGGCCTGCTTGAGAAAATTATCAGCATAACTTGGAATAGTGGCACTAGGTTGTAAAGGTTGAAGCCCATCATCTATTGGTGTTGCTAACGCAGTTTTGCGCTCACTTGCCGTAATTTTGTCATAACGATACATAGCGTTGATGACTAAATCTCGCCGATATTTGGCTGCAGTAGGATTAGTATAAGGGTTATATGTTGAAGGGGCTTGAGGCATTCCTGCCAGCAGTGCCAATTGAGCAATTGAAAGATCAGTTAGGCTTTTACCATAGTAAGCTTCGGCTGCTGTGCCCATTCCATAATAACCATTTGCCATGTTGACTTTGTTGACATAAGCCGTAAAAATTTGCTCTTTTGTCCACTTTTGATCCAGTTTCAAAGCCATCCAAGCCTCTTGAATTTTTACACTCAAGGTCTGGTCTGATTTCTCGGTAGAGAAAAAAGAAAGCTTGATCAGCTGCATGTCAAGCGTGGATCCCCCATTGAGTGAGCCACCTTTAACGTTATTAACAAATGCTCCTGCAATCCGGATGGGGTCAATACCACGTGTATTGAAGAAGCGGTGGTCTTCTATAGAAGTTACCGCATTAACTAACATCACGGGTATATTATCTGTTTGAACCAAATTACGTTGTTCAGAACCCAAGGTGGCAACCAATTTTTCATCTGTAGAATATACTTTTGGTGAAGGCATGGATTCTAATTGGTTGAGATCAAGTTTTGGGGCATCTTTAGCATAGTAGACAAACACAGCCCCGCCAGCTGCAAGCCCAAGGATAATAGCTGAAAAGAAGACGATTAAAAAAAATTTGAGGGCTGTCCACCATCTTGTCTTACTTTTACTATGTTTCTTACGCTGCTTATGGTCGTGTTTCTTTTGTTTCTTAGAAATTTTAATTTACCTCACAAAGTTTATTCACAATCTCTAGGTATGGAATTCTAGGGATTTGATGGGTTTCAATTTTATAACCTTTTTCCCGAATATAATCAATCGGAATCGATTTTAAGCCTTGCTTTTCTCGATAAAATTTAATCAAATAGGAAGAAGGCAGAAGATAAGTTTCATCAAGAGTAGCAAAATGTAATAAAACAAAAGCAATTCCTGCCTGCGCAAGAACGTTACTCATATGAACAATCTGATGCTCATGAAAATTTTTCAAAGGAAATACCGTTTTTTGATGGGTTTCCTTTGCTTCAAAGTCAATGTAACGTCCCTTGTAAACACCAGAATAGTCGGTAGTTGAAGCTTGTCGGAAGTAAGCTTCGGTAATTTTAGCCCGACTCCGTCGTGGATAATCGACCTTTACAATTTGAATAGGGGTAGGTTTTTTGTGGATAACAGCCATGCCATGAGAAAGGTAGTATTCATTTGTCGCATTAATTTCTGCTTCAAAATTCATCCCACGTTTTCCAAAAGCAACGGAACTTTTCAGCTTATCCGCCCGCTTTTTGGTTACTGACAGCTCTGTCAGTGATTTTTCTTTCTTTGGGGCGTGCTGATAAGGCCGTGACCTACCATTAGGATAATTGACCATTTTTTTGTTGCACCTTTATAAACTTTTCAGTTAGTTATATAATGTCATTATAGCATATTTTTGACAAGGGGAAAATATTTATGAATTCACTGCTCATCATGGGTTATACAAGTTTTGATTTAGGGATTTTTAATGAAAAAGATATCAAAGTGTCAATCATTAAAAAAGCCGTAAAAAATAGGCTTATTCGCTATTTGGAAGAAGGTTTAAATTGGCTGATTTTTACAGGTAATCTTGGCTTTGAATATTGGGCATTAGATGTAGCCAAAGAATTACAAAAAGATTATAATTTTCAAATTGGTACGATTTTTTCTTTTGAAACACATGGGCAAAATTGGAATGAAAATAATCAAGTAAAACTCGCTCATTTTAAAGAGGTGGATTTTGTAAAATACGCTTATCAGACTTACGAGAATCCCAGCCAGTTCCGTCAGTACAATGATTTTCTACTGGAGAATACTGAAGGGGCACTTGTTTTTTATGATGAAGAAAATGAAACCAAGCTCAAGTATATGGTCGAACGAATGAAACAAATGGCAGAATATCAGCTTGAAATATTGGACTTTGAAACCCTACAAGAAACATTTGAGGACATGAATGAGTAATTTTTGTCATCCAAAAAATGCAGGATGTCACTGACGGCTTTTTTTGCTAGATTAATTTTGGTATAATACTGTCAGACGTAAAATAAGTATTGTCAGATGATGGCAATCAATGAAATGTTTTGCTGATAAATTGATAAGAAGAGGAAGTAAGACTGTGATTGATTTATATTTGTCGCCTTCATGTACAAGTTGTCGTAAAGCGCGCGCTTGGCTCCAAAGCCATAAGGTTCCCTTTGTGGAACATAATATCTTGACCCAACCCATGACAGTTGACGACTTACGTCAAATTTTGACGAAAACTGAAAATGGAACTGAAGACATCATCTCAACACGGTCAAAAGTCTTCCAAAAGTTGGCAGTCGATGTGGATAACCTCACAATTAATGAACTTTTAGATCTTGTGACAGAGTTTCCTAACTTACTACGTCGTCCCATTATTACAGACACAAAACATTTGCAGATCGGATTTAATGAAGATGAAATCCGAGCTTTTCTGCCACGTGAATATCGTCGTGTTGAAATGTTGAGCACAATGGAATAGCCCCTTAAATAATTACTGACCAGGCTGTCAGTAATTATTTTGCCTCACGCTCTAAGTTATCTATTGATAATTCTATGAAAGATAGAGAGAATGAAAGAAAATTATACTTACCCTCTTGATTTAAGTTGGAGTACTGCTGAGATGACAGAAGTGCTCTCTTTTTTCAATCAAGTGGAAAAATATTATGAAAGTAAAGTTGAAAAAGAAGCATTTTTGAACGCTTATGCACAATTTAAAAAAATTGTTCCTTCCAAAATGCAAGAAAAGCAGCTGGGCCGTGAATTTGAAGCGAGCAGTGGTTACTCACTGTACCGTGCGGTCAAGGAGGTTACGGCGAGTGGAAAAAAATTTGTCAGTGCTGACCAGGCTTGAATTAGCGAAAGACTGGGTGCGTGATTCAGGAAACTTTCTAAAAGAGAATATCACAGCACCCCTCGAAATTACCGAGAAAACGAGATATGATGATTTAGTGACTAATTTTGACCAAGAAGTTCAAGAACAACTTGTTCAGAAAATTCACCACCACTTTCCAAATGATGCAATTTTAGCCGAGGAAGACCAAGAAAAACAGAGCTATGACGATAAAACACCTCACCTTTGGGTGATTGATCCGATTGACGGGACAACAAATTTCATTGTCCAAAAGGATAATTTTGCCATTATGGTGGCTTATTATGAATTTGGAGTCGGGAAATTCGGCTTGATTCTTGATGTAATGCAAGATAAATTATACTGGTGTGATAGTCATAAAGCTTTTTGCAATCAAAGGGAGTTAGTAATGAAGGAAGCATCGCTAGCACACAGTTTGCTTGGTGTAAATAGCTATATGTACCGTACCAACTATAGTGGGCTACTTGATCTGAGCCAACATACACTAGGGGTAAGAATTATTGGAAGTGCTGGGATTAGCTATGGACAGCTTTTAGACGGAAAAATTGTGGCTTATTTTAGCAATTTACAACCTTGGGATTATGCCGCAGGAAGTATCATCGCTGATAGAATCGGTTATGTTACAATGACACTTGCTGGTGAAATGCCCCAGCTTAACTGTCGGGAAAAGGTTTTCACGGCTCCTGCAAAACTAATTTCCGAAATTCAAAAATACATCAGAAATTAATTAAACCGAAAACTTTTTGAAAACCAGCCCAAGCATTTGTGCTATAATTTAGAAATACAAAAAGAAATAGGAAATAAATAAATGGATAAAATTATCGTAAAAGGTGGACATACTAAACTGCAAGGTGAAGTTGAAATCGAAGGCGCAAAAAACGCGGTCTTGCCACTGCTTGCTGCCACACTCCTTGCAAGTGAAGGCGAAGTAGCTTTACGCAATGTCCCTATTTTAAGTGATGTGTTCATGATGAACAACTTGGTTGATCATCTTGGCGTAGATATCACTTTTGACCAAGAAGAAAAGCAAATCATTGCAAAAGCGGGTGCTGAAATCAAAACGACAGCACCTTATGAATATGTAAGTAAAATGAGAGCTTCAATTGTTGTTATGGGTCCAATTCTAGCGCGCAATGGTCAGGCACGGGTTTCAATGCCAGGAGGATGCTCAATTGGTTCTCGTCCAATAGACTTGCATTTGCGCGGTTTTGAACAAATGGGTGCAGTAATTACGCAAAACGCAGGCTACATTGAAGCTAAAGCGGATAAATTAAAAGGTGCTCACATTTATTTGGACTTCCCTTCGGTAGGTGCGACTCAAAATCTAATCTTAGCGGCCACCTTAGCTGAAGGCACTACAACCCTTGAAAATGCTGCGCGTGAACCCGAAATAGTAGACTTAGCCAATTTGCTCAATAAAATGGGAGCAAATGTTAAAGGTGCCGGCACAGATACAGTGATTATCAAAGGGGTGGATAAGATGCACGGTGCACACCACGCCGTGGTTCAAGACCGTATTGAAGCAGGAACTTTTATGGTAGCAGCAGCTATGACTCAAGGGAATGTATTAATTAAGGATGCTATAGCTGAGCATAATCGTCCCTTAATCTCAAAACTTAGTGAGATGGGCGTGAGTTTCGTCGTAGAGGAAAGAGGCTTACGTGTCATCGGACCTGATCAACTCAAACCAACTAGCGTAAAAACATTACCACATCCAGGCTTTCCAACAGATATGCAATCACAAATGACTGCAGCTCAAGCAGTAGCAAAGGGTGAGTCGGTAATGGTGGAAACCGTATTTGAAAACCGTTTCCAACATTTAGAAGAAATGCGCCGGATGGGGCTTGAAGTTGATATCACGCGTAATACTGCGCTAATTCAAGGGAATTCAAATCTACAAGGTGCCGCTGTGAAATCAACAGATTTGCGTGCAAGTGCTGCTCTGATTTTACTTGGACTTGTTGCAAAAGGACAAACGACAGTGAGAAAACTCAGCCATTTGGACCGCGGTTACTATAAATTTCATGAAAAACTTAGTGCACTAGGAGCAACAATCGAGCGTGTGCATGACGAAGATGGAGAAGATGCTTAATGTTTAAAAAGGCCGTAAAATTTTTAGGATTGAGAGTATCTTTAATTATCCTTGTCGTGATTTTATTGGTTGTAGCAGCAATTCTAGGACTTATGGTTGGTTACGGTTTTCTTGGTGGAGGGAACCCATCCAATATTTTTAACCATGATCTTTGGAGAGGGGTCATTAATAAACTGAACCCCTCATAATGTTTAATAAGAAGCACTGGCTTTTCCAGTGCTTTTTTTTTTAAAAAAATTAGATAAAATGGGTATTTTTAGGCGGTTAAAAGCAAGTAATGCTTGAAATATAGCGTTTTTTATGCTAATCTTGAAAGGTATGAATTTATGAGCACATGCTCAAAATAAGGAGAAAAAAATGACTGTAAGTTTCGAAAAAACTAGTGATACTAAAGGTACACTCTCATTTTCAATCGATCAAGAAACAATCAAAACTGGGCTTGACAAAGCCTTTAATAAAGTAAAAGCAAACATTAGTGTCCCTGGTTTCCGTAAAGGTAAAATCAATCGTCAAATGTTCAATAAAATGTACGGTGAAGAAGCCCTTTATGAAGAAGCTTTAAATGCTGTTCTTCCAACTGCTTATGATGCTGCAGTTAAAGAAGCTGGTATTGAACCTGTCGCTCAACCAAAAGTTGATGTCGCAAAAATGGAAAAAGGTTCAGATTGGGAATTAACAGCGGAAGTTGTGGTAAAACCAACAGTAACACTTGGTGACTACAAAGACCTTACAGTCGAAGTAGAAGCATCTAAAGAAGTTTCAGACGAAGAAGTAGAAACTCGTTTGACTAACGCTCAAAATAATTTGGCCGAACTCGTGGTAAAAGAAAGTGCTGCGGAAAATGGTGATACAGTTGTTATTGACTTTGTTGGTTCAATCGATGGCGTTGAATTTGAGGGAGGAAAAGGCTCTAACCACAGTCTTGAGCTCGGTTCAGGTCAATTTATCCCTGGTTTTGAAGAACAACTTGTTGGCACAAAAGCTGGTGATGAAGTAGAAGTTAAAGTGACTTTCCCAGAAAACTACCAAGCTGAAGACCTTGCAGGTAAAGAAGCTATTTTTGCTACTAAAGTTAACGAAGTTAAAGCGAAAGAATTGCCAGAACTTGACGATGAACTCGCTAAAGACATCGATGAAGAAGTTGAAACTTTGGATGAACTGAAAGCTAAATTCCGTAAGGAATTGGAAGAATCAAAAGCAGAAGCTTATGATGATGCAGTTGAAACAGCAGCGATTGAAGCAGCTGTAGCGAACGCAGAAATCAAAGAAATTCCAGAAGAAATGATTCATGAAGAAGTACACCGTGCAATGAACGAATTCCTTGGCGGGATGCAACAACAAGGGATTTCTCCAGAAATGTACTTCCAAATCACTGGAACAACTGAAGACGACCTTCATAAACAATACGAAGCAGATGCTGACAAACGTGTTCGTACAAACCTTGTTGTTGAAGCAATCGCTGCTGCTGAAAACTTCACAACTTCAGATGAGGAAGTGAAAGCAGAAATTGAAGACCTTGCTGGTCAATACAACATGCCTGTTGAACAAGTTGAAAAACTTCTCCCAGTTGATATGCTTAAACATGATATCGCAATGAAAAAAGCTGTAGAAATTATTGCAACAACTGCTAAAGTAAAATAAGTTGAAAAAAACACCATATTATGGTGTTTTTTTAATGCTCCCACATGGTTCCTTTGTATTTTTACAATTTACTCATTGATATTTTCAAGTAAAAAAATGTACCACAAAAATTTAAACTTTATATTTAAAATCAAATTAACAAACGTGACAACAGAGGGTTTTGAGAGGGTTGCTGAATAAAAAAGGGGAAAAGACACAGTTTATTCTTGACAAGGGGAGTTAGGTTTGATAGAATATAATAGTTGTCGCGAGAGACGAGGGTCTTGAAGCGAGCTAGACCATTGAAAACTGA